>NZ_CM001441.1:0-600000 GCF_000244895.1 Desulfosporosinus youngiae DSM 17734
GGCCACATAATTGCGGCCTTAAACTGATAACTTCTTCCGACCCTTTAAACGACGGCGCTTTATAACATTTCGCCCCGTTGGCGTACTCATCCGACTTAAAAAACCGTGAACACGCTTATGACGCCGATTCTTCGGTTGGTAGGTTCTCTTCAATTTAACGACACCTCCTTTATTTCAAACGAAAAGACATTCAATATCAATCAACAACATTACTTAGAGATTATACTCTAACGAATTTTGATCTGTCAAGCAAAGGACTTTGACATAGTGTGGATAACTCTTCCGCCAAAAAGTTATCCACGTGTGAATAATTTTCTAAACCGACTATATTCCTGTTGATAACCCCAAGAAAACTTGATATTATAATTTTACAGTACCCGACGACGCAACAATTCGTGTTTTCTTTTATTCACAACACGTAATTTGTTTAAGTTATCCACAAATGTGTATAAGTTTGTGTATAACTTTTTTATTGTCATTATTTTTTCATTTTTAGACAAGGGAGGTCCGTCAATGCCACCACAGCCGAACTCACTCCATTTATTGTGGCAGGAAACGCTGGGAAAACTAAAAAGTGAACTTTCTAAGCCAAGCTTTGAAACTTGGTTGAGTTCTACGCGACTTCTTAGTATTGATGGAGATACACTTGTCATTAGCGTTCCCAATGAATTTGCTAAGGATTGGTTGGAAAGTCGTTATGCACCTATGATTCGTTCCTCTGTTCAATCTGTTTTAGGCCATTCGGTCAGTCTTCGTTTTATTTTACCCCCTGCGAGTGGTACTTATGGTGAGGATATCATTCAATCTGAGCTTATTCCTCCTTCAATACCTAAGCAAATTGAACCTATTTCAAATTTCCTGAATAACAAATATACCTTCGATACCTTTGTCATAGGTAATAGTAATCGTTTCGCACACGCAGCTTCATTGGCTGTAGCAGAATCCCCTGCTAAATCTTACAATCCTCTTTTTATTTATGGCGGGGTTGGTTTAGGAAAAACTCATCTCATGCATGCTATAGGTCATCATGTCCTGCAAAGGTCGCCCAATACTAAAGTTATTTATGTTTCCAGCGAGAAGTTTACCAACGAATTAATTGATTCAATCCGGGATGAGAACCCCGAAGAATTCCGCAATCATTACCGAAATGTTGATATTCTTCTGATCGATGATATTCAATTTTTAGCTGGCAAAGAGCGGACTCAGGAAGAGTTTTTCCATACATTTAATGCACTTCATGAAGCTAATAAACAAATCATTATTTCTTCAGACCGCCCACCAAAAGAAATTCCAACCTTAGAAGACCGTTTACGTTCCCGTTTTGAATGGGGTTTAATCACTGATATTCAAGCACCTGATTTTGAAACCAGAATAGCCATTCTGCGCAAAAAGGCGAAAATGGAAAATCTGCAAGTTCCTAATGAAGTGATGGTTTATATTGCTGACAAAATCCGTTCCAATATACGTGAACTTGAAGGAGCACTTATCCGGGTCATGGCCTTTGCCTCACTTAGTTCAATCCCTATAACCGCTGAAGTTGCCGTAGAAGCATTAAAAGATATTATTCCTGTTAATACTACTAAACAGATAACCATTGATATAATCCAAGAATCTGTCGCAAGATTTTTTAACTTATCCCCTAATGATTTTAAAGCTAAAAAAAGAACCCGCGCCGTAGCATTCCCAAGACAAATTGCTATGTACCTTTCCCGCCAGCTTACTGATTTCTCTTTACCTAAAATCGGAGAAGAATTTGGTGGCAGAGATCATACTACGGTTATGCATGCACACGATAAAATCACACAGGCTTTGATTAACGATCCATTACTAGAGAAAAAAGTCAATGAAATCATTCAAAAGATTCAATCGGATTAGAAGTATTTAATGTTAATAACTTGTTGATAAAAGCTTAAAAAAATTTGTATGTGGACACGTGGATAATATCATCCGTTTGTCCACAACTTTTTCAACATCTCTTTTATCAGCAGTTTAGTTATGTCTATAGACTTATGCACATATTGACAAGCAATACTACTACAACTACTATCTATTATCTTATTAATGATAATCCCAGTTTAGAACAAGGAGATCAAAGGAAGGGAAGCTTATTATGAAAATCTTTTGCTCAAAAGATGCACTGCTTTCTGGTGTAAATGCTGTTCAAAGGGCCGTATCTAACAAAAATCCATTACCTGTACTTCAAGGAATTTTAATTCAGGCTGAAAACCAGTCTTTACAATTTGCGGCTACTGATCTTGAAATAGGAATCCGTTGTGACGTTCCGGCTCAAGTTACTGAAGAGGGAACAATGATTGTTCCTGCTAAACTTTTTACGGAAGTTGTTCGTAAATTACCCGATACGACCATTTCATTAGAAGAACGGGATCAGGCAATTACAATTTGTTATCACCAGTCAAAAATTGTCCTAAACGGCTATGACCCTGAAGAATTCCCCTTGCTTCCGGATCTTATAGAACCTTTATCATTTTCCTTGCCCACAATGATCTTCAAAAATATGATCAGACAGACTATCTTCTCTTGTGCTGCTGAAGAAAACAGACCAGTTTTTAATGGCATACTTTTGCAGATTGAGAACTCAACGATTCGCTTAGTAGCTACGGATACACATCGATTAGCTTATATTATTTCAGAAATAACAAATTCCGAAGAAACCAAATTCAGTGGAATTATTCCTTCTAAAACTCTATCAGAAATCTATCGCTTACTAAGAGACGAAGATGAAGACTTAATGATCAGTTATAGTAATAATCAAGTAGTGTTTCAATTTGGGTCTATATATTTAGTTTCACGGCTAATTGAAGGCCAATTTCCCAACTATAAACAAGTAATTCCTCAAACATGTGAAACAAAAGTATATTTAGCTGTAAGAGAATTTCTTGACGCTGTAGAAAGAGCTTCCTTGTTGTCCCGTGATAAGAGCAGTGCTAATATTGTAAGGATAAATGTCGAAAATAATGAGTTGAGAATTGATCAAACAACTGAGTTAGGCAAAATATCTGAGCAGATTAGCGTAGAAATGGAAGGTAAAGATGTAAGAATCGCTTTTAATGCTAAATTCCTGATTGACGCTTTAAAAGTTATAGATAGTGAACGCATTTTATTTGAATTATCCGGACCATTTAGCCCAGGAGTAATGCGTCCTTCAGATAATCCAAATTATATTTATCTTGTGCTGCCTGTAAGAACGTCCTAACTGAAACTATGATGATAAATAATATTAGCCTGCAAAATTTTCGTAATTATGTAGACGAATCTATCCAATTTATGCCTGGGACAAATATATTAATAGGAGATAATGGCCAGGGGAAAACAAATATTATTGAAGGCATCTATTATCTTTTAACAGGTAAATCTTACAGAGTTCACCGAGAACAAGAACTCTTGCGTTGGGAGCAAAATGAGTTTCATCTTTATGGAGAATTTATCCTGAATAAAAACAAAGTATATTTAGAAAGTCATTATAAAAACAGGAAAAAAATGGTTAGAATCAATCAAGTATCATGTCAGCGCTTGTCAGATTTTGTAGGTACGATTAACGTAATCTTCTTTTCTCCGGATGACCTTGTTATGATTAAAGGAGGGCCTTCGGAAAGAAGAAGATTTTTAGACTTACATATTGCCCAAATGCGTCCGGGACATGTAAGCCTTCTTAATGCTTATAATAAAGTGATTCAACAGAAAGGTGCTTTACTAAAGTCATATACAGAAAAACACTTTAAATACTCTCAGATACAACTTTGGAATGAACAAATTATTGAGTTAGGCAAAAAAATTATTTTGAACAGAGCAGACTTGACACAACGTTTACAGGATGCAGCGAACCCTATTTATAAAAGCCTGACATCAAACAAAGAAAAATTACAGGTTCATTATAATGCTTTAGGCAAGAAAACTGCGGCTGAGGCTATCTCCGAATTTTCAAAATTGATGGATGAAAAGCTGGAACAAGAAATAGACCGGCAACTAATTCTTGTCGGACCCCATCGTGATGATCTTCAAATCCTTCTTGATGGTAAGCCGGGACGACTTTATGCATCACAAGGGCAGCAGCGTTCCTTAGTCCTAAGTTTAAAACTAGCGGAGTTAGAACTGATACAACAAGAAAAAGGGGAATATCCCCTTCTTTTACTCGATGATGTGTTGTCTGAATTGGATCGTTTTAGGAGAGACTACTTAATAAGGTTTATTGAATCTTCCCGAATACAAACTCTCATCACTATGACAAGTGCAGATAATCACCTGGACTCAGGAACCCTTTACAGTGTTAAACAAGGCCATATAAGGAGGGAAACTTAATTGTATATCCATCTTGGCGGAGATGTCTTAATAAAAAAGGATAACATCGTTGCCATAATCGATTTAGAGATGGCAAAGGTAGGGCAAATAAACCAAATATTTTTAGATAACATGAAAAAGCATTATAAAAATATCCGTTATATATCTGAAAAAGGAAGAGAAAAGACGTTGATTGTGACAACTAATGATTTGTTTTTTTCTCCGATTTCTTCGGTAACTTTATATAAACGTTCATTTATAGGAATTGGAAATGATACCTAAGTCTTGAGATGAATTTGTTATAAATTGATCCGTTTAAAGATTTAGTGTACAATAATAAGGTTGAAGGTATTTTTTGGTACAAGTCATAATGTATAAATAACACTAATCAGGATGAAGGATTTCTTATTTGAGTCATGCTGATTAATGACCAACGTTTAAATGTAACTATGGTAATTGCCAGTCAAATTCGGCCATCATGGTGTCTTGTTATCATGATACTTTTCTAAACTCGGACATCTCTGTTCGAGTTATGGCCATCTCTTGGCTTTAACCAAGTTCTATAGGAGGAAACAGCTTTGCAAGAAAACAAAGAGCAACTAGTTCAAGAAACATGTGATCATTATAATGCTGAGCAAATCGAAGTGCTTGAAGGTTTAGAGGCTGTCCGTAAGCGTCCTGGTATGTATATTGGTACTACGGGTCTGCGTGGTCTGCATCACCTGGTTTATGAAATTGTTGATAACAGTATTGATGAGGCTTTAGCAGGTTTTTGTGATAAAATTGATGTTTTTATTCATGAAGACAATAGCATAACCGTAGTAGATAACGGACGCGGGATTCCTGTAGATATACATCCTAAAACAGGTAAACCTGCAGTGGAAGTTGCTTTGACAGTATTACATGCCGGAGGAAAATTCGGCGGGAGTGAAAGTGCCTACAAAGTATCCGGTGGGCTTCATGGAGTAGGGCTGAGTGTTGTCAATGCTTTATCCGAGTGGTTGGTTGTTGAAGTTTCTAAGGGCGGGCATGTTTATCGTCAGGAATATGCCAAAGGTAAACCAACCACTGAGTTGATAAAGATTAGGACAAACGAAACCAGTGGAACAAAGATTAAATTTATGCCTGATTCAGAAATATTCGAAGATACTGTTTACGATTTTAATATTTTAGCCCATCGACTGAGGGAATTATCATTTTTAAATAAAAGTATTACTATTAATTTAGCAGATGAACGTTCAAACGTTAAAGAAACGTTTTTACATTCAGGCGGTATTCAGGATTTTGTTATATACCTTAATAAAAGTAAAGATTGTTTACATCCCCTGCCAATTTATATTGAAACAACTAAAGATAATGTTCAGGTTGAAGTTTGTATTCAATATAATGATAGTTATGCTGAAAATTTATTTTCCTATGCCAATAATATTAATACCCAAGAAGGGGGAACCCATGAGGCAGGTTTTAAGTCAGCTTTAACCAGGGTAGTCAATGATTATGCCCGTAAGAATAATATGCTTAAAGCAACAGATTCCAATCTCTCCGGAGATGATATTAGAGAAGGGTTAACAGCCGTAATTTCTGTCAAAGTTCCTGATCCTCAGTTTGAGGGACAGACAAAGACCAAGCTGGGTAATAGTGAAATAAGAGGTATTGTCGATTCTGCAACCGGAGAAGGTTTAACTATTTTCCTCGAAGAAAATCCGGCAATTGCCCGGAAGTTTATTGATAAATCCGTTCAGGCAGCCCGTGCCAGAGATGCTGCCCGTAAAGCGAGAGAGTTGACCCGCCGTAAAAGCGCTTTAGAGGGAACCTCCCTTCCCGGGAAACTGGCGGATTGTTCTTGGAAAGAACCGGATTTATGTGAAATGTATATAGTTGAGGGAGACAGCGCCGGTGGTTCTGCAAAACAGGGACGGGATCGACGGTTTCAGGCAATCCTTCCTTTACGTGGAAAAATTCTAAACGTAGAAAAAGCAAGACTCGATAAAATATTAGGGAACGCGGAAATTCGGGCAATGATTACTGCGATGGGAACGGGTATATCGGATGATTTTGATATTGCCAAAGCACGTTACCATAAACTAATCATTATGACAGACGCAGACGTAGATGGTGCTCATATCCGGACACTATTGCTGACCTTCTTTTATCGTTATATGAGGCCGCTTATCGAAAATAATTATGTTTATATTGCCCAGCCCCCTCTTTTTAAAATTAAAAAGGGACGGGATATTCAATATGTTTACTCCGATGTTGAACTAACAAACACCCTCGAAAAAATAGGTCGGGATAAAGTAGAAATTCAACGTTACAAAGGTTTAGGAGAAATGAATCCTGATCAATTATGGGAAACCACGATGGATCCTGCAAACCGAACAATTTTAAGAGTGACTATGGAAGATGCCATGAGGACTGAAGAAATGTTTTCTGTTCTTATGGGCGATAAGGTTGAACCTCGTCGGGATTTTATTAATCGCTATGCAAAAGATGTTCGTAATCTAGATGCTTAAAGGAGTGCTCATTCATGGCAGATGAACTAACGGGGGGGAAAGTCCTTCCTATCGAAATTGCGGAAGAAATGCGAAAATCATTTATCGATTATTCGATGAGTGTTATCGTTAGCCGTGCTTTGCCTGATGTCAGAGACGGGCTCAAACCGGTGCATCGCAGAATACTATATACTCTTCATGAGTTGGGTCTGACTCCTAACAAACCATATAGTAAGTCCGCACGTCTTGTTGGGGATTGCATGGGGAAATTTCACCCCCATGGGGATTCTTCGATTTATGATGCGGTTGTGCGTCTGGCGCAGGATTTTGCCAGCCGCTATCCACTGGTTGACGGCCATGGAAACTTTGGTTCAATTGATGGAGACTCTGCCGCGGCTATGCGTTACACTGAGTTGCGTATGGCCAAATTGGCGACCTATATGCTGGCCGATATCGATAAAGATACTGTGGATTTTGACCTCAACTATGATGAGAAACAAGAAGAACCTACCGTATTGCCCTCTAAATTTCCAAATTTGCTTGTGAACGGTTCATCTGGAATTGCCGTTGGCATGGCCACGAATATTCCGCCTCATAACTTATCGGAAGTTATCGAAGCTACAATTGCTTTGATGACCAATCCTGAGTTATCAATTGATGAGCTGATGAACTATGTAAAAGGTCCGGATTTTCCGACAGGCGGAACGATCATGGGACACGAAGGAATTATATCTGCTTATAAAACCGGCAGAGGTTCGATAAAAATACGATCCAAAACTCAGATTGAACCCATGGAGAAGTCTGGTAAAAACCGTATTATCGTCACAGAAATTCCTTTTATGGTCAATAAAGCTCGTATGATAGAAAAAATAGCCGACCTTGTCCGTGACAAGAAACTTGATGGAATTACCGACCTAAGGGACGAATCTGACCGATCAGGAATGCGTATAGTCATCGAGTTAAGACGTGATGTAAATCCAAAGATTATTTTAAATCAGCTTTATAAACATACCCAGTTAGAAGATACCTTTGGCGTAAATATGCTGGCTTTAGTCAATGGCCAGCCGAGAACCCTCACCCTTAAGGATATGATTCATTATTTTATTGAACATCAAAAGGATGTTATTGTCCGAAGAACTAAATTTGAACTCAATAAAGCGGAAGCTGAAGCCCATATTATCGAGGGACTAAGGATTGCGCTGGATCATATTGATGAAGTTATCGAGACGATTCGTTCTTCAAAGGATGAATCCACGGCCAGGGAAAACCTCATAAGCCGGTTTGGCTTAAGTGAAAAACAGGCCCAAGCTATTGTTGATATGAGGTTAAAGCGCCTGACCGGCTTAGAACGGGAAAAACTGGAAAATCAATATCAGGAATTAATGAATACGATTGCTTATCTGAAATCAGTTCTGGCTTCGGAAGCTATGGTTATTGGGATTGTTAAGACCGAACTGGAAGAGATTAATCGCAAATTTGGAGATGCCCGTAGGACAATGGTCACGATCGATGTCAGTAGAATGGACGTTGAAGATCTTATTGCCGTAGAGGATGTCGTTGTTACTGTAACACATTATGGATATATTAAGCGATTGCCTCTAAATACCTATAAGAGCCAGAATCGGGGAGGCAAAGGGGTTCATGGGATGGCTACCAAAGAACAAGACTTTGTAGAACATCTCTTTACTACGACAACCCATCACTACATTCTTTTCTTCACATCACAGGGAAAAGTGTATCGATTAAAAGCCTATGAAATTCCCGAAGCCAGTCGTACAGGTAAGGGAACTGCTGTCATAAACCTTTTAAATTTAGGTGAGCACGAAATGATTACGGCAGTCATGGCAATTAAAGATTATAGTCCTGATTTCTTCCTTATAACCGCTACTAAAAGAGGAATTATGAAGAAGACAGCATTGCAGGAATATGATTCATCCCGAAAAGATGGTTTAATTGCTCTGACCCTGGATGAAGGAGATGAGCTTATCGGTGTGAAGCTAACCCAAGGGTTAGATGATATTCTTCTGGCAACAAAACATGGAATAGCTATTCGTTTTCCGGAGTCTGATGTGCGTTATATGGGACGCACAGCTCGTGGAGTGAAAGGAATAAAGCTTGAAGAAAATGATGTTGTTGTCGGTATGGACGTCATTGGTAATGAAGGAGAACTCTTAACAATGAGTGAAAACGGATTTGCCAAGCGCACAGATTTAAAGGAATTCCGTGTTCAAGGACGTGGCGGCAGAGGGGTCATTGTCATGAAATTGAATGCCAAAACGGGAACCTTAGTTGGAATTAAAGTTGTACAAGTTGAAGATGAGTTGATGGTGATAACGAATAATGGAATTATGCTTCGTATTCCCGTTTCGAGCATTTCAAATCAAGGACGTTCTGCACAAGGGGTTTTAGCTATGCGCACCAATGATAATAGCAGTGTTGTGGCAATTGCTAAGGTTCTGATGAGTGATGAAGAAATTATTGGAGAAGGTGATAATCCTGAGAATCTAGAAGAATAGTACTAAAATTGACAAATTTCGCGCAAGGTGTTACCATACTGGAATTAGAAAACATTACATCGAACTAACAAATTTTTAGGAGGAACTATTAATGACTGATATTGGCTCATTTAAAGTAAAATCAGGACTTGCCGAAATGTTAAAAGGCGGCGTTATTATGGATGTAACGACCCCTGAGCAGGCTATTATTGCAGAAGAGGCTGGAGCATGTGCAGTAATGGCTCTGGAGCGTGTTCCTTCTGATATACGTGCTGAAGGTGGAGTAGCGAGAATGGCTGATCCATCGATCATTCAGAATATAATGGCTGTGGTTTCTATTCCTGTTATGGCAAAAGCTCGTATAGGACATTTTGTTGAAGCAAGAATTTTAGAAGCTCTAGGTGCGGATTATATTGATGAATCTGAAGTATTGACACCTGCAGATGATGCTTATCATATTAATAAACATGACTTTAAAGTACCCTTTGTTTGCGGCTGCCGCAATCTGGGTGAAGCATTGCGCCGGATCGGAGAAGGGGCTGCTATGATCCGTACCAAAGGGGAACCTGGGACAGGTAATGTTGTTGAAGCGGTTCGGCATATGCGTACAGTAATGAGCGAGATTCGTGCTTTAACGTTAATGCCTAAAGAGGAACTTATGACAGCTGCCAAAGATATGGGTGCTCCTTATGATTTGGTTCTTTATGTGGCAGAGCATGGAAAACTGCCCGTTGTAAACTTCGCTGCAGGAGGTATTGCTACTCCGGCTGATGCAGCTTTGATGATGCAGCTAGGCGTAGATGGTATTTTTGTCGGTTCGGGAATCTTTAAATCAGGGGATCCCAAAGCACGGGCGAAGGCGATTGTTATGGCAACAACTCACTATAAAGATGCAAAATTACTTGCGGAAATTTCCAAAGATTTAGGACAACCTATGTCAGGAATTGAAATTTCGACATTGGCCGAATCCCAGCGTATGCAAGAACGGGGTTGGTAAGAATGAAAAAGCGTGTTGGCGTATTGGCACTGCAAGGTGCTTTTCGCGAGCACCGGCAGGTTCTGGAACAATTGGGTTGCGAAGTTGTAGAAGTGCGTAAAACAAGTGATCTTGATGGAATACAGGGTCTTATTATTCCGGGTGGGGAAAGTACAACCATTGGTAAACTCCTGAGAATAGATGAGATGGGTGAAAAAATTAAGGAGCTTGGCGCTAAGGATATGCCTATTTTCGGAACTTGCGCAGGTATGATATTACTTAGTAAAACTATTGTGAATAGTGAACAGTATTGTTTAAACCTTATGGATACAGTAGTAGAACGAAATGCATTCGGAAGACAGGTAGCAAGTTTTGAAACGGATCTTTCAGTACCTGCTTTAGGTCATAAACCCTTACGTGCCGTTTTTATCCGGGCACCATACCTTAGGGAAGTCGCGCCGAATGTGGGTATATTGGCAGAATATGATGGCAAAATTGTCTTTGTGAGACAAGGAAATTTATTGGCCAGTGCGTTTCATCCGGAACTTACTCCGGATCATAGAGTTCATCAGTATTTTTTGAACATGATCGATGAACATTAAGCAAAAACAGAACATGTTCTAGACATGGGAGGGTTTTTAGTATGTTGGATATCAAGTTTGTTCGTAATAATCCTCAAGTGATTAAGGAAGCATTAGAAAAGCGTCATGTTTCCATTAGCCTTGATCACTTCTTGAAACAAGAAGAAGAAAGGCGAAAACTTCTTTTTGAAGTTGAGACTTTAAAAGCCCGTCGTAATTCAGTTTCTGAGGAAGTTGGGCATCTCAAGAAAAAAGGAAAGGATGCCGAAAGTCTCGTTTTAGAAATGAGAGAAGTCGGTCAAGCCATTAAAAACTTAGAGGAAAAAACAGCTAACGTCGTACGAGAAATGGAAAAAGTACTTTATGAAATTCCAAACATACCTCACACTTCTGTGCCGGTAGGTTCAGACGAGAATGCCAATGTTCAAGTTCGCAGTTGGGGAACTCCCCGTGTTTTTGAGTTTGAGCCGAAAGCTCACTATGAGGTTGGCGAAAAACTGGATATTTTTGATTTTGTCAGAGCCGGTAAAGTAACCGGCACTCGTTTTACCTTTTATAAAGGGTTAGGTGCTAAGCTGGAACGGTCTCTTATTTCTTTTATGCTTGATCGTCACACAGCTAACGGATATACGGAAATTCTCCCTCCTTATATGGTTAATCGTGCCTCTATGATGGGAACAGGCCAACTGCCAAAATTTGAAGATGATGCCTTTAAGATTGTCGGAACAGACTATTTCTTAATTCCTACGGCAGAGGTTCCTGTAACGAATCTCTATCGTGAAGAAATATTAGATGGCAGTCGATTGCCGATTCATCATTGCGCATACAGTTCATGTTTTCGTTCGGAGGCCGGTTCAGCAGGAAGGGATACGCGGGGACTAATTCGCCAACACCAATTCAATAAAGTAGAACTGGTAAAGTTCTCGCTTCCTGAGAATTCCTATGAGGAACTTGAGTCACTGACAAGGGATGCCGAAAGCATTCTTCAGGAGCTGGAACTACCCTATAGGGTTATGGCATTATCGACGGGAGATCTCGGCTTTTCATCTGCTAAAACCTATGATCTGGAAGTATGGCTGCCCAGCTTTAATACATATAGGGAAATCTCTTCCTGCAGTAACTTTGAAGATTTCCAAGCACGTCGGGCAAACATTCGTTTTCGCAGAGGACCTAAGGGTAAACCGGAGTTTATTCATACATTGAATGGCAGCGGTTTAGCAATCGGACGCACAGTTGCGGCTATTATGGAAAATTACCAGGAAAAAGACGGTAGGGTACGTGTTCCTAAAGCATTGCTCCCATATATGGGCGTGGAATATATCGGATAAGCTCAGCTATGTGCCCGGTGTTTTATAGTTAATAAATAAAGAATGTTAAAAAATAGTAGGCAATAATAGTTGAATTTTCCGAGTGTATGTGTTATGCTTTTATTCGGTCATTTACTTGGAGGGGTGTTCGAGTGGTTTATGGACCCGGTCTTGAAAACCGGTGACTTCGCAAGGGGTCCGTGGGTTCGAATCCCACCCCCTCCGCCATAAGTGATAGGTAACCATTGTGCGCTTGTAGTTCAGCTGGATAGAGCGTCAGACTTCGAATCTGAATGTCGGGGGTTCGAATCCCTCCGAGCGCACCAATTAAAATATCACATTTAGCCACAGTAAATAAGTTTAAATTATACTTCAGATGCATATCTGAAGTAAGTTTCCTTATGAACGCTAATAAGGCCTCGTAGCTCAGTGGATAGAGCGGGGGTTTCCTAAACCCTGTCTTGCGGAGGTTCGACTCCTCCCGGGGTCACCAAAATTGAGGTAATTATGCTTCATCAAGATTGGATGCGAATGGCGCTTAGACAAGCTCAAATGGCCTTTGAACAAGGAGAAGTTCCAATTGGAGCAGTGATTGTTTACGATGGACGAATAATTGCTGAAGCGCATAATGAAAAAGAACAGAGGAACGATCCGACAGCACATGCTGAAATCTTAGTCATTCAAAAGGCTGCCGAAGTACTAGATTCCTGGCGATTAACGGATGCTGCTCTATACGTTACTTTAGAACCTTGCCCAATGTGTGCCGGAGCTATCATTCAGTCCCGTTTAAAGCAGCTTGTTTACGGGGCAGCGGATCTAAAGGGCGGAGCCACAGGTTCAGTCATGAATGTGCTGGACTACACGCTATGGAACCATCGGGTTGACATAGTTGCTGGAATATTAGAAGAAGAATGCTCTTCTATTTTAAAAAGGTTTTTTAGAGGATTGCGCGGTTTTTAAGCGTTATCATATACGGAGGAGTATCGAAGTGGTCATAACGAGAGCGACTCGAAATCGTTTGACGGTGTAAGCCGTCCGTGGGTTCGAATCCCACCTCCTCCGCCATACATAATATACTTAGGGTCTTCGCAATTAAAGCGAAGACCCTTTTTGTCTACTGATAGTTTAAATCAAAAAGGAACAATTGATCTCATTTTTTTATGAGAATGGCTTGTATATTATTCCGATATTATGTTATAATTAAATAATTGGAAAAACATGTAATTTTATTATGAGGTATAGCGGTATGGAATATATTAAAGTCAAAGAAGCCGCTGAAAAATGGGGGCTTACTGATCGGCGCGTGCGTATCTTGTGCGAACAGGAACGGATTAACGGCGTTATAAAAAAAGGCCGTTCCTATTTGATTCCTGCAGATACTGAAAAGCCCATAGACGGCAGAAAACTGCGGGGTAAAGCAGTGCCGGTACAGTACCGTTCGCTGTTTACGCGAATTGATTTAAAAAAAGAGAAACTTGATGCCTGCAGGCCTCTGACGCCGGGTGAGACGGCCCGTTTACGCGATGAATTTATGATTGAGTTTACTTATAACTCGAATGCAATTGAGGGTAATACCCTTACGCTCCAGGAGACAGCTTTGGTTTTAGAGGGCATTACCATTGACCAGAAACCACTGAAAGACCATTTGGAGGCTGTAGGGCATCGGGATGCTTTTGTATATGTGCAGCAGCTTGTAAGCAATAGAGTTCCTTTGGAAGAAAGGACTATAAAAGAAATACATTCTCTTGTACTGATAGACCGGCCTGAAGATAAGGGAGTGTATCGTCGTATTCCGGTTCGCATCATGGGGGCAGCCCATGAGCCACCGCAGCCTTATATTATTCCGAAGAAGATGGAGCAGTTGATTGAGGATTGTAACAAAAAAAGAGGAACAATGCATCCCCTGGAGAGAATCGCATGGTTCCATCTTGTTTTTGAAGGGATCCATCCTTTTATTGATGGCAATGGACGAACAGGCAGGCTGATTATGAATTTTGACTTGATGCAAAACGGCTATCTACCGGTTAATATTAAATTTACAGACCGAAAACGGTATTACGATGCGTTCGATGACTACTACCGGGATGGAGGCGTAGATTCAATGGTGATGATGATCAGCCAATATGTAGAGGAACGACTGGATCGCTACCTGGAAGTATTATATGAATAGTGGAAGTTAAAGTAATTTATTGCGGAGTATTAGGGCAGGGACTTATAAGATGTCATTCCTTCTAAAAAAGCATTTTGGCGGTTTCTTTTGGATACAGACAATTCCATGACCCGTCTTTATTGCCGCACTATTCCAATAACTTCGCTTGAATTCTTTTTATTTCCGATAAATCCGCAACACTCGAAATCGTTTGACGGTATAAGCCGTCCGTGGGTTCGAGTCCCACCTCCTCCGCCAAGGGGGTGTATTTTTTTCTTGATAAAGCGTGGTATAATAGATTAAGGCTATTACATTATATGTAAATACGAATCTATTGAGGAGACAAATGTGTATAGAAGTGTAATCCATATCTATGGTGCCTCAGGTTCGGGGACAACTACCTTAGGCAAATTTATATCAGAACAGCTGGGATATACTTTTATGGATACAGATGATTATTTCTGGCTTCCAACAAATCCAAAATACATAGAAAAAAGGGAAAAAGCAGAGCGGCTTAAAATGATGGAGAAAGATATCTTGGAATCAGATAAGGTCATTATTTCCGGTTCGCTTGTGGATTGGGGAGATGACTTGATTCCATATTTCACATTGGCAGTTCGGGTAATAACGGCTAGTAAGATTCGTATTAAGCGACTGAAAGAAAGAGAGCAGCAATGCTTTGGTTCACGCATAGAGTTTGGTGGAGATATGTACCAGAATCATTTGGAGTTTATTGAGTGGGCAGCAGCTTATGACACTGGAAATACTTCAATGAGAAGCAAAGCAAAACACGATGATTGGCAAAAGTTATTAAAGTGCAAGCAAATTATTGTAAACGGTGAAGATCATTTGACCTATAATTTGGCACTTATAAAAGATAGCCTTTTTCTATAAATCCAGATTAAGCTCAAAAATCTTTTTTCAACTGTTATCACATAATTGTCTAAAACCCGCTGTGTATGCGGATTTGTTTTTTTTAAGCAGGGATATTTCCTGCTTTTTCTTGTTTCTTCCGGAGTTCCCGCAAGCAAGTCCGCACCTTCCTAAACTTGGGTGCGTATTGTATAGAAAGCAACCAGGAAGGATTGATGCGCGAATGACTCCCACAGCGGAACGCACCCCGCGGATTATCGCGGATGAAATAAACACAATCAACCATCAGACTGGAAGGACTCTGCTGGCTAATGCCATTGAGATCGGAGGGCGCCTGAAGGAAGCCAAGGCCCTGGTCCGGCACGGGGAATGGGGCCAATGGCTGGCGAAGTCCGTCCGTTATTCTCAACGATCAGCCGGGCGGCTGATTCAGCTTTATGAAGCCTATGGCGCTTCCCCTGACCTTGAAGCCGATCCAAATTGGTCAGCGCTGTCTAATTTGACCTATACCAACGCCCTCATCCTTCTTGACGTCCCGGAAGCACTACGGGCGGACTTTATGGCTCACAACGATGTCGGGAACCTCTCTTCCCGCGAGCTTAAGCGGGCCGTGGGAGTTGCCGGGGCTGACGAAGACGAGGAGCACACCTCATCTTTGCAAAAACTCGATCAGGCCCTGAGGAAGATCGATGATCTGGAAAAGGCATTGAACACCATGGTCCTTAAAATCAGCGACCTTGCCGACCAGGTCCGGAGCCTGGAGCAGCGGGTGGAAGAGGCAACGTCAAAATTCCGGGCAGGACGGAGGAGATCCGTTGAGAAAGAGGCGAATTCGGATAAGAGCCTAAAAGAAGAAGCGCCGGCAGCCGCTCAAAGCCTCCAAACTGAGAGTATCTCTATACCCGCTGCAGGCGCTGAATCCCCTAAATCCCCCCAGACCTCCGAAACGGCATTCGCCAAAGCTCGCTCCGCCCGCACGCGCTCTTCTGCTCCCGTGCTCGTCGCCTCCGGTTTCACAGTTCCCGAATTTCCCAAGTTTACGGCCTCCGGATTTGAAAACCCTGATCCCGAATACTATACCCGGCAGGCCGAATCCCTGTTTGAATTTCACCGCAGCAATATTCACCGCTCCTTTGAACAGCTCACGTTGCTGCTGACCGTGCTGACCAGGAAGGATAAGGAGATGAAGGAAAGACTGCGCAAGCAGCTCAAATCCTTCCTGGAGAACATGACCAAGATTATAAGTCGGTGGCCTCCCGCCATTAAAATGACTTAAACATCTTTTAGCTTAATCATTTTACTCTATTATCAAATCACCTATCTAAACTTAATAATTTAACTTTTTTGCCCACTTTAATGTTTCTAAATATAGCTTCATAAACTCATTTTTCATCGGATATTGATCGGCAATTTTTTCCCAGTGTGCCTTTTCCCAATTCAGAACAAAATTTAGCAATCTTCGCTGCTCATTATCCTTACCCAATAAAGCGTTTTTAACATTTATAGATAAGGGTAGCCCTTTTAAAACCTGCTCTATCTGGCTGTTTAATAAAACTTCAATAGAAGAAAATATTCCTGTAAAATAGAACTCGGAATTCTCCCCATTAGGATACAGTTCGGAAGCAAGAAGTTCCATAAGCTTTCCTCTGATGAGCGATTGTTTAATCAGTTCGGCATTTTCAACATTCTGCATATCCTTCAGCATCATAAGTGAAATCCACTGGTACATTTCATTAATGCCTATATAGGACAAAGCGTGAGGAATCGATTTGATCTTACTTCTTGCGCCTATATAAACTGAATTGGCAAGCTTCAGAAGCTTATACGAAAGTCCCAGGTCTCTTTCAATAATAGTGGCGATAATCTCATAGCTTGGTTCGGGAGAGTTCAGCTCTTCAAGTATACTAAATAGGTTGGTGTTAAGCATTGCGACTTCTTTAGACCTGACAATAGACGGCTTGCTGAAAAAATACCCTTGAAACAGGTCATAGCCCATTTCGGACGCCTGTATATACTCTTCTCTAGTTTCAATTTTTTCCGCCAGGAATTTTACGTTTGTTCTGTATCTCTGGATAAGGCTGTTTTGATCATATCTGCTTACAGCCGGAAATTCTATCTTGATAATATCCGCCATCTCGATTAAAGGCAGATTGTCTTGATTGAATACAAAGTCGTCAAGAGCCAGCCTGTATCCCATCGCTTTAATCCTTTTGCAGGCATCTACCGTAGCCGGAGTTACTTTTTCCCGTTCGAGAACTTCCACAACAATGTTCTGCTTAGGCAGCAAAAAAGGGACATCGCTGTCAATGAGCTCTTTGGAGAAATTAATAAAGGCGTTGGCCCCATCCGTTAAGTCCTGAAGCCCCATGACAAGAAAAGCATTGTAAATCAATTCGGCTGTGGCCTGATCGTCATCAATGCCGGTGAAATAATTATTCCCGCTTTGCCTGTACAATAGTTCATACCCGTAAATATTCATACTCTTGTCGAAAATAGGCTGTCTGGCAATAAAAGCATCCATTTCCACACCACCTTGAAGTTTTCCTATCATGGACTGTCCCTATGAAGGCATTGGCAGCTCATCCCTTTTTCACCGAGGCAATTATAGTTTCGGCAATATCCAGCATATTAGGGTAAAGATTGGCAGGGACAAAACGTTCGCCCGCTTCGCAAATTACTTTATACCTTGCACAAAGGTGATGGTCCCCTTTACAATACTTTTTTTTATAGATTGACCCAATCCCATGGTCCATAGGCATCCTGTCATTATAAAAAGGACAACCTGGCAATTTCACACAATCCATAGCGATTAATCCTTTCTTTACTAATTTTTTGAGAGTAACAAATTCTATTTATAGTAATACTAATCCCTGCACCTGGTCCCATATTACGATGGCTCCATCGTAATAAAGCTTTTCCAGGGCGGGTTTATCTGATCTATAGCAAGTATTAAACCTGCGGCTGACAATAAACGGTCAGCTCTTTCCGTTCCTGAGTGCGGTATAAGCTGTTGGACCGTATCATGTTCTGCCGAACTTCATCCCTTATATTCTCAGTGTATAAGACATATCGGTTCTTACCTTTGGCCTTGGCTTTGTACATGGCGATATCGGCACTTTGGGTTAATGTTCCCGCGTTCTCACCGTCCGCCGGATAAATGGCGACACCTGCACTGCCCGTAATAAAGAATTCTTGTCCCGATAAATTAAAGGGGCTTTCGAACAATGCCATGATGCCTCCGGCGATTCTGGCAATGTCTTTAGCCTCCGGGATGTCATTAATCATAATCAGGAATTCATCACCGCCAAAACGGGCAACCGTATCCGTTTTTCGCAAACGCTGTACTAAACGCTGCGCCACTTCCTTAATCAGCATATCTCCGCCATTATGCCCCATAGTATCATTCACCGTCTTAAAACTGTCCAGGTCGATGAACATGACGCCGACAAACCTTCCGGACCGTTTGGCCAGATAAATAGCTTGGCTGAGCCTGTCCGCAAACAAGGTCCGGTTAGGAAGGCCGGTCAGATGGTCGTAATAAGCCAGAAATTCGATCTCTTTTTCAGCTTTGATTTTTATAAGACCGTCGGCCAGCAGATTAGCCAAGATTTTGAGCAGTTTAATATGGTCGGCAGACCATTTCCTAAACGACATGACCGTATCGACTCCGAGAAAACCCTGGACATTCTCGTTCCCCGCAATAGGAATTGAAACCAGGGATTTAACCTTTTGCCGGTTAAACTGTTCCTTTTCTGTGCCGGCCTCAGCGGGCAGTTGGCTTACATCCTCAATGCAAACCAATTTGTTGTTCTTTAACTGCTCTATCCACCAGGGAAACATGCTGAGGGGCACATCTTGGACTTTATCTATTTCTGGTTCTATTCCTTGATTACACCATTCGTGTGTATAGGTCATTGTATTATTTTCATGATTAAACAAGAACACATAGGTGTGGTCTACTTGAAAAAATTGGCCCATTGTGCTGAGAAGATGGTTGGCTTTCTCAGGAAAGTTTGCTTGGCTGACGCTCACAAAATCAAATGACAGTTCTGAGATCATTTTTTCCTGGTGGATCAAGCCATAACGCTTAATTGAATGATAAATCGCCAGGATTGGGATTAACGTAAATACTGCGGAAACTCTTATCCAGAATAAGCAGATCTCTGGATTTGAAGCAGAGTTAGCTATGGAAAATCCAAAAGACCATAGGCACAAAGAAATACAAACAGTCAGAAATGACTTGTTTAAGCTCGCTTTAGAATTCAAATGCATGATATATATTCCGAAAAACAGATAAACGGCAAATACAATAAAAAACAACAATGAAACTATTAATGGCCCATATTCCATGAAATACTCCTCCAAAGGATTTGAATCATTGATAAACTAAAATTTTTATACTTTAAATGTCTTAACCAGGTTTTGAAGATTGTCGGCGCTTTCTTTGACATTGTCCGTTTCCATTTTGATTTCGTCGGCCTTATTCTTTATCTTCGATACTTTGTCGGCAATATGATTCGTTCCCTCGGAACCGGTTCCCGTTGCCCTAGCTATTTCGGCAATCCCATCCGATATTATTTTTATTGAAGCGAGAAGCTCTTGGGAAGTCGCGCTTAATTCCGTGGCCCAATTATTAATGGATTGAGCGTCTTGATCATAGTTTTCACCAACACGGACGGATTCCTTATAGCTGTCCACCACTTTTGTCTCGATATATTCCAGGGTTTGCCTGGAGCTGTCAGCCAAGTTATCGACAGCTTCAAACATAGTACCCAGTGTATTTTGAATGTCCTTTACTGTGTCTTTGGAGTTTTCAGCCAACTTTCGTATTTCCTCGGCAACGACGGAAAACCCCTTTCCGGCTTCTCCGGCTCTGGCAGATTCGATAGCCGCATTTAAAGCCAGCAGGTTAGTTTGCGCGGATATTTGCAAAATGACCTCGGACAAGGCCTTTATTCTATCCACCTCTTTGGTTTTTTCCAGGGCTTCATCCATCATTTTTTTAATGGTTAAACGGGTTTGGTCAGCCTCGGTCTGAAGTTCAAGTGAACTGCTCCTTAAGGAGACAGCTTTTTGGCTGATTTCATTAGCGGATAAGGCTCCTTCCTGAGCCTTTACCGCAACAGTTTCCACTGCATTTGCAATCTCATTGGAAGTAGCGGTAATTTCTTCGGTCGAAGCAGCGGTTTCCTCCATCCCTGCCGACAATTCCTGCACAGTCGCCGCTGCGTCTTCCAACTCGTCCGTGAGCAACCCAATATTTTGGTGAGTCTCAATGATTGCTGTATTAACTTTATTGGTTTCTGAAATGATTTTCTTCACCATTTGATGAATACTTTCAATAAATAGGTTGAAATAGCTGGACATCTCCCCAATTTCATCTTTGCCGGAGACGGCTACCCGTTTGGTCAAATCGCCGTTTCCCTCGGCGATGTCCCTCAACATGCCGGTAATGGTTTGGATCTTGCGTATAATCATAATTCGGAACATCAAAACCACGCAAATACCGATGATGATTCCTAAAACAGCCATAATAGCACCTTGATTGATGATTAGTTTTTGAGTAAGCTCTGTTACGACATCAAATCTTTGACCGATGAAAAGCATGCCGCTGCTTTTCCCCGTAACATCAATAATTGGCGTATAGGTAGTGAAATACGTTTCCCCGTTTATGGTTGCTTCACCATAATAGGCTTCCCCATTATTTAACACTGTGTCGATAATCTCCTGATTTTCCATTTTTGAGCCGGTAAGGCGGCTGCCATTTTCATCTTCAATTGTCGTAGCGATTCTTTCATCACCTGAAAATACAGTCACATCACAATTGAAAATATTTTTTTGTTTATCAACAAATTCGTTGTTGGAAAGGACATAGCCCAAGGACACGGCGCCGATAATCTGTCCGTCTTTATCTTTCAGCGGCGTGCCGGCCCGAATTGAATATTTTACGACGGCTCCTTCTTCGATTCCCACCGATTGTTCCCCTTGCAAAGCCTTCTGAATGTTAATTTGCTTAGCAATACTGTCGCCATATTTGTCGGCTTCATGGGCGCGGATAAATACATTTCCCTCTTTGTCGGTAATCACAAGATAATCCATTTCAAAGGACGTAAGCGCCAATTGTCCAAGCTCCAGCAATCCCTGGCGGTCCTGGTTTTGGAGCGCACTTATCAGTCTGGGCGAACCTTCCAGCCATTTTGAAGCATTTAACGCTTTTTGCTTCATGCTTTCAATATCGCTGTTCAGAACAAGTGATTTGTTTTTAAGTTCATTTTCTATGCTTTGACTGATAACACCATCTACAGTTGAAGAAATAATAATAAGAACTGTAACCATAAAGAGTAATACAAATCCTACCATCAATCCTGATATTTTGCTTGTTAAACTATTAATCTTCATTGCCGACCTCTCCCTTTATTTAGTGAGTTCCTTAAGTTCTATTCATCTGAATCTATCTCTTTTGTAGGGATATGATATTTTTATTGCTAATATCTATTTGATTTAGATGGCCACGACATGAAACCTGCATGTCCAATCCCCGGTTGACCAGCAGTCCGTTTCCCGGACGATGAATTGCTTGCCTGTATACTGTTCCAGAATTCCCATGATCAGGCCTTCGTCATAATTGCACACTGTTTCGCCGGTTTCTGGCAGACCCGAGCAGTCAAGGTCTTCGGATACCGTCAGAATAAAGATCATATTCTCAAAGTCCGCATGTTCAACCTCAAGAAGCCCTATCCCCAGTACAGCCATTTTCTGTTTGAGTAAATGAAAAAAGTCCTGCGGCGGCAGCTTGGGGTTAAGTTCATGCCGGCAGAATTCTTTTCCCGCTGCCCGGCCGGCTTCTACCAAAATATGTTTGACTGCCTCTTTCCCGTAGCTTTTCTCCAGGACGCCGCGGAGAGAATAGTGAAACATCCTGTAAACAGCCACATGCATTTTCTCCCCCATAGCAGGCCTGCCACGTTCAATATCACCGATATCCTTCCACTTAAAGCTCCGAAAGGGGCTTTTCATTTTATATCCGTTCCTTTCGCTTCGCTCAAGACACAAAATACGCTGAAATACATTTGGCTTTGAGCAGTTTTTTATGGAATCTTATAGCTATTGAGCACAGTTATCTACAAATCACACGAGGACGATGGGTCATACTGCCTAGGCGAAAGGTCCTAAAAGTCGTTATTATAGTAACAATGAACTCTGAACATTTTCTGGACATTTTCCCGAAAAGACCTATAAACTGTCTGTTAAAATTTCTCATCTTGAAGTAAAATATAGCAATAGGCCTAATTATTTGGAAGGGTTCTTTGTTATGAATAATATGAAAGTACAAAAATACTTTTTTTATAGTATGTTAATGATCATGACCGTAAGTATTATCATCCCGGGTATCCGTCTGCTGTCTTCAAAATCGCCTGAAGCTGTCAACGGTACGCTGGATCTGTCAAATTATGATCCAGGCAAAGACAAAACGGTAAAATTGAACGGAGAATGGGAATTTTATTATGGACAGCTTCTCACTCCTGATGATTTTATGAGCAATCAGCCTGCAGGAAGAACTATTCAAAAGGTTCCTTCAACTTGGAGTTCCTATCAAATCCAGGGCAAAAATTTACCCTCCTATGGAACCGCCACCTATCGTCTTAAACTATTGCTTCCCGAAAAAGGTCAGAGTTATGGGATAAAAATATTATGTATAGCTGCATCGGCCAGAATTTTCGTTGATGACCGGCAAGTGCTGACCTGCGGAGTTCCCGGATACTCACCTGAAACAACCGAACCGAGATATTATGCAGATACCGGTTACTTTAGTACCAACAAAGATGAGGTTGATATCCTTATTCAAGTGTCTAATTTCACTTATGCTAAAAGCGGTATCTTTTACGGGATAGATTTTGGCAGTCAACAATCTATTACTGCATTACGGATGTATAATTTCTTTATCGATACATCCTTGATTTCCGGTATGTTTATCATATCAATTTACTTTTTCGGATTAGGTTTGCAGAGAAAAAACCATCGTGAGGCAATGTTTTTTGCTTCTTATTGCTTATTTGCGGCTATTCATGCCGGCACATACTCTGAATCAATTTTAAATTATGCTTTTCCAATTTTAACATACGGTGCTGCAGCAAAAATTTTAGCTCTTTCTTTGATATTAAGCCTATATTCTTTATACAAGTCTATATATCTTACGTTTAATGTGTCTTATAGTCGCAGAGTCACTATGATCAATGACGGAATTGCAGTAAGTCTTATTCTTTCGACTTGTTTTACTGATTTTTATTTATCAAAGTATTCTCCCCTGATTAATTTATTGGGTAATGCTTATGTAGTTATTGTAGTTCTCCATATGCTCATTAAGCAGCATATCCATAAAAAGGTTCAAGGTGAATATTATATTTATACTGCGATGATCAGTGCTGCTGTTCTTTTAATAATAAGTCTTTTCATTATTATACTGCCATTGGAACCAAATCTTTTTGTTCCAGTATTTCAGCCGATTTTTATTCTGTCTCTGGCGTTGTACATGTCCGAGAAATATGAAAATTCCTATCAAACCATTGAAGAACTCAGTGGAAGGCTATCTATTTTAGATAAGCTTAAGGATGATTTTTTGGCTAAAACCTCCCATGAATTGAAAACGCCGTTAAACGGCATTATCAATATTTCCCAGTCCCTTCTGGACGGTGCGGGCGGCAGTTTAAATGCGGCGCAGGCCGAAGACATCCGGTTGATCACAAGTATAGGGAAACGGCTTTCCACTTTGGTTTATGATATTCTGGACTATTCCAAATTGAAAGTCATGGATATCAAATTAAATATCATCTGCCTGGACGTGCATCAGGTAGTGGAGTCTACCCTGGAAATTTTTCGTTATCTGATCAAAGGGAAGTCCCTTACCCTTGAAAATAAAATACCGCCCAATCAATACATGATCATGGCGGATGAAAACAGACTAAAGCAGATTATAACCAATTTGCTGGATAATAGTATCAAATTCACAGCACAAGGGAGCATTTCCCTTGATTGCTATCAGGATGGAGATTTTCTTTGGATTGAAGTCAGAGATACAGGCATAGGTATCCCTGAAATCAAGCTAAAAGATATTTTCACCTCCTATGAACAGCTTGAGGAACAACCGGCCGATGTGAGTGGTACGGGCCTGGGCTTGGCGACAGCGAAACAACTCGTTGAGCTTCATCAAGGGCGGATTTTTGCACAATCGGAACCGGGACAAGGGGCTTGCTTTACATTCTCAATGCCTCTTGTCAAAGACAATAGGCTTTTGGAAGCATTACCGGGAAACTATGAGAGGTATGACTTATCCCCGTCTTTGACCTATGAAAAGCTGCCGCACACGGTCAATGTTGGAAGCAAGTTTTCTATCCTTGCCGTGGACGATGAATACTCTAATTTGAAGGCCCTCTTAAATATGCTGACGGTCTGCCAATACAATGTTACCGTTGCCGGGAATGCAAAATCCGCTTTGCTGCTCCTCAAAGGTGCTTTACAATACGATCTTTGCATCCTTGACGTCATGATGCCGGGTATGGACGGCTATGAAGCCTGCCGTAAAATCAGGGAAGTTTATTCCCCCCTTGAGCTTCCGATCCTTTTGCTGACCGCCAAAGCTTTGCCTGATGAGCTGGAGGCCGGCTTTAGGGCGGGGGCTAATGATTTTATCGCCAAGCCCTTTGAAGCCCGGGAACTTAAATCCCGGGTTAATACGCTTGTTCAGTTGAAAAGTTCCATGGACTTGCTTCTGGAAAAAGAAACAGCTTTTCTGCAGGCGCAAATCAGGCCTCATTTTATATTCAATGCTTTAAATACGATCAGCTCTTTTTGTTATACCAATCCTGCCAAGGCGGGAGAGCTGCTTTCAGAATTTGGGGTTTTTTTAAGAAACAGTTTCGATTTCTCCAGCACTTATTCTTCTATCACGATCGAACAAGAGATCAGGCTGGTTAAGGCCTATGTAGCAATAGAACAGGCCAGGTTTGGCAAACGGCTTGAGGCAGAATACAATATTGATTTTTCTGTCTTAGATTATTGCATTCTGCCTCTCATGATCCAGCCGATTGTCGAAAATTCCATCCGGCATGGTTTGATGAAACGAAACCAGGGAGGAAAGGTTACATTAAACCTGGCGAAATGTGAGAATCGGATCAATATTCAGGTCATAGACAATGGTCTCGGTATTGCTGCTAATATACTGGACGATTTGACGAATTCGAAACTTGAAGGCCGGGGCGTCGGTTTGACGAATATTAAACGCAGGCTATTAAGCTTCTATGGTGTGGATTTAGATATTTCAAGTGCAGAAGACCGTGGAACAGCAATATCGTTCAATATACCGGCAAAGTATTGCTAATACACTTTATAACATAGCCAATTCTCATAATAATCTATTTCAGGAGGTAAAAGTGCATTATGTTAAAAGCAATTATTGTAGATAATGAGGAACCGGCGATCAATGTCCTGAAGCTATTGCTTGAAAGAACCGGACAGGTAACGGTTATTGACAGCTTTCTCAGTGCGGCGGATGCCTTAGCCAGCTTAAAAAGGGTAAAGCCGGATGTTGCTTTTCTGGATATTGAAATGCCGGAAACAAACGGTCTGGAGTTAGCTGAAAATATTCTGGCAATCATCAGTGATGTTGAAATTATTTTTGTAACCGCTTATGATCAATATGCTTTGAATGCCTTCCGGGTTAACGCGTTAGATTATTTATTAAAACCACTAACCTTTGAAGATATCGAGCAAACAGTGGCCCGCCTGATCAAACGAAAGGGTCTGTCAGCGGGCTCTGAGCATAAGCCTCCAGATAATGGGCGAATTTGTTGCTTCGGTAAATTCCTGGTATACGGAGCTGCAAGTAAGCGTCCCGTTAAATGGCGCACTTCCAAGGCGGAAGAACTTTTTGCCTATATGCTGCAAAATCTGGATAGGGAAGTTCCTAAATGGAGAATCTGTGAAGCCCTCTGGCCGGAATATAATGCGGAAAAGGTGGATATTCAATTACATACAACCATCTATAAGATGAAAAAGGTTTTATCGTCAGCCAATATCAAGTTTGATTTCAGTTTTATCAATGGCTGCTATTGGCTGAGTCTTCCCCAAGTAGGTATTGATACGGTTGAGTTTGAGTCCTATGCATCTTCCTCTCTGCCTGTTGAGGAGGGTACAGTAGAAACCTATGAAAAAGCGCTTTTATTATATAAGGGCGATTACCTGGAGGATAACGGCTATTTGTGGTCTTTGCCTCAAAAATCAGCATATGCTCAAAAATATTATAAACTGGCATTTTCCATGGCAAGATACTACATGACGAAAAATGATTATGCCGCAGCCGAAAGAATCCTTCAAAATATCCTGGAAAAGTTCCCTTTTAGCGAAGTTGCCCATGAACTGCTATTAAAATGTTACTTTGTTCAAAAGAACCAGGTTACCTTTGTCACCCATTATCAGGCTGTACGGGAATTATTTAAAACTGAATTGGGAATCGAACCGAGCAAGTCAATACAGGCCCTGTACAATGGTATTCATAGGTAGAAACCATTGTGATGCCATAAAAAGCAGCGATTACTTTTTGCAATATTGACGAATTCTTATGTTTCAAAAGCCTATATACTGGAAAGATCATTAATATAGCTGTAATTGAAGAAGCAAATACAATCCTAATGCTTTCTGTGGTACCATACACTGTTATAGTATTAAAGGTAAGAATGCAAATGAAAATTAAGATATTATAATAAAAATCAACCATGCGGAGTGTAAAAGGCCCTTTGACATGCCGGCGATGGTTTCTCTAGCATAATTTGGAGGTAATATATAATGTAACTTATGGAAAAACTAACTAACGTATTAAAGATACAGATATGAGAGGTGAAACTACATTGAAGAAGATTACGGACAGATTTTGGTTAGGTGCCATATCTGGTTTGGGAGGTAATCTTGCGAAAATTACGGTGGAACAGATTTCTAACAAAATAGGTTTTTCTAAAAGTAATGGTTACTCAACGGCCGCGGGGATTTTTCTGAAAAAATCGGATATGGCATCGCCCTATGGAAAAGCAGTAGGTATAATTGCCGATAATATGATCGCTATGGGATTGGGTGTTACCTGTATATATTGGCTTACTCTTATGGGTAAAGATAAGAGTGTCCTGAAAGGGGCCGGATTAGGTGCTGCTGAATGGGCGGTTTTATATGGAGTTTCATCCAGGATTGGTGCCACTTCCATTTTCCCTGTCAAACCTAAAGATGCTCTAGCTACCTTTTTATCTCACATTGTATTTGGAGTCGTAAAAATAACTCTAGCGATTAAGTTAGGAGATAGCCGTTTATTTAAACCGGATAATTTGGCATTAGAAATTAAAGATCCTCAGAATTTACATATTAAAAAATCCTAGTTTCGCCATTTCATTTGTCAAACGTTGCTTAATTTGCTTCTTTTCATTTGGTGAAAGTTCATTTTTGGCAGTGTCAAATAGATAATAATTATCCATGATAAAAAGCATACTGTAGGATATTTAAGGAGAAAATAGTCAATGATCAGCTAATTTAAGCAAAGAAATTCAACGATACATATATTTACAGCCCTTTAACCATTGACGTGCGTGTTTATTTGCGATATAATCTCTCTTGTTCACTAAATTAGTCAAAAACAATATTGTTTTGTTGTTTGGAGAACACTTGGAGAGGTGGCTGAGTGGTCGAAGGCGCCCGCCTGGAAAGCGGGTACATTGGGTAACCGGTGTCGAGGGTTCAAATCCCTCTCTCTCCGCCATTTTAGATGGTTTCGAGCCAAAGTATTTAACTTCGGCTCTTTTAAAACTATGGCATGCATCCATGGCGGTTCTGATCTCGTGCGAAGACAGTGTCTTCGCGGGCGCTGGCCAAGTTTCCTGGAGTTTGATATAATTGATTTTAGCCGTACTAGACGGGGAGGTAGCGGTTCCCTGTAACTTGCAGCCCGCTCTAGCAAGGTGGAATTCCCAAGAAAGGTCCACACCTGTGAAGCTGTCCTTGTAAGGCAGCAATGAGATTTGGGTCTTACGCAACAGAACACTTCGAACCGTGTCAGATCTTGACGGAAGCAGCACTAAGGAGAGCGTTTTGTGTGCCGTAAGGTTGCCTGAATCGAGTTGCCGATCAAGGTAACGTTCGGAGGTGATGGTTCGATCAAGGGTGTACGGCTATTTAATAAAGAGATAAAGGTGGTCAAGTACCATCTTTTTTGTACTATCAGAAAGTATAAACTTGCGTTATATACTTTCTAAGCATAAGGGCAACCAACGGTTCGCCTCAATCGAAAGTATGCGTTTAAGGCTCGGCGAAGCCGGGTTTTCTTTATATATGATACACTCTATTTATCGAGGGTGAAAGCATGGCTTATTTAGCGCTTTATCGTGAATGGCGTCCGAAGTTGTTTAAAGACATTGTTGGTCAAGAGCATATTACCAAAACCTTGATGAATGCCCTAAAGCAGGACAGGATTGCCCATGCCTATCTATTCAGCGGTCCGAGAGGTACCGGTAAAACGACGGCTGCTAAGATTCTGGCTAAGACCTTAAATTGCGAGCAACGAAATGGTCAAGAACCCTGTAATCATTGCTCTTCCTGTGTCAGTATTGACCATGGTTCAGCAATAGAAGTTTTTGAAATCGATGCAGCTTCAAATCGCGGTATCAATGAAATACGGGATTTACGGGAAACTATAAAATTAAGCTCGATACAAGGGAAACATAAGGTTTATATTATTGATGAAGTACATATGTTGACTACAGAGGCTTTTAATGCTTTGCTTAAGACGTTAGAGGAACCTCCTCCTCAAGTTGTTTTTATTTTAGCTACGACGGAAGTTCAAAAAATACCTTTAACAATTCTTTCACGCGTACAACGCTTTGAATTCCATCGAATTCCGGTTATAGATATCCAAAAGCGTCTGGCCGATGTGTGTTCGTCATTAAAGCGGCAGGTAGATTCGGGTGCTTTAACAGTGATTGCCCAAAAGTCGGAAGGAGGACTTCGGGATGCCCTGAGTATCTTAGATCAATGCCTTTTACAGGATGATCCAATCGGGGTTGAAGAGGTGTATCTGGTCCTGGGTATGGTCGGTGAGACCTATAGTTCCCAGTTAATAGATACAATTTCGTCATCGGATTATTCTGAATGTTTGGGTTTATTATCTGAGGGCATCCAGCAAGGAAGAGACCCCCGGCAGATCATTCGAGAACTATTAGATTACCTGCGTCAAATGCTTCTGACGGTTGCAACGGGAGAGACGCCTGCGGCAGCACCCCATATTCAAGATCGCCTGATTGGACAAAGCCGGCAAATTGGAATTTCTCGTATTTTGCGCTGGATAACCATCTTATTGCAAGGTGAAGGTCAGCTTAAATATGCGTCAAATGCCCGACTGGCAGCAGAACTTTTGCTGGTTCAGACGATTCATGGAAGTCAGCCGGCAAACACTAATGATCAGGAAGAAATCCTAAGACGGCTGTCCGTACTTGAACAACAGATTCAAGATGCAGCGGCCGTCCCCAAGAAGGTTCCTGAGAGTAAGCCTCTCATTAGTGCCAAAACGGGCCGGACGAATATACCAAATAATATAGTGAAAACAGTGAATTCAAAGGACGACATACGTTTAGAGAACATTGCCTCAGAAAACAAGCCTGATATAAGCATAGAAGTTATCCAGGCACGCTGGAATGAGGTTATGGAACAAGTAAAAAAACGCAAAAAATCCACTCAAGCCTTTTTAATGGAAGGAAAGCCGGCCCAGCTTAAAGGAAATACGTTAACCATTCTTTTTCGGGAAGGGTGTTCCTTTCATAAGGATAAAGTCAATCAAGCTGAAAATCGGCAGACGGTTGAAGAGGTTCTCAAACAATTGTTTGGCACTTCTCTGACCTTACAAAATTTCATGGAAAATGAATTTGAACCTAATCCAGAGACTCAAAACTTGGAAGAACAGGACCTAATTAATAAAACCAAAGACATATTTGGCGCGGATCTTGTGGTGGTAAGAGACTAAAACTGTCTGCGCGTTCAGACTAACTGAGTTTTCAGAAGCAGATAATTCTGATGAGTTTATAAACTCAGAGTGAATAAATACAAGAGATAGGAAGTGTTTGAAAATGGCTGGTTTCAAAGGAATGGGTGGCGGTATGGGCGGTAATATGAGCCAGATGCTAAAACAGGCCCAGAAAATGCAGGAAGATATGGCTAAAATGCAAGCGGAACTACAAACCAAAACCGTGGATGCTTCTTCCGGTGGAGGAATGGTAACTGTTGTTGTCAGCGGAAAAATGGAATTGGTCGAGTTAAAGATCAAGCCTGAGGCTGTCGACCCGGAGGATGTAGAAATGCTCGAGGATATGATTAAAGCAGCCTTAAACGAAGGCTTAAGGAAGGCTCAGGAAATGACCAGCAATGAAATGGGTAAACTGACTGGCGGTTTAAAAATCCCCGGATTGTTCTAGGTGATTTATGGACTTTTTGAAATACCCACAGCCTTTAGGAGATCTCATCAGCAGCTTGGCCCGCTTACCTGGTATTGGGCCTAAAACAGCAGGTCGTCTAGCCTTCTATCTGCTTCAACAACCTCAAGTTTCCGAGGATTTAGCAAAGGCTATTGTAGTGGCTAATCGGGATATCAGGAAGTGTTCGATTTGTTCAAACTTTACAGATCAAGACCCTTGCGCTATTTGCCAAAATACCTTAAGAGATCAGACTGCTCTTTGCGTTGTTGAGCATCCCAGAGATGTAATATCTCTGGAGAAGACCAGGGAATTTAAAGGAGTATATCATGTTCTGCATGGTGTTCTCTCGCCAATGGATGGTATTGGCCCTGAGCAATTGACCATTAATCAGCTTTTAAAAAGGTTAGATGGAATAAAAGAAGTTGTTATGGCGATGAACCCTACTGTTGAGGGAGAAGCAACCGCTTTATATTTAGCCCGGTTACTTAAGCCTATGGGAATAAGGGTATCCCGAATAGCGCATGGATTGCCTGTAGGCGGAGATTTAGAATATGCTGATGAGATTACGATTGCACGAGCGTTGGAAGGACGAAGAGATTTATAAGAGAACCTAACTTCAGATGGAGATGAACCTCCGTCTGAAGTTTTAGTCTAAATTTAGGGTTTATTTTTATAGAAGTCCCTATTTGTGAAAAACTAAACTTGTCAGATATATTGACCAGTATATTAATTGAAGTTATACTGTGTCAAAGGGGGACTATTCAGGCAAGACCTGAATACGTTCCCTCAGCATGTTTTTGTACCAGTTTCGTAAAAATTCAATCTTTTAATGCCTGATTTTCTCTTCCTTAAGTGGAATTGAAACAGGGATCGTTGGTTTAAGTAGACCCTTAACTATGAAGTCCTAAAATTAAATTAATCACATGATTAGGAGGAAAAAATTAATGGCAAAAATGAAAACCATGGATGGGAATGAGGCGGCCGCTCACGCTTCATATGCGTTTACGGAAGTCGCTACTATTTTCCCTATCACTCCATCCTCTACAATGGCCGAATTAGTTGACGAATGGGCTGCCCATGGACGTAAAAACATCTTTGGGCAAACAGTTAAGGTTGTCGAGATGCAATCTGAGGCTGGAGCTGCTGGAGCAGTACATGGTTCCCTGCAGGCTGGGGCTTTAACAACCACTTATACCGCTTCTCAAGGCTTACTGCTAATGATCCCTAATATGTATAAAATTGCCGGCGAACTTTTGCCTTGCGTATTCCATGTCAGCGCTCGTGCCTTGGCAACCCATGCCTTATCAATTTTTGGGGATCATCAAGACGTTATGTCAGTACGTGCCACAGGATTTGCAGAGCTTTCTTCTCATAATGTTCAAGAAGCCTTAGATTTAGGCTTTATTGCGCATTTGGCTACGGTTAAATCCAGAGTACCTTTCCTTCATTTCTTTGACGGATTCCGCACCTCTCATGAAATTCAAAAAATCGAAGTTCCGGAATATGAAGAAATTGGCAAGCTTTTAGATATGGATGCAGTACAGGCTTTCCGCGACAAAGCTTTAAATCCCGAACATCCGGTTCTACGTGGAACAGCTCAAAATCCGGACGTTTACTTCCAAGGCCGGGAAGCTTCTAATCGTTTTTATGATGCTATTCCAGACATTGTCGAACACTATATGCAGGAATACAAAAAACTCACTGGCCGTGAATATCATCCTTTCCAATACTATGGTGCGGAGGATGCAGAGTACGTTATCGTTGCCATGGGCTCTATTTGTGATACGATCGAGGAAACAGTTGACTACCTCGTAGCAAAAGGGGAAAAAGTCGGGGTTGTTAAGGTTCACTTATATCGCCCCTTTTCCAGCGATTACTTCTTTAAAGTATTACCGAAAACAGTTAAGAGTATTGCAGTTCTTGATCGTACCAAAGAACCTGGTGCTACGGGCGAACCTCTTTATCTGGATATTAAGGATATTTTCTATACAAGCGATATCAAACCATTGGTTGTTGGCGGCCGTTATGGCTTAGGATCCAAAGATACAACCCCATCCCAAGTATTAGCGGTCTATAAGAATCTTAAATCTGAAAACCCAGTCGATAGTTTTACCATTGGAATTATCGATGATGTTACTAATAAATCCTTAGCAGAAGATGAAATCATTGACACTGCTCCCGAAGGAACCATATCCTGTAAGTTCTGGGGTCTAGGTGCTGATGGAACAGTCGGTGCTAATAAACAAGCCATTAAGATCATTGGGGATCACACCCCGCTTTATGCTCAAGCCTATTTCCAATACGACAGTAAGAAATCAGGCGGAATCACGGTTTCCCATCTTCGTTTTGGCAAAAAGCAAATTAAGTCCCCTTATTATGTAACCGGCGCGAATTATATTGCTTGTCATAATCAGACCTATGTCAATCAATATGACCTCTTAAAAGGACTCAAGCAAGGTGGAAATTTTGTCTTGAATTGTCAGTGGACGCCAGAAGAATTGGATGAAAAACTTCCGGCTTCTATGAAGCAAGCTCTTGCCAAATCCAAAGCTAACTTCTACATCATTGATGCCGTTTCCATTGCTCGTAAAATCGGTCTTGGTTCCCGCATCAACATGATTATGCAAGCAGCCTTCTTTAAGCTCGCTAACGTGATTCCTGTGGAAGAAGCTGTTGATTATCTAAAAGCTTCCGTTGTAAAAACCTATGGTAAAAAGGGTCAAAACATCGTTGATATGAATATTGCGGCTATCGATATGGGTGTATCTTCCCTGGTCAAAGTAGAAGTTCCGGCTGTTTGGGAAAATGCGGACAACGCTCAGGCTCAGGCTGCTGCGGCTGTCGAAGAACCGGATTTCATTAAGAACATTCTTCGTCCGATGAATGCTCTTGAAGGGGACAGTCTCCCGGTAAGCACGTTCTTAGGACGTGAAGATGGAACATTCCCCGTCGGAACGGCTGCTTTTGAAAAACGTGGTATTGGTGTTATCGTGCCTGAATGGCAGATCGATAATTGTATCCAATGTAATCAATGTTCGTATGTTTGCCCGCATGCAGCAATTCGTCCATTCTTAATGAACGAAGAAGAGGCCAAAAATGCTCCTGAGTCCTTCGTGGGTAAGAAAGCCATTGGTAAAGAAGCTGCAGGGCTGCAATTCCGTATGCAAGTGAGTACCTTGGATTGTACAGGATGCGGAAACTGTGCTGAAGTATGCCCGGCCAAGGTTAAAGCTCTGGTTATGAAACCAGCCGCTGAACAAATGGAACAACAAATTGCCAATTGGGAGTATGCTGTAACCCTCAAAAATAAGAGTAATCTCTTCGATGTGACAACCGTTAAGGGCAGTCAGTTTGCTCAGCCTTTACTCGAGTTTAACGGTGCATGCCCAGGCTGTGGAGAAACTGCTTACGTTAAACTCATAACCCAGTTATTCGGCGATCGAATGATGATTGCCAATGCTACCGGCTGCAGCTCGATCTGGGGCGGCAGTGCGCCATCCGTACCTTATACTACGAATCAGGAAGGTAAAGGACCCAGTTGGGCAAATTCCTTGTTTGAAGACAACGCTGAGTTCGGTTATGGTATGTATTTGGGCGTTCGCCAACAGCGGGAAAAACTGTTTAAATTAATGACAGAAGCCTTGGAAATGGATATTAGTGCTGATCTGAAAGAAGCTTTCCAGGAATGGCTCAAAGGATGGGATGACGCTGATGCCTCTAAAGCCGCAGCAGCTAAAATCCTTGCCGGACTAAATGGATATGCTGGAGACAATAAGGTTCTGACAGAAATCCTGACTAAGAAAGATCATCTCATCAAGAAATCACAATGGATTCTTGGCGGAGACGGCTGGGCTTATGATATTGGATTCGGCGGCTTAGACCATGTCTTAGCTTCCGGAGATGATGTAAATATCTTTGTTATGGATACCGAGGTTTACTCCAATACAGGCGGACAGTCCTCCAAGTCCACTCCCAGAGCAGCCGTTGCTAAATTTGCCGCTGCCGGTAAGAAAATCCGCAAGAAGGACCTGGGTATGATTGCTATGAGCTATGGATATGTATACGTTGCACAGATCGCTTTAGGTGCTAACATGGCTCAAACAATCAAAGTCTTGAAAGAGGCAGAAGCCTATAAAGGACCTTCCTTGGTTATCGCTTATGCTCCTTGCATCAATCATGGTCTTAAAGCCGGCATGACCAAGAGTGTTCAGGAAGCGAAGAAAGCAGTTGAGGCTGGTTATTGGCATCTATATCACTTCAATCCAGATCTTATTGATGAAGGTAAGAATCCATTTAGCTTAGATTCCAAAGAGCCAAGTGCATCCTTCCGTGATTTCATCATGGGTGAAGTTCGTTATTCCTCCTTATTAAATACCTTCCCGGAAAGTGCGGAGGAACTCTTTGCGGGTGCTGAGAAATATGCAAAAGTACGCTATGACTCATACAAGCGTCTTGCTGAGCAAAAGTGGGACTAAAATTGTAAAATAGCTATATAGATCAGAGAGCAGGTTAGCCTGCTCTCTTTTTTTACTACAAAGGCCCCGGCAATTAGTTCTACTTTGTCCATACGCGCATATGATGTACTACGCAATAGGCAAAGGAGGATTTCCATGACCTTTGTTTTTTTAGGACTATTCCTGATTTTATTGGGATTAATAGTTCGCTCGTCACTAGGACAACCCCGAGTATTTCTTAAGGTTTTAATACATATTCTAGGCGGAATTGTTGGACTATGGCTTTTCAACATACTATTAAGTGTTATAGGCTTTGATATTCCAATTAATCTATTTACAATTGTACTTGTAGGATTGTTAGGATTTCCCGGAGTTTTAGCCCTATCTGTATTACAACTGCTAGGAATTTAGACGATGTCAGGAACCTATACCATCCGTGGTGGTGTCTAATCTCGAACGTCCTGTCCGAGCCATGACCATCATCCGCGATTTGATGCCGGCAAAGTTTTCAATAAAATAGTCTAAAGATAAGTATACAGAAAGTGTGCATGGGGAACTATTTAACAGTAGTTCCCCAAATTTTGTTTTTGCGTAGCCAAATACTTTAGAAATCAACAAAGAGGTGAGACCCTGAGACGGATTGTTGAAGCATATGTGGGAGAATATGCGAGCGGAAAAAGTGAATGTGCGGTGAATAGAGCGCTGGAATTGTTACATAGTTCAGAGGTTCAAAAGCCAATTACTTTGGCAGATTTAGATACCGTTGAACCCACCTATACCTTACGTCCAATTCGTGATGAACTCATGCGGCTCGGGCTTGATGTTGTGGCTTGGGCGACCTCAGAAACCATGGGATTAGGAGAAGCCGGTTCAGTTATCCGCCCGGACATGAGGTGGGTACTCAAGCGCCCCGGGAGCATTATCATAGATATCGGGTATGGGGTGCAAGGATCAAAGACTCTGAATATTATTGAAGGAGCTTGGGAGGACCCGGACCTCATGGTTCTGTTAGTGCTTAATCTTGGCCGTCCATTAACGGGTACCTATCAGGATATGCTGGACTATGCACGTGAACTGGGACCGGTACACGGATTGATTAATAATTCTCACTTAGGAGAGGAAACGTCCCTTTCCTTCATACAAGAAGGGGCGTTGATAGTGTCTAAAGTGGGTGAAGCGTTAAACATTCCTGTCGTTGCGACGACTGCGGATGAGCAGTTTCGTGCACAATTAGGCTTAAGTGATGGGTTAGGGCACCCTGTTCGTTATCTTAAACGGTTTATGCCCCACGCCTTTTGGTAATCTTCATCCTATTTCAGAAGATTATTGTTCATAGAGCTTCTTTCGGAATTTTTGGAGGTGCAAATTACTATGGAAGTAAAAAAACCAATTGAGGGAGAAAAAAGAGCGTTTATGACGGGTAATGAAGTTTGTGCATGGGCTGCGCTGGCTGCCCAGGCGGATATCATGTACGGCTATCCTATTACCCCTCAAAACGAAGTTATGCACTATTGGACACGTTTAGCTCCGAAGTTTGATAAAAAGTTTTTACAAACAGAGGATGAACTCTCCGCAGGTTTCACCACGTTGGGAGGAGTATTATCGGGAGCCAAAGCCTTTACTGCAACAGGCGGACCTGGAAACGTTCTAATGCAAGAACCAATTTCCATGGCGGAGGCCATGAGAATTCCGACGGTTATGGTAATTCAACAACGTGGAGGACCGTCAACCGCGACGGTTATTTACTCCCAACAAGAGGTTAACTTAACAACTTATGGCGGTAATGGAGAAGGACACCGCATTGTCTACTCTACAGCAACACATCAGGACCTCTTTGATTATACGATCAAAGCGTTTAACATGGCCTGGAAATATCGTTTTCCAACGTTTGTGTTAGGGGACGGTTATCAGGCTAAAATGCGGGAGTCCTTAATGATTTATGATCCGGAGTCCCGGGGAATCAAAATGGTTCAGCCGGAACCTTTAGTCGGACAACCTGGTATGCCTGGAGTTGACCGTGATCCCTCACTCCTGCGCAATACCTATAATACTGAAGAAGAACTATATGAGGTGATCAAGCAGTATCAGCAAGACTATGATGAAATGACGCCTCAAATTACCGAACATGAAGAATTTGATTGCGGAGATGCCGAGATTATCGTCCTTACGCATGGTATTGTCAGCCGGTCTGCAAAAGTTGCGGTGCGGGAATTGCGTGCAGAGGGAATTAAAGCAGGGTATTTCCGACCGGTTACGCTGCGTCCATTTCCCGTTCAGGCGCTTCAGAAGGCTTTAGACGGGGCAAAACGTATCTTTTTAGCAGAGTCTGCGGAGGGACAGTTCTACCGCCTTGTAACCCAAAGCATCTATGGTCAGACTGTGCCGATTGAGACATTATTCAAACCCGGAGTGGGAATTACGAGCGAAGAAATTGTCGAGAAACTTAAAACCACTGTTTAGTTTGTACGGGAGGAGGTATTTATTATGACGGTCGAATTAAATATGCCGAAATCATGGAGGCAAGAAACAAAACCTCATAAGTTTTGCCCCGGTTGTGGTCATGGATTAGTCTTGAAAGGTCTTGGGCAAGCAATTGACGAACTTGGAATTCAAGACAAAGTAGTTTTTGGCTGCGATATTGGTTGTTCGCTCCTTACATGGGACTTCTTTAACTGTGATACCGTTCAAACCCATCATGGCCGGACAGGACCGGTTATTACCGGAATCAAACGTGCCCGCCCGGATCGGATCGGGATTGCCTATATGGGGGATGGCGGCGGTTATGCCATTGGATCCCAGCACTTAGTTAATGCTGCTATGAGAAATGAACGAATTACCGTTATTGTCGTCAATAACGCTAACTATGGAATGACGGGCGGTCAAATGGCACCGACCACATTGCCTGGCATGAAAACAGAGACATCTCCCTATGGGCGTGATATTGATAAAACCGGCTATCCAATGCAAGGACCGGAAATGGTGGCCGCCATAGTTCGTGAAGGGGCCTATGTCGCTCGTGGAACAATGGCTAATGTCCGTCAGCTTAAGACCTTCATTAAGCGTGCCCTGGAGAATCAAATAGCAGGCAATGGCTTCTCGTTCGTGGAGATTCTCTCCTCTTGTCCAACCAACTGGAGCACGAATGCTAAGGATACCTGGAATTTCGTAGAGCAGGAAATGCCTAAATTCTTTAAAGTCGGAGAACTTAAGGTTCCCACGAAGAAGGAGGAGTAGGTAACGTGGCAAAAGTCATTAAAATTGCTTTAGCAGGTGAAGGTGGTCAAGGGGTTCAATCCGTAGCCCAAATTATGACGAATGCTGCTAATGATGCAGGAAAAGAGGCTCTCTACATTCCTAACTTTGGAGTAGAGCAACGGGGTGGAGTTTCCATAGCATTTTGTCAGATCTCGGAGGATAAAATAGGTGCGCCAAAGTTCGAAAAAGGAGACATTGTCATTGCTTTAAGTGAGCGTGCTGTTGTTCGCTGTCAACAGTATGTCGGCCGGGAGACAATCTTTGTTTATGAGGCTTCCATTGAAGGGGCTGATGAATATCTGCCTCAGAATGCAAAGCGGGTTTTGGCAATTCCCGCTTTAAAAACAGCGAATGAAGAGCTTCATCCCCGGGTTTTTAATGTTATCATTTTAGGTGCTACCCTCAAGGCGACAGGTATCCTAAGCTTAGAAGATGCCCGAAAGGCATTAGAGTCAAAACTGGGGTATAAGTTTGAGCAAAATCCAAAGCTTCGGGAATTGAATTTCAAAGCACTCGAACGCGGTGCTGAGATTATCGAAGAACTCTTAGTAAGTAATTAAGATATTCCACCGCGAGATGCCACTGAGAAAGGAGGGACCTCCTGTGTCCTTAAAGGATAACGCCATCACCATAGACGGACCAAAAGCCCAATGGACAATCTTCCCTCACCTCTGCAAAGGTTGTGGCTTATGCATCGAAAAATGCCCGGTCAAAACCTTGGAATGGTCAGATAAGCTAGGTGTCTATGGAACCCCTGCACCCCATGTGAAAGAAGAAATTCCTTGTATTGGTTGTAATATGTGTGAACTCGTATGCCCGGATGCTGCAATTAAGGTTTATAAAAAAAGCGTTCGAAAATAGCGATAAGACGTTTGAATAGCTTACAGAAAGAGGACTACTATTCGAGATAGTCCTCTTTTATGTTACCAAATGGATGCCATGATCGTTGGAACTCTTACGCAATTAATTTCTGGTCTTATAAATTAATCAAAATTAAAATTTGGAGAGTACATATGAACTCGGATTTTTGGACGAATACAATATGGTATGTAATATTAGGTCTTATAACGGTCTTAGAAATAGTTTATTTTATGTCTAAGTCAGAAAATCGCAGTCTTACATTGGCCTTTTACCTGACTATCTTGGGAATCACTCTTAACTTTGAAACTATAATTCTTATTTTTCTGGAAGGGTATACTTATTATCCAAAACTGCTTCAGAATCCGCCAATTCAATTTCATGATGTCCTTGCGGGCAATCTTTTTTCTCAGTTTTCTGTATCGGCGACTATAGTCTTGGCTACGGTTCTTAATTTAAGGTATTATTGGTATTTTATACTTGCCGGGATCTATGGACTTATTGAAACACTTTTTTTGGCACTAGGAATCTACAGCCATAATTGGTATCAAACATGGATGACCGTAGTTCTGCTGACCTTGTCGTTCTGGTTAGCTAAAATAATATACCTTAAGATTATTAAAGGCGTAAAGCCTATTTATTATTATGGATATATTTATTTGGGATTATTTCCGCTTGATAATATCACTCTAAATTGGGGTTTGATGTTAACAAGGCATATTGATTATAGTACAACTCTTTTTAGTGATCCCATTCACAGCCGGTTTTTTATAGTATGGTTTCTATTCAACTTATTAGCCTTTTCTTGTATAGTGATTCATTTTTTAAGGCTGAATAAAATTTATAAGTTTTTGATGATTGCCATGCTGTATTTTGTTTATTATATTGGGTATCGTTTAAATCTGATTTGGATCAAAGAAGGCTGGTTCCTATTGCTTTCAACGGCATCAATCCTTTGGATGTATTTATCGGTTGTCATCATGGATCAATTATATAAATCCAGGTAAGCAGAGTATGGAGTCCCGCTTGTAAATGCGGGAAGCTTGAAGAGTAAATCCAATCGGATGGCAGAGTAAATCAAAAGGTTACAGGATGACTCTTACCTTAGAATTAGTATAAGGTAAGAGTCTTATTTTTTGAAAGTAATATCAGATAGGTATTTTTAAGATCAAAGAAGGTAGGGGCTGGGCTTTGAGGACTGCTGGCAATGGATCGATTGCCCTTACCGGAGAATAAACGACTCATAGTCGGACAAAATAAGTTAGATTGGAGGGAGACAATATGAAGCGTTGGATGAACATGTTCAAAGAGCTCACCGTACGTCCAAAGGGAGAACGTAAGATACGTAAATCCCCCTCGTATGCATTTGACGAAGATCTGAATAAGCCTTTATCCGGACAAAAGGTAAAGGAAATTCTATCGAAAAGCAGCGATATGGTGTTCCGGGAGTTTTCCCTTCAAGGAAAAGAACGAATTCCCTGTATGTTAGTAGTGGTTGATGGACTTATTAATAAAGAAATAATCAACGACTTTGTACTTAAGCCTCTTATGGGTGATTTGTCCAATAATCGGGAATTGTCCCAAGTAACCTTAGCCAATGTTGTCGATACAACAATGCAAAGCTTAATCCCAGGAATAGAACTAAGAAAAATATCTAAGATGAGTGAGGCCATAGATAGCATTTTATCCGGGGACTCCGTTATTTTTTTTGGAGACTTGACTGAGGCAGTTGTGATTGGTGCCAGGGGATGGCCGAATCGTGGTGTAAATGAACCAATCGCCGAGTCGATTGTCAAAGGACCTCATGAGGGGTTTTCGGAAACTCTTCGTATTAATACCTCCCTTTTAAGACGCAAGATCAAACACCCCGCCTTAAGGATAATATCGTTGAAACTGGGCGACATGACAAATACGGAGCTTGTGGTTACGTATATTGAAAAAATAGCGAGTCCGGATATTATCTCCGAAGTCTTGATAAGATTAAGTAAAATCAAGATGGATAGTGTCATTGACGTTGGATATATTGAGGAAATGATTGAGGATAACCCCTATTCTCCCTTTCCGCAAATTGCTTATACCGAGCGGCCGGATGTTCTGGCAGGAAAGCTTTTGGAAGGAAAAGTGGGCATTATGCTTGATGGAACCCCCATAGTGCTATTGCTGCCCGCAGTCTTGACTCAGTTTTTAAGTGTCAATGAAGACTATTATCAAAGGGCCATGACGGCAATCCTTTCCCGCTTTGTGAGGTATGTAGGCGCATTTGTAGCTGTTGTAGCTCCGAGCACTTATATTGCAGTGACCACGTTTCACCAGGAAATTATACCCACAGATCTTCTGATGAGCATTGCGGCAGGGCGGGAAGGGGTACCTTTTCCGGCGTTATTAGAGGCGCTGACCATGACAATTGTTTTAGAAATATTGCAGGAAGCGGGGCTTCGTTTACCAAAGCCAATTGGGCAGACGATTGGAATTGTCGGGGCACTTATTATCGGCGATGCAGCTGTGACCGCCGGTTTAGTCAGCCCGCTGATGGTTATCATTATTGGACTGACTGCCGTAGCCAGTTATGCTATTCCCTATTATGATTTGAGCCTTGCAGTTCGGCTGATTCGATTTCCGCTTATGATTTTGGCGGGTATTCTTGGCTTTTTTGGAGTGGCTGTGGGAATTTATGCTATCATTATCCATTTGCTGAGCCTTCGTTCTTTTGGGGTGCCTTACACTAGTCCTATAGCCCCGCTGCGTATCCGGGCCTTTCTGCAGGATACCTTCGTCCGGGCTCCATGGTGGGCGCTGAAGCGTCGTCCCCATCTGATCGACGTAAAAGAACCCCGGTCAAATGGAAAGAGGTAACCATGGAAAGAATTTCTCAACATCAATTTGTAACCTTAGGAGCGGCCGTACTTATGGGTACTACGTTTCTCCCGGTAGCATCAATAGTCACTTTAGCCGGCAGCCGGGATGGCTGGATGAGTGTCTTACCTGGATTTGCAGTGGGAGTTCCTTACGGTCTTATGGTACTTTCCCTTTCGGAACAGTATCCGCGCCAAAATCTATTACAGATTTCGGAAATGCTCTTGGGTAAATGGATCGGAAAACTGGTAGGTTCCGTATTCATTTTAGTCACTGTTTATCTGGGAAGCTTGTTACTTGGGCAGGTGGGGGATGTTTATCAGGCATCGATTATGCCGTTAACCCCGCTCTGGCTGTTCTACCTGGGGGGCATTTTACTCGTTCTCCTTCTGATACAGTCCGGAATCGAAGTATTTGCTCGCTTTTCCGAACTGGTCTTTCCACTGATCGTAATTGCTTTACTTCAAAGTATAGTTTTCTCTATTCCTCGAATCGAGCGAGGGGAGCTTATGCCGATTATGAGCGAGGGGGTTAAACCAATTTTTCTTGGAGCATTCAAGGTAATGCCCTTTGTAATGACTTATATGCTCTTCTTAGCCGTACTTATTGCTTTTGTGCCGGTTGGGAAGCGAGAGTTTGGTCAATTAAGGCGGGGGATTTGGAAAGTAGTTTTCATGGTGGGTATTCTCGACATGTTGGTTGTCTTAATCCAACTCCTTGTGTTTGGACCAACGGAAACCATTCGTTTGGTCTATGGGTTACTTGTCTTAGGGAAGATGGTGGAAATAAGCCGGACGGTTGCCGGAGTTGAATCCTTATTTATGGGGGTTTGGTTTGGTGCCGCTGTAATAAAAATTGGGTCTCTCTTTTTCGCGGCGATTTGGGGTTTAGAAACTATTTTTGGCTTGAAGGGATCAAAATGGAGAGCAGTTATGTGTGTCGTATTTTTAGGAATAGCCTTCATGTATGAAAGAGGACCTTCTTTAATTATAGAAATTGGATTTGTCGACGAGTATCTGATAATGCCTTTTGTATCTGTTTGGATACCGGTTCTTTGGGGTGTGTCACGCTGGAAGAAAGCCCAATCAGGAGGGAAAGGGTAACAATGGAAAGAATCTCGTCACATCAATTTATGATTACAGGGGCAGCGGTCCTTATGGGTACAACCTTTCTCCCCGCTGCATCCATCGTGACTAATGTTGCCGGCCGGGATAGCTGGATGAGTATTTTGCCTGGCATGGCTGTGGGAATTCCTTACGGCTTAATGGTAATTTTGCTTATGGAACAGTATCCGGGCCAAAATTTATTGCAGGTTACTGAAATACTTTTTGGAAAATGGATTAGTAAAATCATCGGCATACTATATATTTCAATTACGGGTTATTTTGGAGGGTTGCTCTTGGCCCAAGTAGGGAATATTTATCAGTCTGTGATTATGCCACTTGTCCCTATTGGAATGTTCTATCTTGGAGGACTGCTGATCGTTTTTTACTTGGTTAGTTCGGGGATCGAAGTATTTGCTCGTTTTTCAGAAGTGATTTTTCCACTGATTGTGGTCGCATTAATTTTGAATATTGTGCTCTCCATACCGCGCATTGAACCAGGAGAAGCGCTGCCTATTTTAGGTGAAGGAATAAAGCCGCTTTTTTTAGGGGGGTTTAAAGCAATGCCCTTTGCTATGGAATACATTCTTTTTGCAGCAGGAATTCTTACGTTTCTGCCTACCGGTAAGCAGGAACTTACACAATTGAAAAAAGGAGTTTGGCGGGCCGTTTTATTAGTAGGATTTCTAAATATGTTGGTCGTCTTAATCCAGATGTTGGTATTTGGACCGCTGGAAACCATCCGTCTAGTCTACGGATTACTTGTCTTAGGAAAGATGGTGGAAGTAAGCCGCACGGTGGCCGGAGTTGAATCTTTATTTTTGGGAGCTTGGTTAGGGGCTTTGATTATAAAGATTAGCGCCTTCTTTTTTACAGTAACTTGGGGCTTGGAAACTGTCTTTAAGTTGAAAGGGTTAAAATGGAACCTCGCAGTGGGAGCCATATTTATGGGGATTGCTTTCAGGTTTGAAAAAGGACCTTCATTAGTTACGGAAATTGGACTTGTCGATGATTATCTCATCTTACCGTTTGCATCCATTTGGATACTTGCCCTTTGGGGATTCTCACGCTGGAAGAAAGGAGCGGGTATTTAATGAAAAGAGGCAAAGGACGCAGGACAGGACTTATAGTGATCCTGATTACCGGCCTTTTGTTGTTGCCGGGGTGTTGGGGTAAGCGGGAAGTTGAGCAGTTGGCACCTTTATTAGCAGTAGGGTTTGATCTTGGGCAAGAACCGGATTCTTTTCTCATTACGGCACAATATGCAAGGGTAAAAAAAACTGGAGGAAATAGTGCAGAGATTATGGACCGGACATTTAGTGTGGAAGCTAAAAGTGCCAGGGATGCTTTTGATAAAATTGCCAAAGTTACCTATCGGACCCCTTTTATAGGTTCACTGAAGGTGATACTAATTGGCGAGAGTGTGGCAAAAAACGGAGGCTTTAATGATATATTGGATTTCACACAGCGCTTTTCTGAATTTCGCCGATCAATGTACTTAGTTTTAGTTAAAGGGAAAGCTCAGGATATTTTAAACTTAAAATTACGCGCGGGATTATTGCCTGGGATTGCTATTAAAAATAACATTGAAGGCGGAGATGAAATATCGAGTTTCCCAACGGTACGCTTGGGGCATTATCTTACCATTCAGGGCAGAAAAAGTACGGCGCCAATTTTTCCGGTCGTTGAAAGTGTAAAATCAGGAGAGGGCATTGAATATAGTGCAGAAGGCCAAGGTGAGGCCGGAGAGATGAGAATAGATGGCGCTGGGGTTATGAGCGGGGATCGCTTAGGGAGTTTTCTGACCGATCAAGAAACCAAAGGGTATATGTGGCTGGAGGATAATATTATAAATCGTTTAATAGACTCAGCGGATCTTGAAGAAAACGGTGTAAGGTTTGGAGGGCAAGTTATAAAATCCAGTACAAAGTACAAAGTCAAAGCAAGCAACGAAAAAATGGAATTGCGGTACGAGATTAATGCAAGTGTTGCCATCGATGAAATTCTGGGATTAAAGAAACAACTATCGGGGCCGGAATGGGTAGAATTAGTCAAAGAGTCAGAAAGGAGCTTTGCCAGGGTTATTGAGCAAGAATGTGAGGCTGCGATTAAAAAGCAGCGAGAATTAGGGCTTGATTTTTTGGGCATAGGGCGGCATATTGAACAGAAAAATGCAGCCTATTGGAAGACAATTAAAGATCAATGGCAAGAGATGATAGCGGATTTTCCAGTTGCTTTAGACATTAAAGTCACAGTTCATCATTCTGGAATGTCGAGCAGCAGCGCGACTAATTCTGCGGGAGAGGGGCAAGACTAGAGGTAGAAGTTAATTGCCCCTACAAGGAGGATCAAATTATGATGGAGATCATTAAAGAGAAGGTTGAAGGCAAGATAAATACTTCACACGAAGGAAAGGTCCTTCCCGTGTGTTATCGTTGTGCACAGGTCCCGAAAAAGGGTCTGTATGATGGATTTAGAGTACAAGGGATGTTTTTCTGCTCAGATTGCCAAGAAGAGCTGTTTACAGCAGAGCAGGGTTCGCCGGAATATCAGGAATTTATGTTTTTAATTAAAGGAATTTTTTATTAGTTTTTACCCACTCTGAAAAAAGCCTCTTGGGTTAGACAGGAGGTCGGTTCTACTGCCTGGCTCTGGGGCGGAGCGCTTTTCAGCTTTGTTAACCCGTGCGAAGACGGTGTCTTCGGTCTGCACGCGTCTGCGAGTTCCGCCGCTGGCTCGCTGGACGGTTCGCGAGCGCGTCCGAACCTCTGGGTATTTCTGCATGTGAACCTGCGGCGCGCTACGGGGACGCGAACCGTCTGCGCTCGCCTTAGCGCGGCTCCACTGACGCATCCGCTTAGCAGACAAGCGCTCCTTCAGCCAGTTTGTTGGGAATGTAAGCAGAACTTTGGGGGAGGCTGGTAAGGCTTCGTGGAATCTTTTTCATCTTCTGATGGTGCTGCGGCAGCAGCATAGGCGTCTACTCTGAAAAATTACAGACCAAAGACCCTAAAGACATGCAGAAAAATCCCTAGACCCGCAAGCAGGGCAGCTTCGTCCACAGAAGCGAACCCATTGTATGGAGAGGCGGTAAAAGCCCACAAGACGGTGCGGGGAAACGGAGCCACGGGTTCACATCAGGTATTACCCTGAGGTTTGGCGAAGTCCCGCACCGGCGAGTGGGCGAGCCTCGGAATGTTGCGGTGAGCGGATGTGGACGAAGCTGCCCGACTCCGGATGCTCTCGTTTCCATCCTTTGATGTGCAGCCTTAGCGGCATGAACAGCTACTCTGATAAGCTTGCGGCATCGGCAATTCATGAATTCTCCCCAGCGGACTCCAGTGCTCTATTGCCTATTTACACCTTATTCATTAAAGATGAAATATTTTCTAATTCGTGTTAAAATATAAGGAATACCGTAAATTTAGCAGGAATAATTCATGAATTGTCTTGCTTAGACTAGTTAGATAAATGGAGGGTTTATTGTTCAGTGGGTGATCTTGGAGAAGGATTGAGCCGTTACCATAAACAAGGATTTTGCTCTTTCCATACTCCTGGCCATAAAGGACGGCAGGAGTTTTTTAATGGCTCCGATTTTCCAGGCTTCGACTTAACCGAGCTTCCCGGGTTGGATATGCTTCATTCCCCCAGCGGAATTATTGCAAAAGCACTGAAACAAGCAGCCGATATTTTCGGAGCAGAGGAAACCTTTTTCCTTATCAATGGAGGGACAGTTGGCAATCAGGCCATGTTTCTGGCCTTAGGAGATACGGATGACAAACGAGTGATAGTAGAAAGAAGCTCTCATCGTTCTGTTATGTCCGGTCTGGTTTTAAGTGGATTGAAACCAGACTATGCAATGCCTGTAATTCATCCGGATTTTAATCTTCCGTTGGGATTTAATGCAGCAAACCAAAGAATATCCTGGCAAGAAGCAGCTGCCTGTCATGTTACCTATCCCAGTTATTATGGAACTGTCTTTGACTTAGGCGGATTAGTAGAAAAGGCGCAAATGGATTTTAGCATACCTGTGCTTGTGGATCAGGCACATGGTTCACATTATCTTAGCCCTCTATTTCCACCGAGTGCTTTAAAGCTCGGAGCGGACCTTGTCCTGCATAGTTCTCATAAGACTTTAAGTGCCTTAACTCAGTCGGCAATGTTACATGTCCAGGGAGCTAGGGTCTCGCGTACCCGTTTGAGACAAGGGCTGGAACTTTTACAGTCCTCAAGCCCAAGCTATTTGCTTCTGTCTTCGTTGGAACGGGCCGGGGAATTTGCTTTGGATTTATGGCGCTGGGAGTGTCTTAAAGAAGCAGTCGATGATCTTCATCGGAAGGTGGGAATGGATTTTCGTATTCTCTCACCAGCGGATGCCGGGACGTTTGGCATTCATGGGGTGGATTGGTCAAAAGTACTTATTAATACATCTCCGCTGGGAGTTCCGGCTCCCCGCTGTGTAGAATATCTCAGAGAAGGTTTTGGAATAGAACCGGAATTATGGGATGAGGAAAACATTCTTTGCCTGTTAGGCATTGGAAATACGCCGGAGGATGTGCAAAGGCTGATAAAAGGACTCGAGAGTTTAAGAGATTCCTCATCCTCAATGCGATCGACTGTCTTGGAAAATCGCCAGGGGAGACCCGGCGGATTAAATCTTCCGCTGCCTCACCCGGTTCTCTCTCCGCGTGAAGCATTCTTTGCCCGCAAACGAAAAATCCCCCTTAAGGAGAGTCTAGGCCATATCGTTGGGGAGACGATCTCTCCCTATCCGCCTGGAATTCCGTTTGTTGTAATGGGTGAAGAAATGACCTATGAAGTGCTGAATATGCTGCTCACCGCTGAAGAAGGACGCTGGCAAGGGTGGGAAGGTTTTCAAAGCCGTACAATTTCGATCATTGAGGTGGTATAGAGATGAGGTTAGCACTTTTAGAAAAAGCAGCACGTGAAAGCCGATTGGCTCATCTCTTGCTGTTTCATGGAGGAAGTGCACTTCATCAACGAGAGGTGGCTCTTCGCCTGGCACAGTTTTTAAACTGCTCTTATACTACAGCAGAGGGGCCATGCCAAGAGTGTGCTGTATGCCGTAAAATTCTAAGTGGAAATCACCCGGAGGTATCATGGCTGAAACCTCTTAAAACGAGCATCGGAATCGAACAGGTCCTTGCCTGGCAAGAGAAGTTGTACCTTAAACATTATGAAGGAAATTATAAAGTTTCTGTTGTCGAACAAGCGGATCTCTTAACCTTGCCCGCTGCCAATTCATTGTTAAAAGTCATTGAAGAACCGCCCGACCGGACTATAATCATCTTATGTGCCGAGAATGCAGAAGCTATTTTACCAACGATTCAGAGTCGCGCCCAGCTGGTCTACTTTCCCGATCTTACTGAAGAAACCTGGTTAAGGGGATTAGGTGAGGTGAATGATCAAGAAGCTTCTCTGGCCTTTCGCCTTAGTGGTAAAAACCAGAAATTAGCTGAAGATATTCTTAAGCATGGCGTATTACTAGTGCAAGAATGGGTAGGAACCATAAGAACTGCTATAGCAGAAAGGGATTTTCTAAAACTCTTTGCACTCTTCCCGATCGAAAAGAACCAAGCCCTTCTTTATTTGCAGGTAATGGCTGTTCAAGCGTCCTATCCTTTTGAGTTTTTGGCTATCGGAAAAGCGATCGATGAACTGCGACAACAAGCTAATCCGAGATTAGTGATTGAAGTGTTAGCATTAGAATTATTTCAACGAGGAGGAAGTCGCTGTGATTGAAGTCGTAGGCGTTCGCTTTAAACACGCAGGGAAAATCTATTATTTTTCCCCTGGTGATCTGGAACTTGCTGTATCAGATAAAGTAATTGTTGAGACAGCCAGGGGTATCGAATTTGGGGAATTGGTAATTCCAGCTCGTCAAGTTGCTGACGAAGAAGTGGTGCTGCCGCTGAAACAGGTAATGCGTAAGGCAACCATGGCGGATGAACTATTTGTTGAACAGAATCGGATTAAAGAAAAAGATGCTTTCCAAATTTGTTTAAAGAAGATTTCAGAACATCATCTGCCCATGAAATTGGTGGATGTTGAATATACCTTTGATGGCAATAAAATTATTTTCTCCTTTACGGCAGAAGGACGAGTGGATTTCAGAGAATTAGTCAAAGACTTAGCGGCGATCTTTCGGACTCGTATAGAGCTCCGGCAAATTGGGGTGCGGGATGAAGCAAAAATGCTCGGTGGAGTTGGTTCTTGCGGGCGGATTCTCTGCTGTACGTCCTTTTTGGGAGATTTTGAGCCGGTTTCGATTCGCATGGCTAAAGATCAGAAGCTCTCTTTAAATCCCACCAAAATTTCTGGAATTTGCGGACGCCTCATGTGTTGTTTAAAATATGAAAATGGGTGCTATAAATCCGAGGATAAAGAGCAGTGCCGTCACAACTCTCAAGCGGGGCATAAAGTAATTGAAATCCCGGATGACCAGAATTCCCGTGCAGAAAGTGTCTTTGCCGCCAAACCTGAGGGGAAGCCTCAACGTAATAAGAAAGGGGAAAAGTCCAAAGAAAAGAGTGAGAAAGTATGAGCCAATTGACGCAGGCCCTTACGGAAGTGGAAGAGAAGTTGCGTTCCTTATTAGAAGAAGTAAGTCGATTAAAACCCTATGTTCAAGCGTTAGAGGATGAAAATACAAAGTTAAGGCGGGAGTGTACGTTTCCGGAAAAAGAAACTAAACGTGTTATTGCCAATGCTGAGCACATTCAAGGAGTCGCCCATGATAATCTTGTCCGTCTATACCAGGAAGGCTTCCATGTCTGTCATCTTCATTTTGGCCAGCCGTTAGAAGGGGACTGCCTGTTTTGTATGGGTTTTTTGAGAAAGGACTAAAATAATCCTGGGAAATACCCGGGGTATTGGCCTACAAGGAGTAGAAGGCATGCTGGCTAAAGGTACATTATATGTATGTGCGACCCCTATCGGCAATTTAGGCGATATTACCTTGCGAGTATTGGATACCTTGCGGGAAGCGGACCTGATTGCTGCGGAGGATACACGTCATTCAAGAAAGCTATTGCAACACTATCAGATTAAGACACGAATGATAAGTTATCATGAACATAATGAAAAGAAAAAGTCCTTGGAATTGGTAGAAAAGCTTAAATCCGGTCAAGCGATTGCACTGATTTCTGATGCAGGTCTGCCTGGAATTTCGGATCCGGGAACTGAGGTTATACGTCTTTGTCTCGCCGAGAATATTCCGGTTGATGTCTTACCCGGACCTAATGCTGCTCTCACAGCTCTGGTCTTATCCGGGATGCCCGCGGATCATTTTGCTTTCCACGGTTTTTTGCCTTCCTCATCAAAAGCGAGGAAACGAAGCCTGGAGCAGTTTGCTAATCTCCCCCAGACCCAGATATTCTATGAAGCCCCTCACCGGTTGCTGGCAACTCTACAAGGAATGTCAGAGTACTTTGCTGATCGTTCGGCTGCTGTCGTGCGCGAGTTGACAAAGCTTCATCAGCAGGTGCATAGAGGAACCGTTCTGGAGTTGATCGAGTCCTTTGAGAAATCTGAGCCCCGTGGAGAATGCTGTATTATCCTGGCGCCATACGTCCCTGTTAAACCTGTAGGAGGCCCAAAAGAGTGGTGTTCAGAGGTTAAGGAAATAGTAGACTCGGGCGTATGCAAGAAAGAGGCCATGAAAGAAGTGGCAAAACGTTATGGTATAAAAAAATCCGAGGTCTATCAAGCCTTGCTTAGCAGCGAACAAGAGCCGGATGATGAACATTAAAAAAAGAAGGCCTCAAGGCCTTCAAAGGTACTGGTTTAAACTTCTATGTACTTAAAATTATACAGCTTTTGAATCACTGGCAGCAACATTTTCTCCCATAGCAACGGCACATTCCCGGCAAACGTTCTTACCGTGAAAAAGTTGAATATCGCTGGCATTACCACAAAATACACAAGCAGGCTCATACTTTTTGAGAATGATTTTTTCTTGGTCCACATAAATTTCCAGAGCATCTTTTTCGTCAATACCTAAAGTACGTCGAAGTTCTATCGGTAAAACGATACGACCAAGTTCATCTACTTTTCTCACGATTCCAGTTGATTTCATCATTTTTTTCCCCACTCCCCTTACAACAACTTTCGACAGAAAACTACAGACTTATGATACCAATCGTTCCATATAAAGTCAACCCATTTTTTTTGAGTTTTTATGGTATTATTAACCTAATTAAAGAACCTAATCCAGTAAAGCCCTTCCTACATAGAAATCATTAATTATGGATATACTTGACAGATATGAATTTCCATTAATTAACTTAGTTAAAAAAGATATTGAGAGGAAGACCTGACGTGAAATATTACATAACAACTCCAATTTTCTATCCCAACTCAAGCCCGCATATTGGAACAGCCTATACTACGGTTGCAGCAGATGCACTTGCTCGTTATCATAGATTGCTGGGTGATCAAGTTCATTTTCTCACTGGAACCGATGAAAACGCGCAGAAAATTGTTCGTACCGCAGAAGCGAACCAGACCGATCCTAAGATTTATGTGGATGGTGTTGTTGAGCGCTTTAAAGATTTATGGCGTGCCTTAGATATTTCTAATGATGACTTTATTCGAACAACAGAGGAGCGGCATCAAAAGGTTGTACAAAGGATTTTTACTAAGCTCTATGAGCAAGGAGATATTTATAAGTCGGAGTATTCAGGCTGGTATTGTACTCCTTGTGAAACCTTCTGGATGGAAAACAAATTGGTTGAGGGAAAATGCCCTAACCCGGATTGTGGCCGCGAAGTAGAACTATTGAAGGAAGAAAGTTACTTTTTTCGTCTTTCCAAGTACCAGGATGCGTTGCTAAGCTTTATTAAAGATCATCCGGAATTCATTCAGCCAATTTCACGACGTAACGAAATGATTCGCTTTATTGAAAGTGGCTTAGAGGATCTCTGTGTTTCCCGTACCACCTTTCAATGGGGGATTAAAGTACCGTTTGATCCCAAACATGTGGTGTATGTCTGGCTGGACGCGTTGATTAATTATATTTCTGCGCTGGGTTACCCTGATGGAGAAAATTATAAACGCTATTGGCCGGCTGATGTTCATATTATGGGAAAAGATATTGTACGTTTTCATGCCATAATTTGGCCGATTATTCTAATGGCCTTGGATATTCCTCTCCCGAAGGTTATCTACGGGCATGGCTGGTATTTGGCAAAGGATGGGGGAAAAATCTCTAAATCACGGGGAAATGTGCAGGATTCGTTCGCCTTAATCCAACGATATGGTTCGGATGCCATCCGTTATTTTTTGTTGCGTGAGATGCAAGTAGGCACAGACGGCACTTATTCTGAGGACAATGTAGTTGAACGTCTAAACAGTGATTTGGCCAATGACTTTGGGAATTTTATCTCTCGGAGTTTGGCAATGATTGTCAAGTATCGGGAGGGAATGATTCCTTGTCCCGGACAGGATGGAGAGCTGGAGCTGGAATTAAAGGCTCTGAGTGCGGAGGTTAAAAAAGCAGTTGATAAACGTTTAGGTGCCTGCGACCCTGCCGGCGCACTTGAAGAAATATGGCGTTTTGTGGCAAGGTGTAATAAATATGTCGATGAAACTGCTCCTTGGGCTTTAGCTAAACAAGAAGACCAGAGAGAACGCCTGAACACGGTTCTCTACACCTTCGCGGAGTGTATTCGGATTATGGCGATTTTAACAGCTCCGTTTATGCCCGGATTACCAGCCAAAATTTGTACGCTCCTTGGCAAGGATGAGAAGCTTATCCAATGGGAAGAGGCAGATCGCTGGGGTATCCTGGAATCCGGTGTCAAAGTTCAAAAAGGAGAACCGCTCTTTCCAAGAATTGATATATCAAAATTATTAATGGAAGAGGAGACAAAACCAGTGGATCAAAAGGAAACCATAGAAAATGGTCAGCCCCCGATACTTGAGTTTGAGCCGATCAAAGATGAAATCAGCATTGAGGATTTTGCCAAGATTGATTTGCGTGTCGGCAAGATATTAAGCGCGGAAAAAGTAGAAAAAACAGATAAATTAATGAAGTTAGAAGTGGAAATTTCAGGTGAAGTACGTACGATTGTTTCCGGGATTGCCAAACATTATTCATCAGAAGATCTTATCAATCAATCCGTTGTTGTAGTTGCCAATTTGAAACCTGCCAAACTAAGAGGAATTCCCTCTCAAGGTATGATATTAGCTGCCTCGCTGGGAGATGAGTTGGAAGTTCTTACAATTAACAAGGAACTTCCCGGAGGGGCACGAGTTAAATGATTTGGGATACACATGCACACATCGATGATCCCAGTTTTGCGGGAGAGTTTGAGGATGTTCTGGCTAGAATGAAGTCGGCGGGGATTTCGCGAGTGACGAATGTAGGGTATGATCTCCCTTCCTCCCGGCGTTCGGTGGAATTAGCGCAAAAATACGATTTCATCTATGCCGCAATAGGTATTCATCCACACAATGCGGAAGGGGTCACAGAACAAACCTGGAATGAACTTTTAACCTTAGCTAAGCAACCAAAGGTATTAGCTTGGGGCGAAATTGGTCTGGATTATTACCGGGACCTGTCTCCTCGTCCGATTCAGAAAGAGATATTTATTCAACAGATCAAATTAGCCAATCAAGTTGGATTACCAATTGTTATTCACAATCGTGATGCCCATCAGGATGTCTTGGAGATTGTGAAGGCACATCCGCCCCTTTATGGAGGGGTATTCCATTGTTTTTCGGGATCCTGGGAAATGGCGGAGATTCTTCTCAAGCCGGGATTTTATCTGTCCTTTGCTGGTCCGGTAACCTATAAGAATGCCCGGCATACCGTTGAAGTAGCCAAGCGTGCCCCAATCGATCGAATCCTTGTGGAGACAGATTCGCCCTATTTAAGTCCTGAGCCGCGACGGGGGAAGCGTAATGAACCCGCTTATGTTCTGGAAATAGTCAAGAAACTCGCTGAACTAAAAACCTTAAGCGTTGAAGATGCGGCATTACAAACCATGCAGAATGCAGAACGCGCTTTTAGACTTGTTTAAAGGACCTTCATTATGGAGGGTTCTTTTTTTTTAGGTGATGTCATAGGTTTTGATAAGGAGGGATAAAATGTATTCTTTGCCGATTACTACGTATTCCGATTATTGGCGGAGAACTAAAGTATGGAGTGCATATTTTGGAAGTTTAGCGATTTTAGTCGCCGGAACGAGATATTCCGCTTCAGACCAACAATACCTTGAAAAAGCCGTGCCGCCGTCACCTAAGTTACACTCTTTAAGTATAGAAAATGTAAGAATGGAAGAGCTGATAGATGGCTCATTTATAAGAGTAGCGAGCAGCCGGGGGTTAAATAGGCAAGGGCTAACCCGGCAGGGGCAAATCAGCCGGGGATTAGTAAGTACGAATGCAGATCAAATAGCCCCAAGCAGTGAACAGGTGACAAGGGTAATGAGTAAAATCGAAACCGTTGAGCAGCAGCTCCCCTATGGCACCGAATACATTGAGTCAGATAAGCTCCCCCCAGGTACGAGTGAAATACAGGTAAAAGGGGAGAAAGGAATCGAACGTAAAGTCGTAAAAACATTTGAGGCTGATGGACAACCTATCGGACAACAAGTACTATCCTCATTTGAACTTATAAGTCCAAAGAAAGAAGTCATTATTCGCAACACAAAACCTATTCCCAAGAAAAAGGTCGTTATTCAAAACCCTCAATCAAAACCTGCCGAAGATGTCGATTTAGCTAACTTGAATATCAGTAAAACCTTGAAGGTTGAAGCTACGGCTTATACGTATACAGGAAATAATACTGCAACTGGTGTCAAGCCAAGAGAGGGCTTGATTGCTGTAGATCCTAAAGTGATTGCTTTGGGAAGCAAGGTTTATGTTGAAGGATATGGATATGCTATAGCGGCAGATACTGGCGGAAGTATCCGGGGACAAAAAATTGATGTGTTTTTCTCTACCCTTCGTCAATGCATTGACTGGGGAAGAAAGTCTGTTCGCGTTCATGTATTAAATTAGATAATAACCATAAAATGTAAAAAACTTTGACAACTGACTACTTTTAACTTAAAATGAAGTTGTTATCAGGGTTTGGAGGGATTTAATGTTTCAGTTGACTCGAACTCAGGCATTGAACCTAGTTCGGACATCACGTATTGTCCAAATATCCGGTGTTGTATTTACTATTTTTCTGATTTCCGCCATAGCAGTTTTGTACAATCTAAAAACCATTAATGCCAATATCGATGGAAACCCGGTGCGTATTACGACGATCTATGGGACTGTGGGTCAGGCGCTAGAGCATTCATCTAAGCTTGAATTCTATCCGGAAGATATCGTAAGTCCTTCAAGAGATACACCAGTTACGGATGAGATGACCATTGATGTTGCAACTAGTGTACCGGTTCAGCTCTCAGTCGATGGGCAACTGTTCAACACACGAACGGCAAAAGAAACGGTCGGAGAAGCTTTGAGCGAGATATCAGCAAGGTATGCCCTGGAGATTAAAGATGTGGATGAAGTCAATGTAGAGCGTTCAGATTCTGTGACGGATAGTATGGATATTGAAGTACGAAGGTCGATCCCCATCCAAGTTAGTGCAGATGGTAACAAGTATGAGACGTATCTGGCACCGCGTACGGTTGGCGAAGCACTTAAAAAGCTTGGAATCGCTTTAGGTACTATGGATAAGGTTTCATTGGCCCTTGACCATATCTTAGAACCAAATGACCAATTGAACGTGGTACGGGTTGCCTACAAAGTAGAGACGATAAAAAGTGAGATTCCTTTTCAGACGGTTGCTCAGGCTGCCGACTATCCGGTAGGGTTACCGGACAGAATTGTCAGCCGTGGCTCTCAGGGTCTTCAAGAACAGACGGTCAGACTAACCTTAGAGGATGGAAAAGAGGTTGACCGGGTAGTAATCGGTCAACGAGTGGTTACTCCCCCAACCAATCAAGTTGTTTCGCGTGGTACTCAAACCTCAATTTCGCGGGGTGGGAATACGATTAATTTTAAGCGGGCGTATGTTATGAAAGCAACTGCCTATTGTATACCTGGTGGGAGAACTGCAACAGGGGCTTCGGTCCGCAGTGGAATAATTGCAGTTGATCCCAGGATTATTCCTTTAGGTAAAAAAGTATATGTCGAGGGGTATGGTTCTGCCAGCGCTTTAGATACAGGAGGAGCGATCAAAGGCAATCGTATCGACCTTTACATGAATTCTCAACAGGAAGCACTATCATGGGGAGTTCGTACTGTGACAGTTTATGTCCAATAAATGAAACTCGTTCACTATAGATCAAACAAGAGAGCCTTGGCATTTTTGATGCGGGGGCTCTCTCTTTTTGGCGGCCTGAAAGTATAAGTTTATTTGTTGACACATACTCATATAAGAGAATCGCGAAACGGGGGAGTGCTGAATGCGATGGCCAAAGGTAATCATAGGGACGAGATTTGCCATAATACTTGTCATTGGGGTTATGGGGAGCCTGGTACTCTCCGTATTCTGGCAGGGTTCAACCGCTGTAGTAAGTCAACTTGAAAACCGATATGTGGTGATGCTTGATCCCGGACATGGGGGATATGATCCGGGAGCGGTTACCCCTCAGGGTGTTTATGAAAAGGCCATTAATCTTCAAATTGCCCAGATCGTCAAGGAAATGCTGCTGCCTAGCGGGATTCAAGTTTTTCTTACCCGTGAAGAAGATCTGGATTATGTTCCAAATGGAGTAAAGGGGAAATCGACAAAGAAGCAACTTGATTTAAATCATCGCATTGAAATGGCTGACCAAGAGCATGCGGATATTTTTGTCAGTTTGCATGTAAATGCAACTGCGACCGGTCAAAATTCGGGTGCGGAAACATTTTACCATTATAAATCTGAATCTGGAAAAAGGTTAGCAGAATTAATTCAGCAAGAACTGATAAAAATATCCGGGATGAATCGTAGGATTGCAAAACCTGGCGATTTTTACATTATTAAAAATACCAGCATGCCTTCTGTAATTGTCGAAGTAGGATATTTGTCCAGTGTAAAAGAACAAAAAAAACTACAGCAAACTTGGTACCAGGAACAGCTGGCCAGAGCAATTGCCAAAGGAATTGCCAATTATTTTGAACTTCCATAATTAGCTTAAATAGGATATTAACGCTTTAGGCTTAGATACATAACCTTTTTTTTAGAGGGGAAGATAAAGTCAGTTACCGAATCTAGATTAAGGAGTTGAAGTGCAGTATGAAACGGTTTCTGACTTTATTGGCGAGTAGTGCCTTGATTTTTGGCCTTACCTTAACAGGGTGTAACAATGTACAGCCACCAGCTGCTCCCGATGCACCACCGGAGCAAACGGCACAACTGCCGGAAGCTGAGGCAGGGTCAACGCGTGATTCCGTGTTAGGTCCGGAGAAGCGAGTTGTCATGGGATTTTATACTGATCAGGAGGGACCTGTACCAAGCTCAAAAGAAACAACCTTAAAAAATGCCAAATTATTAGATGAAGTAGCGTTTTTCTGGTACTCTTTTGATACCAACGGAAAGGTTATCACAACCGGCGACGTTGATTTAAAAATTAAAGATCAGGTTCAAAAAAATGGATCTAAAGCCTATGCCCTGATCCATAACATGAAGCTAAAAGGAACGGTTGGCTTTGATGAGAACCTGGCCCATGCTGTGTTATCTAACCCTGGGAAACGATCCAACTTAGTAAACAACTTAGTTAACCTGACGACCAAAGATAATTGGGACGGAATTTCGATTGACATTGAAAAAACCCCTCCCGGAGACCGGGAAAATTTTTCAGCCTTCGTTGCAGAGCTTAAGAAAGGGTTACAAGCAAAAGATAAAGTCTTAAATATTTCTATCCCTGCCAAGTTCGTGGATTATCCATCAGATCTATGGTCAGGTGCTTATGATTATGCGGCGATTGGAAAATCAGCTGACCAAATTATTCTGATGACCTATGATGAACATGGCTTAGGAACTACCCAAGGACCAATCGCCTCTGAGGGATGGGTCGATAGGGTTATCAAATTTGCGGTTGGAAAAATACCTAAGGAAAAAATCGTTATGGGTCTCCCTGTCTATTCATTTGACTGGGGAACCAATAAACCGACTATGCCGGATTATCTGTCCTATGCTCAAACTGTTGAGCGTGCGAAAAAACATGGTGTTGAAATAGTTACCGATCCTAATGCGAAAGTTCCACAGTTTACCTACACGGCCAATGGAGTACGTCACGAAGTTTACTTTGAGAACATCGCTAGTTTAAGAGCAAAAATGGATGATGCACTGAAACACAAGTTACACGGTGTGGCCATTTGGCGTTTAGGGATGGAAGATCCCCAGATCTGGGAACAGCTCATAAAAACCTATGGAACAAATAAGGAAACAAGGGAAAAGAAATAACGTAATATACTGATAACGAGGGCGAAGGAAACTAATCTTTCGCTCTCGTTATCCTTTAATGAGTGGTACTCCGTACTTTGCTCTGCCGAAAATTTGAGTATTTGGACATTCTCGGTTAAGATATAAGAGTTAAACGGAGGAATCTAAAATGATAAAGGAACTAATCGTTGTAGAAGGAAAAAATGATGCGCATGCAGTGCGCCTCGCCCTTGGAGAAGTTGATGTAATTTGGACGGATGGGTATGGATTAACAAAGAAGACGTTGGAATACATTTCGGAAATGGCCAAGCGACAGGGGGTTATCGTTTTTACAGATCCGGATACTGTGGGCGAGCAGATTCGCAATCGTATCCGAACTTATGTCCCTCAAGCGAAGCATGTTTATCTAACGAGAAAAGCAGCAACCAAAAAGGGAGATATCGGAGTCGAAAATGCCGCTCTGCAAGAAATTCGTAATGCTTTTGCCCATATTAAACAAGATCAGGGAACGTCTGGTGAAGAGTTTACCATCGAGGATTTAGTGCTGATGGGTCTGGCGGGATCCGCTAAGGCCAGTGAATATAGGGTAACTCTTGGACGCAAGTTAGGTATCGGAGATTCTAATGCTAAACAATTTTTGCATCGATTAAATCGTTTTGGAATCACTCGGCAGGAGTTTCTTCAAGCGATAGAGGAGGTGCAGTGTGGAGAACGCAGCTGAATACACACGACGTCTCGTAAAACATGGGGCACGTGCTCATAAATCCTTGGGTCAGAATTTTTTGATCAGTGACGAAGTGATTGAACATATTATCTCAGCCAGTACATTACAACCAGATGTCCCTCTGGTAGAAATCGGTCCTGGCCTTGGAGTCTTAACCCGGGTTCTTGCTCCTCAGGTAGAGAAAATGTGGGCAGTCGAGTTAGACGACCATAAGATCAGCATTTTAAATAAAGAGCTAAAAGGGCATCCCATAGAGCTTATTCATCAAGATGCCTTAAAGCTGGACCTTAAAGATCTATGGGGAGAGAAGATGGGTTATCTGATAGGAAATTTGCCTTACTATATCACTAGCCCCCTAATTATGCACTTTCTGGAACAGGAAAAGCAGCTAAGGGGAATGACAATCATGGTTCAAAAAGAAGTCGCGGATCGAATCGCTGCATCACCAGGGAGTAAAACCTATGGAATCTTATCGATCGCGGTTCAAATCTCTGCCAGGGTTACGAAAGTAATGGATGTTTTGCCAAGTGCTTTTTGGCCGGCGCCAAAGGTCACATCTGCTGTGATCAGGCTGGACCTTTGCTCTTACCCAGGATTTGATATGAATAGAAAGGACTTCTTCCGGGTAGTGAAAGCTGCCTTCAGTCAACGTCGAAAGACGCTGGGAAATTCCCTGGCCGGTGGTTTAGGGATAAAAAAAGATGATGTGATAGAACGTATGCAGAGCGTGGGCATCTCTGCCAGCCGGCGAGCGGAATCGCTAAGTATCGAGGAATTTCAGGTGCTATCGAAAGCTTTTCTATGAATATAGGTTTCAATCCAAGCCTTAAGACGGGGGGACGGGGTTGTTGACACACACGAATGTGTGTGTCAACAACCCCGTCCCCCCGTCGCACCCCCTCGTTTTCCTGACAACATTTGAACCTAAGTGAGCATAAAAGACAGAAAATAGCCAAACTATAAAAGGGCCTGAAATTTGCTGCTCGAAGCACGCTTGAGGTTCTAAATTTAGATAAACGTTGAAGATAATGGAGGGTGAACAGGGGTTGGGAAAGGGTATTAAACATGGAGCAAAAAAATGGTCGACGATTATTGCAACGACAGCAACATCTGTGCTTGCCATTACGGCATTGATTACGGTCTATTTAACGGTTGCCGCCTGGAAAGTTCAACAGGAGACCACACGTCCTTTTTTTGTCTTGAAAGAATCTCCAAAGGTAGAGTTGGGCAATGAGCTTAGTTTAGAGTTAAGATTTAATAACGTAGGAGTACATCCAGCCGTTAATCTTTCCAGTGAGACTGTCGTCTTTGATGAACAATTATCTGCTGAGCCGGTTTATCTTGATGAAGCATCCATTGTCAATGAGATTCCTAAAGATGCGTCCTCAAGCCTGGTTTTAGTTATACCCGGCGAGGAGATTTATCCTAAACAGTTTAATATTGATGGGCATTACGTGGTTGTGGACTTACAATATACTGATCCTATCTTAAATAAATCCTATAATCAGACGATTTACATGAAGTGGAGTGGTGTACGAGAGGGAAAATTGCAACCGATTGTGCATGTGCAAGTTGACGAAAAGGATAAGATCAGCCAATACTTTCAGGAGCATAATATTGATCCGAAATTAAGAAGTCAGTAGTTATAGATCCGACAAATGATCGCCGGGATTTGAAATAGAGGAGGATGATCCTGGTACAATGATATGCTGTTCATAAAATGTTCCTCGAGATTCAAGGGAGTGCTCCCAATACTGGAGGAGATCAAAACGTCGTTCCGGGTGGTAGCCAAGCAATTTGTGTTTGCCCAGTGAGCGGGACATAGGTTTGCCTTGAACTAAAGATAATCCCATTAGGCAATCTCCAATGATTGTTTCGGCAATCAGACGGGCATGACGACGGTGTTTCCGGGGAGAGTGCAGTGCTACATGAGGGATGGATGTGGCTACCTTAATCGATAAATTGTTTTTCTTAGCCCAGTATAAGGTGAGCGGGGGAATGGCAATGGCTTCAAGAGGGAGAAGCTGTAAGGCTCTTTCAGAAAGGGCATGAGGTCCATGAGTAGGGGTTGCGAGGCCAAGACGTTTAAATAAATCCAGTTCCCGATTAAGCTTCGCTCTAAATCTAAGGACGACATTAGCGAGTTTTTGACGATGGGGAATGTAGGGATAACAATTTGTGAGAGCAACATCAATTCCTGATTCTATAGACGTAAGAAGGTGAACAAGATTCTCGTAAATATCCCCGGACATATCCCCATCGACAAAGAGGGCTCCCTTAACGCCTAAAGAACGTGCATAAAGTGCACCAATCGCCCTCGGTATATCAATTCCTAGTGGTTCTGAAAAATAGAGAATATGAATACGAGTATCAGGAATTGAGCGGACAAGTTCAAATGTCCGGTCCGTGCAGCCGTTAAGAACTAAAATGATGTGGCTGATAGGAAGTCGTAGAATGGTGGTCAAAGCTGCCAAGATGCTCTTCTCTTCATTTTTAGCGGGAATAATCGTTGCGAACATCGTTTGACCCCCTCTTAAGTTAAACTTGCTATAATATATGCCGTTCTGTTTTATTCGACATAGTATATAGCAACAAAAAGGAAGAGGAGGATTTGGTTATGGTTCAGGTTGGAGATATTGTCGCACGTCTATCCCATCAACAGGATATCTTTTTTCACGTTGATCGGATACAGGGAAATTCAAGAGGTAAATATTCCGCAATTCTCAAAGGGCTTAATCTAAGACTGCTTGCGGATGCTCCTATCTCTGACCTTGTACTGAAGAGTCCTATTGAGGTTGCTAATTATCAGCGTGAAGATCATAAAATGATTTATCAAAGGTTAAACAAATTGACCAGTCAGCGCAAAGTGGAACTAGATGATCAGAGAGAATTTTTTGAGATACCGGGACGGGTGCTGCAGCTTGATGGAGACCAGGAATATTTGCAGCAATGTATCAAGACCTATAAACAAATGGGAATTGATGCTAAAGGGATTTGCAAATCTGAAATTGAACAGCCCAGAGTCATACGTAAGATTTTGCAAGAAAACCCAGCTGATATTCTGGTATTGACAGGTCATGACGGGTTGATTTCCGGAAAAAAGGATTTTCATAGTATGGATAGCTATCGCAGTTCCCGCTATTTTGTGGAATCTGTCTTAGAAGCCAGACGATTTCAACATAATAGGGATGCGTTGGTAATTTTTGCAGGCGCCTGCCAATCCAACTACGAAGCCATCCTTGCGGCAGGCGCAAATTTTGCCTCATCACCGAAGCGTATGCTCATCCATGCCTTTGATCCTGTCTTTATAGTTGAGCGAATTGCTTTTACCCCGACCGATCAAGTTGTGTGTGTCAAGGATATTTTGACCCACACAATTACAGGTACGGATGGAGTCGGGGGAGTTGAAACCCGGGGACAGATGAGGCGGGGATATCCCAGGAGCCCTTATTAAGCCTAAGTAAAGAGCGAGAGACAAGAGACAAGGGGACGGTGCCCTTGTCTTCTTGTCTTCTCAACTATGCCTGAATAGTGACGTAGGTTCCTATTTCGACAAGCCGATATAGATTTTCAACGTCGTGGTTATGCATACGAATGCAGCCTTTGGAAACTGCCTGCCCTATACTTGAAGGGTTATTTGTACCATGAATGCCATAATGAGGGATAGATAGCCCCAGCCAACAGCTGCCAAAAACTCCGCCGGGGTGCATTACTTTCGTGGCAATGGTGTAATTGCCGGGGGGAGTAGGAGTCGATGGTTTGCCTACTGCGATAGGATAAGAACAAATTCTCTGGTTCCCATCATAAAGTTCAAGCAATCTATGCGAGGGATAAATAACAATTCTTCGGTAGGGCATAGATCAGACGCTCCTTTCTATAGGTAATTAGATTCTATCTCATGGTATGTCGTCAATTTCTGAATGTTCGTTGCATAATTAAACCTATTCCAGGCGGAGACTATAGGGAGTTTAGTTCCGATGGTTTTTCCATTGGAAGTTTGCAGCTTATTGGACTGGAGGGATTAGTTTTGGCGGAACATGTAGAAGGAAAACTGCTCATTATTGGCGGAGCAGAAGATAAAAAAAACGAGTGCAAAATTCTTAAGCAGTTTATTCAGGAGTCAGGCGGCCGGGAGAGTCGTATTACGGTGCTGACAGCAGCCACAGAATACCCGCTTCAGGTAGGGACAGAGTATCATGCTTTGTTTCTGGAACTAGGGGCTAAGGAAGTTCAAGTTCTCGATGTTTCTGACCGAACTCAAGCGAACAGGCCAGGTATTGAAAAGGAATTTGCCAACTCGACAGGGATCTTTTTTACAGGGGGTGATCAATTGCGGATTACAGGATTATTGGGAGGAACCCTGCTTGGCCGAAAGCTCCAGCAGATGTATAAACAAGGAATCATCATTGCGGGGACCAGTGCAGGCGCATCCGTTATGTCGGATACCATGATTGTCGGCGGGGAAGCGGGAACAGCTAAAAAAGATACTATAACGATGGCGCCGGGACTTGGGTTACTTCGTTCTGTGGTTGTTGATCAGCATTTTGCTCAGCGTGGGCGTACAGGCAGACTTTTATCAGCAATTTCTCAGAATCCCTATGTTCTTGGGGTGGGGATTGATGAAGATACAGCTATTTTAGTGCAGTCAGATGCAAGCTTCTCGGTCATCGGCAGCAATACAGTGACAGTCATCGATGCGTCGACGTCCACTATTACGAATGTCTCAGAAACCACTCCCGGGCAAGCTCTTGTCTTAAGCCCGGTTCTGATGCATGTACTATCAGAGGGCTTTGGCTTTGATTTAAAAAACAGAGTTTCCCGGCTTTAAGGCAACGAATATTACTAAAAGGGAATACCTAGGGGAAAAAAGGTTTAAACTAGGGGAGGAAAATTATCCATCGCTGCTTAAGGAGGAACAATAACAAAATGGAGATTAGAGAAATCCAAGCAATCGAAGGGGCAAATGTTTACAGCCATCGCCCAATTATTCGAGCGGTTGTGGATCTCCAAGAATGGACGGAACGGTTTACTGATGAACTGGAGGATTTTCGTCATCGACTGGTCGAACATTTGCCGACTCTGCTTGAGCACCATTGCTCAAGGGGTAAGGCAGGCGGATTTCTAGAGAGGTTGCAAGAGGGGACCCTTATTGGACATGTAATTGAACATGTTACTATAGAACTTTTAACTCAAGCGGGACAAACTATTAAATATGGCAAAACCATGGCGATATTGGAAAAACCGGGTTGGTATGAGATTATCTTTAATTACGAAGCTAAAGCAGGCGCAATTGAAGGGTTTAAACAGGGCTTTTCACTGGTAAATACTCTTCTGAACCAAAACTCATTTAATGTATCACAAGCGGTAAACCAGATTAAAAGAGAGATGGCTAAATATGAATTGGGGGTTTCTACACAAGTAATTGTTGAAGCTTGTCTGGAACGGGGGATTCCAGTTCATCGCCTCAATGGGGGGAGCCTATTGCAGTTGGGATATGGCCGAAATCAACGGCGTATCCAGGCAACCGTTACTGATGCGACCTCCAGTATAGGGGTTGATATCGCTTGTGATAAGGAAATGACCAAAAAAATACTTAGCGAGGGTGGGGTGCCCGTCCCTTGTGGACATATTGTTCATACGGAAGAGGAGGCTGTCCAAGCGTTTCTCGAAATGGAGACCGCTGTAGTCATTAAGCCCTTGCACGGAAATCAGGGGAAGGGAGTAACACTTCAGCTTACAAATATTGCTGAGGTTAGAGCTGCCTTTAAACTGGCTCAGAGTTTTGGAGAATGGGTAATCATCGAAGAATATATTGAGGGACAGCATTATCGTTTGGTTGTAGTAGGGGATCGTCTTATTGCTGCAGCCAAGAGGGTCCCGGCTCATGTGATAGGGGATGGCCGATCGACCATTGAAGAATTAGTTGCTCAGACCAATGCTGACCCTCTGCGCGGGGAAGATCATGAGAAGGTCTTAACAAAAATTAAGATTGATTCGGTGGTACTTCTGAACCTGACACTCAAGAATTTAACTCTGGCATACGTTCCTGCCAAAGGGGAAACAGTTTATCTGCGGGACAGTGCTAATCTAAGTACGGGGGGAATCGCCGAGGATGTAACGGATCTCGTACATCCTGATAATGTTGAATTAGCGGTTTATGCCTCCAAGCTGATTGGGTTGGATGTGGCAGGCATCGATTTAGTGATCGAGGACATTGAGGCCTCCTACCGGGAGCGAAGTGGTCATATCATTGAAGTCAACGCGGCCCCAGGTATTCGTATGCATCATTTCCCCAGTAAAGGAAAGGCAAGAAATGTGGGTAAGGCAATAGTAGAACAGGTGATACCTTCCGGAAATGGACGGATCCCGATTGTTGCTGTCAGTGGCACAAATGGCAAAACAACAACCACTCGTATGATCAGCAAATTGCTTACAGATCAACAGCTTTTAGTGGGGATGACATCGACAGATGGGATATATATTAATAAAAAAATGTGGATTAAAGGGGATATGACCGGACCGGAGAGTGCGAAGGCTGTCCTGAGACACCCACAAGTTCAAGTAGCTGTTCTGGAAACGGCAAGGGGTGGAATATTACGGTCCGGCTTAGGGTATGATTATGCGGATGTGGCGGTTATTACGAATGTTTCAAAAGACCATTTAGGTCAATATGGAATAGAGACGCTTGAAGATATTGCGCATGTGAAAAGCCTTATTGCAGAGGTAGTCAAGCCCCATAGCTATGTGGTACTGAATGCTGATGATCCTCATGTTGTTCAGATGGCCGAACGTACACAAGGAAGAGTTATCTTTTTTAGTACAGAGAAAGATAATATTCATATTCGCAGACACTTAGGGAAAGGCGGAACAGCGGTCTTTGTGCGAAGGGGCATGATCCTGCTTTGTCAAGGGTCTCAAACCTTTCGGATATGCTCTGTAAAACAGATTCCCGTGACGTGGGATGGCAAAGCCAAACATAATATTCAAAATGCCCTGGCAGCCATCGCCTCAGGATGGGCATTGGGGATAAGCACGACAGCCATACGGAATTCACTTCAGGAATTCTCTTCCGATGCGGAACATAATCGCGGACGACTCAATTTATATGAAGTCAGCGGGGTGAAAGTGTTCGTTGACTATGGTCATAATGCGGCGGGAATTCAAGAGATTACTAACACACTCAAACACTTTAAAAAGAAATCCCTTGTCGGATGCATTACTGTACCAGGGGACCGGCCGGATGAGACCGTGCGTGAAGTCGGGCGGATTGCGGCAAAAGGATTTCAGCGTTTAATTATTCGAGAGGATAATGATTTAAGGGGACGAAAGCCTGGGGAGGTTGCACAGCTTATCTATGATGAGGCGATACTTAGTGGCATGGACCCTAAGATGATAACCATCGTACTGCCGGAAATAGAAGCTTTTTGTGCAGGACTTGACAGCTGTGTTCCAGGAGATACGTTTGTCATGTTTTATGAGCACTTGGAACCGATAGAAGAAGAAATTCGAAAGAGAATGGAATTAGAAAAAGCCTTGTCCTATGTAGCCGCTCAGAGTGATTGGGTTGTTGGCGGGGAATTTTGAACGTTAGGAACAGACATAGAAAGAAGATTTTTAATGTCAGGAGGGGCGGGGATTATCTTCGCCCCTATCGGTTTGCTGATTTATAGCTGAGATTTTACATCGAGAAATGCTGGAACTCCAACCTAAAAATATGTATAATGAAAGGAAATACTGTGGCAATGTTCGGAAGAGGTAGTGAAAATGGAAGAGTCTTTTCTCACAACGTTCGCAAATGCTAAGATTAATCTGGCCTTAGCTGTTCAAGGAATTCGAGAAGATGGGTACCATGAGCTTCAAAGTGTCATGCAATCAATCGATTTACATGATATTGTTCGAGTTCGTCGTCATGGGGAAGAGGTTGTATGTCGTTGCGGAGCATTAAGTGGTTCGGATAACTTAGCCTATAAGGCAGCCCTGGAGTTTTTAGAACAATGTGGATTAGCAAGAGGAATTGAAATTGAGATCGAAAAGCATATTCCCATTCAGGCCGGATTAGCAGGAGGAAGCACGGATGCTGCTGCAACTCTTCGTTTATTAAATCAGCTTTATGGAGAACCTTTAAGTACGGAAGAACTTCTTACCCTGGCGGCCGGATGTGGAGCAGATGTGGCTTTTTGTCTTCAAGGCGGAACGATGTGGGCGACCGGACGGGGTGAGAGACTTGAACGATTGCCGGCTGCTCCGAAATTGGACCTTGTCTTGGTTAAGCCTGATACTGGAGTGAACACGGGAGAAGCTTACCGCCGGTTTGATTCAGTTGGGCAGACGGGGCGTTTAATAAGAGCGGATTGGGAAAAGGCCTTAACAGGGGACTCGGCACTGCAAATTGCAGAGCTGCTGTATAATAATCTTGAGCCGGCCTCGGTTCAGTTGGTTCCGCATATCCTAGACTATAAACAACACTTGCTTGAGGCAGGGTGTTATGGAGCCTTGATGTCTGGCAGCGGCTCTAGTGTATTTGGAGTTGCCAAGGGAAAGCAACACGCCATGCAGGTGGCAGAAACGTTGAGAAAAAAGGGTTTAAACTATGTTTGGGCAACAACGACTATTTAATAATACGATTGAAAGGGGATAGTTTGGTGGGGAAACGATTGCTGCCGGTTATACTCGACGGTTACAAGCCTTTGCGGGAGATTGTTTTTGAGTCTATGCGTGAGGCAATTTTAAGTGGGGTTCTCGAACCAGGAGAGCGGTTGATGGAAATTCAGCTGGCTGAAGAAATGGGGGTTAGCCGAACCCCTGTACGTGAAGCAATCAGGAAATTGGAACTCGAGAATTTTGTGGTTATGATTCCTCGTAAAGGAGCTTATGTTGCTGGTGTTTCCTCAAAAGATGTGGCAGATGTATTTGAGATTCGTTCAGCACTTGAGGGATTAGCTGCAGGACTGGCAGCAGAGCGTATTACAGAGGATGAATTGGAACAGATGGAACGGGTATTGTTCTATAGAGCTAACGAGGGAGAAATGGATCTGGAGCAAATTGTGAAGACTGACACGGATTTTCATGCTTTAGTCTATAGTGCCAGCCGGAATGAGCGTCTAATTCAAATCCTGGCTAATTTACGGGAACAGATTCAACGTTTTAGAGCAACCTCATTAGCTGTTCCAGGGCGAAATAAACTTGCTCTTGAAGAGCACCGTATGATTGTTGAAGCGTTAAGAAGGCATGACAGCGAGGAAGCTCAGGCTTTAGCAATGGCACATATTGTTACAGCCGAGAATGTCATGTTTGATGTGCTTAGTATTAAGAATGATCCGAACAAGGTGGATAAATGATTGTGGAGAAGATGAAACGAGCGGAACGGATGGTGGCTATCACCCAGGTGTTGATGTTAAAGCCCAATGTCCTGACCCCTTTAACCATATTTGCTGAGCAGTTTCGGACGGCTAAATCCACAATAAGTGAGGATCTGATGGCAGTCAAGGCCAGTCTTTTGCTGTCAGGTCATGGTCATCTCGAAACCATTTCCGGAGCGGCCGGAGGAGTGCGTTACATTCCGGAAATATCGAAAGATGAAGCTTCGCAAGTACTGAGCAGCTTGGCTGAACGTCTGAACGATAAAGAGAGAATTCTGGCCGGAGGCTTTCTTTATATGACCGACATCTTGTTTGATCCCTCAGTTTTACGTCCGCTAGGCTTAATTTTCGCCGGCGCATTCCGGGATAAGAAGCCTGATGTCGTGGTTACCATTGAAACGAAAGGAATTCCTCTTGCTCTTGTTACAGCAGAGGCTTTAGGAGTACCTATGGTTGTTATCCGCAGCGGCAATAAAGTAACAGAGGGCTCTTCTGTCAGTATAAATTATGTTTCCGGATCATCCCGGCGTATCCAAACTATGTCCCTTTCTCGAAGGGCGTTAGAACCACAGCAGCGCGTCCTTGTTATTGACGATTTCATGAAAGCCGGCGGAACAGCCTTAGGAATCAAGACATTGATGGAAGAGTTTGAAGCGGACGTCGTCGGCATTGGGATTCTGGTAGAATCCCAAATTACTGCGGAGCCTAAGCTTGTTGAAGGGTACTTATCTCTTTTACAGCTGAAGGAATTGAATCAGCACTCAGGAAAAACATCGGTTGTACCTGTATTTAGTTACTGAGAATTACCCTATAGAATAATTTTATTAAGTTAATAGAAATTTTCCTAAATTTCAGGCAGGATTTTTTTACCATACAGAGAATATTATTATGAACAGGCCCGGAAAAGGAAGGGTGGTGATTCATAATGAATATTACCGATGTGCGGGTTCGGAAGATTAATACTGAAGGAAAGATGAAAGCAGTCGTCTCGGTAACCTTTGATAATGCTTTCGTTGTCCATGATGTTAAAGTCGTTGAAGGTATGAATGGTATTTTTGTCGCCATGCCCAGCCGTAAAACTCCTGAAGGGGAATTTCGTGATATCGCCCACCCCATTTCTGCTGTGGCACGGGAAGTGATTCAAACTGCTGTTTTAAAAGCTTATCAAGAAGCCATTTGACATGCTGATTTTAGATATTTAGACATGTGGAAGGGGACCTTGCAGTTAGGTCCCCTTCCACATGTCTAAATCTTACTTCTTAATACATTTTTATGAGAAAAAAGGATTCTTGCCTAATTTGGCGAATAAACAACTTTTGGGGTAATAAACTATGGATGACTGTAGATAGAGAAGTCTTAGTTGCACTTATGCTATCTGAAAGTTATACTTTACGGGTATATAAAATAAGTAGAGGTTAAACTAAAGCTGGAGGCGAATTAGATTATGTCTAATTTGGTAGCTGTGATCATGGCGGCAGGTAAAGGTACAAGAATGAAATCTAAGTTACCCAAAGTCATGCATTCATTAGCTGGGAAAACTCTCATTGAACATGTCTTAGATATGGTTGACCATGCTGGGATTGAACGTTCTCTGGTTATTGTAGGGCATGGACGGGAGAATATTGAAGCCTGTATTAACAAGCGAGCGGAGATGGTCGTTCAGACGGAACAGCTCGGTACAGGGCATGCTGTCAGGCAAGCCATACCTTACTTGGATGACAATCAGACCATTCTTGTTTTAAGTGGAGATCAGCCGCTGCTCAGATCTGAGACCATAGAAGCCCTTATTGAATTGCACCAGGCGCAAAAGGCCAGCGCTACAGTTTTAACAGCCTATATGGAACAGCCATTTGGTTACGGTCGGATAATTAAAGAAGGTGAGAACCTTGTTAAAATTGTTGAAGAAAAAGATGCAACCTCTGCGGAACGAAACATTAAGGAAGTCAACACTGGGACATACTGTTTTAGAGGGCTTGCACTCAAAGAGGCTTTGACAAAAATTACAACTCAAAACGCACAAGGGGAATACTACTTAACGGAAGTCTTTGATATTTTACTTAAGCATGAGAAAAAAGTATTGACTTATTGCACTCCGAATTCTCACGAAGCGTTGGGCATAAATAGCCGGGGTCAATTAGCTGAGGCTGAAGGGATTATTCACAAACGCATTCTTGAGCACTGGATGGCGGAAGGAGTTACGATTGTAGATCCTGCCTCAACCTTTATCGATGCAGACGTAGAATTGGCCCAAGATGTTACGTTATTGCCGTTTACGCGCTTATTGGGGAAAACCCGGATTGAAGAGGATGCTGTGATCGGTCCTCAGACGAGTATTGAGAATTGTACAGTAGGACGCGGCGCGGAGGTGTTTAATAGCGTCGCCAGAGATGCGGTGATTGGAGAACGCTGTCATATTGGTCCGTTCAGCTATCTGCGTCCGGGGACAAGACTGGAAGCGGAAGTAAAAGTAGGAGACTTTGTGGAAATCAAAAATAGTTGGATTGAAACGGGGGCAAAAGTACCCCATTTGAGCTATATTGGAGATACACACGTTGGAAAATCTGCGAATATTGGGGCAGGTACTATTACCTGTAACTATGACGGGACAAAAAAACATCCTACAAAAATCGGTGACCATGCCTTCATCGGCAGTAATACAAATTTAGTTGCTCCCCTGGAAGTGGGGGACTATGCCGTTACGGGTGCAGGGTCTACCCTTACGAAGAATGTTCCGGCAAGAGCCTTAGCAGTTGAACGGAGCCAACAGGTGGTCAAAGAAAATTGGCAGCGCGAAAAGATGAAATAGGGGGCAAAAAGAGGCATGGCGGCAAAAGAATTTAAGATTTTTTGTGGGAATGCTAATCGGCCATTAGCACTAGAAATCGTAGACTATTTAGGGGTACCGCTTGGTGAAGCAAAGCTAAAACGTTTCCAGGATGGGGAGACATGTCTGGCCATTGATGAAAGTGTTCGAGGGGCAGATATTTATGTTGTTCAGCCAACTTGCCATCCAACCAATGATACCATCATGGAATTACTGATCATGATTGATGCGATTCGCAGGGCTTCAGCGCGTCGTATTACCGCTGTGATGCCCTACTATGGTTATGCCCGTCAAGAGCGTAAGACAAGGGCTCGTGACCCGATTACAGCGAAATTAATGGCAAACTTAATAACGACGGCAGGGGCGGACCGCGTAGTAACCATGGACCTGCACGCTCCGGCAATTCAAGGATTCTTTGATATTCCACTGGATCATTTGCCCGGTGTTCCCATTCTGGCAGAATATTTCAGGGAAAAAGGACTTGAAAATCTCTGTGTTGTTTCTCCGGATTTAGGTGGAGTTACACGAGCCAGAGACCTCGCGGAACGGATTGGAGCTACCCTTGCTATTATCGATAAGCGGCGTCCGGAAGCCAACGTTTCGGAAATTATGCATGTTATCGGTGAACTGAAAGGGAAGACCGTGATCATGATCGATGACATCATCGATACAGCGGGAACCATTACTCAGGGGGCCCAAGCCCTTGTTGATCGGGGGGCTAAGGAAGTATACGCATGTTGTACGCACCCTGTATTATCTGGTCCGGCGATCCAACGTTTGGAGAAATCAGTTATTCGGGAACTCGTTATTACGAATACGATTCCTTTAGGCCCGGAGAAAGTGATTCCTCAGATCAAGGTATTGTCCGTAGCTCCGCTTTTAGGTGAAGCTATTGTCCGCATTCACGAGGATCTTTCGGTCAGTAAACTCTTTAGTTAAAAAGACCCCCCTGGGTATTACCCCTGGGGGTTTTTGGTTGTAGGTATTTCCGGGATAGTTTCCTCAGGTGACAGAATTGTTTCGGTTTCAGTTTCTGGAAAGATAACAGGTGGTTTATCCTGTACGGCTTGGGAAGTAGGCTTTATTCTATCTTTTTTAAAGTAGCTGCTGATGGTGTGGGTCGTTTCTGAAGCCAGATGAGACGTGGTGTGGATCAGATTTTTAAAGGATTCACTAAGTCCTTTATCAGATACGGTTAGAGAATTCTCACTTCCTTTTTGGGTCACGATAACATCATGCCCGATAGTCGTAACGTATTCTGCAGAAATCCACGCCTTGCCATTGAGAAATCCCTCGAGCTTACCGCCCGAAATCTCGATCTGGGTTATTTCACCGGTACTTGGGTCAACATAGTATTCGTCAGCGGTTCCTAGGGTTTTGCCTGTTTCTGTGACCATCTTTGTGCCGATGATGGTCAGTTTTTCTTTGACTAATTCTAATAATTCGGGAAGACTAGAGGTTTTTTCAACGTGAGATTCTTTGCCGATAGTGATTGCGTCATCGCCAACGCTGACGACTTTAGAGTAGGGGATAATTCGTTGGTCCTTAAAAAAGCCCTTAGGGTCTACCACGATCGCAGCCAGAGACTTGGTTGAGGCATTTAAAATTAAGTTCTTTACATAGCCAATTTGCTGTCCTTCTTGAAGGGAAATGATTGGTAATGACAAAAATTTTCGGCTGGGTTTCATAATTCACCCCCTTTATTGGTGATGCTTGGTTTCTTATTCTTTGTTCTTAATGATTGTATTCATAGTAAGGGATGAATATGCTTTGGAGGAGATTAGAATGAAGGTTATTGTTGGTCTTGGCAATCCTGGGTCTCAATACTCCGAGACGCGCCATAATGTGGGCTTCTTACTGGTAGATCTTCTGGCAGAGGTTCATAAGCTGCAATTTCGCTCTAAGTTTCAGGGATTACTGGCTGATGGTTATGTAGAAGGAGAACGGCTGCTTCTGTTAAAGCCCCAAACATTCATGAATTTGAGCGGACGTTCAGTCATTGAGCTCATTCACTTTTACAAAGTTGCTCAAGAGAATATCTTGATCGTTCAAGATGATATGGATTTACCCCTTGGCAAACTTCGCCTTCGGGATCAGGGCGGCTCCGGCGGACATAATGGGATCAAATCCATTCAGGCTGAATTGGGATCCGAAAAAATATGGCGGCTGAAAATGGGGGTTGGCCGTCCGCCGAAGGATTGGGACTCAGCACGCTATGTATTAGCTCCCTTCGCCGAAGGAGAGCTTGAATTGTTGGATGGGGCATTAGAGCGTGCGGAAAAGGCTGTCTACCTATGGATTAAAGGGGAAACTGAGCGGGCCATGAATTTATACCATCGTTGAGCTGAGTATAAGCTTCTATGCTTGGGGTAATTCTACTAGCATGGGAGGTTATGGCGAGATGAAGATATTTAAGGTGTGTCATGCTTGTGATCGTATTATTGGAGAGATTGAGTTAGATGACTTGACCAGTCAGAATTCGGACCCTATAATGGATATCGTTGGAAATGTTGCCTATGCACTCTGCACAAACTGTTTGCATGAGATGGAAACAAAACCTCGTATTATTTATCATTAATAAAGGCCTTGCGACCAGTTTTAAGGGTATCGGCGACTAGGCGAGAAAAATAAAGATGAACGCCGCTGTGACCCTTATTTTGGGTATTAGGAGTTGGCAAATGGGGGTCCTAAACGGGCGTTCATCTTTTTGTAATACTATCAGAAAGCATTCCTGAGTCAGATACTTGCTAAGGGTGCCAGTTAAGTTTTCTATATACCCGAAAGGATGGACATTTTGAATATTCACAGTTACCTTCGACGGGGGCTCGATATTAAGGAGATTAATCAGTCCTTAAATCAAGGAGAATGGCCCCAAATGATTTATGATTTGACAGGAAGTCAAAAGGCCGCTTTTGTCTCTCAGCTTTTTCAGACGTCTAAACCGGGCTTAATCCTGACCTATTCGGAGGAGCAGGCTCAAAAGTGGACAAATGACTTGCGGACATGGTGTACGGATCAAACCATTCTGCATCTGCCAATGACAGAATGGCTTCCTTTTGAGATATTGGGCAGAAGCAAGGAGACAACATCTGAACGAGTTCGTGTTTTAAACCAACTGGCCCACAACCGGAAATGTACCGTAGTGGCTTCGGTGCTGGCTGTTGAACGACGTCTATTCCCGTCCAAACGCTGGAAAGAGTTTTCATTGACCTTTGAGATAGGGCAAAGGCATAACTTGTCCGAAGTTCTTTCGTTGTTAACCACCGGAGGGTATGAACGGGTTGAGACGGCTGAAGGTCAGGGTCAGTTCGCTTTAAGAGGAGGGATCTTAGATATTGCCCCTCTGGATGGAGAAGCGGTAAGGATTGAGTTTTTCGACGATGAAGTCGATTCGATTCGGACCTTCGATCTGGGAACCCAGAAATCCACTAGTTCCCTGAACCAGGTATTGGTTTCCCCTGCTATGGAATATATCATAACCAAGGAAGAGTTAAGAGAACTTCGTTTTGCCATTCAAGCAGAGGCTCGTAAAATGACCGGACGTCTTCAACGTTCCGGGAAAAATGATTCTGCAGAACGTTTGCAAAATAAGGTTAATTTTTTAGCAGAGCGATTAGACCAGGGAATTTTGGACGAAAATGTATATCCCTTTTTAAGCCTTGCAAATATTCCGCTCGTACCCTTTTTCTCATACCTAACGGATGAGCATTTTGTTATTTTAGATGAGCCTCTGCGCTTAAAAGAGCAACTGGAATTTCAGTCCAATGAACGTTTGTTGGATTTCACAGGACAATTGGAGCGGGGTGAAGGGTTTGTTCATCCGGAGTCACAGTTTATCACCTACGATGAGCTATTAAGGTATAAAGGGCAACATCCCTTAATCGGTCTTTCCAGTTTATTGAGGCAGGCTCCTGGGCTCTCTCCGAAGCGGATCTTTAACCTAAACGCCCGCCCATTAACGGGCTTCATGGGAAAAACAAGTAAATTGGTAGACGAGATTGTGCATCGTAAGGATGCAGGGAATGTGGTAGCGCTTTTTGTTGGTGACGAGGATCATGCCCTGCGCCTAATTCAGGGCTTAAAGGATCGCGGGGTGGCGGCATCTCGTAAAGCACTTGAGGATCCTATTGAGGAAGGGCATGTTTATATCTATCCCTATTCCCTTGATCAGGGCTTTGAGTTGCCCCTTGGCAAATTAGTTATTCTCACAGAAACTGAGATTTACAAACGAGAGAGCAAAGCGGTCAGCAAGAAACCCAACACACCTGTCAAAAAGAATGTCTTTATCTCCGACCTCAAGGAAGGGGATCATGTTGTACATGTTCACCATGGGATTGGTCAATTTACCGGCATTGAACGTCTGGAAGTAGGCGGTATCGCTAAGGACTATTTTGGGATCCGCTATGCTGGGGAAGACCGGCTCTATGTTCCGCTGGATCAACTGCATCTCCTGCAAAAGTATTTAGGAAGCGCCGGGGAAACCCTGCCTAAACTCTACAAACTTGGCGGATCCGAGTGGCACAAAGTAAAAAAGAAAACTCGCAGTGCTGTCAAGGAAATGGCTATTGATTTGCTCAAACTGTATGCGCAGAGAGAGTCTGTCAAAGGGCACTCTTTTTCTCAAGATAATGTGTGGCAAACTGAGTTTGAGGAGAAATTCCCTTATATAGAGACTCCGGATCAGCTGCAGAGTATTGCGGATGTGAAATCAGATATGATGCGTCCGCGTCCTATGGATCGCTTGCTCTGTGGAGATGTGGGATATGGCAAAACTGAGGTTGCACTTCGGGCAGCCTTTAAAGCTGTGATGGATAGTAAGCAGGTAGCGGTCCTCGTTCCAACCACTATTTTGGCACAGCAGCATTTTAATACCTTCAAAGAGCGGTTTACGGGGTATCCGATTACCATCGAAATGTTGAGCCGCTTCCGCTCCCAGAAGGAGCAAAAGGAAATAATCCAGGGTCTGAAAGAAGGCCGGATTGATGTCATAGTTGGTACACATCGTATTCTTTCTGAGGCAGTCAAATTCAATGATTTAGGACTATTAGTGATAGACGAAGAGCAGAGGTTCGGGGTTGCCCACAAGGAAAAACTAAAAACCTTAAAAGGTAATGTTGATGTACTGACTCTGTCCGCAACTCCGATCCCGAGAACCTTACACATGTCGCTGGTGGGTGTTCGGGATATGAGTGTCATTGAGACTCCGCCGGAAGGACGTTATCCTGTGCAAACATACGTTACTGAATTTAGGGCGGATGTGGTCCGGGAGGCAATACGGCGTGAGATTCAACGTGGAGGACAAGTGTTTTATGTGCATAACCGGGTAGAGGACATGGATCAGGTTACCCATTTCTTAAATGAATTGGTTCCCGAAGCGAAGTTTGGGGTTGCCCACGGGCAAATGCGTGAGAGAGATCTGGAACGAGTCATGCTTGCTTTTCTTGAACATGAGATGGATGTCTTAGTATCCACCACGATTATCGAAACGGGGTTGGATATGCCAAATGCTAATACGCTGATTATTGATGAGGCTGATCGCTTTGGGTTGTCTCAACTTTATCAATTGCGTGGCCGCGTAGGGAGGTCCAATCGTAAAGCGTATACCTATCTGTTGTATAAGCCGCAAAAAGTCCTCACGGAAGTTGCCGAAAAACGCTTGGCAGCTATTCGGGAGTTCACAGAATTTGGGGCAGGATTTAAAATTGCAATGCGGGATTTAGAGATTCGTGGTGCCGGAAATTTAATCGGGGCGCAGCAGCACGGTCATTTGGCTGCAGTAGGATTTGAAATGTACAGTCAGATGCTTAAGGAAGCGGTTCAGGAGCTTAAGGGAGAAACGATCGAAGAGGTCGTTGAGCCGAGTATTGAACTCCAAGTTGATGCCTTCCTGCCGGATGATTATGTTGCTGATAGACAGACCAAGGCCACTTTATACCAACGGCTGGCTATGGTGCGCAACGAGGATCAACTCAGTGAAATGTTGGATGAACTGGTGGACCGTTTTGGAACTCCGCCGCGGGAGGTTGAGCAGCTTGTTGAGATTATTCGAATTAAGTTACTCGCAAGTTCGTTGAAAATTGAACAAATTCAACAAGCCAAACAATATGTGAATCTTCGCTTTTTGTCAGATATCGGTTACCTTACGGGAGAGAATTTGATGTCCATAGCAACCGCTTCTCCCTATCCACTGTCATTTAAGACGATGCCGAATGGAAATTTAGAATGCAGAATTCGTATCCGTACCCTTGGTCAAGAGGCGGCCATCGAGGCGGCCCGACGAGTGCTTACGACATTTAACGACATTGCTTCAAGGACAACTCCTTGATATACTATTCTCATGTCAAATTGAAAGGGTGTGTCAATATGAAAAAGCCCCGCGTGGGATTTGTTTTTGGAGTCCTGGCGTTGATGATTATGACCACGGGATGTTCTTCGCTGGTTGGCGGTAAATGGGCGGTTAAAGTTAACGAAACTCCAATTCTGGTTAAGGATTATGATGTCCGAGTCAGCGAAGCTCAAAAAGTCTATGAAAAACAGGGTATGAAATTTGATACTGACCAAGGGAAAGAGGCACTGCCTCAGATTAAAAGTATGTTATTAGAGCGAATGATTGAAGGAGAACTTATTGCTCAGGAAGTTAAGAACCTTTCTCTTAATTCGGAGGATGCAAAAGTAAAAGAGCAAGAAGAGATTATTAAGAAAAATATGGGGAACGAAGCGACATTTCAAGACACCCTAAAACAACAGGGTATGACGGAACCTGAATTAAGAAATTTTTTAATGGTTTATGAAAAGGTTACGGGTGATGTCAATGTGAATGAAACAGAGGTCAAGGCTTTTTTTGATAAAAATATTTCGTATTATAGTCAGCCCGAAAGTGTAAAAGCACGGCATATTCTTGTTAAAACTGAGGATGAAGCAAAAGCAATCATTGCTCAACTTAGCGCCGGAGCTGATTTCGAACAGCTTGCTAAAGAAAAATCCATTGAACCGGGGGCAAAGGAGTCCGGAGGGGATCTGGGAACGTTTACCAAGGGCAGAATGGTTCCAGAGTTTGAAGCGGCGGCCTTCGCCCAAAAAGTGGGTACGTTTTCGACGGCACCTGTAAAGACGGAATTTGGTTATCATGTCATCAAGGTTGAAGAGCATACCGTTGCGGCTGCACCAGAGTATGCTAAAGTCCAAGGTCAAGTTGGGCAGGACGCTTTAAATCAGGCCAAAGACGCGAAGTTTCAAACGTATTTTGATGAACTTCGTAAAAATGCAAAAATAGAGTATTCTCAAGGATATAAGCCTGCGAGTTAATAAATCGGGCAGAAGAAGGCATAAAAAAATGCCTTCTTCTTTTTTACATTGGAAAATAATGAATAATTGGCAATCCCTAGATATATACTATCATTGAATTTAAGCTAGCGAAAAGGACAAAGAATAAATGATTTTTTGGAGCGGCAAAGGAGGAATGTGCACCTATGAAAGCAACTGGTATTGTAAGAAGGATTGATGACCTCGGTCGTGTTGTTATTCCAAAAGAAATTCGTCGGACACTTCGTATTCGAGAAGGAGATCCGCTGGAAATTTTCGTCGATCGGGAAGGAGAAGTCATATTAAAGAAGTATTCTCCCATTCGTGAATTAGGGGAATTCGCTAAGGAATATGCGGATTCGTTATTCGAGGCTACGGGTCATATCACATGTATCGCTGACCGGGATACGATTATCGCAGTGGCTGGAGCATCAAAAAAAGAATATCTGAATAAAGCAATAGGGCCGGCCGTTGAACAAGCCATGGAAGAACGAAAAACCATTCATATTGGTTCAGCCGGGGAACATACCACTTGCAAAACTTGCCTCGAAAATGAAGATGAAGATTGCAAGTTCACCAGTGAAGTTGTTGCGCCGATTATTACCCAAGGAGATCCAATAGGTGCGGTAATCCTTATGTCGAAAGATCCTAACATGAAGATGGGAGATTTAGAGGTTAAGTTAGTTGAGACAGCTGCTGCGTTCTTGGCCAAGCAGATGGAACAATAATATGAGCTACATAATAAAGCGGTTCGCCGCTTTATTTTTTTAATTCAGCAATTTGTGGTAAAATACCTTAGGAGGTGAAAAAATGTCTTCCTGTCTTCATGTTATCGGATTGGGTCCGGCCGGTCTTAATCAATTAACTCTCGGAGACTACCGCCTTATATGTAATGCAGACAAGGTTTTTGCGCGTACGGCTCAGCACCCATGTATTGAGGATTTAAAGGCTGAGGGAATATGTGTAGAGTCATTCGATGAAATCTATGCAGTTGAAACTTCGTTTGAGGCAGTTTATGAAAGAATTACGGAGAAGCTGCGCCAAGAATTGCAGAAGAACTCTGTGGTGATTTATACAGTGCCTGGGCATCCTATGGTTGCGGAAAAGACGGTACAACTGATTGGGGAAAGGCTTACCCAAGACTATAAGGTCATTATCCATCCGGCCATGAGCTTTGTGGACGAGATTTTTAGAGTCCTAAAATTCGACCCGATTGAGGGAGTACTGATAAAAAATTACGATGGACTTAAAGACGCTGCACTGACGGGGCAGGAATGGCTGGTTATTCCTCAAGTGTATGATAAATTAATTGCCTCTGAGGTTAAATTAGACCTTATGAATGCCTATACGGATGAGGCAGAGGTCTACGTAGTCCAAGCGCTGGGAACCGCCTTAGAACAAGTGGACAAGCTTCCGCTTTACCAAATGGATCATGGGAAATTTGATCATCTCACAACGATTGTCATACCGCCAAATACGGAGGTCATCTCTTTTTACAAGTTAGCTGACATTATGAGAACGTTGCGTTCAGAGGGAGGGTGTGCATGGGATAGAGAACAGACACATGATACATTAAAAAAATATTTGATTGAAGAAACTTATGAAGTTCTTGAAGCAATTGAAGAAAAAGATATGTATAATTTATGTGAAGAGTTGGGAGACTTATTACTGCAAGTAGTATTTCATGCTCAGGTTGCTTCAGAGGCGAGTGAGTTCGAAATCCGAGATGTTCTTCGAGGAGTTATTCAAAAAATGATTCGCCGGCATCCTCATGTTTTCGGCGAAGAGAAGGCTGAAACGGCAGATGATGTCATTTTAACCTGGGATAGAATCAAGCTTAAAGAGAAGGAGAACAATAGGCAGCCGGACTTATTTAATGACCCCAAGGGTTTGCCGGCCCTTATGCTGGCCTCTTCGACTCAACGCAAGGTGGCTAAGGTAGGATTTGATTGGCCGGATCTGAAGGGTCCCTGGAGTAAGGTTCTGGAGGAATTGCATGAGCTGGAAAGTGCAATGGCTGAGGGAGCTGGAATCCGGGAAGAGCTAGGGGATTTGTTGTTTGCCATAGTCAACTTATCCAGGTTCTTAGAACTCGATCCTGAAGAAGTTCTCAGGGATACTGTACATAAGTTTCAAAACCGTTTTCTGAAAATGGTTGAGTTGAGTGGAAAGAAAGGTTCGGATTTTGAGAATCTTTCGCTCGGTGAAATGGATATTTTTTGGGAAAAAGCAAAATCCCAAGAAAAAAGTGGTAATCAGGTATAATATACTCTAAAAAAAGCAGGAGATTGGCCATTTATCGCGAAATATACTTTACGTAGTAGATCAGTTATTTAGGAGGGACTCATTTTGAATAAGGCTGAATTAGTTAGCGCGGTTGCGGAGAAGGCTGACATGTCCAAGAAGGATGCAGAAAAGGCAGTAAAAGCTGTTTTTGAAGTGATTGAGGAATCGTTGGCACAAAGTGAAAAAGTCCAACTGGTAGGTTTTGGAACCTTTGAAGTCAAAGAACGTGCTGCGCGGACCGGAAGAAATCCACAAACTAAGGAAGAAATCCAAATTCCAGCAGCGAAGGTACCTGGATTTAAAGCAGGTAAAGCTCTCAAGGACGCAGTGCAAAAATGAGTCTTCGGACCGGTGATAAATCAGGTTCCAGGTGCTTTCTGGAACCTGATTTTGTATATCCGCACTGGATCTGTTCGCGAATATAGTTTATTTAAGAGGAAGCAGGGCCTATATGCGTATTGATAAATATCTGAAAGTATCTCGGCTTATAAAGCGGCGAACCGTTGCTAAAGATGTTTGTGTTGGAGAGAAGATCTCAATTAACGGAAAAACAGTTAAACCTTCAGCAGAAGTTAAAATAGGGGACCGTATCACTTTGGAATTTGCAAATCGGGTGATTGAGGTTCGGGTGCTGTCAACTCCAAATAGTGTTAAAGCCAACGAAGCACAGGCACTTTACGAAACGATTCGTGATGAACGAAGGACAGAGTCTTAATTTAAGACTCTGTCTTTTTATATATCAGACTACCATGCTGCTGTGCAGCACCACTGATGAATGAAAATAGGTCTCTCGGGTCGGGCGGCTTCTCCCACATCCGTTCACTCAGCACTCCGAGGCTCGCCCACTCACCGGCGCGGGACTCCGCCAAACCTCTGGGTAGTACCTGATGTGAACCCGTGGCTACGTTTCCCCGCACCGGTTTGTGGGCTTTTATCACCTCTCCATGCGATGAGTTCACTCCTGTGGGAGAAGCCGCCTGACTTTGAGGTCTACACGCTCCCGGAGTAGATTAGATAAATGAATCCTAGTCTAAAGGACGGGGTCTGTGAATAGGGTTATAAGAAGAAAAAGAGTTAGGGGGATGGGGCATGGTTGACAAAGTTCCCAAAGGACATCGCCTTGTCATGGAAAATCGAGAACTTATCGAATTGACAGGGGTTCGAAAAGTTCAGTCCTTTGACCCCAAGGAAATTGTCCTTGAAACTGAACTTGGGATATTAAGTGTCAAAGGGGAGCAGTTAGGCATAAAGTTGCTCAATCTTGAGGAGGGGTTAGTGGATTTACAAGGCTTTGTCGCTGCGTTAGTTTATCATCGAAATTCCGGCGATGCTTCACGCCGGGGATTTTTGAACAGAGTATTCCGTTAAGAATAAGGATTCCTCCATAGCATGAAGAGGGAAAAAAGAAAGGAGGAATAACAATCTCAGAATTTGAGACTTTTTTTTGGATAATCACTGGGGGAGCAGCAGTTGGATTGGTTTTTGACTTTTACCGCTCATTTCGAAAATGGCTAAACTGGGGACGAATCTTGACGTTTGGCGGGGATGTATTATTTTCTTTGGTTGCTATGGGTATTCTTTTTTGCTTTTTTGAAAGAGCAAATGCTCTGGACTTTCGTTTTTATATTATTTGGGGCAGCTTGTTAGGTCTGGCACTATATCTAAGATTATTGAGTCGTTTTTCTCTACGATGCTTTAACGGTTTCTATAGATTGATATCCTTTCTGGCAAATCTTATCCACAGAGCCATCATGATTCCGGTCAGGGCTTTGGTACTTATCATGAGACCTCCGTATGCGATGTTACGGTGGTTAAGCATGCTTCTCTATCGGATCGGAGAGATTATTCTTGTTGAGCGGATTATGCGTATTAACAGGAGGTTGAGAGAGTGGTGGAAGGGGTTCTTACCCCCCAGAATAAATCACTAAAATTTACCAGGGGGCTTGATTCCTGAATAGTGAGTGGCTATAATGGAGTTAATTCGTCACTTTTGTAATTGGTTTGTCCATAGTTTGTAGGGTATTTGTCCACAAACTATCCACAATTTGTGTATAACATTTAAGCAAGGGCGTGCCACTGTGCATCTAGAAATTAGGGGTTTGGAAAAACTAAGTTTTCGGGAACGCCAAGCAGTGATGCTTAAGGAAAGTGGAAAGTCGCTGGAGGATATCTCTAAAAGACTTCATCTCAGCCAGAGTTCTGTAGCAACTCTCTTAACCCGCGCCAGAAGTAAAGGGTATGAAATCGTTTGTATTATTCCAGGTGGTGAACTTGGTTTAGAAGGAGAGGAATTGGATGAAGACGGATCGTCTGAAGATTAACTCTAAACATCGCCCAAGGGTTCGGATTCGTCGCAGTTCTGTATTGATATTATGCGTAGTCATGATAGTTGTGGGAAGCTCGGCTTGGCAAATATGGAAACTTCGCTCTCAGGTTGAAGAGCAATTAGCTCAATTAAATCAAGAAAAGGTTAAATTGCTTCAACAAGAGAAACTTCTGAATGATGAGATTGCACGGCTGAACAACCCAAGTTATATTGAGCAGTTAGCCCGGGAGCAGCTAGGTCTCGTAAAACAAGGTGAAATTCTCATTTCTCCCAAGAATTAGTACTATACATTGCCCTTATTAGCCTTGACAGGCAGGAAATGTACTGCATATAATAGAGGTTAAGTATAGATAGATCATCACAAGGAGGAGTTTGCTTCGTATGGCCATTGACGTTGGCAGTATTGTTGAAGGGGTCGTAACAGGGATCACGAACTTTGGAGCATTTATTGAATTACCGGATAGAGTTACCGGACTCGTACATATCTCGGAAGTCGCTGATGCCTATGTCAAGGACGTTCGAGATTACTTGAAGGAACAGGATCATGTTAAGGTAAAGGTTATTCATGTTGATGAAAAGGGAAAGATTGGGCTCTCAATCAAGCAAGCAAACCCCACCGTTCGTAATGTGGGTCGTGAACGCCGTCTTCCGCCAACGATATCTTTTGAGGATAAACTGGCTAAGTTTATAAAAGACAGTGATGAACGTCAAACTGAGTTTCGCCGGGCCACGGACTCTAAACGTGGAGGTAGAGGATCAAGCAGATACTAAAATAATAACCGCCGAAAGGCGGTTTTTTATTATACTGCCAGAAAGTATAAGGGCAACTAAGGCTGCCGCCCGAAGACAGTGCCTTCGGGTGCCAGCCAAGTTTTCTTTAGATAGTGAGAAGGACCGCAGGGACAATTCGTGAATCCCTGCGGTTTTCTTAGTTTCAAATAGTGAAAATGCTGGCATATTTATTGGGCGTATAGTGTTATAGCGGAACTATGGAAAGTTTTACAAGGAATGACGTCGAAAGTTGTTGTGTTTTATTGACTTTACTAGACAAGCTTTGCTAATCACTTGAGTTATAATATTGCCAATAAATGGTTAAGAGGTGACGTTATGGCAGAGTGGGCAACGTTGAAACTAGATCAAGGTCTGCGAAGCAGAATTTCAATTGAGAGTGCGTTTGTTCCGATGGTTTTAGGAGGGTTGTTGGCTCGGGGAAGTGTTTTGGGCCTTCATCCCTTTGGAGTTGCGTTTGGAGCGGCCTTGATATTGAGAGGGGAGAAAGGGTTTGCCTTTGGTTTGTTAGGTGTTCTTGTGGGATTGATTTCCTTAAACGACGTAGCCTTTACGTTACAAGGTGTGGCTGTCTTGGCCACTTTAATGGTAATTATGCCTCCGATACGTAAGAAAAAGAACCAGGGAATCTATTTGGTTACCTTGACATGTTTAATAACGACCTTGGTTGCTTATCTTGCTATTTGTTTAGCAAATCCTAATCTTTATGCTCTTTTAACAATGGGTCTGCAAGGGGTGCTTTCTGGAGGATGTGCCATTATTTTTTGGTTTGCCTTATGTCATCAGGAGGCTATTTGGAGAGCGGAATTCCAGCGTGAACAAGGAATTGCCTGGCTATTTATCCTCATTGGTGTGATTAGTGGTCTGCAAGGGGTCCAAGTTATGGAGATCAATTTTGCCGTTGTCTTGTTAAGTTTCTTTACCTTATTTGTATCAGAACGCTATGGAGCGGGGACTGCGGCAGGCGTAGGAGCATTACTTGGTTTTATGCCCCAATTAGCGATTGACACTCAAAATCTGGTGGATGCCGGAATCTATGGACTAGCGGGTTTTTGTACGGGAGCTTTTCGGCGCTTTGGTAAACTGGGAATTGGAACGGCCTTTATTGCGGTAATGCTGATGCTTACTATCTTTTTAAGGCAGGAAGCAATTTATTCTCAACTTATTTCTTCCACAGTGGGGCTTTTCCTCTTTTTACTATGGCCGGGAGCAACCCCCGAAAAGAGCTTTTTGAAGCCAAAGGTGATTCCGGAGGTAGAAACCACTGTTTCTAAAGTAAAGGCCCTGTCAGAGATTTTTGATCAAATTGCCCTAAGTTATCAGGCATCAGAGACAGAAGCCTTAGAGATGCGCCCGGAAGTTCCTGAACTTATGAATGTTTTGGTGGAGCGTGTCTGTCATTCTTGCCCGACCATGGATGTGTGCTGGAACAGAGAGTTTTACAAAACATACCATATCTTCTTTGAACTTTTTGGTTTAGTTGAGAAGGAGACTGACCTTAGTTTGCAATCCCTGCCAATAGAATGGAAACGCCACTGTGGGCGATTAAAAGAGATGCTGTTGGGAGTTCAGTTTATTATTGAGCAAGAGAAGAATCAGGAAACCTGGCGCCGCCGCTTGCTCCTCAATCAAGAGGCATTGTCCCGTCAATTTCTTAATGTCTCGCAGGTCATTGGAAATCTAGCCAAGGAACTTCATACCCAGCATAACTGGGAAGTCGTTAAACCTTCGAATTTGGCCCGCCGCCGCCGCTTTTTTCTTGATGTGGGAATATCAATGTTTACCAAAACCGGTAATGGAATGAGTGGGGATAATTATGCTTCTATCGCCTTTTCCACGAAGGAACATGCCTTTGTGTTAAGTGATGGAATGGGGGTAGGGGAAAATGCGGCCAAGATGAGTGCAACGGCATTGACCCTTCTTGAGCAGCTTTTAACAACAGGGTTCAAACCGGAAGGAGCCATTCAGGCCCTCAATTCTATTTTGGTTTTGCGCTCACCCGAAGAAAGTTTCGTAACAATCGATATGGCAATTCTGGATTTAGAATCCGTTGATTTAAAATTAATCAAGGTGGGTGCTTCACCTTCATATCTGATAGGTCCGGACGGAGTAAAAACAATTGAATCTTCGAGCCTTCCGGCAGGCATCTTAAACCAGATCGATACGCCCGTGATTGAAATGGAGATGCAGAGTGGAGAAGCATTGATATTATTAACGGATGGAATTCAGGATGTTTCAAAAGAAGGAACGGATTGGATTAAGGATTTTTTAGAGAAAACACCGCCTATGGATAAATCTCAAAAAATTGCCGATCTCATTGGTGAAGAAGCTCGGCGCTTAAGCGGCGGAACTCTGGACGATGATGGAATAGTCATGGTAATTCGAAAAAACTATTGGAGTGAATAATTGTTTGAAGACAAACTGTTACTTTCGTCTAGTCTTACAGTTAAAAACTTGGTTGGAGTCAACGAAAGACTTATATTCATTAGACTGAAAAGTTAAAAAATTCTTTATATTTTACAGTGTTCACAGCAGCAAGGGGGTCCTAGATTATAAAAAAAGACAAGTGAGTGACAAAAGTTACAGGGAAAAGAACATTCTAAAAGCAGGATAACAGAAATGTGTGTCGAATCAAATTATTATGTCTTTAAAGAGACTGACCCGGCACCTGAGTGTTATACCGAAAATTCGAAATGTTTAGTTTAGGAAACCCCTGAAAAGTATTTTTAACGTTTATTAAAAGTACGTTGATAGAATCAGGGATAGAGAACCTACGCTTTATATACTTAGGTTAACAAGTGGTGCGGGTAACTTTCCGTTTTATAAAGGGAAGTAGAAAATTTAATTGAGGGAGCGGATTTAGAGATGGCTTGGGACGCTACTAAACTTAAGGACTGGCAGATTGCCGAAGAGGCCGAAAAAAACATGCCTACAGTGGAGGAACTGGTAGAAAAACTGAATCTCGAAAAGGACGAACTAATTCCTTACGGGAGAACCCCTAAAGTCGATTTCCTGAAAATGATGGAGCGCCTAAAAGATAAGCCCGATGGTAAGTATATTGAAGTTACCGCTATTACCCCAACTCCATTAGGAGAAGGAAAAACAACTACGACCCTGGGACTTATCGAGGGACTTGCTAAGAGAGGTCAAAACGTTGGCGGTGCAGTACGTCAACCATCCGGCGGCCCCACTATGAATATCAAGGGTACCGCTGCCGGCGGCGGCAACGCCCTGCTAATTCCAATGACTGAGTTTTCCTTAGGTCTCACAGGAGATATCAATGATATCATGAACGCTCATAATCTGTGCATGGTTGCCCTTAATGCCCGTATGCAGCATGAGGCTAACTATACTGATGAAGAATTAGCCAAAAGAGGTTTGAAGCGGTTAGACATAGACCCTAAAAACGTTGAAATGGGCTGGGTTATTGACTATGCTGCTCAAGGCCTGAGAAATATTATCATTGGTATTGGCGGTAAAAAAGACGGTTTCCAAATGCAATCTAAATTCGGGATTGCTGTCGGATCAGAGTTAATGGCTATTCTGGCTGTGGCGAAAGATCTTCCGGACCTCAGAGAGCGGATCGGTAAAATTATTGTTGCTTATAGTAAAACAGGCCAACCTGTTACCACCAGGGATTTGGAAGTTGATGGCGCAATGACTGCTTGGATGCGCAACACCATTAACCCAACGATTTGCTACTCTGCTGAGGGTCAACCGGTCATGGTTCATGCCGGTCCGTTTGCAAATATTGCCATTGGTCAGTCCTCCGTTATTGCTGACCGCCTTGGTCTGAAAATGTTCGATTATCATGTTACAGAAAGCGGATTTGCTGCAGATATCGGATTTGAGAAGTTCTGGAACGTTAAAGCTCGTTTGGGTGGCTTAAAGCCGAACGTTTCCGTGCTTGTAGCAACAATTCGCGCTCTTAAAATGCATGGCGGCGGACCACAAGTTGTACCAGGCCGTCCATTGCCTGAAGAGTATACCAAAGAAAATCTTGAACTGGTGGAAAAGGGTTGTGCTAACCTGCTTCACCACCTCAATATTATTAAGAAATCCGGAATTGTTCCGGTTGTCTGCGTTAACGGTTTCTATACGGATACCGAAGCAGAGATTAACTTAATTAAGAAAATCGTTAGAGAAGCAGGAGCCCGCTGCGCTCATTCCGATCACTGGCTCAACGGCGGAGATGGTGCTTTGGAATTGGCAGATGCCGTTATGGATGCCTGCAAAGAAGAATCTCAATTCAAGTGCCTCTATCCATTGGAAATGCCGCTTCGTGAGCGTGTTGAGCTTATTGCTAAAGAAGTTTATGGTGCAGACGGTGTGGATTGGGCTCCGGAAGCAGAAGCTAAGGCTAAGAGATTTGAGTCTGATCCATATTATGCGGATTTCTCCACCATGATGGTGAAGACCCATTTGAGCCTATCCCATGATCCCACATTGAAAGGCGTACCCAAAGGCTGGAGATTGCCAATCCGTGACGTCTTAGTCTATGGCGGAGCTAAATTCCTTTGCCCTATGGCCGGCGCAATCAGCCTGATGCCTGGTACTGGTTCAGACCCTGCTTACAGAAGAATTGACGTTGACACCAAAACCGGTAAAGTAATGGGATTGTTCTAGGATTCGGCGGGGGGCAATTCATGAATTCTCCCTGCTTGTTATAGAGACGGATTATCGGCCCTGAGTTAGCTCAGGGCCTTTTCTAATCTAAATTACACTGAGAAGAGAATAAATAAGTGTTTGTTTTGATTGAAAATGATAAAATAGTTAGGGTTAAAAGGTTTGAAACTATATTTTTCCGTGGAAGCTATACTTATAGATCTAAAAGGGGGCGCAAGATGTACGAGCAATTGCGCAAATACATACTGCCTGAATTAATCCCGTCTGGTACCAGAGTTATGGTCGCAGTCTCCGGGGGACCCGATTCAATGGCTTTAAGTCATCTGCTTTGGCGGTATACACAGGAAGAAAGCAGCAGAGGTGTCTCCATTGTTTTAACCCATGTGCATCATGGGGTTCGAAGAGAATCCGATGCTGAAGCAGTTATGGTTCAAGACATGGCCAAGAAGTGGAATGTTCCTTGTCTTGTTCATCGTTTTAATGCTAAAAGATATGCTGAAAGCATGGGGCAATCCTTTCAAGAGGCTGCTCGAGAGTGGCGTTATGCGCGGTGGAAAGAAGATATGCTTAAGGAAGGATGTTCTCTTTTGGCTACGGCCCATCACCTTGGGGACCAGGCTGAGACGATCCTATATCGTTTGCTTAGAGGGAGTGGGACTGCGGGCTTAGCAGGAATGTATCCCAGCAAAGGCTCAATCATTCGGCCATTACTGAGCTTTACAAAAGCAGATATTCTGAATTACTGTGCAAGAGAAGCCGTACCCTATGCTCTTGATGATTCAAATCAAGAACCGGTATACGTGCGTAACCGGATCCGCTTGGAGCTGCTCCCGGAATTGGAGAGAAGTTACAATTCACGTATACAAGAGACCCTGGGGCGTACGGGAGAACTGTTGCGTTGGGATGAAGAATACATAACCCGGCAAGTGAAAGCTGCATGGGATCAGTATCACTATCAAGACTCTCAGGGAACAATCTGCTTAAAGCTTGACGTTTTTAAAGAGCCTGCTGCCATTCTATCTCGCCTGTTGCGTAAAGCGGCAATGCAGGTCACCCAAGAACCTCGTGGACTGGGTTTCACCTATGTGGCGATGATTATGGCTGCTCAAGGGAAACCTGGCTGGTCTCAGGATTTACCAGGCATGAGGGTTAAGCTGACAGATGAAGGTTTGCAGTTCTGCCGTTCACATATTGATGCCGGACAAAAGGCGCTTAACTATAAAATTCCGTTAGTCATAGGACAATCCGTAGAAATTCCCGGTTCGGGAATGGTTATTAGTTTATTGAAAGAATGGAATCTTTCTTCGGTAAACTCTCATACTAAGAGGGAAAACAAAATAGCCGTTTTCAGCAGTGATTTATTGACTCAGGTTTCCAAGCAAAGCTTGGTATGCCGTACTCGCCAAGAAGGGGATAAAATGTGGTTTAAGGGAGTTGGGCATAAATCTCTTAAGAAGGTTTTTCAGGAAGCCAAGATAGCGGATGATGCCAGAAATCGGATACCCCTGATTGCCGATGAAGCAGAGGTACTGTGGATTCCCGGTGTTCGTCAAAGCGGGCTATATCGTGCAGATAATGAGGACGAAAAAATAGTCTGTATCCTCACATCCCGGATAGGGCGTTCTATTTGAATTCATTGTAAAAACTGAACCTGCATGGTATAATATGAAGAATTGCTTCTTGATGAGGCAGCTTCCGAACTAGAGAGGAGGACCCTATTTGAAGGTCTTAAAGAATGCAGCAATTTATATACTTATCATTCTCATGGCGATAATGTTAATCAAGTGGTCGACCCCTCCGGTTAGCAAAGAGGTGGGTATGGACTACAACGCTTTTAAAAAGGCAGTTGTTGAAGAACAGGTAAAAAAGGTTGTTGCTGTTGCCGAAAACAATTCAACCAAATATACAGTCACCATGAAGGACGATCAAGAACATGTGGTGATTGGGCTGGCCTCTGATCCAGAGCTTACATCAGATTTATCCGCTCACGTTGATTCCTTTGTCGTAGAACCACCTCCGAAGACACCCTGGTGGGTAGGTTTGCTGACAACCATGCTGCCTATTATTGTCATCGTCGGTTTGTTCTTCTTTATGATGCAGCAGAGCCAGGGCGGCGGCAATCGGGTAATGCAGTTCGGAAAGAGCAAGGCGCGTTTGGTTGGAGAAGATAAGAAAAAGGTGACCTTTGCCGATGTAGCCGGTGCGGATGAGGTTAAAGAGGAACTTCAGGAAGTGGTTGAATTCTTGAAGATGCCGAAGAAGTTTAATGACTTAGGGGCCAAGATTCCCACTGGGGTCTTGTTATTCGGACCTCCGGGAACAGGTAAAACCTTACTTGCCCGCGCCGTCTCCGGAGAAGCAGGAGTACCGTTCTTCAGTATCAGCGGCTCAGACTTTGTGGAAATGTTCGTGGGAGTTGGAGCTTCGCGGGTTCGGGATTTGTTTGAACAAGCTAAGAAAAATGCCCCTTGCATTGTTTTTATTGATGAGATTGATGCGGTTGGTCGTCAAAGGGGAGCAGGTTTAGGCGGAGGACATGATGAACGTGAACAGACCCTGAATCAGCTTCTGGTAGAAATGGATGGGTTCAATGGCAACGATGGAGTCATTATCATTGCTGCTACGAACCGGGCTGATGTTCTTGACCCGGCTCTCCTGCGTCCGGGACGTTTTGACCGGCAGGTTATCGTTGATGTGCCTGATGTTAAAGGACGCGCGGAGATCCTGAAGGTTCATGCCCAAGGCAAGCCGCTGATGAAGGATGTCGATCTTGAAGTTATTGCCCGTCAAACGTCAGGATTTACAGGCGCTGATTTATCGAATTTATTAAATGAAGCGGCATTGCTTTCTGCCCGGCGGAGTGAAACTCAGATTAAACAGCAAACGGTGGAAGAGTCTATTGAACGGGTTATTGCCGGCCCGGAGAAGAAAAGCCGGGTAATAAGTCCATTTGAAAGAAAACTCGTTTCCTATCATGAAGCGGGGCACGCTTTGTTGGGAGAACTTCTTACTCATACAGATCCTTTGCACAAGGTTTCGATTATTCCGCGCGGGCGGGCAGGGGGGTACACTCTTCTTCTTCCTAAAGAAGACCGTAATTATATGACAAAGTCTCAGCTGCTTGATCAAGTAGTCATGTTGCTGGGTGGTCGTGTGTCCGAAGCGGTAGTGCTTGGTGAAATCAGTACAGGTGCATCCAATGATCTGGAGCGGGCCACAGGGATAATTCGCAAAATGATTACAGAATTGGGAATGTCCGAGGAATTAGGTCCACTGACCTTTGGGCACAAAGAAGAACAAGTATTTTTAGGAAGGGATATTTCCCGTGACCGGAGTTACAGCGATGCCGTGGCCTATTCAATTGATAAAGAGGCTCGACGTCTTATTGATGGATGTTACAAAAAGGCGCAGGATCTGATTGAACAGAATATCGATAAATTGCATGCCATAGCTGAAGCGCTGATGGAGAAAGAAACCCTTGATGTCAAAGATTTTGCAGCTTTGATGGAGAAGTTTAAGGATAAAGCTGAGGAAAGTGAACAAGTCGATGAAACGACATTCACTATTACAGAAACAAAAACCAAGCAAGATATTGAAATGCCTGGTCAAGTGATAGATAATGAGTTCAATAAAATTCAGTGATGCAGAATTCCTTATAAATTAAAGGATCATAAAGGAGAGAAGGATATGGAACGTACATTTCTTATGCTAAAACCGGATGCAGTTCAGCGGGGATTGGTTGGAGAGGTGATTCAACGGTTTGAGAAAAAGGGTTTCAAACTCGTAGGACTGAAGCTCATTCAGGTAGATCGTACTTTGGCTGAAGCTCATTATGCAGAACACCGCGGCAAAGGGTTTTTTGAACCAACGGTCAGCTATATTATGTCTTCGCCCGTCGTTGCCATGGTATGGCAAGGCAAAAATGTTGTCGCCTTGGCACGTGAGCTGATGGGTGCTACAAATCCGGCCAACTCAAATCCAGGTTCTATTCGAGGAATGTATGGGATGGATATCAGCAGGAACGTTATTCACGGCTCGGACTCGGTAGAGAGCGCAGGACGTGAGATTGGGCTTTATTTTAAACCTGAAGAACTTGTGGATTACCAAAAAGCAGGGGATGAATGGCTGAGCGAGTAACTCCTTCAGCTCAAGCCGGAGCAGAATATTGAACACCCTTATAGAGTGGGTGTCTTGGAGTCGGTAAAGGAATAAGGGACGCCCGTTCGGGTGTCCTTTTTTTCAAAGTTTCTTTTTAAAATCCGTTTTATGGGAGGTGCAACCATGCATTTAGACAAAAAAGAACGTTCATTACTGGGTATGGCTTCTGTTTTACTCGGCTTTCTTTTTTTTATTCTGATTAAAGCTCAGGGAGCCGCAGGGAGTCAGATAACAGCGCAGGAAACGGCTATCCCTAATCTGATTAAGACAGAGCAGGAGAATCAACAGCTTTCTATAGAAAATGCGAAAATAGAGCAGGAATTAATCAAATATGCTCAGGGTCAAAGTGCATCGGCATTGCTAAATCAGCAAGTAAGAGAAGCGATGATGAATGCCGGCTTAATCGAACTCACTGGTCCGGGTGTACAAATCACTTTAGATGACTCACCCCGTGCTGCTACTGGGGAGGGAGACCAAAATAATTATTACATTCACGAAGAATATATCCGGGAGATCCTGAATGCCCTTTGGAACGGGGGAGCGGAAGCCATCGCAGTGAATGGTCAGCGTGTAACAACCCATACGGAAGTGTTCTGCGGTGGGTCTTTCATTCAAATCAATGGTACCCGCCAAATGCCCCCCTATATAATCGGGGCCATCGGTGATTCGCACAATTTATCAGGCGCCCTTAAGTTTTATGGTTGGTATAGACTGGAGGAATATCAGGAACAGTATGGACTTATCCGCAAACTGGAGGTTTTGGAGGAAATTAGGGTTCCGGCGGGTAAATTGCGAAATTACCGTTTTGCCGAACCAGTTAAGGAGGGGACATAATGCAGCGTTGGAAAAGAACCTTAGCCTTACCTGTCACGATGGTCGCCATTGCTCTGGGTTTTTTAATTGCCCTTCAGGCTCAAACTCAAAAGAATGTATCCGCTGCGGAACAAATTAGTCAGCAGCGGATGTCCGGAATGAAATCAGTGCTGCAAAACTCTCAGGAGCAAAATGCTCAGCTTCAGGAGCAGTATAAAGAATTGTCGGCAAAGCTGGATCAAGCCCGTAAACAGGTGGGGACAGATCCTCAGCTGCTGGTCCACTTAAAACAATTGCAAATGCTGGATGGAACCCAAGCCGTCGAAGGTCCTGGTATACTGATAAGCATAGACGACCGCAATAAAAAGGTTGCCTTTCCGCTGAACACTAATGACATCGCAACGATGATTAACATTTTGAAGTTAGCCGGTGCAGAGGCAATCAGCATAAACGGTCAAAGAATTGTTGGCTCTACGGCGATTGTTTTAAGTGGAAATTCAACGATTTTAGTCAACCAAGTTCCCGTGAATCGTTCAGAGGGGACTCCTTATGAAGTAAGTGCCATAGGCAACCAGGAAACGCTGTTGGATTACTTTTCTGAGCTTGAAGCTGTCTACCTCAAACAAAGAGGGATGACAGTGAGCATTACGAGAAAGGTCCTGACTATCCCGTCCTACAAGGGGGCATATACCTTTAGTGCAGCAAAACCGCTGGATGCACCTGAGCCATAATTTAAGTGGGATAAAATCTGGGGAGTGGGACGCATGTTGGATTCTATGGCCCGTGTCAATCAGCTGCTTGACCATGAAGATTATAATCGCTATATAGAAACAATCAACGAATTAGAAAAAGAACGTTGTTTTTGTAAACATGGTTTCGAACATGGGATAAACGTCGCGCGCATCGCTTACGCTTATCTGCTCGAAAAAGGGAATAGGGATCTGTCCAAAGAAGGGGTATACGCCGCGGCTTTGCTTCATGATATTGGGCGGTGGGTAGAATATCAAACGGGAGAAGATCACGCGGAGGTAAGTGCCCGCTTGGCGCTTCCCTTGCTTAAAGAATGTGGCTTCAGTTCTGCCGATATTCAGGTGATCTTAGCAGGGATTCGCGAACATCGGCGGCACTATGAGGACGATTTGTCCCTGTTAGGAGAAGCGCTGGCCATAGCGGACGATTGGGCCAGAGATTGTCGATATTGTTCCGCTCAAAAACAATGCTACAAGTTTAAGCCTGAGATGACACAGATTATCTATTAGTGGAGGAATAATAATGCAAACATATGGTATGCGGTGGGTTACGATGGACAATTTGCCAGAGGCTAAAAGGGCATTGGCGCAGATTGGATCTGACCCGGGAGGGATTGCTCAAATGGCCGGAAAAGGATTAGGGCGGGCCATAAAGCTGGAGCAGGTACCTTTGCGTGTAGCTCATATCCTTAAACAAGAAATGCTGTCGGTCGGAGGAGACGCGGCAGTCCACCGGGATGTAATTATTAATAATGTCGATGCCACAGATGTTATGTTACTTGGGACAGTTCGGCAGCTGGAACGCCTGGCGGCGAAGGTATTAGCCCAACCTTTTGGACTTAAGACGATCGGACATGCCCTCAAGCAGTTGCTGAGTGCTCTGGAACCGCCTAAAGCCCGAATATTAAATTGTCGGGGAAAGGAATTGACACTGGGAGAACGCACCCTTGTCATGGGGATTTTAAATGTAACTCCAGACTCATTTTCTGATGGGGGCAGGTTCAATAATTTTGAAAATGCCATCTCTCAGGCAGAACGTATGGTTGAAGAAGGGGTTGACATTATAGATGTGGGAGGGGAGTCAACCCGGCCCAATTATGCGGGCGTAAGTGCCGAAGAAGAATGGCGGCGCTTAGAACCCGTACTCAAGACTCTTTTAGAGCGGGTAGCTGTTCCTATCTCGGTAGATACCTATAAGGCGGGTGTCGCGGCTAAAGCTCTTGAAGCAGGTGCCCATATCATTAATGATGTATGGGGACTGCAAAAAGACCCGGATATGGCACGTGTTGTTGGGGATTATAAAGTACCTGTGATTGTTATGCATAATCAAAACGGAACGGCCTACCAGCACCTGATGGGGGACATTTTTAACGTTTTACGAAAAAGCATTGAGTTGGCTGAGGCCCATGGATTATCGGGAGATCAAATAATTGTTGATCCGGGAATCGGATTTGGAAAAACAACCGAACAGAATCTTGAGGTCATGTCCCGTCTGGCGGAGTTTAAAACACTGGGACACCCGGTGCTGCTTGCCGCATCGCGCAAATCGATGATTGGAAACACCTTGAATCTAACGGTGGATGAGCGTTTAGAGGGGACATTAGCAACCAGTGCTCTGGGAGTTGTTTCTGGGGTAGACATCATCCGTGTTCACGATGTTAAGGAAAATCTAAGGACGATACAAATGGCTGATGCTATCGTGAGGGGACAGAGGGGAGTTCACTATGTTGGAGCATGATGTTATACATCTTCGCGGGCTGGAATTCTATGCTTATCATGGAGTCTTGCCGGAGGAACAAGTCTTGGGACAGCGGTTTTTGATTGATATAGATCTTTTCTTCGATTTAAGGAAAGCGGGTGCGTCCGATCAAGTAGAGGATACGGTTCATTATGGAGAGGTGTACGATGTCATTAAGACATGTGTTACTGAGGGTAACTATCTGTTAATAGAACGATTGGCCGAAGAGATTGCCCAAAGGGTTCTGGGGGGCTTTGCCTGTGCGTCTGTACGGGTGGAAGTACACAAACCCCAGGCCCCAATCCCCGGGATTTTCAGAGATGTTTCTGTGGAGATTTGGCGAGGCAGGTGAAGCGCATGAGAGTGTTTATAGGATTGGGCAGTAATCTGGGGGATCGAGCTTATTATCTGAAAGAGGCGATCTTGGCTCTGGCGGGTCCTGATACTAAAATTACGGCCTCATCTCGTATTTATGAAACAGAACCATGGGGTGGTATTGATCAGCCTCTATTCTGGAATCAGGTCATAGAGGTCGATACAAGCCTTGAACCCCTGGATCTTCTTCATGTTTGTCAAGAGATTGAGCTGAGATTAGGAAGAGAACGCAAAGTACATTGGGGCCCCAGGACAATTGACATTGACCTGTTAATTTATGATAATAGAGTAAATGAGTCTGAAGAACTTAAGCTGCCTCATCCCTACCTGGAAGAACGTGCCTTTGTGCTTACTCCTTTGCGCGAGATCGCGCCCGAACTTATCTTACCATCAGGAAGATCTATTAATGAGGTTGTAGGAGAAGGTAAGGTTCATCCCCTTAGTTAGTGACTAAAGCAAAACCTATATCAGACAATATCGTTTCCGAATTGTACTGGATTTAGGTAGGAATTATAGCTGTTATGCGGCAAGATTATGGGAAAAGTGCATACTATCTTATCCTGATTTAAATACCGCTTGGATCGTTTGGTGACCGAGACGGGGGATATAATCCTTCACGCTCGTGGAGGTTTTTTTTATGCATTGGACAAGTTATTCAAGAGGATCAGATAAAGCTTAAGGGGGGAGGAACGGGATGAAATTTGGAATTATTGGCGCTGGAATAGTAGGTACTGCTTTAGCAGTGCAATTAACTAAAGCCGGGCATGAATGTGTGGGGGTTCATACCCGAAGTCATTCTTCCTATGAACGGTTTTGTACTTATATCAAGAGAGAGCATCTTCTTTTAGAAGAACTGGTGCCTGATGTTGAGATTTTGTTTATTACTACACAAGATGGAATGATTCGATCAATCGCAGAGAGCCTGACTGCCAAGGGTCTAATTATTCCAGGGCAGGTATGGATTCATTGCTCCGGTTCAATCCCTTCGACTGTTTTACGTGTTCAGGAGGGCTTACCTGTACGTTGTCTGTCTTTACATCCTCTGCAAGCATTTGCAAGCGTCGATAATGCCTTGGAGATTATTTCCGGAACTCATTTTGGGGTGGAAGGAGAAGATCAAAAGTTAGGAGAGAGGATCGTAAACGATCTTGGCGGAATTTCCCATAAAATTAGGGCAGATCAGAAGACTCTTTATCATGCTGGTGCCGTAGTCGCCTCAAATTATTTGGCGGTCCTTGCTTCATTAGCGGTAGAGCTTTTTGCTGAAGCAGGAATTGAAGGGAAGGAAGCCTTAGATTCTTTGTTGCCGCTGATGAAAGGAACTCTTTCTAATTTAGAACAGGTGGGGTTACCTCAGGCCCTAACGGGCCCAATTGCCCGCGGAGATGTACAAGTGGTACAAGGGCACTTAAAACAGCTGCCGCCAAACCTTGTGGACATCTATAAGAGACTGGGTTCAAAGGCGTTGGAATTAGGGGAGGGTAAGAGGGCGATTCAGGGGTCAACCTACCCGTCAGAGCAGTTAAACTTGCTGAAATCCTTACTCAGTGAAGAATAAGAGAACTCAAATTTCGATGAAAAAGGTGGAGTTAAAGATGAGGAGAACTTCGCATATTGCTGAACTGAGCGAGATCATAATCTCGCAAAAAAAACAGGGGCGAAAAATTGCTTTAGTACCAACGATGGGTTTTTTACATCGGGGACATCTGGCATTAATTGAGCAGGCCAAACAAACGGATGCCTTTGTGGTGGTGAGTATTTTTGTTAATCCATTACAGTTCGGCCCTAATGAAGATCTGTCCCGTTATCCCAGGGATCTGGAACGGGATGCTCATTTAGTGGAGGAAGCGGGAGTTGATGTACTTTTCCATCCAACCGTTGAGGAAATGTATCCGCGGCCGATGCTCACCTTTGTAGAAGTAGGTGAGTTAGATAAGATGCTGTGCGGTTCTTCTCGGCCGGGTCATTTCCGTGGAGTAACAACTGTGGTGAGTAAGTTATTTCACATAGTTCAACCCGATTTGGCCTTCTTTGGTCAGAAAGATTATCAGCAGTATCTGATCATTAAGCGTATGGTAACAGATCTGAATCTTCCGATTGAGATCTGCCCTGTCCCGATTGTCCGTGAAGAAGATGGGTTAGCACTGAGTTCGCGCAATATTTTTTTGAATTCGGAACAACGTCAGGAAGCATTGGTTCTCTCCAAGAGTCTCAACGAGGCGGAAACCAGCATTCATGGAGGACAGCGATCAGCCGAGAAGATTGAAAGGCAGCTGCGGGAGAAGATCACCCTTGAGAGCCAAGGCGTGATTGACTATGTGGAAGTAAGGGATGCAGATGACTTATCCAAAGTAACGGATATCAAGCGACCGGTTCTCTTGGCTTTAGCGGTGAAATTTGGGACAACCCGGTTAATTGATAACAAAGTCGTGGAGGTTGAGCATGATGTTTAGAACGATGATGAAATCAAAGATTCATAAAGCGGTTGTAACTGAAGCAAATCTTCATTATGTGGGCAGTATAACCATTGATACAGCATTAATGGAGGCCGCGGATCTTTTAACCAATGAGAAGGTACAAGTTGTAAATAATAATAATGGAGCCAGATTTGAAACCTATGTTATTCCGGGAGAAAGAGGTTCCGGTGTGATCTGCTTAAATGGTGCTGCAGCTCGGCAGGTGCAAGTGGGTGATGTCGTCATTATTATTTCGTATGCAGTGTTAAGTGATGAAAAGGCACGTGAGTATACCCCTAAAGTTGTCTTTGTCGATAATAATAACTGTGAAACTAAGATTTCGTCGGAAGAAGTTCATGGACGGGAATCTTGATAATCTGAGTCAAAAGACAGAATCCTTAAAAAGGATTCTGCCACTGCAGGAAGGGTGTAATAGTTTATGAAGCATACCATTAGCCAAGAATTATTTGAGATCTTAGCAGCAGAAATTGAAGTTCTGAAGAACGACCGCAAAGCAGTTATCTTAGCTCACTATTATCAAAGACCTGAGATTCAGGATATTGCTGATTTTGTCGGGGATTCCCTGCAACTGAGCCAACAAGCTGCCGATACGGACGCGGAAGTTATCGTATTTTGTGGTGTCCATTTCATGGCGGAAAGCGCAGCGATTCTATCACCGGATAAGGTTGTGATACTGCCTGAAGAGAAGGCGGGCTGCCCCATGGCGGACATGGTCGATGCCGACGGCTTACGGGCTTATAAAAAGAGGGTTCCTGGAGTTCAGGTGGTTTGTTATGTTAACTCTTCTGCGGAAGTCAAAGCGGAGAGCGATATTTGCTGTACCTCATCTAATGCCGTAAAAGTAGTAGAGTCATTAGAGGGAGATAATATTTTATTTATTCCAGATGAAAATCTTGGCCGTTACGCGGCAAAACGTCTTGGACGTTCCCTTCAGTTTTGGCCGGGGTACTGTAAAACTCACGACCGATTGACGATGGAAGACATTCAGACAGCCAAAAAAGAGCATCCATTAGCTAAAGTCATCGTACATCCGGAATGTCGGGAAGACATTTGCCAAGAGGCGGATTATGTCGGTTCCACGGCAGGATTGATCAAGTATGCCCAGGACTCTGAGGCTCAGGAATTTATCGTGGGAACAGAGTCAGGGATTTTACACCGGCTCCATCAAGTTTGTCCGGAGAAAAAGTTCTATCTCGCTTCAGAACGTCTGGTTTGTCCGAATATGAAAATGACGACCTTAGAGAAGGTAAGGGATGCGCTTAAAACTCTCTCTCCGCGTGTGACAGTGAAAGAGGAAATACGAGTTAAAGCCAAAGCAACACTAGAGCGAATGCTAGCTTTATAAGCAGCAGAAGAGCAGGGGATGGGCGCATTGAGACGATATATATACCCTTGGTCTAAATCAAGGGTGAAGGTTTTTGATACGGACGTACTTGTGTTGGGAAGCGGGATTGCAGGCCTGTATACTGCAATTAAAGCCAGTGAACAATTTCAAGTGACAGTGCTTACTAAGAAAACAATTGCTGAAAGCAATACGGAACATGCTCAGGGCGGAATTGCGGTAGCGATTGATGAAGCAGATTCCCCCACATTGCACTTTGAGGACACACTGCTGGCAGGTGCAGGGCTTTGCAACCCTTTCTCGGTAAGGATCTTGGTTGAAGAGGGACCTGTTTGTGTCGAAGAACTGATAGGTATGGGTGCTCAGTTTGACTACCATAATGGGGAGCTTGCTCTCACCCGTGAAGGTGCACATAGTCAGAGGAGAATACTGCACGCCCTAGGGGATGCCACAGGCTGGGAGGTTGAACGGGCTTTAGTTGCCAAAGTGAAGGCAAGTCCTAATGTAACCACTTTAGAAGAACGTTTTGTGGTGGATCTCTTAGAAAATGGTCAAGGGCATATTCTTGGAGCCTTGGTTCTTAATTCAGAAACCGGAGAGCTGGAAGGGCATTTGGCAAATTCAGTTGTTCTGGCCACTGGAGGGTTAGGGCAAGTTTATTGTTTTACAACGAATCCCAGTGTTGCAACAGGTGATGGAATGGCGGCAGCCTGGCGTGCCGGAGCAGATTTGATGGATATGGAATTTGTTCAATTCCATCCTACCGCTTTATTGATACCTGATGCACCACGTTTTCTTATTTCGGAGGCAGTGCGCGGTGAAGGCGCACATTTAGTAAACTCTGCCGGGATACGCTTCATGGAAGATGTCCCAGGTAAAGAACTCGCTCCGCGGGATATTGTTGCGCGAGCGATTTGGCAGGAAATGAATCATGGCCCGGTTTATTTAGATTTCCGGCCGATCGGACAAAAACGAATTTTAGAAAGATTCCCTACCATACACCGAACCTGTTTGGACTATGGGATGGATGTATTAACCATGCCTTTGCCGGTTGCCCCAGCGGCTCATTATATGATGGGCGGGATTGCGACAAACTCTTATGGAGAAACAAGTCTGTCTCATCTTTATGCGGCAGGGGAATGTGCCTGTAATGGGGTTCACGGCGCAAACCGCTTAGCAAGCAACTCCTTGCTGGATGGTTTGGTTTTTGGGGCACGAATTGCAGACAAAATTAAATGTAAGAGTCCGGGCCGGCGTCCTTCTTGGGAAGACGTTCGTAGTCCTGAAGGAAGTCAAAGTCTGACAGAAACCGGATTTAATGAGTTGAAACCGTTAGATGCCCAAAATTTACGGACCAGGGTTCAAGAGTTGATGTGGAATAAAGTGGGGATTTTGAGAAATGAGACGGGTCTCAGGGAGGCTGCCGAGTCACTGATGGGTTGGGATCGCCAAGTCTTGCCAACACGCTCTGTGGAGGGATTAGAAACAGCTAATATATTGACGGTTGGGGCCGTTATCGCCAAAGCTGCTTTAGATCGTAAAGAGAGCAGAGGCGGGCATTTTCGCTCAGATTATCCCTCTCGGTTTGACGAATCTTGGCAAAAGCACTCTCTTCAACATAAGGAGGATAATAATGTACGCTACGTTCCAGTTTCAAGAGCTGATTGATCGGGCATTGAAAGAAGACATCGGGACGGGGGACCTGAGCACAAGGATTTTCCCGGATGACTTAAGTAGTATGGCCAAAATATACGCTAAGCAGGAAGGCGTCGTCGCAGGGTTATCGATGGTTAAGCAGGTCTTTCAGCGTGTAGATTCACGAATTGAGGTTGATATATTAGTTAAAGACGGGGATAGAGTAAATATCGGTGACGTTGTAATTGAGCTGGAAGGTCCATTAAGCAGTATTTTGCAGGGAGAGCGGACGGCATTAAACTTTTTACAACATCTCTCAGGAATTGCTACCGCAACGAAACGTGCTGTTGACCAGGTTGCCGGACTTTCAACATACATTGTGGATACCCGAAAAACTCTTCCTGGATTGCGTGCTTTACAGAAATATGCAGTCAGGGTTGGAGGAGGACAGAACCATCGATTTGGCCTCTATGATGCGGTAATGTTAAAGGATAATCATCTTGCAGCGATGGGCGGATTAACGGAAGCGGTTCAGCGGGTAAAGGCTCAAATCGGGCATATGGTTAAGATTGAAGTTGAGTGTGAAACCATCGAACAAGTGGAAGAAGCAGTAGCATGTGGTGTCGATGTGATTATGCTGGACAATATGGAAATAGAAGAAATGCGGCAAGCAGTTCTTTATATAGATCGGCGGGCAATTGTTGAAGCCTCAGGGGGAATACAGGAGGAATACCTGCGTCAGGTAGCTGAAACAGGGGTTGATTTGATTTCAATTGGTGCTTTGACCCATTCGGTCAAGGCTATGGATTTTAGCCTTGATCTGGGTGAGATTAAAGCTACGACGCGAGCGAATTGGGAAAGAGGAATCACTTAATCAAAGGAGAGTTCTTATGATTCTATTATTTGATGTGGGTAATACCAACATTGTTCTAGGGGTTTATGATGAGAGAACGTTGACTCATCACTGGAGGGTATCTACTGATAAATCCCGTACTACGGATGAGTATGCAGTGGTTATTAGAAACTTATTCGATTTAAGCGGGTTAACTTTTCAAGAAATCAAGGCAGTTGTGATGTCCTCGGTAGTTCCGCCGGTTATGCCCACATTGGAAACTCTTGCCCGGAAGTATTTTGGAGTAGAGCCTCTTGTTGTAGGGCCTGGCGTCAAAACCGGAATGCCCATTATTTATGATAACCCCAGAGAGGTTGGGGCAGATCGTATTGTGAATGCTGTGGCCGCATATAATAAATACGGAGGACCGCTTGTCATTGTAGATTTTGGAACTGCAACTACGTTCTGCGTGATATCAAAACGCGGAGAATATTTAGGCGGTGCTATTGCTCCAGGAATTGGGATATCGACTGAAGCACTATTTCAGAGGGCTTCAAAATTACCCCGCATAGAGGTGGTTAAGCCAACGTCTGTTATCGCAAAAAATACGGTAGCTGGAATGCAATCCGGGATATACTATGGATTTACCGGCCAAGTAGATGGAATCGTTAAACGTATGAAAGGGGAATTGGGACCGGAAACCAAAGTTATTGCCACGGGTGGATTAGCTAGGTTAATTTCCCAGGAATCGGAAATGATTGAAACGGTTGACCCTTTCTTAACCCTTGAGGGACTTCTATTAATCTACGAACGTAACAGGAAATAGCAACTAAGAGGAATAAGAATATGAAGTTAGGACATTATGATCTTGGAGTCCCTGTATTTCTGGCACCTTTGGCTGGGGTGACGGATAAAGCATTTCGCGAGACTGTCCGTTCGGTGGGCGGAGAGTATGTTTGGACGGAAATGATAAGTGATAAAGCGTTGACTTATCAAAACTCAAGAACTCTGAAAATGCTGGATTTAAGCGGAGAAGCTGAACCGAGGATCGTTCAGTTGTTTGGTTCGGATCCTGAGACAATGGCGCGTGCAGCTTTATTGGCTATAAAATCCAGTGCGGACGTTATTGATATTAATATGGGGTGCCCCGCTCCGAAAATTGTCAAGAATAGTGAAGGATCGGCACTGCTAAAGGATATCCCCCGTGCGCAGGCAATTGCATCAGCAGTAGTGCAGGCTGTAAATGTACCGGTGACAGTAAAAATTCGTCTTGGTTGGAACGACCAAGAGATTGTAGCCATAGAGATGGCGAAAGCGCTGGAGTCGGCAGGGGTCCAAATGCTCACAGTTCATGCTAGAACTCGTGAACAATTCTATTCAGGTCATGCGGATTGGAAATGGATTGGGCGGGTGAAGAAAGAAGTAAGTATTCCGGTTATCGGGAATGGGGATGTTTCTAAACCTGAAGATGCCGCTAGATTAATTGAGGAAACAGAATGTGACGGGGTTATGATCGGACGGGGTGCACTGGGAAACCCGTGGCTTATTCCGCGTACCCAGGCTTATTTAAAGAGTGGTATCCTTTTGTCCGAACCGCCAATAAATGAACGAATACAAATTGCATTGCAGCATTTCGATCGTGTATTGCGTTATAAAGGGGAAAGAATCGGTCTTAATGAAATGAGAAAACATGCCGTCTGGTATATTAAAGGTGTTCAAAAAGCAGCAAAAATCCGTGATGAGATTATGCAAACCCGATCACCTGAGGAAATGCGAGCGGTTTTAACCCGAATCTTAGAATAAGCAATTGTATTTTGTATTAAATGGAGAAAATTCGACAACCTGAGTCGTTATGGATAAGACCTGTATCCTTGACAATATTTTGCAAGGTCCTTATAATAACGAGTAATGTAAATGGGGAATCTTTTAAGAGTTCCTAGATTTAAAGGAATTACGCATATAAGTCGTTTCAAAGCGCGTGTAGGTAATTTATAGAAGCGCAAAGCGTAGGACGAGAAAAGGGAGCGAGAAAACTATGGCTGAAAAAGAAGTTATTCTAACATTAGAAGGCCTCAAAAAACTTGAGGAAGAGTTGGAACTATCTAAAACTGTGAAGCGACGTGAAGTCGCTACGCGTATTAAGCAGGCCATTGACTTTGGAGATATTAGTGAAAACTCAGAGTATGATGATGCTAAGAATGATCAAGCATTTATTGAAGGACGGATTATTACTCTTGAGAAAATGCTTAGGAATGCCCGAATTATTGATGAACTAGAAGGAACCGATGTTGTGGCGATAGGGACAAAAGTGCTTCTAAAAGACTTAGACTTTGGTGAGGAAGAAGAGTACTTCATTGTCGGTTCTGCTGAAGCAGACCCGGGTACCAATAAAATTTCTAATGAATCTCCAGTTGGAAAAGCAGTTTTAGGTCAATCTAAAGGGTCTGTCGTTGAAGTGAATGTTCCTGCAGGAATTTTGCACTATCAAATTCTGGATATTAAGTAAAATCTCAATCAGGACATCGATATCATCACGACACCTTTGCCGTCCTTGGCGGTGTCTAATCTCGGTGTGTAACTTCAACTAAGGCGGTTGCCTTCGCTAAGCTTGGTATCTGCCAAGGTTTCTTAAGAGTGCAGTGTTCTGTGACTGGGTTTAGCCACGTACAGATGCTGCACTTTGCTTATTGATTTTCTCAGCCAAAATATGGTTTGATTTCTGAGAGCATACTTGATAAAATACATATTTTAAAGGCAATAATGCAATAAGCTATCGTTTCTTGTTTAGCGAAGTTTAAGTTTGGTAAAATTGATAATAAGGAATTTAATGATGGAGGAATAAGGATGGAGAATACCAACGATCTCTGGCGAATTCGCTTAGAAAAACTTGAGATGTTTCGCCAAGCAGATATTGAACCCTATGCGGATCGCTACCTGCGCACACATAAAACCTCCGAGGTTTTGGAGCGTTTTGAAGAGTTAGAGGGTCAAGAAGTAAGCATTGCTGGCCGGATCATGAGCAAGCGTGATCAAGGTAAGGTTATCTTTACACACATTCAAGATCTTAATGGACGTATCCAAATTTATATCCGAATGGACGAATTAGGCCAGACTATGTTTGATTTAATTACGAAATTTGATGTTGGGGATATTGTTGGGGTAAAAGGAAAGGTATTTCGAACTAAACGAGGGGAAATATCGATTCATGCGCGAGACGTTTTATTGCTCTCCAAGGCAATGCGCCCGCTTCCGGAAAAGTTCCATGGGCTAACGAATGTAGAAACACGCTATCGCAAGCGTTATTTGGATTTAGTTATGAATCCAGATGTTCGTCAAGTATTTGTGACCCGAAGTAAAATTATTCGATATATGAGAGAGTTCTTAGAGGAACGAGAATTCCTTGAAGTTGAGACCCCCACGTTACATACAATTCCTGGTGGAGCCGCGGCACGGCCTTTCATAACCCATCACAATGCCCTCGATATAGATCTTTATTTGCGTATTGCTCTCGAATTGCCGTTAAAACGCCTTATCGTCGGGGGGCTTGAAAAGGTATTTGAAATTGGCCGTACATTCAGGAACGAGGGAATTTCAATTAAGCACAATCCTGAGTTTACAATGATGGAGCTCTATCAAGCCTTCGCAAATTATGAAGATATTATGGAATTGACAGAAGAGTTGATCGCTCATATTGTTCAAAAAGTACACGGTACACAAGAAATTACTTATCAAGGGCAACCTCTTCAATTCAAAACTCCATGGCGTCGTCTTTCGATGCTTGACGGTATTTTAGAATATTCAGGCGTTGATTTCAGAGAAATTTTAACGGATGAGCAGGCCCGACTTATTGCCCAAGAAAAAGGTTTACATGTGGAAGCGGATTCGTCCCGTGGAAAAATCATTAACGAGTTTTTTGAAGAGTTCGTTGAACCAAAATTGATACAACCAACATTTATCATTGGACATCCTGTAGAAATATCCCCGTTAGCAAAGCGTAACGCTATGCAACCTGAATATACGGATAGGTTTGAAGCGTTTATCTATGGGCGTGAACTAGCTAATGCCTTCTCTGAGTTGAATGATCCTATTGATCAGCGTCAACGTTTTGAAGCACAGGCTGCTGAGCGGGCTAAAGGGGATGATGAGGCCCATATCATGGACGAAGACTTTGTCCAGGCCCTAGAGTACGGACTTCCGCCTACAGGTGGGCTAGGAATCGGGGTAGATCGTTTGGTTATGTTGTTAACGGATTCTGCCTCAATTAGAGATGTCATCCTCTTCCCGACGATGCGGCCAAGAGATGAGAATGTCCAAGATGATGAAGGTATTGAAGAATGATCTTGAGTGGTTAAATTAAGAGTGTTTAAATTAAGCTGTCCGCCTAAGTGTTGGACAGCTATTTTATTTTCTTAGCTAGTTTTTTAAACTCCAGAGAACGGTGAAATGCAAAAACTATAAAAATAGTGTAAAATATAACGTGTTATAGAAATATGCTTAGTATTATGAAGAAAAATTAACATTTTTGGTCATAATAAGGATATTATCATCTTAAATGATATTTGATAAGAAGTATGTGGTTATAGTATAGTAATATTTGTTCGCTTGAGAAAATACTTGAAACAGGCGTAAACAAGGTGGTAGGCCCTTGAAAAATAGGAGTGAGAAATAATAATTAGTATTGACAACAGCGGTTTTAAATGCTAAGATATAACTCGGTCCTATAAGGGATGCGAATCAGAAATGGTCTTTGAAAACTAAACAACAAGGACAGCCAATGAGAGGAATTCTATAGAATTCCGCAAGAGTTTCAAAAGAAATCATGAGTCAATCATCTTCTTCAAGTGAGAAGTTTGAATAACTTTTTTTGGAGAGTTTGATCCTGGCTCAGGACGAACGCTGGCGGCGTGCCTAACACATGCAAGTCGAACGGAGACTTTCGAAGAGTTTACTTAGAGAAAGTCTTAGTGGCGGACGGGTGAGTAACGCGTGGGTAACCTACCCATAAAGCCGGGACAACCCTTGGAAACGAGGGCTAATACCGGATAATCTTAAGATGTGGCATCACGACTTAAGGAAAGATGGCCTCTGAATATGCTATCGATTATGGATGGACCCGCGTCTGATTAGCTGGTTGGTGGGGTAAAGGCCTACCAAGGCGACGATCAGTAGCCGGCCTGAGAGGGTGAACGGCCACACTGGGACTGAGACACGGCCCAGACTCCTACGGGAGGCAGCAGTGGGGAATCTTCCGCAATGGACGAAAGTCTGACGGAGCAACGCCGCGTGTATGATGAAGGTCTTCGGATTGTAAAGTACTGTCTTTGGGGAAGAACGGTCTTCTTGAGAATATTGAGAGGACATGACGGTACCCAAGGAGGAAGCCCCGGCTAACTACGTGCCAGCAGCCGCGGTAATACGTAGGGGGCAAGCGTTGTCCGGAATTATTGGGCGTAAAGGGCGCGTAGGCGGATTTTTAAGTCTGGTGTGAAAGATCAGGGCTCAACCCTGAGAGTGCATCGGAAACTGGAGATCTTGAGGACAGGAGAGGAAAGTGGAATTCCACGTGTAGCGGTGAAATGCGTAGATATGTGGAGGAACACCAGTGGCGAAGGCGACTTTCTGGACTGTAACTGACGCTGAGGCGCGAAAGCGTGGGGAGCAAACAGGATTAGATACCCTGGTAGTCCACGCCGTAAACGATGAGTGCTAGGTGTAGAGGGTATCGACCCCTTCTGTGCCGCAGTTAACACAATAAGCACTCCGCCTGGGGAGTACGGCCGCAAGGTTGAAACTCAAAGGAATTGACGGGGGCCCGCACAAGCGGTGGAGCATGTGGTTTAATTCGACGCAACGCGAAGAACCTTACCAAGGCTTGACATCCTCTGAACCCCGCGGAAACATGGGGGTGCCCTTCGGGGAGCAGAGAGACAGGTGGTGCATGGTTGTCGTCAGCTCGTGTCGTGAGATGTTGGGTTAAGTCCCGCAACGAGCGCAACCCCTGTATTTAGTTGCTAACAAGTAAGGTTGAGCACTCTAGATAGACTGCCGGTGATAAACCGGAGGAAGGTGGGGATGACGTCAAATCATCATGCCCCTTATGTCTTGGGCTACACACGTGCTACAATGGCCGGTACAGACGGAAGCGAAGCCGTGAGGTGAAGCCAATCCGAGAAAGCCGGTCTCAGTTCGGATTGCAGGCTGCAACTCGCCTGCATGAAGTCGGAATCGCTAGTAATCGCAGGTCAGCATACTGCGGTGAATACGTTCCCGGGCCTTGTACACACCGCCCGTCACACCACGAAAGTCTGCAACACCCGAAGCCGGTGAGGTAACCCGAAAGGGAGCTAGCCGTCGAAGGTGGGGCCGATGATTGGGGTGAAGTCGTAACAAGGTAGCCGTATCGGAAGGTGCGGCTGGATCACCTCCTTTCTAAGGAGAACGGTTTAGAGCTCAGGCTTTAGACGAACATCCTATTGGTCGGTTCTTTCGGAGAGCAAAGTTGAGAAACTGAGTTTGACGAGAGATCAACAAAGAGTCGCAAGACTCAAGCCGAGGGATCGGCAACTCATTGGAGAGAGCTGTTGTTTAGTTTTGAGAGACCAGGTAATCGTGGTTCGAATGGAGAATTAAGAGTCACGATTAGTAATGGGAACTCAGCAAATTTAATGGGCCTGTAGCTCAGTTGGTTAGAGCGCACGACTGATAATCGTGAGGTCGATGGTTCGAATCCATCTAGGCCCACCAATTCAAGAAGTCAGAGGGCAGAAGCCGGAGGTCAGCAATGACCGAGCAGAACCGGTGTCATATGAACGTATGAACTGAATTTTGACGACTAACATCGAAAATGGGGGTATAGCTCAGCTGGGAGAGCACCTGCCTTGCAAGCAGGGGGTCAGCGGTTCGATCCCGCTTACCTCCACCATTGTTTTTATAAGTGTTCTTTGAAAACTGCATAGAGAAGAAAACTAGTAAAGTCAAAGAATTCACATCAAAACGCAAGTTTTGAGTAAACCTAGACGTAGCGATCAATAGGTCAAGCTACTAAGGGCGTACGGTGGATGCCTAGGCGCTAAGAGTCGAAGAAGGGCGCGGTTAACAGCGAAATGCCACGGGGAATCGTAAGCAGGTCTTGATCCGTGGATACCCGAATGGGGCAACCCAACCGGAGTCATGTCCGGTTATCCTCAACTGAATACATAGGTTGATGAAGACAACCCAGGGAACTGAAACATCTAAGTACCTGGAGGAAAAGAAAGAATCATCGATTCCCTGAGTAGCGGCGAGCGAAACGGGAAGAGCCCAAACCGAATCCTTCGGGATTCGGGGTTGTAGGACCCTCTTTTAAGTGAAGATCTCTAGCTGAAGAAGACTGGAATGTCTCGGCAAAGAAGGTAACACCCCTGTAAACGAAAGAGAACTAAACTGTGAGGGAATCCTGAGTACCGCGGGACACGTGAAACCCCGTGGGAAGCAGGGAGGACCACCTCCCAAGGCTAAATACTACTTAGCGACCGATAGCGAACCAGTACCGTGAGGGAAAGGTGAAAAGCACCTCGGAAGAGGAGTGAAAAAGAACCTGAAACCGTACGCTTACAAGCAGTCACAGCACGTTAGTGTAGTGGCGTGCCTTTTGTAGAATGAACCGGCGAGTTACGGTATGCAGCGAGGTTAAGGCGGGAAGCCGGAGCCGAAGCGAAAGCGAGTCTGAAAAGGGCGAAAGTTGCATGCTGTAGACCCGAAACCGTGTGATCTACCCATGGCCAGGGTGAAGGTGGGGTAAAACCCACTGGAGGCCCGAACTCACTGTCGTTGAAAAGGCAGGGGATGAGCTGTGGGTAGGGGTGAAATGCCAATCGAACACGGAGATAGCTGGTTCTCCCCGAAATAGCTTTAGGGCTAGCCTCAATTGATGAGCGATGGCGGTAGAGCACTGAATAGGCTAGGGGCCTTACCAGGTTACCGAACCTTATCAAACTCCGAATGCCATTGGATTTAGATTGGGAGTCAGACTGTGGGGGATAAGCTTCATAGTCGAAAGGGAAACAGCCCAGACCATCAGCTAAGGTCCCAAAGTATACACTAAGTGGGAAAGGATGTGGAATTGCACAGACAACCAGGATGTTGGCTCAGAAGCAGCCACCATTTAAAGAGTGCGTAATAGCTCACTGGTCGAGTGGTTCTGCGCCGAAAATGTAACGGGGCTCAAGTGTATCACCGAAGCTATGGCTTGCGCTTGATGCGCAGGGGTAGGGGAGCGTTCTATCAGCAGAGAAGTCATTCTGTAAGGAATGGTGGAGTGGATAGAAGTGAGAATGCCGGTATGAGTATGCGAAAAGGAAGGTGAGAATCCTTCCCGCCGAAAATCTAAGGTTTCCTGGGGAAGGCTCGTCCGCCCAGGGTAAGTCGGGACCTAAGCCGAGGCCGAAAGGCGTAGGTGATGGACAACTGGCTGAAATTCCAGTACCACCTGGAAATGTCTGAGCAATGGGGTGACACAGAAGGATAGGTTAAGCGTGCCGTTGGTCGAGCACGCCCAAGCGAGTAGGAGGTAGGGTAGGCAAATCCGCCCTGCGATACTCTGAGACGTGATGGGGAGCGAACATAAGTAGCGAAGTAACCGACTCCAGGCTGTCAAGAAAAACCTCTAGTGAGTGACCAGGTGCCCGTACCGTAAACCGACACAGGTAGATGGGGTGAGAATCCTAAGGCGCGCGAGAAAACCCTCGTTAAGGAACTCGGCAAAATAGCCCCGTAACTTCGGGAGAAGGGGCGCTCACTGAAGAGTGAGCCGCAGAGAAATGGTCCAGGCGACTGTTTAACAAAAACACAGGTCCCTGCAAATCCGAAAGGAGAAGTATAGGGGCTGACACCTGCCCGGTGCTGGAAGGTTAAGAGGAGAGGTTAGGGGCAACCCGAAGCTTTGAATTGAAGCCCCAGTAAACGGCGGCCGTAACTATAACGGTCCTAAGGTAGCGAAATTCCTTGTCAGGTAAGTTCTGACCCGCACGAAAGGTGTAACGATCTGGACACTGTCTCAACGAGGGACTCGGCGAAATTGTAATACCCGTGAAGATGCGGGTTACCTGCGACAGGACAGAAAGACCCCATGGAGCTTTACTGCAGCTTGACATTGGATTTTGGTATAAAATGTACAGGATAGGTGGGAGACCGAGAAGCTAGGGCGCCAGCCTTGGTGGAGTCGCCGGTGGGATACCACTCTTTTTGTACTGAAGTTCTAACCTAGGCCCCTGAAGCGGGGTTGGGGACAGTATCAGGTGGGCAGTTTGACTGGGGCGGTCGCCTCCTAAAGAGTAACGGAGGCGCCCAAAGGTTCCCTCAGCGCGGTTGGAAATCGCGCGAAGAGTGTAAAGGCAAAAGGGAGCTTGACTGCGAGACCAACAAGTCGGGCAGGTACGAAAGTAGGGCTTAGTGATCCGGTGGTACCGAGTGGAAGGGCCATCGCTCAACGGATAAAAGCTACCCTGGGGATAACAGGCTTATCTCCCCCAAGAGTCCATATCGACGGGGAGGTTTGGCACCTCGATGTCGGCTCATCGCATCCTGGGGCTGTAGTAGGTCCCAAGGGTTGGGCTGTTCGCCCATTAAAGCGGTACGTGAGCTGGGTTCAGAACGTCGTGAGACAGTTCGGTCCCTATCCGTCGCAGGCGCAGGAAATTTGAGAGGATCTGTCCCTAGTACGAGAGGACCGGGATGGACGAATCCCTGGTGTACCAGTTGTCTCGCCAGAGGCACAGCTGGGTAGCTATATTCGGAGCGGATAAGCGCTGAAAGCATCTAAGCGCGAAACCGGCCTCAAGATGAGATTTCCCACAGCAAAAGCTGGTAAGACCCCTGAAGGAAGATCAGGTAGATAGGCCAGGTGTGGAAGCACGGTGACGTGTGGAGCTGACTGGTACTAATCGGTCGAGGGCTTGACCTAAGGCGAGGTTCGAAGTGCGAGGCGCGAGGTTCGAAAGGACGGAGAGGCTGAGGGCGAAGGACTTCGGGATTGCGAATGACTAGGTGAGTGGCTCAAATTCTAACGACAATACTAGATAAACGACTCTGTGCAGTTTTGAGAGAACAGCATTCGAAAGAAAGCGACTATCTCAGAGATCTGGTGATTATGCCGGAGGGGTTCCACCCGTTCCCATACCGAACACGGAAGTTAAGACCTCCAGGGCCAAGGATACTTGGAGCATAGCTCCTGGGAAAGCAGGTCATCGCCAGGTAACAAGCGAGAGACTATCTCTAACGAGATGGTCTCTTTGTGTTTAGAGATATTGCATAATGAAAGCACCGGGGTCCGGGGTTCCACCCGTTCGATCCACACTGCAGGAGCGTGCGTTTGGGGACGCAGTGTGGCGAAAGTCTCCTCTGGAGGCTTTCGTATCGCCAGGTAACAAGCGAGAGACTATCTCTAACGAGGTAGTCTCTCTGCGTGCCTCTCTAGAGTTTGAAGTAACTAATTAATTGTTTCAAATCTAATGCTAGTTGTTTTAAGCTTTCTGCCGAGGCGTACAATTCCTCGACCGAGGCGTTTTGCTCTTCTGCCGCTGCGGCTGTGGTTTGAGTTCCCACAGAAGTAGACTCGGCCCGATTGACCACCTTTTGCATGCCGACTTTTATTTGTTCCCCATCCTGTTGCACTTTTTGTACGGTTATTTCAATGTCTTGAGCTAATCGAGCACTTTCTTCTACCGAACCAAGAATTACATTAAATTGATGAGAGATCTCCTTCAAATAAGCACTTCCCTGATTGACGCTCTCGACACTGGTTTTCATTCCTTGATGGGCACTGCGGGAAACCTGTTGCATTTCTTGTACGCGCTGGGAAATATCGATCAAGCTTGTTTGTACTTGTTCAGCCAGTTTGCGGACTTCTTCCGCTACAACCGCAAATCCTCGTCCGTTTTCTCCAGCACGCGCAGCTTCTATTGCTGCATTTAACGCCAAAAGGTTAGTTTGTTGGGCTATACTATCAATAATTTGCACTGTTTTAGCGATTTCCTCTGACTTTTCATCCACATCTCCAATCACTTGGCTTAGATTATGGACCTGATTTTCTATTTCATTCATTTGCGTGACCACTTGATTCAGTGCGAGATTGCCATTTTGGGAAAGCTCGGCGGAACGCCTGGAGGCAAAACTTACTTTCTCGGCACGCTGTTCCGTTTGGTTCAGATTATCGATCACTTGATTCATTCGTTCATGGTTTTCCATCATTTCCTTAACCTGATTTTCGGCATCATTAGCTATTTCACTTGCCGATGTGGCAACTTGTTCCGCGGCTTGTGCCGATTGCTCAGCACCGAGATGCATCTCTTGAGAAGTCTGAGCCAATTGACCGGACATGTTGGCCACATTCGTTATGATGTTTCTCAGAGAGACCACCATATCGCCAAAGGCTTTTTGAAGTTCTTTTTCCTCGCGATTCCAAACCTTCCAGGGGGCTTTCTTCTTTCGAGCTACATCCCCCGAGGCAATTTCGTTCGCATTTTGAAGCAAATTATGCATCATATTGCTGAGGGCTCGGCTTAGGAGCCAGCCAATGATAATGCTGATAAGGACGTCAATTGCAATAAGAATGATTGAAACCAGGGAGGCCTTTTTAAAGATTGAGTTCATTTTTACGGTAGTGTTTGTGTTGACTTTATCCATTTTTGAGTCAACCATCTTTTGCAAGATATCTCCGGCTATCTGGTTTTTGTTTCCGGCGATTCCGAACATATTGGCTTTAGAGTCCTCCATTCGGCCTTCTTCAGCCAGCTCAATCGTAGTTTGAGCTTCCGTTACGTAATCATTCCAAGCAACTTTAAATTGTTGCCAAGAATCTTCTTCTTCACTTGATTTCGTAAGGGCATCGTAGCTTGCTATGTGTTCCTCTAAAGCTTTCCTTTGCAAATTAATTTGACTTACGAAATTCTGCCGTTCTTCAGGTGTGCGAGCGCTCACAGCCAATACGACATTTGAACGATAGGTCTGAGCGCGAAAATGCATGTCTGCAAGAAGCGTCATAGGAATTACATCGTCTTGATAAACTTGATCTGAAGTCTCGTGCATTTGAGCCATGCCGTAGATCCCAATTCCCCCAACAATGCCTGCTGCCAAAGCAATAAATATCATTAATGCCGTGACCTGTAACCCGAGTCGTCTATTACTTAAATCCATCCGCTTTCACTCCTTTTATCGAAAACTGTTCTAATCATTATAAAATTCTACATTGCCAATATATTTCCTGTATGGAAATAACCTTGTTGAAAATAATTAATACCTGTGACATGCCAAAGATCCCTTTGCTACAGACAACATCTTCTATCATTTTCACTAGACGTATAGAAATTATGGTGGTAAAGTTTCAAGTTGCCGATTCTAGAGTTCCTGTACATGATAAATTCTTGTATGCCCGTGATACTTAACCCGTCCCAAGGCCGCGTTTGCTTTATCTCCAATCTCTTTGAATGCGGGGTTTGATGCCTGTTCTCTTTTCATAAGACATCCATCATAACTATTTAATTACGAGCTGAATAAAAAACTATAAATTCTAATTCAAAGGTCTTATAACTTAGGTTGTCTATGAGGACAGAAAGTCCCACTGAATGCAGTGCGGCTTTTCATGTATAATGGAATCAGGATAATCATAACTATTAGGGAACGAATCCATACCCTAAAAACCGGATCCTAAAGAACCAATGCCCCTGGTTGGATGCCTCCTTAATAATTCGTGCAAAACTTATGCCGAAAAATAGGAATAGTCGGTAACTGTGCTTCATCACAGTCTGGAGTAAAGGAATTAAAAAATTCCATGTGGAACGTACAAATGCCAGAGTAATCGGTCTGCTCTCCTATGATGTTGAATTTAAATACTTGAGGCAAATAATGTTAACACTACTTATAATTTCTGAACAATTCGCGCGCTTTTTTATGAATAACGATATTATAGGCCCTATTATAGTAATTAGCAGCAGGAATGAGATTATATTTTGCAACACCATAATTGGAGTGGTAATTTTGTAGAAATTTGTGATAATATAAATATATGGAGGGGTAGATCTAGAATGGAATGTATTAATCATGAAGCGTTAGAGTTGGATGATCATGAAAAGGACCTTATCAGAGAATATGGAACCGTAGTTCATTATACTAAAGGGCAAATAATTTTTTCTGAAGGGGATACAGCTGATCGGATATACCTAATAGAAGAAGGTTTTGTAAAAATATACAGAATAACTCCGGATGGTCGAAGAGTCACAGTTGGAAGTATGAGAACTTCGGGGCAGTTAATGGGTCTTGCTGAAACCTTGTACCATGGTGAGAGAACCTGTTTTGCTGGTGCCATCAACGATGCCACTTTGGTAGTTGTACGTAACGCGCGTTTTGAAGAATTGCTGGTAAACCATCCGTCCATTGCAATTAAGGTTGCTACAACCCTAGGTGTCAGAATGCGAGAGGCCGAAGCAATTATTCAAGAGATGGTTTGCTTTCAAGTCCCCGGAAGACTGGCGATGCTACTTCTTAAAATGACCGAACGTGCGGGAGTAGAAACCCAAACAGGTACGAAAATAGGCTTTCGCTTAACTCATGAAGAGATTGCTTGTATGATAGGAACCTCAAGACAGACTGTTACCTCTTTGCTTAATATATTCAGACAAGAAAACAGTATCGCCATTGAAGAGAAAGAAGTATATATTCTAGATACGGATAAGCTAAGTAAATGGATTGTCTAAGAGAGGCTGGCATAAAATTGCTAGCCTCTCTTAATGTGTAGGCTTGATGCAAGAAGTAATATAGTCATACACATGACATAAACAAGGTCGCGTAGAGGACCTAAATAATGTAAGGGATGCGACATAAATTTAGCAAGATATTTGACATAAATATAGTCAAACTATAGACATTAATTTTGTCTAGAGTTTGATAAGTTAAATACATAGCAGATATAAAGTAAGCGAAAGGAGGAAAACCTGGTCCTGAGTAAAGGGCTATTTTAGAAAGTGAAAATCTTTGCAAGAGAGGAGTTTAGCTATGAGGAAGGTTTCTGAACTAGTGAAATTCCTTAAGGACCCCCATACTAAAAAAGTCCAGCACTATAAAGAACGATATCAGGAATTAGACGAGCTCTCAGATGTAGCGGTTGATATTGGAGATGCAGAGGCCTATAAATCCCTTCAGACGGAAATGAGGGAAGTATTTTTTGATTATCTGACAGCTGTAGTGGTAGATTCAATTTACAAATTAGTTCCTCACGTTCTTATAATTTTGGTAATTAGCTTGAGATGGCCGACCATTACAATTCCGTTTGTAAGCTGGCAGGTCAGCATAATTGGAGCATACATCGTTATGTACATTTTATTTCATCTAGGGAAATCGCTTGTAAAGCGAATAAAGTCCAGGTTGGACAAATTTGGTGAAGTTGGTTTTATTAGAGGATCAGAAGTAACTAAAATTCAATAAAATTGGAGGAAGATGTTATGCATTTTGCATTAGCTGGTGTAGACGCTAATCCCATTGGTTTGATTCTTTGGGGTATCTTTGTAGGATATGTTTTTACATCTGTAGGAGCAGCCGGTGGCATCCTGGCAGGTGTGGGTCATATGAGTATTTTCGGACTTAAAAATGCCAATATGGTCAAACCCATGAACCAGATTTTAACCCTGGTCAGCCCTATTGTTGGAACTCCTCTGTATCTTCGTGAGAAGCGAATTGTTGTACCTACCGCTATAGTGCTTGGCTTGGGTGGAATTGTCGGAGCAATCCTGGGCTCTTCCCTTTCGCACAGCTTATTAAAAGATATGAAGACCTTCCAGCCTTACTTCGGGATAGTCACCTTGGGTATTTCAATACGTATTGCCTATGAGTGCACCGCTAAATTCAGAGACAGTCAAAAAGCAGTAAAATCTGCCAATGATACCTTTGCTGCAAAAGTTAAAGAGCTGAAGGCTTCAGGCAAAATGAATGAGCTTAAGGAAATTGGAGTTAATTTCAAAAAAATCGGTCTTCAAAATACCTTTACCTTTGCCGGTCAGGAATTCAACTACAACGCTATTATGGTTTTCATTACAGGGCTTTTAGTTGCTGTTCTCTCTGCATCGTTAGGGGTCGGCGGCGGATTCTTATTAGTACCGTTTATGACCAGTGTTATGGGATTCCCTATGTATATTGTCGCCGGAACATCCGTTCTCTCCATTTTAGTATCCTCTTCGACCAGTATTCTGAACTATCTTTCCATGGGCAGCGCTTTGGATCTTCAGTTTCTAGCCTTTGAATTAGCCGGTGTTGCTATTGGTACAGTCGTAGCAGCCCGCATTTCAAAGTATATCAACGCGCGTTATATGAAGATGTTTCTCGCAGTCATCTTGTTCTATATTGGTCTGAAGTATGTGTTGCCTCTAGTGGGGATTAGTATCTAATAACTGATCCTAAATTATAGCTTGCGTTATAAAATTAAGGAGGGATCTTAATGAAATGTGCGTCTTGCAAAATGAAGACTAAAAATATGTGCGATAAAGAAGCCTTTGATTGCACTGGGGGCAAGTATACACTCGATGAATGTTTTGAAGAAGAAAATAAACCCTTTCATCGGCTCAGCGGCTGTTTTCAAGCGGTACATGGTAACAATCTCAGCCGTCTTGATGAATTGATTATGTTTGCTAAGAAAATGGGTTATAAGAAACTTGGAATGGCCTTCTGTGTAGGTCTATCTGATGAAGCTGAAATCTTAGAAAAGATTTTATCCCAACATTTTGAGGTATACTCCGCTTGTTGTAAAATAGGTGGACTTAAGAAAGAGGACTATGAAATTCCCAAAGTGAAAGAGGATAAAATTGAAGTTATTTGTGATCCTATACTTCAAGCTAAGGTTCTGGAACATGATGGAACAGAACTTAATATAGCCGTAGGGTTGTGTGTAGGTCATGATATGTTGTTCAATAAGTATTCAAAAGTACCAGTCACCACCTACGCAGTTAAGGACCGGGTATTGGGTCATAATCCGTTAGCGGTTTGTTATTCAAGCTATTTGCGCAAAAAGTATCTCAATAAAAAATATGATTAATAGTTATAATAACACTTAACCTAAAAAATCGCCTAAACTAATGATTTAGGCGATTTTTTTTTGCTTAAGATTAACTAATTCAAGCAAGGCATTATCCTTCCTTTCCTTATGTTCGTTTCGTTAAACGTTAAGAACCACGTATGTAAGGAAATATTCCATGTTCTACCTTAAGGATTAAGGATAAAATATGAGTCTCGAACTAGAGAAGCTAAAAATTCTATAAATGTAAGATATAAGACACTTATATGGTCGAGAGTTAGACATCAATATTGTCAGTAATTTGATAAATTAGATACGCAGTAAGCTAAATTATGAAAGGAGGAAAACTTGGTCCTGGGCAAAGGGCTATTTTGAAATGTGAAAATACTTACAATAAAGGCGTTTCAAAGTATATCAACGCGCGTTATATGAAAATGTTTCTCGCAGTCATCTTGATCTGTATTGGGCTGAAGTATGTGTTGCCTCTAGTGGGGATTAGTATCTAACAATTATATGCCTTCCAAAAGAAGTATTCTTCAGTGAGCTCTAGTTTGGAAGAGAAAGGTATGATGCGTGTGCAAAAACTATTTTTTATATCAAAACATTGCGACGGGTGTCAAGCTTGTGAAGCAGCATGCCTCGAAAAACATTCCCAATCTCAAAGCCTATTCATGTCCAAATTGGAACGGCCATCTCCGCAGCCGCGGATTAGGGTAAGACAATCAGGGAATCAATATTGGGCTACAATATGCCAGCATTGCACTGACTCGATGTGTGTAAGAGCCTGTATGACCGGAGCAATGAAGTTTTCCCCGATGGGTGAGGTTTTTCACAACCCGGATAAATGCGTAGGCTGTTGGATGTGTATTATGGTTTGTCCTTTTGGCGCAATTGCATCGCGTAGTGAGATTAAAAAAGCGAGTAAATGTGATCTTTGCAAAGATGAAAAGACTCTGCCCTGCGTTGCATCATGTTCTCAGCAAGCCTTATTTTATGGTACTCCGGAAGAATATGAAATGAAAGTTGCGGGTGATTAATATGCGCTATCTCATTATCGGCAATAGCGCGGCGGGTGTTTTCGCAGCAGAAACAATTCGGGGTTTAGATCCCAATGGACAGATAATTATGATTTCGAACGAAGATTGTTTACCTTATTCCCGTTGTCTGACTTCCTATTATTTGGGAAATGAAATTTCGGAAGAGATGATGTACATTCGGGATAAAGCTTTCTATGCTGAAACCGGAATTGATTTTCGAGTGGGATACGTTGAACGGGTGGACCCTAATTCCAAAAGTGTCCTGTTAGCCTTGGGCGAGAGGGTTACTTATGACAAGTTGCTGATTGCGACGGGTTCTTCTCCCTTTAACCCTCCTCTTGAGGGAAGTGACGCAGAGGGAATTTTTGAACTGCGCACTTTAGATGATGCTAAAGCAGTGGCAAGGTTTGCCCCAAAGGCAAAAACTGCTGTTGTTATGGGCGCCGGTCTTGTAGGGCTTAAAGGAGCTCACGGACTCCATGAACTGGGTATTAATGTGACAATTGTAGGATCCGCACCTCAAGTTCTGCGTCACTCCATTGATGTAGAATCTGCCGAGATTCTAACAAGATTGTTGGAAGAAGAAGGCTATCGAGTCCTCCTAAATACCAAAGTAACCAAAGTGTTAGGTGAAGAGGATGGGGATGGACGTATGGCGGTCTCAGGTGTACTTCTGAATACCGGCGAACAGATCCCCTGTCAGATGATTATTAGAGCGGTTGGTGTCCGCCCTAATGTAAAGCTAGTGAGTGACAGTGGAGTAGCCGTGAATTACGGTATTCTTGTTGATGATGATATGCAAACATCCGTAAGTGATATTTACGCTGCTGGTGATGTTGCTGAAGCATTCGATCTTTTAAGTGGTGAAAAATGTGTGAATGCTATTTGGCCTTCTGCGACAGAACAAGGAATCATCGCTGGATGCAATATGGCGGGTATTAAACGTAAATATCATGGTTCACTGGCCGTAAACTCCGCCGTAATCGGTGGAGTAGGAATTATTTCTGCCGGACGTGTGAATTTGCCGCCTGGAGAAGGCAGTGTGCTTAGAGCATCGGAGCCTGATAAGAACTTCTATCGAAAATTTGTAGTTCAAGATGAACGTTTGGTAGGAATGATTATGGTGGGAGATATCGAAGGGGCAGGTATTTTGAGCGGATTAATTCGAAAGAGGGCGAAAATTAACGTTAATTATCTTAATAAAATGTTGGTAAATCCAATTGTATATCCTGGATACTTGCCGTTAGATAAAGGGGGGCAGTAAAGTGGGTTCATACGTAAGAACAGGCGCCTTAACTTCAAGCAGTAAACCATTAAAACATGACCAGGAATTGCGTCCATCGATTTGCTGTCTTTGTAACGGTGGTTGCGGGATAAAAATCAGCTTAGATCAGGATGGAAAAATCAAGGCGGTATTTGGTGACCCTGAAAACCCCTATAATAAAGGGAAAATTTGTCCTAAACCTATGGAAATTTCCCAAACTCTTTATGGACCATATAGAGTCAGATATCCTATGAAAAAGGTTAATGGTACTTTTGAAAGAATAAGTTGGGACGAGGCTTTAGATTTGATCGCCCAAAAATATAATCATTATCTTAAAGAGAATGGTTCAGGATCAATTGTAGGGATTACCTCCAAAGTAGGTGGATCTTACAGTAAATTGGCGCATAGCATATTTTCCTCCTTAACCGGTCTTGTGAACTATGGGACTGGGCCGATCTGCACCGACTCAGAGGTGAATGTGCGCAAAAAACTCTTTGGAGACGGTTCAGGAACAAGCCCTCTCTCGGATGTCCTAAATTCTAAACTATTGCTGATAGTTGGCAACAACGCCGCCCAAACAAAGGCGGGGCAGTTTCATTGGATTACGGAAGCTAAGCGGTCAGGGACTCGTATCGTGGTCATAGACACCCGCTTCACAGAAACGGCTCAGGCAGCGGACTTATTCATACAAATCAGACCGGGGACTGACGCAGCCTTAGGTATGGCGTTACTGAATTATGTTATCAAGAATAACCTCTATGATCCAACGTTTGTATCTGAACATACTAATGGGTTCGGGAGGTTAGCCCAGGATGTGAGTTCGTTTACCACTGAGCGCGCAGCAGAGGTCACAGGAGTTCCTCAAAATGTTATTGAGAGATTAGCAGAAGATTTAGCGACACTAAGACCAGGCATGTTGTTTGAAGGGCGAGGTGTTGTTTGTGTTAATAATGCGGGGGCCTCAATCTGGGCATTTGAAAGCCTGATGGCTATACTCGGTAATATCGGTAAACCGGGATCAGGGATTATTTCACACATCAACAATACCGGCGGCATCAGCAATTTAATCCAGACGAAGGATGTTATGAAACCTGATCGTAAGAGATCATCTAGTACCCTCTATAAAGACATGCTGGAGGGAGATGTCAAAATGCTCTTGATTTCAGGGAATCCTTGTGTAACTTGGCCCGACAGTGCACGGATGCGTACAGCAGTTAAAGGATTAGATTTTGTGGTCAGCCATACCTTGGTGTTGGATGATTCTGCTGTACTAGCTGACATAGTTCTCCCTGCGACCCATTGGTTGGAAGAAGCCGGAGCTCAGGCTAGTGTGCATAGAGTCTTGCAGTGGAAAAATAAAGTGGTTGATACACTTGGTGAAGAAAAATCTGGCGGAGATTTTTACCGGCTATTGGCAGAGCGAATGGGTTTGCCGTCATCCTATTTCCCGGATTCTCCTGAAGCGGCTTGGGAGCTGGAAAGGAAGTACAATAAAAATGTAGCTGGTATTAGCAGGGAACGGATGCTGGCAACCCCCGGCGGTATACATTTTCCATGCTCTGAAGTTGGTAAGGAAACCGTGCGCTTATTTCCGAGTGGAACGTTCAAAACATCTACCGGCAAAGTTGAATTATCAGGAGTAAGTGATGCGCCGCTTGATTACGTAGATACCACTGAAGCCCCGGGGAATATGGGAGTAAGCCGAGAGAAATATCCTTATATCTTTAGCACGAATAAGGTGGCAAGCCACTACCATACGGAATGCCAATATAGTGATTGGGCTAATGAAATGGAAAAACCTTATGTGGAAATACATCCTCTGACCGCATTAGAGATAGGAGTTGGGGAAGGAGACCAAGTTAGAGTGGAGACGGTTGCAGGATCGGTCATTTTGCCGGCGAAGATAACCTTGTCAGTACCGCGGGGGTTCCTCTCAACCCAACCATATTTCGGGTTACAATCTCCTTATGGGCAAGTACCGGCCAATACTCTTTTTCCAGTAGCTGCTGATCCTATTGGAGGTAATTTAGTTAGCAAAAACATCATGTGTAATGCTAAAGCCGAAGGGGGTCAAGAATCATGAGTCAGCATGCTATGTTAGTTGATGAGTCACGATGCATCGCGTGTATGAGTTGCGCCGTTGCTTGTAAACAGGAAAATGGTTTACAAACAGGAGATTGGTATTTAAAAGTATGGCGAAGGGAACATCTCAAGGATCACTTGGTACGCTATTATTATCCTCAGTCATGCAGACACTGCGCAGACCCGGTTTGTCAAACGGTGTGTCCGGCAGGTGCTATTCAGTGTCAGGAAGATGGGCTTGTGATTCAAGATGACGAAAAGTGTCTTGGGTGTCATGTTTGTGTAACCGCATGTCCCCATGGGGGAATGAAAATCATGACAAACGGTAAAGTGGGGAAATGTACTTTTTGCAGTCATCGCTTGGAAAGAGGCGAAGAGCCCGGGTGTGTTGCCGTTTGTCCGGTTAACTCCCGAGTTTATGGTAAGCGCGAGGAACTTCTTAAAGAGGCATCCATGCGAGTAACTGAATTAAAGGACAGAGGTATAAACGTCTATCTCGAAGGAGAGGATAAGGGTCAGACTAGAGTCATATATCTTTTAGTTGATAAATAAAGCCAGATAACCTTAGATCGACAATGAATGGTAAAGGATTTTAAAGAATAGCAACTTTTTTTATAATATCTGATCAAAAAGAGTTGACATTTTGGGAACCTTCAGCTATACTAAAAAAGTTCTCAAAAGTGGCCCGTTGGTCAAGCGGTCTAAGACACCGCCCTTTCACGGCGGTTACACGGGTTCGAATCCCGTACGGGTCACCAGAATAGAGCCCAAGGGTGATTAGCTCAGTTGGTAGAGCGCCTGCCTTACAAGCAGGATGTCGGCAGTTCGACCCTGTCATCGCCCACCAGACACGGCCCCGTGGTGTAGTGGTCAACATGCCTGCCTGTCACGCAGGAGATCGTCGGTTCAAGTCCGATCGGGGTCGCCATATTAATAGACAGCATGGGTAGGTGGCCGAGTGGTTAAAGGCGACAGACTGTAAATCTGTTCCGCGAGGTACGATGGTTCGAATCCATCCCTGCCCACCATTATCAAAGGTTCGGAGATTGTTGTTCAAGATGGAATGGCAATTGGTTAAGAGATAGATTTTGGAAATGATAATTCCGGTAATATAACATGAGGAATGCGATAATTCGGATAACGATTGTTGTATGCCAAACACTAAACTCGTCGCGGGGTGGAGCAGCGGTAGCTCGTCGGGCTCATAACCCGAAGGTCGTCGGTTCAAATCCGGCCCCCGCAACCAAGTTATTGGGTCTTTGAGCAATGCTCGGACTTAATATATAGATTGGGGTGTCGCCAAGTGGTAAGGCACCAGACTTTGACTCTGGCATTCGTAGGTTCGAATCCTCCCACCCCAGCCATTAAGGGCCATTAGCTCAGTCGGCTAGAGCACCTGACTTTTAATCAGGGTGTCCCGCGTTCGAGTCGCGGATGGCCCACCATACAATTTGCGGGTGTAACTCAGCGGTAGAGTGTCACCTTGCCAAGGTGAAAGTCGCGAGTTCGAATCTCGTCACCCGCTCCATAACGTGCGCTCGTAGCCCAGCTGGATAGAGCGTCTGACTACGAATCAGAAGGCCGGGAGTTCGAATCTCTCCGAGCGCACCACAAAATTACAGATAAGCCGTTGTAGCTCAGTTGGTAGAGCGTATCCTTGGTAAGGATAAGGTCACCGGTTCAATCCCGGTCAATGGCTCCAGACATGCGGGAGTGGCGTAATTGGCAGACGCGCACGTTTGAGGGGCGTGTGGGTAACTCCGTACGGGTTCAAGTCCCGTCTTCCGCACCAAATAAGCAAATCTTGGAGAAGTACTCAAGTGGCTGAAGAGGACGGTTTGCTAAACCGTTAGAGTGGGTAACTGCTGCGAGGGTTCAAATCCCTCCTTCTCCGCCAAATGTATATATTCCTCGATAGCTCAATGGTGGAGCAACCGGCTGTTAACCGGTAGGTTGTAGGTTCGAGTCCTACTCGGGGAGCCATGGCAGGGTAGCCAAGTGGTCTAAGGCAAGTGGTTCATACCCGCTCATTCGAGGGTTCAAATCCCCCCCCTGCTACCACACCTGCGGGTGTAGCTCAATGGTAGAGCACTAGCCTTCCAAGCTAGCTACGTGAGTTCGATTCTCATCACCCGCTCCATAAAAATAGTTAACCGCACCTGATTGGTGCGGTTTTTAGTTGTTTTATGTTTCTTAAAGTTATTCTTATCATTACTATACACTTTTATTACGTGTATGAATCAAAACACATTCGTGATGAATCACTGTAATTCCATGCTCTTTGCCATCTTGGATTGCATTGTTGCTTTCGCTGCCAGGTTGCATCCAGACCTTTGAGATTCCAAGGTCGTTGCATTCTTTGACAACTTGTTCGGTGATTTTGGGAGGAACGACAACGCTCACCGCATCAGGTTTCTTCGGTAGGGCAGTTAGGGAAGGATAACAAGGGTCTCCGTCTATACTCTCGAGCCCGGGATTAATTGCAAATACCGAGTAACCTAATTTTTTAAGTTGATCGTAAACCTTATAGCCATATTTAGTTTTATTATTAGATACGCCGATTACTGCCCAAGTTTTTTGATTCAAAAGTTCATTTACATTACCTTGCATACGAATCCTCCTGTTGCTTAAATATAGAAAATGTGGACTTGGTTTTGGTAGTGTTAATACTTCTCAGTGTAGAATAAAATCATATGTTTAGCAAATTATGGACGGGCCTAAGTTGTAATAATGAAATGTCTTAGTTAAACTCTGAGTCTATTAGTCTCTTGACGGCGCATTGATACCATGATACTATTACAAACGTTGCTCCGCAGATTAAGAGCGAGAGTGACGGTGGTTAAAAGCGGTTAAAATAACTATTGACAGCATATGCTGAAAAATGTTATTATAGCTAGGTGCCGTAAAACGCGCATTATCACGTTAAAAATTAGTTTCCTTAGTTACAAGCGAATTACTAATTAGCTATTGACAACATAAGTTGAAAATGCTAATATGTAGTTCCGGCCCTGGGGGCAAGGAAAATAAATGGTCTTTGAAAACTAAACAACAAGGACAGCCAATGAGAGAAACTCGTAAGAGTTTCAAAATAAATCATGAGTCAATCATCTTCTTCAAGTGAGAAGTTTGAATAACTTTTTTTGGAGAGTTTGATCCTGGCTCAGGACGAACGCTGGCGGCGTGCCTAACACATGCAAGTCGAACGGAGAATTTTGATAAGCTTGCTTAGAGAAATTCTTAGTGGCGGACGGGTGAGTAACGCGTGGGTAACCTACCCATAAAGCCGGGACAACCCTTGGAAACGAGGGCTAATACCGGATAATCTTAAGACGTGGCATCACGACTTAAGGAAAGATGGCCTCTGAATATGCTATCGATTATGGATGGACCCGCGTCTGATTAGCTGGTTGGTGGGGTAAAGGCCTACCAAGGCGACGATCAGTAGCCGGCCTGAGAGGGTGAACGGCCACACTGGGACTGAGACACGGCCCAGACTCCTACGGGAGGCAGCAGTGGGGAATCTTCCGCAATGGACGAAAGTCTGACGGAGCAACGCCGCGTGTATGATGAAGGTCTTCGGATTGTAAAGTACTGTCTTTGGGGAAGAACGGTGAGGTTGAAAATATTGATTTCACATGACGGTACCCAAGGAGGAAGCCCCGGCTAACTACGTGCCAGCAGCCGCGGTAATACGTAGGGGGCAAGCGTTGTCCGGAATTATTGGGCGTAAAGGGCGCGTAGGCGGATTTTTAAGTCTGGTGTGAAAGATCAGGGCTCAACCCTGAGAGTGCATCGGAAACTGGAGATCTTGAGAACAGGAGAGGAAAGTGGAATTCCACGTGTAGCGGTGAAATGCGTAGATATGTGGAGGAACACCAGTGGCGAAGGCGACTTTCTGGACTGTAACTGACGCTGAGGCGCGAAAGCGTGGGGAGCAAACAGGATTAGATACCCTGGTAGTCCACGCCGTAAACGATGAGTGCTAGGTGTAGAGGGTATCGACCCCTTCTGTGCCGCAGTTAACACAATAAGCACTCCGCCTGGGGAGTACGGCCGCAAGGTTGAAACTCAAAGGAATTGACGGGGGCCCGCACAAGCGGTGGAGCATGTGGTTTAATTCGACGCAACGCGAAGAACCTTACCAAGGCTTGACATCCTCTGAACCCTGTGGAAACATGGGGGTGCCCTTCGGGGAGCAGAGAGACAGGTGGTGCATGGTTGTCGTCAGCTCGTGTCGTGAGATGTTGGGTTAAGTCCCGCAACGAGCGCAACCCCTGTATTTAGTTGCTAACGAGTAAGGTCGAGCACTCTAGATAGACTGCCGGTGATAAACCGGAGGAAGGTGGGGATGACGTCAAATCATCATGCCCCTTATGTCTTGGGCTACACACGTGCTACAATGGCCGGTACAGACGGAAGCGAAGCCGCGAGGTGAAGCCAATCCGAGAAAGCCGGTCTCAGTTCGGATTGCAGGCTGCAACTCGCCTGCATGAAGTCGGAATCGCTAGTAATCGCAGGTCAGCATACTGCGGTGAATACGTTCCCGGGCCTTGTACACACCGCCCGTCACACCACGAAAGTCTGCAACACCCGAAGCCGGTGAGGTAACCCGAAAGGGAGCTAGCCGTCGAAGGTGGGGCCGATGATTGGGGTGAAGTCGTAACAAGGTAGCCGTATCGGAAGGTGCGGCTGGATCACCTCCTTTCTAAGGAGAACGGTTTAGAGCTAAGGCTTTAGACGAACATCCTATTGGTCGGTTCTTTCGGAGAGCAAGGTTGAGAAACTAAGTTTGACGAGAGATCAATACGAGTCGCAAGACTCAAGCCGAGGGATCGGCAACTCATTGGAGAGAGCTGTTGTTAGTTTTGAGAGACCAGGTAATCGAGGTCTGAAATCCGATGCCCGACGTCCGAAAGGATAGGGGAAACCGGGTAAACGAAGTTGGTTATATGGAAACTCACTCACAAAGGATTGAGTAGGAAAAGCAGACATGCTTGACTGACGGTCCTAATATTTTTGACTGGTGAAGCACTGCGGAACTTAGTTCTAACGCAGCCTAAACCAGACTGTTCTTTGAAAACTGCATAGAGAAGAAAACTAGTAAAGTCAAAGAATTCACATCAAAACGCAAGTTTTGAGTAAACCTAGACGTAGCGATCAATAGGTCAAGCTACTAAGGGCGTACGGTGGATGCCTAGGCGCTAAGAGTCGAAGAAGGGCGCGGTTAACAGCGAAATGCCACGGGGAATCGTAAGCAGGTCTTGATCCGTGGATACCCGAATGGGGCAACCCAACCGGAGTCATGTCCGGTTATCTTTAGCTGAATCCATAGGTTAAAGAAGACAACCCGGGGAACTGAAACATCTAAGTACCCGGAGGAAAAGAAAGAATCATCGATTCCCTGAGTAGCGGCGAGCGAAACGGGAAGAGCCCAAACCGAATCCTTCGGGATTCGGGGTTGTAGGACCCTCTTTTAAGAATGGATTTCTAGTCGAACCGATCTGGAAAGGTCGAGCAAAGAAGGTAACACTCCTGTAGACGAAAGAAAACCAAACTGTGAGGGAATCCTGAGTACCGCGGGACACGTGAAACCCCGTGGGAAGCAGGGAGGACCACCTCCCAAGGCTAAATACTACTTAGCGACCGATAGCGAACCAGTACCGTGAGGGAAAGGTGAAAAGCACCTCGGAAGAGGAGTGAAAAAGAACCTGAAACCGTGCGCTTACAAGCAGTCACAGCACGTTGGTGTAGTGGCGTGCCTTTTGTAGAATGAACCGGCGAGTTACGGTATGCAGCGAGGTTAAGGCGGGAAGCCGGAGCCGAAGCGAAAGCGAGTCTGAAGAGGGCGAAAGTTGCATGCTGTAGACCCGAAACCGTGTGATCTACCCATGGCCAGGGTGAAGGTGGGGTAAAACCCACTGGAGGCCCGAACTCACTGTCGTTGAAAAGGCAGGGGATGAGCTGTGGGTAGGGGTGAAATGCCAATCGAACACGGAGATAGCTGGTTCTCCCCGAAATAGCTTTAGGGCTAGCCTCAATTGATGAGCGATGGCGGTAGAGCACTGAATAGGCTAGGGGCCTTACCAGGTTACCGAACCTTATCAAACTCCGAATGCCATTGGATTTAGATTGGGAGTCAGACTGTGGGGGATAAGCTTCATAGTCGAAAGGGAAACAGCCCAGACCATCAGCTAAGGTCCCAAAGTATACACTAAGTGGGAAAGGATGTGGAATTGCACAGACAACCAGGATGTTGGCTCAGAAGCAGCCACCATTTAAAGAGTGCGTAATAGCTCACTGGTCGAGTGGTTCTGCGCCGAAAATGTAACGGGGCTCAAGTGTATCACCGAAGCTATGGCTTGCGCTTGATGCGCAGGGGTAGGGGAGCGTTCTATCAGCAGAGAAGTCAAACTGTAAGGTTTGGTGGAGTGGATAGAAGTGAGAATGCCGGTATGAGTATGCGAAAAGGAAGGTGAGAATCCTTCCCGCCGAAAATCTAAGGTTTCCTGGGGAAGGCTCGTCCGCCCAGGGTAAGTCGGGACCTAAGCCGAGGCCGAAAGGCGTAGGTGATGGACAACTGGCTGAAATTCCAGTACCACCTGGAAATGTCTGAGCAATGGGGTGACACAGAAGGATAGGTTAAGCGTGCCGTTGGTCGAGCACGCCCAAGCGAGTAGGAGGTAGGGTAGGCAAATCCGCCCTGCGAGACTCTGAGACGTGATGGGGAGCGAACATAAGTAGCGAAGTAACCGACTCCAGGCTGTCAAGAAAAACCTCTAGTGAGTGACCAGGTGCCCGTACCGTAAACCGACACAGGTAGATGGGGTGAGAATCCTAAGGCGCGCGAGAAAACCCTCGTTAAGGAACTCGGCAAAATAGCCCCGTAACTTCGGGAGAAGGGGCGCTCACTGAAGAGTGAGCCGCAGAGAAATGGTCCAGGCGACTGTTTAACAAAAACACAGGTCCCTGCAAATCCGAAAGGAGAAGTATAGGGGCTGACACCTGCCCGGTGCTGGAAGGTTAAGAGGAGAGGTTAGGGGCAACCCGAAGCTTTGAATTGAAGCCCCAGTAAACGGCGGCCGTAACTATAACGGTCCTAAGGTAGCGAAATTCCTTGTCAGGTAAGTTCTGACCCGCACGAAAGGTGTAACGATCTGGACACTGTCTCAACGAGGGACTCGGCGAAATTGTAATACCCGTGAAGATGCGGGTTACCTGCGACAGGACAGAAAGACCCCATGGAGCTTTACTGCAGCTTGACATTGGATTTTGGTATAAAATGTACAGGATAGGTGGGAGACGGAGAAGCTAGGGCGCCAGCCTTGGTGGAGTCAACGGTGGGATACCACTCTTTTTGTACTGAAGTTCTAACCTAGGCCCCTGAAGCGGGGTTGGGGACAGTATCAGGTGGGCAGTTTGACTGGGGCGGTCGCCTCCTAAAGAGTAACGGAGGCGCCCAAAGGTTCCCTCAGCGCGGTTGGAAATCGCGCGAAGAGTGTAAAGGCAAAAGGGAGCTTGACTGCGAGACCAACAAGTCGGGCAGGTACGAAAGTAGGGCTTAGTGATCCGGTGGTACCGAGTGGAAGGGCCATCGCTCAACGGATAAAAGCTACCCTGGGGATAACAGGCTTATCTCCCCCAAGAGTCCATATCGACGGGGAGGTTTGGCACCTCGATGTCGGCTCATCGCATCCTGGGGCTGTAGTAGGTCCCAAGGGTTGGGCTGTTCGCCCATTAAAGCGGTACGTGAGCTGGGTTCAGAACGTCGTGAGACAGTTCGGTCCCTATCCGTCGCAGGCGCAGGAAATTTGAGAGGATCTGTCCCTAGTACGAGAGGACCGGGATGGACGAATCCCTGGTGTACCAGTTGTCTCGCCAGAGGCACAGCTGGGTAGCTATATTCGGAGCGGATAAGCGCTGAAAGCATCTAAGCGCGAAACCGGCCTCAAGATGAGATTTCCCACAGCAAAAGCTGGTAAGACCCCTGAAGGAAGATCAGGTAGATAGGCCAGGTGTGGAAGCACGGTGACGTGTGGAGCTGACTGGTACTAATCGGTCGAGGGCTTGACCTAAATCGAGGACGCTAGGTGAGTGGCTCAAATTCTAAGACAATACTAGATAAACGACTCTGTGCAGTTTTGAGAGAACAGCGTTCGAAAGAAAGCGACTATCTCAGACATCTGGTGATTATGCCGGAGGGGTTCCACCCGTTCCCATACCGAACACGGAAGTTAAGACCTCCAGGGCCAAGGATACTTGGAGCATAGCTCCTGGGAAAGCAGGTCATCGCCAGGTAACAAGCGAAAGGCCATCTCGTTAGAGATGGTCTTTCTGTGTATCAGTGATAGTGATATTGCATAATGAAAGCAGCGAGGTCCGGGGTTCCACCCGTTCGATCCACACTGCAGGAGAATGCGTTTGGGGACGCAGTGTGGCGAAAAGCTCATCCGCTTTTCGTATACCGAACACGGAAGTTAAGACCTTCAGGGCCAAGGATACTTGGAGCATAGCTCCCGGGAAAGCAGGTCATCGCCAGGTAAGCGAAAGGCCATCTCTTAATGAGGTGTTTTGACTTTGTCATCTCATCAGGGTGTGCCCCAAATTCGTCTGCGCAGACGAATTTGGGGAGTCGGGGTTCCACTCGTTCGATCCACACTGCAGGAGTATTCGCCACGGGACGCCGTGCGGCCATAGTCCCCACCGGAGTCTATTGTATCGCCGGTAGACAAGTAGAAGGCTACCTCAACTGTTATAAGGTAGCCTTCTACTTGTCTGCTAAGAATTTTGTTTCTTAAATTAATTATGTCATAATACTCACATGTTATTAACTAGATGAATTCAGTTGCTCGGAGTGTTTCTCTTTTTCATGACGATTTGCGTCATATCCAAAACGGAATTTTTGGTCACAATAGGAACAATGTACAAATTTCCCATCCGGCGCCGGGACTGGCATGATAAACCACCTCCTTGCTCGCGATTATACCCAAATTTATTGGCATTTATACTCAAACGAATGTACCTAATGAGTTTCAATTTTTGCCATAAACACTTTGACAATTCTCTCATAAGATAGTTGTGAGGTGAGGAAGATGTGGCGTAGACAGATTAGAATACTTAATATAGAATTACAATGGATGAAACGCGATATAATACGTCGTTGGAGATTGGATACGCCTACAGGTGTTGTGGGCATACTATCATTGATTTCGGCCGTATTACTTTTTGTCGTAATAGGAGCAGGGTTTGCTTATATTTTTCGGTTGTTTGTTCCGTGGGTATCCGGCCCGCGGGTTGGAGAAGTCTATTGGTATTCACTCGCTTTTGGAATAAAAGCAAGCTTTCTCCTCCTATTGTTTATCGGATCACTTATCACCTTTTGCCTGCTTAAGCTAAGTGAACGTCGCTGATATATTAAAGATATCGGTTCGTTGTTTATATTGAGGATAATTTATTATGGCGAGCACTACATATTTAAGCATTATTGCCCAATATAAAACTTTGGGAGTTATATTTCAATGTTTGCAATTCAAACCTTGAGCTTTTTGAACCTGTCTATTCCTAAAAACCTATGAGTAAGTTTTAAAGAATTATGAAATTAATTAGAAATGTATCCATACTATAGTTCTAATTTAAGATAAGATTAAATACAAGTTTAATAAGATAAATAGAAGTTACAAGCTAAGTACCGGTTAAGTTAAGACTAACTAAGAAGAAAAACATCATACGACTTCAACAGTAACAATAAGTTGCAGGTGGACAATCTGTCTATTATTGTCGTATCTATTTTCTTGCATAGAGAACAGTCCTATGTTAAAATTTTATGGGTTAAGAAAGGGGTTGAATCTGTGGATTTTTTATCTGGAGTTGCAGGTACACAAATATTTAATGTTATCATGATTCCAGTTCAAACTATTATTATCTTTTTAACCTTTTACTACTTCATTCTTTCAATGTTTGGACTATATCGGAAGCCGGAGATTAAGATACATAAATCAGAGAAGACGTTTGCAATAGTCGTTGCTGCCCATAATGAAGAGGCTGTTATTGGCCCGTTAATTGAAAACCTGCTTAGACTTGATTACCCGAAGAATTTATATGATATTTTTGTTGTCGCCGACAATTGTACGGATAAGACCGCCTTAATTGCTAAAAATGCGGGTGCAATTGTTCATCGTCGGTTTAATACTGAGAAGCGAGGCAAAGGATATGCATTGGAGTGGATGTTCTATCGATTATTCAAGATGGAGCGTCAGTATGATGCAATCGTTATATTCGATGCGGATAACCTCGTAAAAGAGAACTTCCTGTTTGAAATGAACAGTAAGCTCTGCCAAGGACATAAAATAGTTCAGTGTTATTTGGATTCGAAAAATCCATTTGATACTTGGGTGACTAATACGTTTTCTATCGCATTTTGGGTAACGAATCGAATGCTTCAGCTTGCTAGATTAAATACGGGTCGTCTCTCAAACGTTTTAGGTGGGACAGGTATGTGTATTTCCACAGACGTTTTAAAAGAATTTGGATGGGGTGCTACATCTTTAACTGAGGATCTTGAGTTTAGTATGAAAGCCTTATCCCACGGTATTAAAACGACCTGGGCTCATGATGCCGTGGTTTATGATGAAAAGCCATTGACCTTTATACAGGCGTGGAATCAACGGAAACGATGGGCACAGGGGCAGGTAGATGTAGCAGGACGGTATTTCTTTCCACTAATCATCAAAGGAATAAGAGAAAAGAAAATCATGTATTTTGATGCTGCCATTCATCTCTTTCAGCCTGCCCTTGTGATGATCGCTACTTTTTTCATGTTAACTAATTTCATTGCTGCATTACAATCCCATTACACCCAAGTGTTTACGTTAGTAATGCCTTGGACGGGCTGGCAGATTCTATCGGCTTTTCAGTATCTTTATCCAGTAGCAGCATTGGCCCTTGACCGGCTTCCTTGGCGTTCCTATGTAGGGCTTATTCTCTATCCGGTCTTTATATATAGCTGGATTCCAATTGTGTTTCTAGGCTTTATAAACCGTAAAGACAAACAATGGTCACACACTAAACATACTCGTTCACTGAGTATTGATGAAGTTACTATAAAACAAAAAAAGGTATCCACAAATTAACTCTAGAGAAACAAGCTGGGTTCTCCATTAGCCATATGTTGTGTGTAATTTACAAGTAATTTTTTTAAAAAATTAGATGATTTATACGTGTAAATTGTAAAAAAAGCTTTGACACATTGCCGTTTTTTGTGTATACTGATAATCGTCAGTTCTCGGGTGATTAGCTCAGTTGGTAGAGCGCCTGCCTTACAAGCAGGATGTCGGCGGTTCGAGCCCGTCATCGCCCACCAAAACAGAAGTCCGAAGTCAGGGGTCAGAAGCCTGAATGGATGTATGCCTTTGACGACTGACATATAGCAGGTTAGCGGAAAGATGCTTCGAAGTCTGAAAAGTTCGGACTGCGGCATCAAACCTCGGACCTCAGCAGTGGCCCCGTGGTGTAGTGGTCAACATGCCTGCCTGTCACGCAGGAGATCGTCGGTTCAAGTCCGATCGGGGTCGCCATATTCAATCTTACTCATTATGCCTCGGTAGCTCAGTCGGTAGAGCAGAGGACTGAAAATCCTCGTGTCGGCGGTTCGATTCCGTCCTGAGGCACCACGCGGGTGTAACTCAGTGGTAGAGTGTCACCTTGCCAAGGTGAAAGTCGCGAGTTCGAATCTCGTCACCCGCTCCATTAAATCCCTGGCGGCATAGCCAAGTGGTAAGGCAGAGGTCTGCAAAACCTCTATTCCTCAGTTCAAATCTGAGTGCCGCCTCCAAATTAATTTGCCGATGTGGCGTAACTGGCAGACGCACGGGACTTAAAATCCCGCGGACTTAACATCCGTACCGGTTCGATTCCGGTCATCGGCACCATATGGGTTTGTAGCTCAGCTGGTTAGAGTACCGCGTTGACATCGCGGGGGTCGGAGGTTCGAGTCCTCTCAAACCCACCATATGAAACTAAGGTAATCTTAATAATAGACCTGTCTGTTGACACGAGAGCTTATTACCCATTGATTTAGGTCAATGGGTATTTACTTTTGTTAAAGTTGTTTTGACATTGAAAGTTTCTGTGATTATACTTAGCATGTTTTATGAGAGAGTTTAGATGCTCGTAGAGCGCTGAAAATGCTATATCGAAGTATACCTGGTGATTATTCCTTAGAGAAGGGTGGTGGTTTTATGAATTTACTTCGTCAAAATAAGGCGCCGATTTATGAAGCGCTGTTGAAATACAAATCCATGCGGGTGGTACCGTTTGACGTGCCAGGACATAAACAAGGCAAAGGAAACTTAGAACTCACTGAGTTTTTGGGTGAGAAATGTCTCTCGGTGGATGTTAATTCCATGAAACCGCTGGATAACCTTGTTCATCCAGTCTCTGTAATCAAGGAGGCTGAGGGATTGGCTGCCGATGCCTTTGGTGCACATCATGCTTTTTTTATGGTTAATGGCACCACATCAGCTGTTCAAGCGATGATTATGAGCGTATGTAAGCAGGGCGAAAAAGTTATTATGCCGCGAAATGTTCATAGAAGTGCCATCAATGCTCTTATCATCAGCGGTGCCATTCCTGTTTATGTAAATCCAGGCGTTAATAAAACCTTGGGAATACCTTTAGGTATGTCCATAGACGATGTAAAAAAAGCCATTGCAAATAATCCCGATGCTAAAGCAATTTTTATTAATAACCCTACTTATTATGGTATTTGCTCTGATTTAAAGACTATCACGGAGCTTGCCCATCGTCATAATATGTATGTCCTTGTGGACGAGGCGCATGGATCTCACTTTTACTTTGGTGACAACCTGCCGGTCAGTGCGATGGCAGCAGGAGCTGATATGGCGGCTGTAAGTATGCATAAAACAGGCGGTTCCCTGACTCAAAGTTCCTTTTTATTAAAAGGTAAACGTCTTAGCACTGGCCATGTACGGCAAACCATAAATCTTACCCAGACGACTAGCGGATCCTACCTCCTGCTGTCTTCTCTGGATATTTCCAGGCGAAATTTGGCCTTAGCAGGAAAAAGCATCTTTGCAAAGGCATCTGCGCTTGCCAATTATGCCCGGGAGGAAATCAATAAAATTGGAGGTTACTACGCTTTTTCCAAAGAACTCATTAATGGAGATTCAGTGTACGATTTTGACCACACCAAGCTTTCTGTTCATACCAGAGAAATAGGGCTGGCAGGAATTGAGGTATATGATATTCTTCGTGATGATTACGGTATCCAGATCGAGTTAGGTGATATCGGTAATATTCTGGCCATCATTTCTGTCGGGGATCGGGCCCTGGCCTTGGAACGTTTAGTTTCTTCTCTATCTGAAATAAAAAGACTATATACGAAGGATAAAAAGGGAATGCTTGATCATGAGTATATTAATCCCGAGGTGGTAATGACACCACAGAAAGCGTTCTACGCAGAGCAACATTCTGTACCTATCAAGGAGAGTTCAGGGTTTATAAGTGGGGAGTTTGTGATGTGCTATCCTCCAGGGATACCTATTCTGGCACCAGGAGAGCGGATAACAGGTGAAATCATCGATTATATCTCTTACGCCAAGGCCAAAGGCAGTTCCTTGACAGGTACAGAGGACATGGCTATTGAAAACATTAGAGTTGTGGAGGAAGTATAACATGGAATTATGGTATACAGAACAGCACACAAAAAACGTTCGTTTTTCCATCAAAGTGGAAAAGCCTCTTTACACGGGTGAGAGCGAATTCCAAAGAATTGACGTTTTTAACTCTAAAGAATTTGGTAACTTCTTTACCCTGGATGGATTTATGATGATTACAGAAAAGGATGAGTTTATTTATCATGATATGATTGTTCATGTGCCTATGGCGACCAACCTCAAGATTAAAAATGTTTTAGTCATTGGTGCGGGGGATGGCGGGACAGTGAGAGAGCTGACGCGCTATAGTAGCATTGAAAAGATTGACATGGTGGAAATAGACAAGATGGTTGTGGATGTGTGCAGAGAATATTTTCCTCAGACAGCTTGTAAGTTAGACGATCCCAGAGTACAGTTGTATTTTGAAGACGGTCTGAAATTTGTCCGCTCCAAGGAAAATTCTTATGATCTAATCATTGTTGATTCTACAGATCCCTTTGGACCGGGGGAAGGGCTGTTTACAAAGGAGTTTTATGGTAACTGTTATAAGGCCTTAACGGATGACGGCATCCTTGTTAATCAGCATGAAAGTCCTTATTACGAAGATGATGCTAAGGCAATGCAAAGGGCACATAAACGAATTCGGCAGTTATTCCCGGTTTGCAGGGTTTATCAGGCTCATATTCCAACCTATCCGTCGGGCCACTGGCTGTTTGGTTTTGCCTCTAAAACCTATGATCCACTAACTCACATAGATGAGCAGGCTTGGAATAGTCTCGGAATTAAAACGAAGTATTACAATACAGAAATTCACAAAGGATGCTTCGCTCTGCCCAACTATGTATTGGAACTCCTAGAAACTGCAGGAGATTAAATTAACTAAGTCCCAAGCCTAACAATGAGAAGACCTGTCGGGGGGACGGGGTTATTGGTGCACTTACAGTGTGTCAATAACCCCGTCCCCCCGACAGGTTTTTACCCAAGAATGAAATATTGCGTTTTTGGAAATATTATGGAATATCCGGGGCACTTTGAAAAATTAAATGTGCCTAAAGATTGGCCCAACCGAAATATGGCTGGAAGTAAGTCATATACTTTACTATGGAGGGGTGCCAGTGGAACATTCCGTGCAACTAGGAACGCAATATTATCGGGAGAGTATTTGTGAACGTTTAAGAGAACTGCGCGAACAAGAAGAACTCCCTTTTCAAATCATAGAACACCGCCAGGGGAAACGCTGGATTATTCAGTGTCAGTTTCAAGATTCTTCGTTGGAAGCAGCGGAAGATGAGAATGTGGTTCAAAAAATCCACCGCTATTATTTAGCAAATGCTTTAGCAGAAACGATCCTGCATCATTGGGAAAAGGACCACGTTGTCCAGATCCTGAAAAAAAGGCATTATCTGAAACAAGAAAATTGGGAGTTATTACTTAAGAAGGCTTTGGAGTATTTGAATAAAGGCTTAGGGCAAGTCACTGGATATCGTGTGAATCGTAAAACCAGCTTAGTAACGCAGATATTAAATTGCTTGGATCACAGTTCTGTTTTTGATATCGAGGGGTTCCTGAGGTTTCGTGCCCAGGAGTATAAAAAAGAAGTGAATAAAGCGGTAGAATTCGCCATTGATGAATATATCCTGGAAAAGGAGTACTTAGAATTCATTCAGCTGCTGAAACATTTTGTAGATAGTCAGAAACCCCGCTTAGAGTATCTGCATGTTGGAATGACCCCACAAGGTAAGTTTCACCTTTATAACAGTGAGGGAGTTAAAGTAACCCACCAGTTTCTTGAAGACTACCAACTTGACAATGTTCATGAGCTAGGGTATGAAGATTTATTGGTTAGCGCACTAATTGCTGTTGCACCCAGGGAAATCACGTTGCATATCCGTTATGAAGGTTATAAAGATACACTCCAAACCATTCGTAATGTTTTTGGAGATCGTGTACATGATTGTCAAGGATGTTCCTTGTGTGAAAAGTTTTGACAGATAAGAGATTTCTTTGTTATAATAAACAAGTTCATTGCAACTAGGGCAAGGCATTGTATTAATGGCTTAATCATATCGGCATATTGAGTTATAAAGCGTTGAAAGGGACAGTACCCTGAACATTCATCGTGCAAGAGAGGGAATGCCAAAGGCTGAAAGCATTCCTCACGAGCGTAAAGGAGAAAACCACCCTTGAGTGTTAGGCTGAAATGAGTAAGCTTAGCCGTACCCCGCGTTAAGGGAGATCGAGTGAAAGGGTTTTATAGCCTTTCAATTGGGTGGAACCACGGGAGTAAACTCTCGTCCCTGCTAGGGACGGGAGTTTTTTATTATAAAATAGATAAGGAGTGATTTCAGTGATTAAGGTTACTTTAAAAGACGGCTCTGTACGCGAGGTTGAACCAGGAACCACTATAGCGGAGCTTGCGGCATCCATCTCACGGGGATTGGCGAAGGCAGCTGTAGCCGGTAAAGTCAATGATAAGATGAAAGACCTGACTCATCCGCTTACAGAAGATGCGGAAGTGGAGATCATAACCATAGATAGTGATGAAGGATTAGATGTTTTAAGGCACTCTACGGCACACTTGATGGCCCAAGCGGTAGGCAATCTATTTCCAGGGACAAAATACGGGATCGGACCATCGATTGCTAAAGGTTATTACTATGACTTTGATTCTGAACATGTTTTTACTCCGGATGATTTAGAGCGTATTGAGAAGGAAATGAACCGTCTTGTCAAGGAAAAGTATGAATTTAAACGGAAGGAAGTCTCTCGAGCTGAGGCTTTAGCCCATTTTAATGAATTGGGTGAAAAATACAAGGTTGAACTTATTGAGGGTCTGCCGGATGATGCGACGATTTCTATGTACACTCAAGGAAATTTCACAGATCTTTGCGCCGGCCCCCATTTACCTTCGACAGCGAACATTAAAGCGTTTAAGCTTATGAACTTAGCAGGCGCGTATTGGCGGGGGAGCGAAAAAAATAAGATGCTCCAGCGCATTTACGGAACAGCCTTTGCTAAAGCTTCGGATTTAGAGGATCATCTTTTTAAATTGGAAGAAGCTAAACGTCGTGATCATCGTAAGCTCGGTTTAGAACTCGATCTTTTTAGCTTACACGACGAGGGTCCCGGGTTCCCATTCTTCCATCCTAAAGGCATGGTTTTACGCAATGCGTTAGAAGATTTCTGGAGGCAGGAACACCGTAAACGCGGATATCAAGAGATTAAGACTCCTATTATTTTGAATCGATCCATGTGGGAACAATCAGGACACTGGGATCACTATAAAGATAATATGTATTTCACAGAAATTGATGATCAGGATTTTGCCGTTAAACCTATGAACTGTCCGGGCGGCATGATTATGTATAAGACAAAAATGCGCAGCTATCGTGATCTGCCGCTTCGAGTGGGGGAACTGGGACTTGTGCACCGGCATGAACTTTCGGGTGCTCTCCACGGGTTACTCCGGGTTCGAAACTTTACTCAGGATGACGCTCACATCTTCATGCTGCCATCACAAATTAAGGAGGAGCTTATCGGGGTTATTGAGCTCGTTGACTATTTCTACAAGATTTTCGGTTTTGATTATCATGTGGAATTATCGACCCGTCCTGAAGATTCTATGGGTTCGGATGAGGATTGGGAAACAGCTACCAGATCCCTGCAAGAGGCCTTAGAAGAGAAAGGTATCGATTATAAGGTTAACCCAGGTGACGGGGCTTTCTACGGCCCTAAGATTGATTTCCATGTGCAGGATTGCCTCGATCGGACTTGGCAGTGCGGCACAATTCAACTTGATTTTCAGATGCCTGAGAAGTTTGACTTATCCTATATTGGAGAAGACGGTCAAAAACATCGTCCGGTTATGATTCACCGGGTTGTATATGGAAGTATTGAGCGGTTTATTGCTCTTTTGACAGAGCATTATGCGGGAGCTTTTCCAGTTTGGCTGGCACCGGTCCAAGTGCGTATCCTTCCGATTAGTGAGCGGCACCATGACTATGCTAAATCCATTGCTTCCCGCCTCAACGAACTTGATATAAGAGTCGAAACAGATGAGCGCAAAGAAAAGATCGGCTATAAAATTCGGGAGGCTCAAACAGAGAAGATTCCGTTTACATTGGTTGTCGGGGATCAGGAAGCAGAGACGGACATGGCTGCCGTTCGAAGGTACGGACAAGGGAACGCCGGAGAAAAGATGTCGATTGATGAGTTTATAGTGCTTATTCAAGAAGAAATTAAGAGTAAGAAAATGCTGAAAGTTAATCTCAAAGAAGATTAAGATGTTTGTAAGCTATGAATAGCTCCCAACCAATGAGATCGGGGAATAAGGAATAAGCTATTATAAAGGTTAGAAATATAAGGAATTGACAAGAGAAAGCTTTTGATGTAAGATATTTAAGTCAAGCAGAAGCCATCCGCTTCTCACCTTACGGCGATTGTCGTTAAGGTATCTTCTGGTCCTGAGCCAAGTGTTTGCTCGCGATTGTTTGGAAGACGGGTGGTATACATCCGTCTTTTTTGTTATTGTTTACTATAAAAATTTTTAGGAGGTGGTTCCTTATTAGCAAGGACTTAAGAATTAATGATGAAATCCGGGTAAGGGATGTCCGTCTCGTCGGCGAAGAAGGGGAACAACTTGGGATCATGACGGCTAGAGATGCTTTGAACCTGGCAATCGAAAAATCGTTAGATCTGGTCGAGATCGCACCGACGGCCAAACCTCCGGTTTGCAAACTAATGGATTATGGCAAGTACAAGTATGAGCAAGCTAAACGAGACAAAGAAGCTCGTAAAAAGCAAAAAAGCATGGAAATCAAAGAAGTCAAATTGCGTCCGAACATTGAGGACCATGACTTTGAAACCAAAGCTCGCAATGCCCAACGGTTCCTTCAGGATGGGGATAAAGTAAAGGTGACAATCATGTTCCGCGGACGTGAAGTCACCCATCCAGAGTTGGGCAGAGCCTTATGTATCCGACTTGCTGAGTTTTGCAAAGCTGAGTGCGCTGTGGAGCGTGAGCCAAAACTCGAGGGTCGAAACATGATTATGATTTTAGCTTCAACTAAACACGACTAATAGCAAAAGGGGGATAACGCAAATGCCAAAAATGAAAACTCACCGTGGCGCAGCTAAGCGCTTTAAGAAAACAGGAACTGGCAAAATTGTTCGCATGCATGCGTTTACAAGCCACATTTTGGAGAAGAAGTCTCCGAAAAGAAAACGAAATCTACGTAAATCAACCGTAATGCATAAAAGCGATGCAAAACGAATTGCAAGCATCGTCGCCTATCTATAAAAACTTGAGGTAAAAGGAGGTCTTCAAAATGGCCCGTGTAAAAAAAGGCGTGACCAAACATAGACGTCATAAAAAGATATTAAAATTAGCAAAAGGATATCGCGGAGGAAAAAGTAAACTCTATCGTCCCGCGAATGAACAGGTTCTGAAGTCTTTAGCTTATTCCTATGCTCACAGAAAAGATAATAAAGCCAACTTCCGTAAGCTTTGGATTGCTAGGATCAATGCAGCCGCCCGCATGAATGGTTTATCATATAGCCGTATGATGAATGGCTTAAAAAAGGCTGGAGTTACTGTCAATCGTAAAATGCTGGCAGAACTGGCGATTAGCGATGCAGCAGCGTTTACAGAAATCGTCAATGTCGCCAAAGTACAAATCAAAGCATAAAACAGAGAGGGTGCGAAGGCATCCTCTTTTTGGTATTAGGTAGAGGCAACTTATGAGTTGCTTTTACTAGGAGGTGACATAACGATGATTGAGTCCTTGCAAAACGAGCAGGTAAAATATGTCGTCTCTTTACAAAGGCGCAAAGCCCGTGAGCAGGCCCAATTGTTTGTGATTGAAGGATGGCGCTTCGTTGAAGAGGGGGTGCTTAGAAATGCGCCCATTAAAAAGGTTTATGTTTGCTTAGAACGTGAGCCTGCAGAGTGGCAGCCTTTACTAAGAAAGCTGATTGAGCGGGGGATTCCCTTCGAGGAAGTGGATGAGCGGGTTCTTCGTAAAATGTGTGCAACTGAAGAACCCCAAGGAATTCTGGCCGTTGTTCGACAAGCCAACTATTCATGGTCAGATTTACATATTAATCCGGAAGCAGTGATGCTTATTTTGGACGGGATTCAGGATCCCGGGAATTTGGGTACAATTCTGCGTACGGCCTTGGCTTCGGGAGTTCAGTATGTTTGTTTGACTCCGGGGACTGTCGATTTATATAACCCTAAGGTGTTACGTAGCACTATGGGGGCTGTTTTCTCTTTAGTCCTTCTGTCGGGCAAACAGCCGGAAGAGATCTTGGACTTTTGTCGGAAACAGGGATTAAATGTCTTTATGGGGGATATACAGGGGGTCCCTGTTTTTCAGACAAAGCTATCCGGGGGTCCTCTTGCCCTAGTCGTTGGTAACGAAGGGAAGGGTCCATCTCCAGCATTTAGGGAGGCAGATATCCAGCGGGTTACGATTCCGATGGCCCAAGAAGTTGAGTCCCTTAACGTGGCGATGGCTACAGGGATTCTGCTCTATGAGATTGTTCGTCAAAGGGGTTTCTTGTAAAACCCAGAGGGAATATGCTATAATTTCTGGAGAACATAGTAATAGTATTAATTGTCAGATAAAGCGATGATCAGGTTAAAAGGTGTATTTTCTTCTCAGGAAGGCATGGCCAAGATTGTAAGCCGGCTAAGAAAGTACCCACCTCCGATGCTAGACAGGGGTTCTAATGCTTGAGAGGTTAAGTTTCGCCTGGGAGTGGCCTGCTGATTTGTAGGCAGGCCCGGTTTCCGCCGTTAACAGGAACTTAAGTGTGGCTTAATTAGCTAAACTAGGGTGGTACCGCGAGAATAGACTCTCGTCCCTTTTGAGGGGCGGGGGTTTTTATTAATACTATCAGCAAGTATAAACTTGCGTTATATACTTGCTAAGCATAAGTGCAACTAAGGCTGCCGCCGCGCCTGCGGCTGCAAGAAAGGTTAATACGTGCGAAGACAGTGTCTTCGGGTACCAGCCAAGTTTTCTTTATGCAATAGATAAAGTTCGGGATGGATTTGGAAAGGGTGATTTACTTGAAGAGTGAAATACTGCGCATCAAAGAAGAGGCCTTAAAAGAACTAAGTGAGTTGGATAAGCCTGAAGCACTCCAAGAGCTTAAAGTGAAAGTCCTTGGTAAAAAGGGGTCTTTAACCGCCTTGCTTCGACAAATGGGAAGCTTAAGCCCTGAAGAAAGACCAATCATGGGCCAAGTCGTGAATGAGGTTCGTAGTCAGCTTGAACAAGCGTGGGAAGAACGTAGTATAGAGTTAGAAGCGGTGGCTTTGCAGAAGAGATTGGCTAAAGAACGAGTTGATGTTACCCTGCCGGGAATCCGTGTTTCCCGGGGACATTATCACCCCCTTACACAAGTGATCGAAGAAATTGAAGATATTTTTTTAGGTATGGGTTTTCAAATTGCCGAAGGCCCGGAAATTGAGTCGGATTATTATAATTTTGAAGCGCTTAATCTTCCTAAGGAACATCCGGCTCGTGAAATGCAAGATTCCTTTTACATCACCGAGGAGATTCTGCTTCGAACTCAGACTTCCCCCGTACAGATACGAACGATGGAGAAGCTTCATCCTCACCTTCCCGTGAAAATAATCGCTCCGGGAAAGGTTTATCGTAATGATGATGATGCGACCCATTCCCCAATGTTTCACCAGGTAGAGGGGCTCGTGGTTGACCATGGAATCCGCATGTCAGACCTCAAGGGAATTCTCCTCAATTTCTCTCGCGAGATGTTCGGTGAGTCCAGAGAAATTCGTTTAAGACCCAGCTTTTTCCCATTTACCGAGCCAAGTGCGGAAGTGGATGTTTCCTGCATGCTTTGTGGGGGATCAGGGTGCCGGCTCTGTAAGGGAACTGGTTGGATAGAAATTTTAGGATCGGGTATGGTTCATCCGAAGGTTCTGGAAATGGGCGGATATAATCCGAAGGAAGTCACGGGATTTGCTTTCGGTATGGGAGTAGAGCGCATCGCTATGCTGAAGTTCGGAATTGAAGATATGCGGCTCTTATTTGATAATGATTTACGATTCTTGCAACAGTTTTAAGGGGGAACGGGCATGAAAGTTAGTTTGGAATGGTTAAGCGAACTTGTTGATATAGACCAGAGTGCAGAAGAATTGGCAGAAACTCTAACCCGCGGCGGAATTGAAGTTGAGGACGTCGAAAACCTGAATAAGGGATTTGAAAAAGTAGTTATCGGGGAAATACTTAGTTTGACAAAACATCCTGATGCCGACCGGCTGTGGATTTGTGCTGTAAATGTGGGTCAAGAGGAAGTAACGATTGTTACTGGAGCACAGAATTTGCTGACCGGAGATCGAATTCCAGTAGCCTTAGTAGGAGCAAACCTTCCGAATGATCTCGCTATTCGTAAGTCGAAACTTAGAGGGGTTGTTTCCCTGGGAATGCTATGCTCCCGTGAAGAGCTTCTGCTTGATGAGACAGTCGGATTAGATCGCAGTGCGGACGGAATCCTTATTTTGCCTCCGACAGCACGGATTGGAGAGAACTTTGGTCACTATTTAGGGCGTGAAGACAGTGTCTTGGATTTGGAGCTATACCCGAACCGGCCGGATTGTTTGGCGATGGTCAATGTTGCCCGTGAAGTGGCCTCTCTCACTGGGAAAAAACCCCATTTGCCGAAGTGGGCAGAGCAAGATCAAAAATTCTCCCTTCCAACCGCCACAGATCTTCGAATTGTTATCGAAGATCAAGAATTATGTTGGCGTTATGCGGGATTAGTGGTTGAGGATGTCCGTATAGAACCTTCACCGGAGTGGATGCAGAGACGACTTAAAGCCGCAGGGGTTCGTCCCATTAACAATATTGTGGATATTACGAACTATGTTATGTTGGAAATGGGACAACCGCTGCACGCCTTTGACAGGGATAAGATTGAAGGAGATGTTCATGTCCGGACATCCTATCCGGGAGAACAACTTGTGACCTTGGATGGGGTCGAGCGGACCCTGCATAAAGATACCTTGTTGATTGCGGACGACCGTCAAGCTTTGGGTTTAGCCGGGGTTATGGGTGGGTTAAACAGTGAAGTAACGAAGGATACGAGACGGTTAATGATTGAATCTGCTCATTTTGCTCCTGTCAGTATTCGCCGGACAAGCCGTCGCTTGGGTCTCAGGTCGGAGGCTTCGAACCGGTTTGAAAAGGGCATCAATGTCTCAGGAGTTGTGGCGGCCTTAGGGCGGGTTTGTGATTTGCTCCAAGACTTAGGGGCTGGACGCCCTGTTTCTTTTGTAGATGAAGTCAGGCACCTTCCGGCCAGCCGTCAAGTTACTCTATCGACTGAGCATACGTCAACTGTTTTAGGATTTGAGCTTAAGAGATCCGAGATCCAGCAAGTGTTGGAAGATTTAAACTTTGAATATAAGGAAAACGGCGAATTATTCCAGGTTGAGATTCCAACTTACCGCTCGGATCTTGAGATCGAAGAAGATCTGATGGAAGAAGTTGCCCGGCTGATAGGTTACGACCGAATTCCAACCACTCTGCCGCAAGGAGATCAGACTCAGGGCAGGAGAACCCCTGAACAAGAGTTTCGCCGCCGATTACGGAAGACTCTGGCACAATCAGGGATGGACGAGGTATTGACCTACACATTTACCCGTGCGGAATCCGATGCCCAATGGGGAAGTGAAAAGCACTCGATTCCTTTGCTCAATCCATTGCGGGAGGAACTTGGAGTTATGCGTACATCTCTTGTACCAGGGCTCCTGGATGTAGCTGCTCGCAATGTGGCACGCCGTAACCTGGATGTAAGTATTTTTGAGATCGGGAATACCTATTGGGGAGACGAACGTCCTTTGCAGAAGCTTCCCCGAGAAGAATTACGAGTGGCCGGGGTTGCTGTGGGAAAGAGTGAGAGGCACTGGCTTACCCAACCAATTAATTATGACTTCTATTATCTCAAGGGTATTATAGAAGGGTTAGCGCAGGAATTTGGGCTTAAACTGGAATACCGGGTCGCTGAAAACCAATCTTTATTACATCCGGGACGTTCGACGGATATTTACCTTCAGAATCAGTGTGTGGGCTTCCTTGGCGAAATCCATCCTTCGCTGGAAAAGGAGTGGGATTTGGAACGAGCGGTTGTTTTCGAATTAGAAGTGGCTCCTTTATTTGCTCGGGTCAGACAAATTGTGCGCGCTCATTCGATCCCTCGCTTCCCTGCCATACAAAGGGATATGGCGATTGTCGTAGCTGTTGAGACTTCGGCTCAAGCAGTTATGGCTAAAATGAAAAAGCTGGGCGGGGATTTATTGCAGCAAGTCGAAATATTTGATGTGTATACTGGAAATCCTATACCCGATGGGCACAAGAGTTTAGCATTCTCGTTACGTTACCAGTCTTTGGAACGGACACTGACAGATGAAGAAGTAAACCTACTTAATTCGCGTATTTTAGAGGGAATTCAGCAGGATTTCGGCGCGGAACGGCGAAAATAGAGAAAAGCGGCAGTACAATGAGAGCGAGGGGAAATTGTGGCACATGAACCAGTTAAAATCACCGTTGAGATATTTGGAGAAAAGCATGTGGTCCGCGGTGAGGGAACAGCATCCTATATCCAAGGGTTAGCGCATGAAGTTGATAAAAAGATGCGCTTGATCGCTCAACGGCTACCTCGCTTGAGTGTTCACCAGACCGCAGTTCTGACTGCTTTGAATTTAGCCGATGAACTCGCTAAACTGCGAGAAGAACAGGAAACTTTAATGCAGCTGCTTGGAGAAAAAACAGAGTAGCATGAGGTAGATATGAAATAAAACACGACTAGGCAAACTGGCCTAGTCGTGTTTTTTTGACAGTCAGACGAGATACGTATTCGGCTTTAGATAAATACTATCTTAATTTGTTAGAGTTCAATCCACTATAAATTCAAAAAGAGGGTAAATTACCCTCTTTTTGAATCAAGCCAGAATCATGCGGTCGCTATTTATATGGGACCCGCTGGCTTTCTCGAACATCTCGAGTAAACGGGTTATGGTCATGTTAGTGCGGTCTTGTCCTTTTATATCGAGAATTACCCGACCCTCGTGCATCATGATCGTCCGATTCCCAAAGGTGAGGGCGTGGTCAAGATTATGGGTGATCATCAAGGTTGTGAGTTGTTGTTGTTCTGTCACACCAGCAGTTAATGCCAGGACCTTTTCAGCCGTCTTGGGATCGAGGGCCGCAGTGTGTTCGTCAAGCAGCAGCAGCTTAGGTTTTAGCAAGGTCGCCATAAGCAAGGTCAAAGCTTGGCGTTGTCCCCCTGATAAGAGACTGACACGATTGGTTAAGCGGTTTTCCAGTCCTAAACCGAGCTTCTCCAGTTCCATGCGAAACAAGTCTCTTTCTTTAGAACCAATGGCGCGGCGTAAGCGCCGGCCTTTTCCTCTGCGAAAGGCCATGATAAGATTTTCTTCAATGGTCATGGAGGCTGCCGTACCGGATAAAGGGTCTTGGAAAACCCGGCTAATCAAATCTGCTCGTTTATGCGCAGGAAGACCCGTGATATCGGCACTCTCGATGGAGATTTTTCCGGAATCCACCGGAAAATTTCCTGCAATGGCGTTCAAAAGAGTGGATTTACCGGCTCCATTGCTCCCAATGACCGTAACAAAATCATTGGGTAAGAGTTCCAAATTAACCTTATCCAAAGCTATTTTTTGGTTGATAGTTCCACGGTTGAAAACTTTCATCACCTGTTCAACGTTTAGCATTTTAATGAGCCTCCTTTCCTTGCCGGCCTTCAATCAGAGACGCAAGCTTTTTTCGGAAGCTTGTAGAAACTAAGGCAATGATAACGATGAACGATGTGATTAATTTCAAATCGGTCGGTGCTAAGCCTAACTGCAAGACGAGCGCAATGATCGCGCGATAAATAATGCCGCCGCAGATTACAGCAATGATGGTCCGGCCAATCGAAGAGGTTCCTATCAACACTTCCCCGATAATTACGGATGCTAATCCGGCAACGATCATCCCTACCCCCATGCTGGCATCAGCAAACTGCATATTCTGAGCTACATAGCTTCCGGAAAAGGCGACTAATCCATTAGATAGACTAAGTCCAAGGATCTTCATAAAATCGGTGTTCACCCCAAGGCTTCGAATCATTAGTTCGTTATCCCCTGTAGCCCGTAAGGCAAGTCCCAATTCAGTCTGCAGGAATAAATAAATGACAGTCCCCAGGAATACCACAGAAATCAAGCTGAGCACCAAGATACCGTACTCTTCCATGAATGGCAGCTTAGAAAAGTCGGAGAAGATGGTTCGTGATCCAAGGAGGGAAATATTAGCTTTACCCATCACTCGCAGATTAACAGACCAGAGTGCAGTCATGGTTAAAATTCCTGAGAGTAAAGGGGTGATTTTAAACTTGGTATGAAGTATTCCCGTAAATAACCCGGCGAGGGTCCCGGCAATAAACGCCATTCCAGTGGCCAACCATGGGTCAGTCCCTTTAACGATCATCATCGCTGCAGTAGCTGCACCGAGCGTAAAACTCCCATCCACAGACAAGTCCGCATAATCGAGAATCCGAAACGTCAGATAGACACCTAAAACCATGATAGCATACATTAAACCCTGCTCCATTGTACCGAGGGCTATTTTAGCGAACATCTTCAACACCCCAATTATATTTGCTGCAACTATGGCATAACTATGACTTTCATCTAAACGCGAGATGCCCACTTCTAATTGTAGAAGTGGGATCCCGACTGATATCAAAGACAGGTTGCTTCTATATTATTTAACAAAAGTGGCCTTTTTCGAGATTTCCTCAGGTACCGTTATGCCAAACAAATCAATGGCTGATTGATTGAGCACCGTATCAAAGTCCTTTTGTGCTTCAATTGGCATATCTTGCGGCTTCTCCCCCTTGAGGACCCGAAGCGCCATTTCACCGGTTTGTTTTCCTAAATTTTTATAGTTGATGCCGATTGTTGCTAAAGCGCCTTTATCAACAACGCTGCTCTCCCCGGAGATAATGGGGATTTTGTTCTTGTGTGAGACCTGCACAACTGATTGAGCGGCAGAAACCACCATGTTATCAGTGGGAACATAGATTGCATTAACTTTTCCGATCAAGGATTGGCTGGCTTGTAAAACATCAGCACTGGTGGTGACGGTTGCTTCTACAATCTCTAAGCCAAGCTCAGCGGCAACGTTCTTCGCTATGGCGACTTGCACCTGAGAATTTACTTCTCCTGCGTTATAGATAACTCCGACTTTTTTTACGGTAGGTACCAAGGTCTTCATGAGCTCAAATTGTTCTTTAATAGGGTTCATATCTGTGGTACCTGTAACATTTTTCCCTGGTTTATCCATGCTATTCACAAGTTTTGCTTCTACCGGATCCGTGACAGCGGTGATTAAAATAGGGATATCTGTGCTGGCACTTGCCATAGCCTGGGCAGAAGGAGTAGCAATGGCTAAAACAAGATCCAACTTAGTAGAGGAGAATTTTTGGGTAATCGATTGGAGCATGGACTGATCCCCTTGGGCATTTTGATAGTCAAGTGTGAGGTTTTTATCTTTTTCATAACCGTTTGCTTTAAGTGTTTCCAGGAATCCTTCACGAGCACTGTCTAAGGCAGGGTGTTCAACAATTTGAACGATACCAATCTTTACTTGTTTTTGATCCCCATTTCCGGTTGAGCCGGTTTCAGATTTCGCGGCGCCACATCCTGCTAAACTGAGCAACAATATTAAACTTAACCCGAATGCCAATAGCTTTTTCACCATAATACCTCCTTCATAATTTTGGGCATAAAAAATACACCTCCGCAGAAGTGCTTCGTTGCCCAACTCCTACTGTTCTACCATGCTACCAGTATTTTATTATTTTTATCTTAAGGTATCTGATTAAAGGTGTCAATAATAATTTTTGGTTTTACCTCAATTGTACAAATGAAAGCTAAACAATTATAATTAAGTAGCGCCCTGAGCTAAGCAGGGATAGATATCAATTAAGCTACTGTCGAACAGGAGACGTTAATTAGAATGAAAGAACTAATAACCGAACAGTCACCGCCCCTGGAGCTTTTGGCTCCGGCGGGAAGTTTTGAGGCCTTTAAAGCAGCCGTAGAAAACGGCGCCGATGCTGTTTATCTTGGTGGGAAAAACTTTAGTGCAAGGGCAAGCGCTGCGAATTTTGACCTGGAAGAGCTGCAAAAGGCGGTTCGCTATGCCCATGAACGCCAAGTTAAGGTATATGTGACCGTGAATATTCTTATTGCCGACCAGGAGTTTCAGGAGTTGATGGATTATGTTCATGCTTTATACGAAATAGGGGCCGACGCCGTGATTTTGCAAGATGTAGGGATTGCAGAATTAATTCAGACCATTCTGCCCGAGCTGGAGACCCATGCCAGCACGCAAATGACCGTGAACACAAGTTGGGGTGTTCATCACTTGGAATCTCTTGGCTTTAGCCGGGTTGTGCTGGCACGGGAGACCTCGGCTAAGGAAATGCAAGAGATCGCAGATAAGACGCCGCTGGATATTGAAGTTTTTGTGCATGGTGCACTTTGTATAGGGTATTCAGGACAGTGCCTGATGTCGAGTTTTATTGGCGGGCGGAGCGGAAATAGAGGTACTTGTGCCCAGCCTTGCAGGATGACGTATCAGCTCGTTAATAACGAGAAGCAGGACCTGTTGGCTCAGAAGAATGTTGGAGAACACTTATTAAGTCCCCGGGATTTGAATTTAGCGGAGGAGTTGGCTGAGCTAAAACGAATTGGCATTCACTCTCTTAAAGTAGAAGGCAGAATGAAGCGGCCAGAATACGTAGCAACGGTCATTCGGCTCTATCGGCAAGCTATAGATCGTATCGGGGATCAGCAAGATGGCAGCGAAGCTGCGCCGTTGCTGACCCAAGACGAGCATCAGGAATTATTACAGGTATTTAACCGGGAGTTTACGACGGGTTATCTAAGAGAAAACCAAGGCGCAGAGCTTATGAGCTATAGCCGCCCCAATAATCGGGGAACCCGTCTCGGCCGAGTGGTCCGCTTAGAACATGGACGATTGTCCATTAAGCTGGAGTCCAAATTGCACACGGGAGATGGAATCGAATTTTGGACAGGCCGCGGGCGGGAAGGGATTACTGTTGGTCTGATTTGGAACAATGGAAAAGAGGTTAATGGAGGAGTGCCAGGGGAAACCGTACAGATAGAGTTTTCCGGAACAGCACAATCTGGAGACAGGGTTTTTAAAACCAATGATGCGTTACTCATGGAAAAAGCCCGACAAAGTTTTCAAGAGGGCCGAGAACAGCGGAAAAGCCCGTTAACCATGCGGTTATCCGGACATCTAGGGGATAAATTGTGCTTAGAGGTGGCAGACGCCCGGCGTACAACCACGGTTTTTTCGGCGAGCGCAGCTCAGAAGGCTTTGAAGAGGCCGCTGACGTTGGACTACGCCTTTCAGCAGTTGGGACGATTAGGGACAACACCCTTTTGGTTAGACAAGCTGGAGCTGGAGATAGATGAGGATATTATGCTCCCCGTTAGTGAGCTTAACGAAATGCGCCGCTTAGCAGTTGAGAGGTTATTAAAAACGGAACCGCGACAAAGGGTTGATAAGCAAGTATATAAGCAGAGAATTCAGCAATGGAAACAACGTCAGGCAGATGATCGTGCAAGGTTTAATAAAAATACAGATACGGTCCCTCAGATTTCTGTGGCGGTCAGCGATAGGCTAACAATGGAAGCCGCTCTGAAAGCGGGAGCACAACGGGTATTGATTGGGGGCGAGCATTGGCGCTCACGGGGCGCTTTTTCTTTGGAAGAGATTCAGACTAGTATTAAAACTTGCAGAAGGCAGGGAATTGATTGTGTGTGGCGTTTGCCGCGTGTACTGAATCAAGCTCAGAGTGAAAGGCTTCTCTTAGATTTAAAAAAAGCAGCCGGGTGGGGAGAAACTCCAAACGTAATGGTTGCCAACCTCGGTGAGTTGGAACTATTGAAGTCTATTAATCCGGATTGGCCGTTTGAAGTGGATTATTCCTTAAATGTTTTTAATGAAGCAAGTCTTGCCTATTTTTATCGGCAAGGAGCAAAAAAGATAACCCTTTCTCCCGAGCTGCACCATGAACAACTTGCTCATTTAGCTAAATGGCAGGGTGCGGAGGTCATTGTGTTTGGAGATCTGGAGATGATGGTGAGTGAATACTGCCCAGTAGGGTCAACTCTGGGAGGAAAAAAAGGTGAACACTGTAACAGAGCATGTGTAAAAGAACCTTACTTTTTACGTGATCGCATGCGTTATGATTTTCCGGTGGAAACCGACCAGGAGTGCCGGATGCACCTTTTTAATGTTAAAATCCTTAACCTCTATGAAGAGCTCGCCCAAATACGGCGTATGGGATTTTCAACGATTCGCTTGCAATTGACAAGACAAACGCCCACACAAGTTCATCAGATTGTACGTTTGTTTAATGAGGCCTGGGATGGATTAAAGGTCGGCAAGAAAGGGATGTCCGCCTCAAATGACGGGATGTCTGAGTTAGCCGCTCTTTTCCCCGAAGGATTTACAAAAGGGCATTTCTTCCGCGGCGTGTTATAGTTTACATTCTTTTTATCAATTGTTAAACGAGTTCACGAGCGTGAGGCTTCAGCGAAGCAGGTTTCTTGGATAATATGGGTGTTTCGAATGAATGAAGGAGGAACCATGGAAATCGATAATAAGGTCCTTAATAAACTGGACTTTCCAAAAGTATTATCACGTTTAGCCGAATACTGTATTCTTCCGCGGGCAAAGGAATTAGCCATTGGCTTAAAACCTTATGTCGAGTTGGAATGGGTTCGCACAGAGCTGCAAAAGACGGAAGAAGCAAAGAATCTCCTGCGAGGAAATCCGCTTTTTTCCGTCCGCGGATCTAAAGAAATCCGGTCCTATATAGAGCGATGTTTACGTGGAGGGGTGATTCAAGGAGAAGAACTTCTTGAAATCCGGGACACTCTGCGAGTCGGACGCAAGACAAAACAACTCCTGCTGGAATCCAGAGAGGAGTTTCCCGGGCTATGGGATATCGTGTTTCCCATCGAGCCGCAAAAGGTTCTCGAAGATGAAATCACCCGCTGTATTTCAGAAGATGGAAAGGTGGCGGACAATGCCTCTCCGGAACTGGCGGACTTAAGGCGATCTATAAACCGTTTGCAGAACCGTATTCGGGAAAGCCTTGAAGGAACTTTGCGGAACTCCGGTTATCAGAAAATGCTGCAAGATCCTATTATTACACAGCGATCGGATCGTTATGTAATACCGATCAAGCAAGAATACCGCACTTCATTTCCCGGTATTGTCCACGATCAATCGGCGAGCGGAGCAACCTTATTCATTGAACCCATGCCGGTGGTTCATTTAGGCAACGAACTACGTGAAGTGATTTTGAAAGAACAACGTGAAGTTCAACGGATTCTGCAAATGCTCTCAGCTCAAATCGAGGCTCGTGCGGATGAGATTGCAGATCTGCATGAGGCTTTAGCTCAATTAGATCTTGTGGTTGCCAAAGCTCATTTAAGTGTAACTATGAATGCAGGTACCCCCGAATTGGTTGCAGGGCAGCAAATGAAGCTCGTCCAAGCCAGGCATCCATTAATTAGTGGCGGAGTTGTTCCACTTTCCTTAGAATTAGGGATTGATTTCGATACCTTAGTGATTACCGGGCCTAATACTGGAGGGAAAACGGTAGCTCTCAAAGTTGTCGGACTCATGGCAGCTATGAATCAATCTGGTTTACAAATTCCCGCGGAAAGTGATTCGCGCATGGGAGTTTTCACTCAGATATTTGCCGACATTGGCGACGAACAAAGTGTCGAGCAATCCCTAAGTACCTTCTCAGGGCATATGAAAAACATCGTGGAAATTATTAATCGGGCAGACGGGCGTTCTTTGGTATTGCTTGATGAAGTTGGAGCTGGGACAGATCCGACAGAAGGGGCAGCCCTTGCGATGGGTATTCTTGCAGAACTGCATGAACGAGGATGCCGAACTGTTTCAACAACCCACTATGGAGCCCTAAAAACATTTGCTTACGAAACCCCACGAGTCAAAAATGCTTCCGTAGAGTTTGACACTGAAACCTTGCGTCCGACCTATCGTTTGTTAATTGGTATTCCCGGGAAAAGCAATGCTTTCACTATTGCAGGACGCTTGGGTTTAAGTGAGCGGGTCTTGGAAAAGGCCAATACCTTTGTTACAGAGCGGGAAATGCAAGTGGCCGACCTTATCGAAAATTTGGGCGAAACCCACCGAGAGATTGAATTAGAGAAGGAAAAGGCCGAAACAGGGCGGCGTGCGGTTGAAAAACAAACGAAAGCACTCGAAGAAAAGTCAATACGTTTAGATGAAGAATTTGAACTATTAATGGCTATGGCAAGGGATGAGGCAAACGAGCTTATTCGAGGAGTCAAAAGGGAAGCCGATGCCATCATTGAAGAGTTAAAAGCTGCTTTAAAAAAGGAAAACAAGCAGCAGCAAGATATTGAAAAAGCCCGTCAGGGATTTCACCGTATATCAGCAAAGTTAGATCATGGCCGGCAAGTAAAACGGTCAGGCAGTGAATTGACTGCAGATCAGATCATGCTGGGGCAGACAGTTTATATGACCAAGCTCCGGCAGAAAGGGCAAGTCGTGAAGCTTCCGAATGCCAGTGGCGAAGTTCTTGTACAGGCGGGTATCATGAAAGTCATGGTACCACTGACAGAATTAAAATTGGCTCAGGAGGAAAAGAAAAAAGTCACGCCCAAATATTCACGGGAAATGGGCATTGGGGTGCGAAAAGCAGAAGAGATCCGCAGCGAAATAGATTTGCGGGGAATGCTTGTCGAAGAGGGCAGGGAAGCCTTAGATAAATATATGGATGATGCTGTTCTCGGCGGAATCGGTCTGATTTATGTAATTCACGGCAAAGGAACCGGCGCTATGCGAGCGGGGATACAGGAATTTCTGAGAGGGCATCCTCATGTGCGAAGTTTCAGGCTGGGAGAGTACGGCGAGGGAGATTCCGGAGTGACGGTTGTAGAACTAAAGTAAGGAAGATACACACTTGGTGTAGTGAAAACGAGCTGAGACCTTCGTCGAAGGTTTCAGCTCGTTTTTGTAACAGACTCACATACTAATTGGTCAGTACTAATTTAACCAAATTGGAAGAGGGACCAACCTCTGATTTTTTGGGGTCTTGGAATGAGGCCCGGAAGAAATAGGAACCAGGACCGGGAGCTTTGTCGTCTATTGCTAACGTAAATGAAAGGGCTCCATTGGAGATTTTAACCGGAATGCTGCCAATAGGCTGACCCGGGCGCTGTACATAGACGACAGCGGAATATTTCTGACTTCCTGGTGGTCCGGTAATCGGGATGACTACCCGTGAGTTTTTGGTATTATATTGGACATCCCCAAGCACAGGTGTGGGGAGGGAAGTATCTTGAGGGAGATCGTCGTCGGGATTTTTTGGATCGTCAGTAGGATCTGTAACTGTATCGGGAGCCACCTCTGTCGGAGGTTTGTAAGGCGCTTCATTGGAAGGCCAAGTCCAGGAGGGGTTACGATTCGGTAAATTTAAAAAGGTTTTGGTAATGGTGTTTTTCGAATTCGGGGAGGCTAACATAGTTGGATGATCTGCATCAACATCCTTTTGAATCCAGACATCACTGATCCGAGTGGGTAAGTCTCCTTGAGCAGCTATCTCCGTCGCGATAAAGCTTGAGGGGGTTAAGCTGCTGGGAAGGAGTCCGGACTTTGTATCAAAGGATCCACTAACAATTCCTGAGGGTTGTTCAAATTTGGTCTGTACTGTGAGATCCTGATGAGCAGCCGTCATGACTTGTTTCCAGATTTTAGCCGGGAAGCCGCCGCCGTACACGCTGCGCAAATAATAGGGTCCTGGAGTCCCGTTTTTATCCAGGTCAGGGTTGGAATCATAACCCATCCAAACAATACCTGTGTAGATAGGTGTATATCCGGCAAACCACGCATCCGTGTTACCGGTCTTATTTTTGAGGTTATCAGGTAACGAAGATGTACCGGTTTTGCCTGCAACAGCCCAGTTCCCGAATTGGGCACTGGTTCCTGTGCCGCTGGTTACGACGCTGCGCAGCATACTGTTGATGATATAGGCGGTTGTTTCCTTCATCACCCGGTTTTTGGTAACCTTAGGGTCAACCACGATATTTTTTTTAGAGTCTAAGACTTGCACTACTGCGTGATCTGTGATGCTAACCCCGTTGTTGGCATAAACCCCGTAAGCTGCTGCCATGTCCAGCGTACTTGCATGTGTTGTACCTAATGCCAGACTTAAAACCTGGTCTTCTGGTTCAAGAGGCAGTCCCAGATTATTCTTGCCAAACGACCAGCCATAATCGACTCCAATGAGGTCAAGGAGTTTAACTGCATAGATATTGACAGACTGTTCGACAGCATAACGCATGGTAATAAGGCCTTTCCAGCCTTTAGTTGCCGTATCAAAGTTAGTCGGAGACCAGGAGCTTCCGCCAAAGTTATAGGTTACAGGCATATCATCAAGAACGGTTCCGGGGAAATATCCACCTTTTTCAAGGGCCGGACCGTAAACGACTAATGGTTTAATGGTTGATCCCGGTTGTCGCTTGGATTGCCAGGCTCTGTTCAGGCCTCGCGGTGTATAGTCCCTGCCCCCGACCATTGCCTGAATTTCTCCGGTGGAATGGTCGATAACTGTCATGGCACCTTCGACTTTCTTGTCATTGATCCCCTGGGGAAAATTAGCCGGATCTGCAAAGGCAGCTTCAGCGGCGCTTTGAATTTTTGGATTTAAGGTTGTATAAATATGCAACCCCCCGCTGAAAATCTGGTCAGGAGTTAAATTATAGGTTGTTTCAAGTTCTTCGATAACGTAATCCACAAAATAAGGAAACTTATAGCTTGCACTAGCAACTTCTGTTTTCTGAGCGCCACCGCGGCTTTCTTTCATAGACTGGACATAGGTAAAAGGGACTTCCTTTTCTTTATCGTACTCTTCTGGGGTGATAATGCCGGCATCCCGCATTACGCTGAGGACAATATTGCGTCGGGTTTTGGCTGAATCGGGATGATAATAGGGATTATATTGACTGGGGGCTTGTGGTAAACCTGCCAACAAAGCAACTTCAGCTGGAGTCAAATCATCTAAATCTTTGCCGAAGTAAGTCTTGGCAGCAGCTTGGATCCCGAAGGACGACTCGCCAAGGAAGATTCTATTTAGGTAAAACGTAAGGATTTCTTCTTTGGTGTATTCCCGTTCCAGTTGAATAGCAAGAATCGCTTCCTGAATTTTTACCTGTAACTTTCGGATAAGGCTATCCTCGTTAGGGTTGGCGATAAAGGCATTACTGGCAAGTTGAATAGTAATGGTGCTGGCCCCTTCTCTGGTGCTTCTGGTTCGGATATCATTCAGAGCGGAACCGACAATCCGAATAGGATCAACACCAAAGTGTTGTTTAAAGCGTTTGTCTTCCACAGCAATAAAGGTTTCCTTAACAAGGTCGGGGATATTCGAATACTCTACAGTTTGGCGATTTTCATATCCGTGCAACAGAGCAAATTGGGTGCCGTCTTTGTCATAAACATACGAGGATTGCTTGGTGTTATCTAGTAAGGCAGGATCCCATTTTGGGGTGCCGGCCGCTGCAACTACCACAAAAATTGCTAAGCCGGCTATCATAAGTGCAATTAAGGACGTGATTGACAAGAGTATAATTCGAAGTCGTTTTGAATGGCGCTTAGAGCGCTTAGGATCCTTTGGTTTTCGGGACAACGGCATAAGACAACCTCCTATAAATAAAAAGAATGAGGCTAGACGCTATTTAATTTCTTAGAATTATATCATACTTTTGCAAGGACTAGGAACTTCTAAGTAATCATGTACTATTTCCGGATAGTTTCGCTGCCGGACAGATGTGTGTCCAGGAGTTGCGAGCATGCCGGAGAATCTGTATAATATAATCAAATGTAAGCTTATGTGGATAGTGTCAATGGTATGACTGAGAAAGATCTTGGCGGAAGGTTGCAGAGAGCCGGTGTTAGGTGCGAACCGGCCCAGAAACCAAGGGTTACGCCTCAGGACCGGAGTCTGAAAAGCTCCCGGATCAGCTCGTTATCGCTGATGAAGCTGGATGTCCGTTCAAAAACGGATTCAATGTGGGTGGTACCGCGGAAGTGTTTTCGTCCCTCAACGTTTTGTTGAGGGACTTCCTTGTTTTTAAGCCCGATTTCGAAGTTGGCTTAATTAATGAGGTTCAAGATGCCCTTCGCGCCAAATCAATCTAAAAAATAAAAGGGGATTAAGTGTATGGACATGTTTAAAGAGTTAAAGGATCGAGGCCTTGTTTATCAACACACAGATGAGAATGCACTGCGTAACAGATTAGCCAAAGGGCCAATGGCGCTTTATTGTGGATTCGATCCAACTGCGGACAGCTTGCATATTGGACACTTGCTGCCACTTTTAGTGTTAAGGAGATTCCAACTGGCTGGACATAAAGCGATCGCCTTAGTAGGAGGAGGGACTGGTTTAATCGGTGATCCAAGCGGAAAAGTATCCGAACGGACCTTAAATCCCCAAGAGGTTGTTGAACAGTGGACGCAAAAGATTAAGGATCAATTCGGCCGTTTCCTGGATTTTGAAACAAAGGACAATCCTGCGATACTTGCCAACAATTATGACTGGCTGGGTTCCCTTAAAGTCATTGAATTTCTGCGGGATATCGGCAAAAACTTCCCCTTGGGGGCGATGCTTGCCAAGGACTCCGTCGAGTCCCGTTTAAGCAAAGGGATTTCCTTTACGGAATTCAGCTATATGATTCTGCAATCTTATGATTACTTAAAACTAAATGAAATGTATGGATGTGAGATGCAGATTGGCGGCAGTGACCAATGGGGTAACATTACTTCCGGAATTGAATTAATTCGCCGGACTTCGACCGAAGAAAAGGAAATGCACGGCCTAACCTTACCTCTCGTTACTAAAAGTGATGGAACAAAGTTCGGCAAAACTGAAGGAGGAGCAGTTTGGTTAGATGCTGAGAAGATGTCTCCATATAAATTCTATCAATTTTGGTTGAACACAGATGACCAAGATGTTGTTAAGTTTTTGAAATACTTTACCTTCTTAACTATAGAAGAAATTGAAGAACTTGCCCAAGGGGTAGAAAAAGAGCCTGAAAAGAGAAGAGCGCAGCGTGCCTTGGCACAAGATGTAACAAAGCTAGTCCATGGGCAGGAGGCGCTCGAGCGGGCAGAGAAAATCTCAAATGCATTTTTTGGAGGAGGACTTGGGAGTCTGACCGCTGTGGAGATTGAAGAGGGATTTAGTGATGTGCCTTCAACGACCATTGAAGTTCCAGAAACCAGTCTAGTTGATGCATTAGTTCAAGTGGGAGCGGTTTCTTCAAAACGTCAAGCTCGGGAATCAATCGAGAATGGTGCAATCTATATTAACGATATTCGTAATACTAACGTAGAAGCAACCATTTCTCAGCTGGATCGATTAGATGGTAAATATCTTGTCGTACGGCGGGGAAAGAAAAACTACTATCTGCTTAAATTCCAAGCATAACTCTCAAACTAATCCTGGTTAACACAAGTGACGAACTGCTGTCAGGCAGCAGTTCGTCGTAGAGATTACTTAGTGTCTCCGGAAGTAAGTGTTGTCTCTACTAAAGTTTATTGAAAATCAGAAGGGTTTAATTTTACTAAAAATTCAAATTCCCGAAAAAAATTGAGAAATAACTCGGAAAAGTGATTGACAATACAATCATCAAATGGTAATATATCGAAGTGCCGCAAAATTAACGACCTAAAGCAAACGCATGATGGTAGTTGAATGTTTGTTGCGAAAATTAGTGATTGACAGCGTAAGCTGAAAATGCTAATATGTAATTCCGGCCCTGAGGGCAAGAAAAAAATGGTCTTTGAAAACTAAACAACAAGGACAGCCAATGAGAGAGACTCGCAAGAGTTTCAAAAGAAATCATGAGTCAATCATCTTCTTCTAGAAGAAGTGAAATAACTTTTTTTGGAGAGTTTGATCCTGGCTCAGGACGAACGCTGGCGGCGTGCCTAACACATGCAAGTCGAACGGAGACTTTCGAAGAGTTTACTCAGAGAAAGTTTTAGTGGCGGACGGGTGAGTAACGCGTGGGTAACCTACCCATAAAGCCGGGACAACCCTTGGAAACGAGGGCTAATACCGGATAATCTTAAGACGTGGCATCACGACTTAAGGAAAGATGGCCTCTGAATATGCTATCGATTATGGATGGACCCGCGTCTGATTAGCTGGTTGGTGGGGTAAAGGCCTACCAAGGCGACGATCAGTAGCCGGCCTGAGAGGGTGAACGGCCACACTGGGACTGAGACACGGCCCAGACTCCTACGGGAGGCAGCAGTGGGGAATCTTCCGCAATGGACGAAAGTCTGACGGAGCAACGCCGCGTGTATGATGAAGGTCTTCGGATTGTAAAGTACTGTCTTTGGGGAAGAACGGTGAGGTTGAAAAGATTGATTTCACATGACGGTACCCAAGGAGGAAGCCCCGGCTAACTACGTGCCAGCAGCCGCGGTAATACGTAGGGGGCAAGCGTTGTCCGGAATTATTGGGCGTAAAGGGCGCGTAGGCGGATTTTTAAGTCTGGTGTGAAAGATCAGGGCTCAACCCTGAGAGTGCATCGGAAACTGGAGATCTTGAGGACAGGAGAGGAAAGTGGAATTCCACGTGTAGCGGTGAAATGCGTAGATATGTGGAGGAACACCAGTGGCGAAGGCGACTTTCTGGACTGTAACTGACGCTGAGGCGCGAAAGCGTGGGGAGCAAACAGGATTAGATACCCTGGTAGTCCACGCCGTAAACGATGAGTGCTAGGTGTAGAGGGTATCGACCCCTTCTGTGCCGCAGTTAACACAATAAGCACTCCGCCTGGGGAGTACGGCCGCAAGGTTGAAACTCAAAGGAATTGACGGGGGCCCGCACAAGCGGTGGAGCATGTGGTTTAATTCGACGCAACGCGAAGAACCTTACCAAGGCTTGACATCCTCTGAACCCCGTGGAAACATGGGGGTGCCCTTCGGGGAGCAGAGAGACAGGTGGTGCATGGTTGTCGTCAGCTCGTGTCGTGAGATGTTGGGTTAAGTCCCGCAACGAGCGCAACCCCTGTATTTAGTTGCTAACAAGTGAAGTTGAGCACTCTAGATAGACTGCCGGTGATAAACCGGAGGAAGGTGGGGATGACGTCAAATCATCATGCCCCTTATGTCTTGGGCTACACACGTGCTACAATGGCCGGTACAGACGGAAGCGAAGCCGCGAGGTGAAGCCAATCCGAGAAAGCCGGTCTCAGTTCGGATTGCAGGCTGCAACTCGCCTGCATGAAGTCGGAATCGCTAGTAATCGCAGGTCAGCATACTGCGGTGAATACGTTCCCGGGCCTTGTACACACCGCCCGTCACACCACGAAAGTCTGCAACACCCGAAGCCGGTGAGGTAACCCGAAAGGGAGCTAGCCGTCGAAGGTGGGGCCGATGATTGGGGTGAAGTCGTAACAAGGTAGCCGTATCGGAAGGTGCGGCTGGATCACCTCCTTTCTAAGGAGAACGGTTTAGAGCTAAGGCTTTAGACGAACATCCTATTGGTCGGTTCTTTCGGAGAGTAAGGTTGAGAAACTGAGTTTGACGAGAGATCAATACGAGTCGCAAGACTCAAGCCGAGGGATCGGCAACTCATTGGAGAGAGCTGTTGTTTAGTTTTGAGAGACCAGAAGGGTAACTCAATATTGTGGGGGTATAGCTCAGCTGGGAGAGCGCTTGAATGGCATTCAAGAGGTCAGCGGTTCGATCCCGCTTACCTCCACCAATCATATCGAGCTACCGAAGCGCGAAATTCGAAGTTCGAGAGAACTTCGGTAGTAGTGCTGATTCTAGGAACTCAATTAGAAAAATGCAATAAGATGACGAATGATAGGATTATTAGATTAATATTATCTCGTACGTCGAGCCGTGCATTTTGTGTATTCTCATATGTTCTTTGAAAACTGCATAGAGAAGAAAACTAGTAAAGTCAAAGAATTCACATCAAAACGCAAGTTTTGAGTAAACCTAGACGTAGCGATCAATAGGTCAAGCTACTAAGGGCGTACGGTGGATGCCTAGGCGCTAAGAGTCGAAGAAGGGCGCGGTTAACAGCGAAATGCCACGGGGAATCGTAAGCAGGTCTTGATCCGTGGATACCCGAATGGGGCAACCCAACCGGAGTCATGTCCGGTTATCTTTAGCTGAATCCATAGGTTAAAGAAGACAACCCGGGGAACTGAAACATCTAAGTACCCGGAGGAAAAGAAAGAATCATCGATTCCCTGAGTAGCGGCGAGCGAAACGGGAAGAGCCCAAACCGAATCCTTCGGGATTCGGGGTTGTAGGACCCTCTTTTAAGAATGGATTTCTAGTCGAACCGATCTGGAAAGGTCGAGCAAAGAAGGTAACACTCCTGTAGACGAAAGAAAACCAAACTGTGAGGGAATCCTGAGTACCGCGGGACACGTGAAACCCCGTGGGAAGCAGGGAGGACCACCTCCCAAGGCTAAATACTACTTAGCGACCGATAGCGAACCAGTACCGTGAGGGAAAGGTGAAAAGCACCTCGGAAGAGGAGTGAAAAAGAACCTGAAACCGTGCGCTTACAAGCAGTCACAGCACGTTGGTGTAGTGGCGTGCCTTTTGTAGAATGAACCGGCGAGTTACGGTATGCAGCGAGGTTAAGGCGGGAAGCCGGAGCCGAAGCGAAAGCGAGTCTGAAGAGGGCGAAAGTTGCATGCTGTAGACCCGAAACCGTGTGATCTACCCATGGCCAGGGTGAAGGTGGGGTAAAACCCACTGGAGGCCCGAACTCACTGTCGTTGAAAAGGCAGGGGATGAGCTGTGGGTAGGGGTGAAATGCCAATCGAACACGGAGATAGCTGGTTCTCCCCGAAATAGCTTTAGGGCTAGCCTCAATTGATGAGCGATGGCGGTAGAGCACTGAATAGGCTAGGGGCCTTACCAGGTTACCGAACCTTATCAAACTCCGAATGCCATTGGATTTAGATTGGGAGTCAGACTGTGGGGGATAAGCTTCATAGTCGAAAGGGAAACAGCCCAGACCATCAGCTAAGGTCCCAAAGTATACACTAAGTGGGAAAGGATGTGGAATTGCACAGACAACCAGGATGTTGGCTCAGAAGCAGCCACCATTTAAAGAGTGCGTAATAGCTCACTGGTCGAGTGGTTCTGCGCCGAAAATGTAACGGGGCTCAAGTGTATCACCGAAGCTATGGCTTGCGCTTGATGCGCAGGGGTAGGGGAGCGTTCTATCAGCAGAGAAGTCATTCTGTAAGGAATGGTGGAGTGGATAGAAGTGAGAATGCCGGTATGAGTATGCGAAAAGGAAGGTGAGAATCCTTCCCGCCGAAAATCTAAGGTTTCCTGGGGAAGGCTCGTCCGCCCAGGGTAAGTCGGGACCTAAGCCGAGGCCGAAAGGCGTAGGTGATGGACAACTGGCTGAAATTCCAGTACCACCTGGAAATGTCTGAGCAATGGGGTGACACAGAAGGATAGGTTAAGCGTGCCGTTGGTCGAGCACGCCCAAGCGAGTAGGAGGTAGGGTAGGCAAATCCGCCCTGCGAGACTCTGAGACGTGATGGGGAGCGAACATAAGTAGCGAAGTAACCGACTCCAGGCTGTCAAGAAAAACCTCTAGTGAGTGACCAGGTGCCCGTACCGTAAACCGACACAGGTAGATGGGGTGAGAATCCTAAGGCGCGCGAGAAAACCCTCGTTAAGGAACTCGGCAAAATAGCCCCGTAACTTCGGGAGAAGGGGCGCTCACTGAAGAGTGAGCCGCAGAGAAATGGTCCAGGCGACTGTTTAACAAAAACACAGGTCCCTGCAAATCCGAAAGGAGAAGTATAGGGGCTGACACCTGCCCGGTGCTGGAAGGTTAAGAGGAGAGGTTAGGGGCAACCCGAAGCTTTGAATTGAAGCCCCAGTAAACGGCGGCCGTAACTATAACGGTCCTAAGGTAGCGAAATTCCTTGTCAGGTAAGTTCTGACCCGCACGAAAGGTGTAACGATCTGGACACTGTCTCAACGAGGGACTCGGCGAAATTGTAATACCCGTGAAGATGCGGGTTACCTGCGACAGGACAGAAAGACCCCATGGAGCTTTACTGCAGCTTGACATTGGATTTTGGTATAAAATGTACAGGATAGGTGGGAGACCGAGAAGCTAGGGCGCCAGCCTTGGTGGAGTCGCCGGTGGGATACCACTCTTTTTGTACTGAAGTTCTAACCTAGGCCCCTGAAGCGGGGTTGGGGACAGTATCAGGTGGGCAGTTTGACTGGGGCGGTCGCCTCCTAAAGAGTAACGGAGGCGCCCAAAGGTTCCCTCAGCGCGGTTGGAAATCGCGCGAAGAGTGTAAAGGCAAAAGGGAGCTTGACTGCGAGACCAACAAGTCGGGCAGGTACGAAAGTAGGGCTTAGTGATCCGGTGGTACCGAGTGGAAGGGCCATCGCTCAACGGATAAAAGCTACCCTGGGGATAACAGGCTTATCTCCCCCAAGAGTCCATATCGACGGGGAGGTTTGGCACCTCGATGTCGGCTCATCGCATCCTGGGGCTGTAGTAGGTCCCAAGGGTTGGGCTGTTCGCCCATTAAAGCGGTACGTGAGCTGGGTTCAGAACGTCGTGAGACAGTTCGGTCCCTATCCGTCGCAGGCGCAGGAAATTTGAGAGGATCTGTCCCTAGTACGAGAGGACCGGGATGGACGAATCCCTGGTGTACCAGTTGTCTCGCCAGAGGCACAGCTGGGTAGCTATATTCGGAGCGGATAAGCGCTGAAAGCATCTAAGCGCGAAACCGGCCTCAAGATGAGATTTCCCACAGCAAAAGCTGGTAAGACCCCTGAAGGAAGATCAGGTAGATAGGCCAGGTGTGGAAGCACGGTGACGTGTGGAGCTGACTGGTACTAATCGGTCGAGGGCTTGACCTAAATCGAGTACGCTAGGTGAGTGGCTCAAATTCTAAGACGATACTAGATAAACGACTCTGTGCAGTTTTGAGAGAATAGGGATTAAAGAATAACATCTTTAATGCTTGTTTTCGAAGAAAACAATTCAAGTTCGAACTTCGAGCATCGCGCCTCGAACGTCGCACAGCATCTGGTGATTATGCCGGAGGGGTTCCACCCGTTCCCATACCGAACACGGAAGTTAAGACCTCCAGGGCCAAGGATACTTGGAGCATAGCTCCTGGGAAAGCAGGTCATCGCCAGGTAACAAGCGAAAGGCCATCTCTAACGAGATGGCCTTTTTGTGTATCAGCGTGTATCAGTGATAGTGGTATTGCATAATGAAAGCAGCGAGGTCCGGGGTTCCACCCGTTCGATCCACACTGCAGGAGAATGCGTTTGGGGACGCAGTGTGGCGAAAAGCTCATTCCTTCGCCACGAAGTCTTCCTTTTGGGTGGGTGGCTCGGCGATACTGTCCACCGGACACTATCGTGCTTTTCGTATACCGAACACGGAAGTTAAGAATCCACACTGCAGGAGTGTGCGTTACAAGTCGCAGTGTGGCGAAAGGCTCGTCCGCCTTTCGTTCCAGGGCCAAGGATACTTGGGGCATAGCCCCTGGGAAAGCAGGTCATCGCCAGGTAAACAAGCAAAAAGGCTGCCTCATAAAAGGGGTAGCCTTTTGTGGTTCGTCCTGCATGGGCATAATTTAATGGTGAAAGTCTCTAACACGTACGGATAGTGGAAAGATGAGATTGAGATCTATGGACCGCTCCATTGTCACATTTATTTCCCCAGGCGTCTATGATTTCATTTTCCCTGTAAATGCAGATGATTTCACAGTTGTTGGAACATTTCTTACATTCATAACTCATAGTTTTAAATTCGATATCAGTGATGTCGAAGAAGAACTCGCTTTCAACTCTCGATTTTTTCGCCAGAATTGCCACGCCGAGGGCACCGGTCAAATGGCTGTTAGGATCCACTGTGACGGGCATTCCAAGTGATTCCTCAAAGGCTTTAATAACGCCTGCGTTCTTGCTTACACCACCTTGAAAAACAACAGGAGGGACGATCTTTTTTCCCTTACCCACATTATTGAGATAGTTGGTAACAACGGCCTTGCATAAACCAGCAACAAGGTCCTCTTTCTTATAGCCCATTTGGGCTTTGTGCACCAGATCGGATTCTGCGAAAACTGTGCAGCGGGCAGCAATGGGTGTCGCTTTAGTAGATTGTAGGGCAATGCTCCCAAAATCCTCGATATTGATGTGCAGGCGCTGGGCCTGGCTGGATAGGAAAGCACCCGTTCCGGCGGCGCAAAGTGTGTTCATGGCATAATCGATAACGATACCGTTTTCGATCAGAATCAATTTAGAATCCTGACCGCCTATTTCAATAATCGTACGGACATCAGGATGAACAGACATTGCCCCCATAGCGTGAGCAGTTATCTCGTTTTTTACTACAGCGGCACCCGTCATTGCGCCTATGAGTTTGCGGGCACTGCCTGTGGTGCCAACGGCGACAATTTTTTCATTGCCGTCAAGCTGGGCTTTCAGAACGGACAATAGTCGTTTGACGGCTGACAGAGGATCTCCCTCTGTCCACAGATAAGCACTTGCCTTAATCTGATTGTTTTCGTCCATGACTAATCCTTTGGTAGAAATTGATCCGATATCGACTCCCAAATAGGCCTTGCTCATTTCTTTGTTTCCTTTCTCATGATGATCATGTCGTAAAAGGCTTCAAGACGAGTATTGAAACCCGTCTCACTAGTTTGAGTGTCAAAGCTAAAATAGAGAATTGGAATTTTATAATCATTGCTGATGTTCTGTAGAGCTGGTATGGCATCGATTTCCGGTGTACAGCCGAAGGACTTGACATGAATGATGCCATCATAGCCTTTTTTAGCAAAATCCAACGCTCTGTCTATGGTTGCCATGCTGGTAGCACCCATCTGGTATTTGGCGTAATCTTCAATATGCACTTCAATTTGCTTTTTTGGATAATGAAGCAACGTATTGGAAACGTTCAGCCATCTGTCAACGACAATCCCCATTTGCGCCAGTTCTTTCTCTATATAATAATTGCTGAACGGCTCCATAATGGTGTAAAATTCCCCGATAATCCCTACTTTCAGAGGATGTCTAGGCTTTTTGATCTCAATTTCTTGGAAAGTTTTCATATAATTCCGGTATGTGTTTTTAAGCTCTTTCTGGTCACGGACAGGACGCAGATCGTTTAAGAAATCAGCATGAACTTTGTCAAAGGTGCCTATCTCACGTTCAAAGCCGATATTTTTACGGATGAAGTCTTCAGCCTCGTCGATATACTCAATCATCTTTAATACAACTGGGATGATTTTCGCTAGTTTCTTCAGGGAAAGATCCGGGTTTATTTCTTTAAACCCTTTGTAAAATTTGATTGGTTTTGGGTCTTGAAACTTGGCCATGTTTACAAACTGAACCTTATACCCCAAATCCCGGAGGATTTGTTCGTGAAGCTCTCCATAATAACCTAGTCTACATACACCATCAGTTTGGACAAGGGTATTTGCACCAGCCTCAATCGTCTCGATATAGTTTCCGAGGTTATATTTGAAAGGAGCACATACATAATCCGGGCTGTAACGGCTTCCTAGAGCTAATGTCTTTTTGGTGATGGGCGGAGGTACAATATATTCCACACCGAATCCTGCAGTGAATAAGACCTCCATTGGAGTGGAATAGTTGCCTAGCTGAGGCATACTTGCTTTAATTTTATCCATGAAGATCATCCTTTTTAAACCGGATAATATCGACAAAACTTTCCAAACGGGTTTCTATTCCGGCGTTTCCTTCCTGTCCGTCAATCATGAGATTGAGGATCGGTTTATCCTTGATCCGTCGGATAAGGATCTCGTTAACCAGAGAATCCGGTCCACAGGGAAAGGCGCTCATTAGGATAATGCCGTCGACTCTGTCTTTGTAAATTGGGATGGAACCAACCAGCTCTTTGTTAAAGGCCCAGGGTAATGTCTGGCTGATTTCGCCGGACTTGACTATAGCCTCTCGTTTGGGAGCGATATCGCCAATGACCGGAACAGCCCCCAGCTCACGTAGAAAGTTGGTGATAGGTTCACCAATATATTTGTCGTAAATATTATAAGAATGTGCTATCAATAAGATCTTAACCTTAAGCCTATTTTCCCTTAGCAAACATTCCTGTTCATATATCTCTCTTAAATGGGCCCTTTTTTGAACTTGCTTGGCTATAAGGTAGGCGTATAAGCTTTGAGACTTCCTTTTGCCAAGGGCTTTACCCATTTTGAGAAAGGCGGTCATCTCAAAATCAGCAACTTCAGGATCGATATTATAATATAATAAATTAGGATGACTATCTCTGAAAGTGTTGACCACGACATCGTAAAGGGCTTGAAACTTGGTGCACACCGTTCCATCACTACCGTCTGAAATACGAGGAACGAGAATATAGTCACATTTATCCATTAACCATTCCACATGTCCAAGGTAGATCTTGGAGGACAAGCACGATTCATCAATAGCATAGGTTATGCCTTTACCAATAATGTCCTTGTTTGTTTCTGGGCTTACGATATAATCAATGTCCAGTTCATCAAAAAACGTTTCCCAGAGGTGCTTATATTTATAATATAAAAGTGCTCTTGGTATACCAATTTTCATAGTTATCGCCAGCCTTCCCAGCGAGTCGTATTTTCTTATTATTTAGGAAGAAGTTTTTCCCTAGACAAGTCGTGCGATCCCTCCCGTATTGCTTGCAGGGATCCAACAATGGGCATTTGTTCATTAGGGAATACTACTTTATTTCCACCCCTTACAGTTTATATATTAGGGTATGTACTACCGGGAGATTTTGGGACTAAATATTGTTGGCAACAATCTATCCAGAGTTAGTTGGTCTGTTCTGCAGATCGGGCCAGCCGATTGGTTTTGGCCGGATTAATCTGGAAACTGAAGAGCTTACGAGATGGCCTTTGCCATAAAAGTATTCGAGACTTTATACGTATGCCAAATGCATAGCCGTAGGAGCAACCGATGAAATTATTTCAATAGAAATTAAAGGTTGGAGGCATGAGACTTTCCAGCCTTGTTTCTGTGAAAACAAAGAGTAAAAAAACTTATCTAACAATGGAACTAAATTCACTAAACAAGGGTATTACTAGTGAGTCGTTAATCAAGGAGGGAGGAGTTGTTCATAAATGCCTAGTGAAGAGGTAGAACTCATTCGGAGGTGCAAAATTCGGGATGAAGCCGCATTTGCAGAACTCTATCAGCAACATGTTCAGTTCGCATATGGAACGGCACTTATTTTAGTGAGAAATCCGAATATTGCGGCAGATGTCTGCCAGGAATCCTTTCTCAGGGCTTTCAAGAATATAAACCGTTTTCGGGACGGTGAATCCTTCCGAGCATGGTTTTATCGCATAGTAGTTAACGAAGCAATGCGATTGACTCGGAGACTGAAACGCTGGCCAATTCCAACGGATAAAATCCCTAATAGTTTGTCGCCGTCGGCGAACGATCCGGAATTTGTTGCTATAAGTAAGGAACAGTGCATTGAAATTTGGGAGTTAGTTCAAAGGTTACCAGCCAAATTACGGGTCCCCTTGGTACTTCGATACTATGCAGACCTAAGTGAAGACGAAATCTCTAAAACCCTGCACATTGCATTAGGCACTGTAAAGTCTCGTTTAAATAGGGGCAGGGAAGGTTTGCGAAAGGATTTTCCTGAGATGATGAAGATATTGGGAGGTGCCAACCATGCCTGAAAGTCTTATAAGAGCAGGGCTCCACAGAGCGGTAGACGGCATTGAAATACCGCAAGGATTGTGGGAGAATATTCAAGCAAAGCAAGGGTTTCGACGTATGAGAAGACGGTATATACGCAGGATAGGGTTAGCTGCCGCCGTGTTGTTGCTGGCTCTTAGTATACCCCTTTGTACGATAACTCCTGCTGTTGCCAATATCGAGAAGTCCTGGTTTCTGAAAAATGAACTAGGTACCTTTACCCTAACATTTGTGCAAAATATCGGTGAAAAGGTAGCAGAAGTAACCCCTACCCTCTTTTTACCAACAACGCTTTCCCATGCGAAACAAGTTGCTAAAATGCCAATCAGACTTCCTGCCTACCTTCCTGAAGGCGTAACTCTGAACGGCGATACCCCCACTTTAGTGGGTCGCTTTAGCTCGGCCGAAACAGTTGCCATAAGAGTTACTGAAAAGTTTCTTGTCAAAGATAGAGCTGGTAGAATCAGTGAGGAAGAGTTTGAATTACTGGATATCCGGCAAACAAATTCATCTGATGTAACAATTGTTAACCCGGACCAAGGATTCACCGTAGAAAAGGTGAAAATCGGTAGATACGATGGTCTAATGGTTTTTCAGACAGAAACAGCATCACCTCGTTTTGTCCACTGGTCTGATGGTGAGTATTGGTTCAGAGTTTTTTGTAGTGGCGCTGATCGAGACATGTTGATAAAAATTGCTGAATCCATGAGCTAAAATACTTTCATTTGTAGATTAGTGTCAAGGTTAATTAAAATGTCTTGACAAATACTGCGGCAATGGTGTATTTCCAAGTACATACGCTAGGATTGTCAGAGTGTTGTGTATTTTAAGAGGAATTTCTCAAGAATTGTAGAATACCTAGTAGAATGCTTAGTGGCCAATTTCAAGCATCGAAAAGCTGAGACCTTATTGTGAAAAATCGAACAGGGAGGAAAGGAATGACTTATTTAAAAAAAGTGCTGGTAGCCTTTCTGGCAACAGCCTTCGCTGTCATAACAATTTCCGGTACAGCGCTGGCCCAACCGAAGACTCTCTATGAGACTAGCTCTCAACATACCATCACAGATGGAGCAACACTGGAACATATCTCCCGCTTGACAGCCGACGGTTGGTTAAACATCAAAGTGTTGCGTATTGATACTACGAATCCTAATATCAAAATAGATACCCTGGCTAATGGCCGGATCACGGATGCATTTTCCACAGTCCTTGCTTTAGCCGAGAAAAATGGTGCGGTAGCCGCCGTGAACGCCAGTTTCTTTAATCCGATGGGTGGTGGTACCGGATATCCTGACGGCCCCCTCGTTCGAGGTGGAGACCTTTTAGCCACAGCTGGCTGGTACAATCAAAACAACGATGAAATGGCTTCCTTCTCTCTCGATAATTCCGGTCAGATACTTTTTAATTATTGGAAAAACTCCCTTACTTTGACCGGATTCAACAATGCTTCATTTGTGGTGGCTCAGTACAACCAGCCCAGCCGTCAGCAATATATGGATATTACCGTGTTGGATAATAAATGGGGACCTAGCACTCTCGGAGCTTCGGAAAAGTATCCTGATTTGGTGGAAATTCTTATTTCCCAGGGACGAGTCATCGAAGTTCGCCAGGCCTTGCCTGCCTCAACGATACCTGCTGAAGGTTATGTTGTGATTTCTCGGGGAGAACAAGCTGTCAAACTTCTGGAAAGCTTTCGGACGGGAGAACCAGCAAAATTTACCGTCACCTCCAACCCGGACTGGTCTGACCTGCAAATGTCGGCAACCGGCTCCTCCATACTGGTCAAGGAGGGGCAGATTCCCGAGGTTTTTTCTTATAGCACTGGCGGCTTTGATAAGAAAAACCCTCGAACCTTGGCAGGAAGTTCTCAGGATGGAAAACAACTGATTTTGGTCACGGTGGATGGCAGACAGGATAATAGTGTGGGACTTACCCAAACCGAGTCTGCTCAACTCATGCAGGAGTTGGGAGCTTACAATGCTTTAGCTTTTGATGGCGGCGGATCTACTACCATGGTAGCCAGAAAGCCGGGGACTTCCAGCTTAGACCTTGTCAATATACCTTCCGAGGGGTCTTTGCGTTCTGTTGCCAACGGTATCGGAGTCTTTTCTCAGGCCTCTCCGGCTCCTCTGGCCAAGCTGATTTTGGAAACCGAAGATCCTAATGTTTTTGTGCACACTTCAAGAAACTATACACTTAGGGGAGTGGACAGCTTCTCTAATCCGGTAATGGTTAACCCTCAACAGATAGAATGGAGTGTAAGGGGAATTGAAGGAAGATTTATAGATAATCAGTTTCAGCCCACCTCCATAGGCCAGGGCCAAGTGATTGCTAAAGTAGGGAAAATAACAGGCGAGCTGGATATCCGCTCTTTAAGTGCTCCCGTCAAGCTTGAACTCAGTTCAGATAAGTTAGAGATAGCGCTTGGAGAGAGCCAAACCCTTGAGGTGACAGGCTACGACCAACAGGGCTTTAAGGCGAATATTGAGCCGGAAGATGTTCAGTGGGCAGTGAGCGGGGAAGTTAAGGATTTCCAAGAGGGAACTCTTAAAGCGACTACTGTTGGTGCAGGATATATCAAAGCAGGTGTTGGGGATGTCCATGCCTATACTGCGGTATCGATTTATGAAGATTCTACTGAAACAATCTATGCCTTCGAAGACGACCAGGCTTCATTCCAAGCTAACCCACAGATAGCCCAGGGGAGTTTTCAGCTTTCCCCGGATCAGGTACACGGAGGAAATACTTCAGGACAATTAGTCTACGATTTCTTCGACACGAATAGTTCGGGTGAAGTCTCCTTGCTTTTTAAAGGAGCGGGACTTTCCCTTGCTTCTGACACTTCCGAGTTAGCTGTCTGGATTTACAATACTCGCGAAAATTCAAACCGGATTCTTGGCGAAGTCCTGGATGACACAGGAAAAAGATATTCGTTGGAAATTGCTCCGAAATTAGATTGGAAAGGTTGGCAGAGAATGGAGGTTTCCCTGGAAAAGATCAAGAAGCCAACCAAGCTCAGGAGACTCTATGTGCAAGCTAGTGATCCTGTTGAGGGCTCGGGAAAGATTTATTTTGATGACCTTACGGCAAGGGTGGTCAATCATCCGGTCATTGACCCAAGTAAAATACCTCAGGATTCCATCCCCCAAGATGAGGCCAATAGGGCAATAAAGTTTGTATCAGGTCCTGATAATTTTAAGTTTGCTGTTTTTAGCAGTAGCCAGGAAAGCGATACTACTCTGGAAGATCAATGGTTGAACAAAATGACCAGCTATATTAATGAAAATTTGGACATGGCAGTTTATACCGGCCAAGCTATCTCCGCTGTCAGGGATATTGAGAAACCTGCCCTAATTACTGAAGCTGAATATAAAACCTATAATTATAAGAACTGCAGCTTTATTCAGTTGGATACCAGCCAAGGCGGCCTTCGGAGAAGTGATCCGGAACAATGGCTATGGCTATTTGAGGAATTAGACAATTTAGCTGGCAGCAATGTTTTTATCCTCATGTCGGACCCTCCGGCTAGGTTTATTAATGCCAAAGAAGGTGAGCTGTTCAAGGATATCTTGGCCGAATATCGGCAGAAAACCGGAAAAAATGTCTGGGTCTTGTTTCAGGGGGGGGGCAATCAAAGTGAATTGGATCGGGGAGTTCGCTATAGTTCCTATGCCGGTTTTAGTATCCCTGATTTTTCTCAGGAAAAGCCCACGGCAGCAAACTATCTTGAGGTGACGGTAATGGGCAAGAATATAACCTATGAATTCAAAGATCTTTAGGAGAGAGTATATCTCCATAAGGTCTTGCTTATCAGAATCAGATATAGTGGGCTATTTAGATTGATCGGTTCTAAAACGGCAGCTGGGTTTTTAGTTGAACTATGAACTGATATTGGAACTTTTTCAACTCGGATGAGTTTTTTCAGACTTAATTTGGATATAGAAGCTGCTGTTTTAAATGCCGGATACAAGGGGAAGGTCTTGTATCCGGCATTTAAATTATAGTAATGAAAAACATATTATTGACAGTTGAAGTGTTTGTAAATATAATGAATTAATTCATTTAATGTACAGTGTATATTATTTGCGCAAAGTTATTTCCATTTATTATTTTAATTGAGGGGAAAATTGTAATGAAATTAAGAGATAAACAAAAGGCGGAAGTTAAATCAGCCCTTTTACGAGCCGGTGAAGAGCTTTTCAGGACTAATGGGTTTACGGAAACAACCATTGAGGAGATTACTGGCACAGCCGGGGTGGCAAGGGGAACTTTCTATAATTATTTTCAGACAAAAGAAGATTTAGCACTTGAGATATTTTACGAGACAGAAGAATTAACAGCAAAGCAAGTTGATGTTTTTTTTGCTGCCACTTCAGGAACAGATAATCAAATTCAGGCAATCATTGCTAGTGCTGTCGAGTGGACCCTAAAAAGACCAGAACTCTACTTAGTCACCCTACTGGAAAAGATGAAGCGTGGACGAACGCCGGAACATTCGAATGGGACTCTCTTTCGGAGGATGATAACAGAAGCCTTTGAACGTGGTCAGATCGCTGGAGTAGTAACAAGAGAACGACCTCCACAGGAGTTTGCCAGCGATATTGAGGGATTATATATAGTTCACACGGTGAGATGGTATCATTATGGTCAACAAAACGACCTCTTATCTACTCTTCTATCTGCAGTTAACACCTATTTATCAGGTGCGTTGTTAAAACCGTGAGAAATCAATTATAAAATTGGGGGAGGTAGAAAGAAATGTCTCTTTGGGAAGCTAAGGGATTCTGGATGCGGGATAATATTCATTGGCCGAGGCCGGTACACCCACTTTTTGTCTCTTATGGACTCATTCCTGTCGAAGTCGGGTCTGCTCGTGCTTATGAGGAATGGTCTATGCCTTCTCTTAAAAATGCCTATCTTGTTCTCCATGGCTATGTCTTTCAACGTATTGAGCCCATTGGGGGAGATACTCCGGCGATTATGGAGCGGTTTCCGTTTCTTTTTCATTTGTGGCGGATTAACCCGAAGCTCCGCAGCCGGGTCTTGGGTTTTGGACAGTTTCTTAAGGAAAAAGGGTTTGAGAATCATGTCCATGCCTGGAAGGATGTATGGGAGCCGGAAGCTCGGAAGCGTCTCGAGCCGATTCGGAATTTTGATCGCGCCAATGCGAGTTTAGAAGAACTGGCCAATCACCTTGATCAATGCTATGACTTTTTATGCTGGTCCTGGAATCTGCATGTAAAAATTGTCGCGCTTGGTATGTACATACGTGGGCGCTGGGTGGAGGCATGCGAAAAGCTTCTTAATCTAACAAATTTTGAAGCTTACGAATTGGTTCAGATGAATGATCCTGCAGTATTAAACACAACGAATCGTCTTTTAACCTTGGCCCGGCGTGCTGCTGCAGACCCGACGGTTAGCGATAGTTTGTCTTCTTTACCTAGCGAAAAAGCACTTCAAAGTCTAGCTAATACTTGGTTTAAGGAAGAACTCGATCAATTCTTAGAAGATGAGGGAGATCGGCCTGCAGATAGTTTTGAATTCACACCCACGTGGAGAGAGATGCCGGAGATCGTGGTTGGGATTATCAAGGGGTTAATGGACTCAGATGACTCTATGACAGAAGAAGACTCTGACTTTCAAGTGTACCGACTTCAGCGGATCAATCAACTCCGCAGCACTTTAACGGGAGCGGATCGGAAGGAGTTTGACGCCTGGCTTGAATTAGCAGAGCAAGCTCAACCCTTAAGCGAAATTCATGACTACATTTTATGGACCGTTCCCCTTAGCTATACGCGTTATGCTGCAATTGAGGCTGGCAGAAGATTTGTTCAGGATTGTATTCTTGATTCTCCGGAGGACACTCTATTCCTATATCGAGAAGAGTTACTCTCAGCATTGAGAGGAGATTACACCCTTGCCAGCTTGAAAGGGCTGGTGGCTGAGAGGAAGGCTGAACATACCAAAAATTTCTCCTTAGTACCTCCACAGACTATTGGAAAAATGCCCATCGAACTCCCTTTAGATGTATTTCCCCCTCTTGCAGCGGAGGGGATGAAGATTTTTCTAAAACAATTTTCCCTTCTTGAAGCAGAACCGGAAGCCACGATGGAGCTATCTCCTGAGGGAGAGCTGTTTGGTACCCCAGGTTCTCCAGGAGTTGCCGAAGGACCCGTGCGCATTATTCATACGGCTGAAGAGTTCCCCTTGGTCCAGGAAGGGGAAGTCTTAGTCTGTCCTTTAACGACTCCGACTTGGACGGTTCTATTTCCGCATGTGGCGGCGTTAATCACCGATTCGGGTGGAGCATTATGCCACGCAGCAATCGTTGCTCGGGAGTACAGACTTCCTTCGGTAGTCGGGACGATTAAGGCAACAAAGATATTGCATAATGGGCAACGTGTCCGTGTGGACGGAGCCGCTGGAAAGATTCAAGTCCTAGATTGAGAATACCTAAAGTAAAATAGCTAAATGGAGATATTGCCATGAAATATGTACGGTTGCTTCAAGAATTAAGAAGAGAAGACCTATCTTTAGCTGGCGGAAAAGGGGCTAATCTAGGTGAATTAGTATTAGCAGGAATGAAAGTACCCCAGGGTTTTGTTTTAACCGTTGATGGCTACCGGCGTTGCATAACGGATGTTCATTTACCGAAAATTAACGTCCATGACTTAGCGGCTTTAGAAGCTGTAACTTCTAAGATTCAGATGGAAATAGAAAATGTTTACTTGCCTGATGAAGTAATGGCAGAAGTCCTGGAAGCTTACAGAAGGATGTGTTGCCCTAAAGTCGCTGTTCGCTCCTCAGCTACAGCAGAAGATTTACCCGGTGCAAGTTTTGCAGGTCAACAAGAAACTTATCTTAATATCCAAGGGGAAGATGCCGTTCTCGATGCCATAAAAAAATGCTGGGCTTCACTTTGGGCACCCCGGGCAGTGCAGTATCGTTCCTTACAAGGATTTGGCGAGAGTGAAGTCGCTCTTGCCGTGGTCATTCAAGAAATGGCACCGCATGAGGTCGCCGGAGTGGTCTTTACGGTTAACCCTCTTTTAAACGACTCATGTGAGCTGATCATTAATGCTGCAAAAGGTGTCGGGGAAGCGTTGGTTCAAGGAGAAATCATTCCTGATCAATGGCTTGCCAGACGTCCTGATGGTGCAGTTCTTAAATTCACTCCTGCTCCGCAGAAGGGACAATCCTCTTCACTGCTCCCTCATACTGGGCGTCCTGCGCGAGGGTGTTTAACCTCCCAGCAGGTTCGGGAACTGGCTTGTCTATGTCTTCGGATAGAAAAACATTTCAACGGAGTACCTCAAGATATTGAGTGGAGCTATGGCGCAGGGGAGTTTTATCTGCTTCAAAGCAGGCCCATCACTGCACTTAAAACTTGGTAATGCTAAGCGCAAAACTTTAATGGCCTGAGGCCCTTTCCGCGCGGGCCTGATCTCTGTCCTTGATCGCCTGGTTCTTTTCGCTGACAGCCGCGATCACAAGGGGTGTACGTTCCATGATCACATCATTCATGACCTTTTCCGTCCTTTATTGATAGAATATGTGGCCGGGCTTTTGAAGGTGCAGGAATCAATAAAGGGTAGAATACCACAGACCCTTGAACAGTGGTGATCAGGTATTGACTGAAAGCAATGATTTACTTGGAAAAAGTTTCAGATGTATAATACATGAAATAATATTGACTCTTTTGAAAGCACACCTTATAATTTGCTATGAAGTCAAATTTTTATATCACGGTTTTGGCTTTCTGAATTGAAAGGAAAATGTTAATGGCAAGTGCATCAGGTGTAATCGTGCAGTCTGTAGATCGGGCGTTAGATATTCTTGGATGTTTTAAAGGACAAGCTATAGAATTAGGTATTTCGGAAATTTCCGAAAGAATGCAGCTAAGCAAGAGTACGGTTTACGGATTGGTGAATACACTGCTTACAAAAGGTTATCTGGAACAGAATCCCCAAACAAAACGCTATCGACTGGGAATCAAGCTGTTTGAGCTGGGCACTCTGGTGTATAACCGCATGGATTTGCGAAACGAAGCCAAAGTATTTTGTGAGGAGCTTGGCGGTAAATACAATACCACCGTGCATCTGGCCGCTCATTATGGTGATGAGATTGTTTATATAGATAAGGTTGATGCCCCCGAGGCTGTAATTGTTTATTCCCAGACAGGTAAGTGCGCCCCTATGCATTGTACAGGTGTGGGCAAAGCAATCCTGGCTTTTTTGAGCGATGATGAATTGAAGCAGGTTTTTGCAAAAGGAGATTTCAAAAAATATACAGAACATACAATCACGGATCCAGAGGAATTGTACCGCGAACTGGAGCGTATTCATTCACGGGGATATGCTGTTGACAATGAGGAAATTGAGACTGGCCTGCGTTGTATCGCAGCTCCAATTTTCAATTATATGAATCAGCCGGTGGCGGCCATTAGTGTTTCCGCTCCGACAGTTCGGTTGCCGTTAGAACAAATTGAGGCTATCGCCAAGGATGTACAATATCACGCTCTCCAGATCTCACAAAGACTAGGGTATAGAGGCTGACTAAAAATCCTATGAAACTTCTTTTTTAACAGAGTTAAATGGCGTATTAAAAGAACGCTATTTTTTCAGGAGTAATATCGGAACGACGTTCGGTAATAACGAATTCGACAGAATAATATGATGATAAATATCTTAGAAAATTGTACTCTTTTAAACAGGGTTAAAGTGGCGTTAAAAAGAACGCTATTTTTCCAAGATAATATCCGAACGATGTTCGTTAATGACGAACTATTGATGATTCTTCTATCCTATTAGTGCATAAATCATTAAATAAGATGGAAAAATATTAACTTTGATGTTGAAATTTGAACGTTTAAGACGAAAGGAGATTCTGAAGATGGGTTTGAATCTTTTGGAAAAAACGGAACTCTGGATCAACCATATTACCCTCGATCATGTAAATTTGACTCAGCTCGCCCAGACGGTGGCGGATGTGCTGGGGCTAGAAAGAAGTAAAGTACTGGTGGTCGATGTTCGTCCGGACCATATCACCCTCGACATTATGGAAAACGATATTCCCACTGAAAACATTATTGGTAAAGAGCGGGCGGTGCTTGACGCGCTTGCCAAACTGAAAGGCGTCCGCCTCTACGAGGATTCCTGCCTGCACTCCAACGGGATTCTCGGTCTGATCTGTCTGGAAGGGGAAAATCCGGTGGAAATGAGCACGACAGTCAACCACATGGTGGATGAAATTAAAGAGCGTATTTCAAAGCGAGCGATCATCTTTCCGACGGGCTTTGAACTGAAACAGAATTTGATTGAGGACACTAATACTCCCTATTTAAAAAACCTTTTAGAGGGAGAAGGCTATAAAGTGACCATCGGGGATGTTATGGAAGACGATTTGGACGATATGGAATTTAAGCTTTCCGATGCGGTTTCCCGCGCCTTTGGGTTGATTATTACCACCGGCGGTGTAGGTGCCGAGGACAAGGACAAAACTGTGGAAAGTGTGCTGCGGGTCGATCCCCAGGCAGCGACGCCGTATATTGTCAAGTTTCAACAGGGAACGGGACGCCATGTTAAGGACGGAGTGCGAATCGCGGTGGGAACAGTGGGTCCGTCCATGATGGTTTCCTTTCCCGGCCCCAACGACGAAGTCCGGCTCGCCGCGGGCGTACTGGTGGAATGTTTGAAACGCAACTGTGATAAAGAGGTCACTGCTCAACAAATCGCTGCGGTACTTGCGGAAAAACTAATGAAAAAGGGTTTCCACCATGATCATCATGGCTTAAATAAACTTTCGTAGGAGAGAAGGAGAAAACGTATGGACTGTAATAAAATTGCCCAGGAATTGCTTGACGCTGAAAAAGGACACTATCAGATTGAAATGCTGACCGCCTCCCATCCGGATATGTCGGTGGAAGACGCTTACGCCATTCAGCTCGAAAATGTTGCCAAAAGAGTTGCCGCAGGGGAAAAAGTGATTGGCATGAAGGTAGGGCTGACCAGCAAAGCCATGCAAAATCTCTTGCATGTCAATGAACCAGATTACGGTCACCTGACCGATAAAATGCTGGTGCTGGAGGGCGGTTTTTGCCCGATAGATGAACTGAATCAGCCAAAGGTTGAAGGGGAGCTGGCGTTTTGTCTTAAGAAAACCTTGCGCGGGCCCGGTGTAACCATCGCTGATGTCTATAATGCTACGGACTGGGTGGTTCCCGCCATTGAAATTGTTGACAGCCGGATTAAGGACTGGAAGATTACGCTTTCCGACACTATTGCTGACAATGGTTCCAGTGCCCGCTTCATTTTGGGCGGACGCATGACGCCGATTGGTGATGTGGATATGCGTTTAACGGGCATGACATTAGAGAAGAACGGGGAACTGGTTAACAGCGGAACCTGCGCGGAAGTGTGGGGGAATCCTGCGGCAGCGGTTGCTTGGCTGGCGAATAAACTGTCTGAATTTGATATTGAACTGAAAGAGGGAAATATCGTCTTGGCCGGTGCAGTCACTGCTGCAATTCCAGCTGCAAAAAATGACAGCTTTACGGTAACCTTTCACGGCATGGGTAGTGTGACGGCTAAATTTAAATAACAGTTATAGAAGGAGAAGGAGAATGGAGAAAATCAAAGTAGGCATCATCGGTCCCGGAAATATCGGGTCTGACCTGATGTATAAGGTTATGAAAAGCAAACATCTGCAAATGCACTTAATGACCGGTATCGTGGAATCTGAGGGGATTAAAAGAGCAGCCGGACTGGGCTTTAAGACTTCACTGGAAGGTGTCAGCGCTGTGGCCGCGGACCCCGATATCAAGATTGTCTTTGATGCAACAAGTGCAAAAGCGCATTTATATAATGCACCCATATTAAAAGCTGCAGGCAAAATCGTTATGGATATGACTCCTGCTGCAGTAGGCCCCTACGTGGTTCCCTGTGTCAATCTTGACAATTTGGCCCATGTGGATAACTTTAACATGGTAACCTGCGGCGGACAGGCAACGATTCCCATTGCCCATGCGATTAACCGGGTTGCGGATTCCGAGTATACCGAGATTGTGGCGGCCCTTTCCTCTAAGAGCGCAGGCCCGGGAACCCGTGCCAACATTGACGAGTTCACTCAGACGACCAAAAAGGCTCTTGAAATCGTTGGCGGTGCAGACAAAGCCAAAGCCATCATTGTTCTGAACCCCGCCGAACCGCCCATTATGATGACCAATACCATTTATTCTATAGTAAAGAATCCGGATGAGAAAAAAATCATTGAATCCGTTAATGAGATTGTCAAGCAAGTTCAAGCCTATGTGCCCGGTTATAAGCTCCGTGTTCCCCCTGTCATAGATGGAAACAAAGTTACCGTAATTGTTCAGGTACAGGGTGCCGGCGACTTTTTACCCATGTATTCAGGGAACCTTGATATCATCAATCAGGCAGCCGTCGCTGTTGCCGAAAAAGTAGCAGAGAATCTGTTGAACAAGGAGGGGGAACACTAAATGGAAAAAAGAAAAATTAATATTGTCGATACGACGCTTCGAGATGGGAGTCACGCGGTCAGTCATAGTTTTACGGTTGATCAGGTAACCTCAGTCGCCGAAGGATTGGATAAGGTTGGTGTCAGTCTGATAGAAGTGAGCCATGGAGATGGCATCACCGGTTCTTCCGTCAACTATGGGTTCTCAAAAACCAATGAAATCGAACTACTTAAGGCGGCCAGCAAGGTGGTTAAGAACGCCAAGCTGACAGTTCTGCTGCTTCCCGGAATTGGGACGATAGAAGATTTGCAGGAAGCCAAGGAAAATGGTGCTCAGGCTGTGCGGGTTGCCACTCATGTGACCGAAGCGGATATCGCGATTCAACATATCAAATATGCCAAGAGCATCGGAATGATGACGGTAGGGTTCCTGATGATGTCCCATATGGCAGCACCGGAAAAGATTGTTGAGCAAGCTGAAATTTTTGTAGACTGCGGCGCGGATTATATTAACCTCGCGGATTCAGCAGGTTATATGTTGCCGGATGATGTCCGAGCCAGAGTCAGTGCCCTCAAAAAAGCGATTGATATTCCGATTGGCTTCCACTCTCATAATAATTTAGGTCTGTCTGTCGCGAATTCAATTGCTGCTGTAGAAGAAGGCGCTGTCTACCTGGATGCTACCTGCCGCGGTCTGGGTGCGGGTGCCGGAAATACCCAGAATGAAGTGTTATGTGCGGTGCTGGACCGGTTAGGGTATGACACAGGGATTAACCTAAACGGCATCATGGACGTAGCAGAGGAAATTGTCGAGCCGATCATGCAGCGTCCCCAGGTTATTAACACCGCTTCTTTAATGTTGGGCTATGCCGGTGTTTACTCTAGCTTTTTACTCCACACCTATAAAGCCGCTGAAAAATTCCGACTGAATCCCAGGGATATTCTTGTGGAACTGGGCAAGCGGAGAATGGTAGGCGGACAGGAAGATATGATCATAGATGTGGCGTTTGAATTATCTCAGAAGAACAAAAAATCAGAGGGATAATTCCACAGAAATGGGGGAGTCCGAGAGGGGGGATTGACAGAGGAGCAGATTGTGCTTGGACGTTAATCAAGGGAATGCCGTATGACAAGAATGAAGGGAGAGGTTTGACAGATGAAAAGAGTAACCCTGTTGGCCGAAGTACAGCACGACGTGTGCAGGGGATGTAAAGTATGCGAGAAAGTCTGTCCGGTTTTAGCGATTTCAGTTTCTGATAAGAAGGCCAATGTAAAGGCGGATGAATGTCGAGGATGCACCAACTGCGAATCCCGCTGCCCATTCTATGCGATTAAAATGGTTAAGCGCGAGGAACCCTTTACCATCGGAGTGGACGCATCCAAGCATGATGCCAAAGCAATTCGTGAGATGTGTGAAAAAGCCCATCTCAATCCGGAACAGATCTTATGTTACTGTGTGGGTGTGCGTGCTGAAGAAGTTGCCGCTGCTATCCTGGAAGGAGCGAAAACCCCTGAAGAAGTATCCTCAAGAACCGGTATTCGCACAGGCTGCACGATTGAATGTGTACAGCCCCTGCTTCGGATGATCGAAGCTGCAGGCCTTGAGCTGAAACGGGTTGAAAATGGTTGGCAGTGGTACGGCGTTACCCCTACTGCCTGGACTCTTCCTGAAACGGTTGTTGAGAAATACAGTAAGAGAGGTTTCTATTTCCAAGAAGATAGAGATTTATTGGATCGCGTTGTTAATACTAAAGCGGAAGGAGAGGATATGTAATGAATTATAAGGATTTGATGCACGCACCAATTAAGCCGATTCCTCCCAAACCTTCTATGTATGGCATTGACCCGGAACTTGTAAAAACCCGTGTTTCCGAACTTCCTGGAATGGTTTCTCTTTATCTGCGCGAATTGTTCCCGGATCTGCCTCCTGTGCTCCTGCCGGGTGGACCGGATGCAATCAATGATGTTCGTCAAGCTGCCCATGATGCCCTGATGAAGGTCGACATGAGTATGATCAAACCGGAACATTCCGTTAATGTCCTGGCTTCCCACCATGGATTCACTCTTTTTGGCGGCGAACCCTATGCAGAGCTGCTTAAGGCAATCAGAGATGTTGTAGCAGAAAGAACCGGCTGCACGGATATTCGGCTGCGTGCGGGTGTAGGCATGCGCTTCCGTGAAACGGAAGAATATATGAAGCGTTATGGCTTAGACACCTATTATAAAGGAAAAGCAGTCGGAGTAGCTCCCATCGATGAAGGGATTGCTATTGAGACCGAAATCGGAACTCTTTACGGGCTTAAGCGGGTTTATGACGCAACCTGGATCATTCATGCCCATCATACTGACGTTCGTGAAGTGCATTTCCACAGACAGGTTGATAAAGCTGTAAAACCCTTTGGTATGTCCTATGCGCGCTGTGAAACCCGCAGTACCTACCATCAGAACCTTGGGCCCCGTGCCGCAAACTTTACTGCCCGTGCTATTTTCGAGTCCGAGTTTGTGCAAAGCAAATTTGCCTTTGCTGCTTTTCTAAATTGCGGGCCCCATGGTGTAATCGGTGCGGACTGTGACAACGATCTGTACGCCCTTAATGACCGGGCGACCTTTGTTGGCTGCCAGCTGTACGGAAAGATTATGACTTTATTCGGCGAAATTGACAAATGTATTGCGGTTCTCGATTTCCCTTGCCCGGTACCCTATGTATTTTCAGCGGGAGTTATTTATGCGAATTTCCTGGGTGCCAATTCCGATTTATATGACCTTAATACGCCATTGCCCTCTTATACTTGGTATACCGAGGCTTTCTATCGTAAGAACGGAAAGCCGTTGCTGGAGGAGACCCCTCCCATGAACCCCGCGATCAAAATGTGTGTGCATAACTATGCCTGGACAGGATATCCCTCCGAATTCTTCTCTAAGAATATTCCGACTGTTGTCGTGGGCGATGAGCAGGGAAAACTATTTGATACGGATTCCATGAATATTGGCTATATGGATTATGCCGTAACCGCTAGAACTGCAGAAAATGCCATGGATTTTGCCTACAATGTCAGCGGAACAGATCAAGTCATTATCTTTGACGGCGCTATGGGCGGTCTAAATGTCAGCGAATCATTGGCTAAGCTTTTGATCGAAAGAGCCCCGCTGGTCAGTGAAAAGGTTGATAAGGAGCTTCTGCCAAAGTGGCTCAAGCAAAGGGGTGTCGATCTTTCTATTTTGGAATTGAAAGCCTAATCCCACATTCTTTAACCTTGCAAGATTATATGAAAAAGGGGGGCAATAATATCCCCCTTTTCGAATAATGAGGAGCAGTGTTTATGAACGAGATTGTTGTCAAGAGAATTGCCGCGCTCCAACAGGAACTGAAGGTTCACGAACTGGATGCCGCCGTCATTATGGATAGGGAGAATCTAATCTACTTTGCAAACAGTGAAGACATTGAAGGAGGAGCTCTGATTGTTCCGGCCCAAGGTGAACCGAAACTAATTTGCTTGTGGTTGGACGCTCGCCATATGCGGGATCAATCAGGGCTGGAAGTGGTTCCTTATTTCTTTCCGAACGAGAATGTCAGTCAAAAAACCGCCGAAATGGTACTAAATCTGGGCATCTCCAATCCGCGAATTGGATTCACCAGGTATTTTATTAATTTAAAGGATTTTCAGTGCCTGCGCGATACCGTACCCGGAATCTATTTCGGCGATATTGCGGAAGCATGCTACAGGTTGCGTTCAATTAAAAGTGAACAGGAAATTAACTACATTTCAAAAGCTGCTGAGTTTGTTGCAGTAGGGATGAAAGCGGCCATGGAATCCCTTCGGCCAGGGATTAAAGAAACAGACATTCTTGCAGAGGCCGAGTATGCCATGCGCAAAGCGGGATCAGAGGGGGCAACATTCCGCATGCAGGTTTTGCGGCACGACCGTCAGCAATTGATGCATCCTTACGCCGGCAACTATGTGATCGAAAATAATCAGCCTGTGGTAATTCATTTGGGTGCGTCTTACAAAGGGTATGTAGCTAAAATGTGTCGTACTGCATTTTTAGGAGAAGTTGCCCGGGAGATAAATGATATTTATAAATTGCTGATCGAGGCCCAAAACGTTGGGATAGAAGCATTGAAACCGGGGGCGGTTTCTAGTGAAATCTTTGAGAAAGTGTCTAAGGTTATTCACGACCATGGTTATGCAAAGAAGTTTATGGAAGTAATCGGCTATGGTGTAGGAATCAGGCAGTCGGAATTTTATCCCGTGATCGGTAAGGGAATAGGCCACGTAATTCAGGAAAATATGGTGGTAGATTTGTTGCTTCCGACAATTTACGAACCGAAATTTGGCGGTCCTCGTATCACGGATACAGTGTTGGTAAGAGGTACAGGTAATGTCGTGCTGACTAATCTGCCTTAAGAACCCGTTCAATTCAATTAGGGAGAGAAGGTTATAGCGGACATCAGAGATATCTGAGCTGGAGTAATAAGGATAGGCCAGGAGATATCAATCAGGGATAGCGCTTGTAAAAAAACGGAGATTATATAGGAGGAGGTGATTGCAATGGAGTTGAGAGAGTTTTTGTTTAAACCACTTAAAGATAGGTCATATTCCTTCGCAATCAGAGCCCGGGAAAATGGAATACTGTCAGGAGTAGCCAGGATGAAAGAACTGGCGGTGGAACTGGGATTGGAAGTTATATCAGTCGCTCACGAAGGAACATTGCTAGTTCCCGGTACGGCGGTATTTGCCGCTAGAGGGGATGCTGAGATGGTTACTAAGGCAGAAGAAACTCTTATGGGGGTCATTGGAAAACCCTCCGGAGTAGCCACTGCCACCGCAGACATCGTCAGAAAGGCCAATCCGGTAAAAGTAGTTTGCGGTGCTTGGAAAAAGATAAGTCAATCTACTAAAGGAGAACTACGCCAGGCGGTTATAACAAGTGGGGCAGGACTGCGGATGTCCGAACAACCCTTTGTTTATTTAGACAAAAACTATATCCGGATGTTTGGCGGAGTTGCCGAGGCTGTAGGCCGGGCAAAATTATTTGACCCAGACCGGTTGGTAGTCGCCCAATTACGAGGTGAGGCCCAAGATATTGTCGAAGAGGCCAGAACAGCGGTACAGGCCGGGGCAGGCATTTTGATGGTGGATACCGGTAGTCTGGAGGACTTTAAGGCTGTAAGGGCTGCCGCCGCAGCAGATGGCTGGCGAAAAAGTGTACAGTTAGCCTTTGCCGGAGGGGTATCTGCGGAAGAATTAAAGAACATCGCAGCACTTGGACCGGATATTATCGATGTTGGTCGAGCCATTCTTGATGCTCCATTACTTGATTTTAGTCTTGATGTGGAAAGCGAAGATTGTTAATATCGGCTGGGCTATGGTGGCTGTGAGTAGGGAGCCGGAGCATAGAGAAGTAAGAGGTTTGAAGCGGATAAAGAGGAGGAAATTATGTGATCATTGAAAAGGGATATGATTTACGGGAAAGTTTGGGAGTTTTATGGAAAAACAAAAATGCTGCTGCCATCGCCACAGGTTTAGTAGCTACCCTCTTTAGCACTATGGGACCAGGTCTGATTGTTATGAACGCTGCTAAGTCAGGCGGTTTGACGGACGCCCAAGCTATTTCCTGGCTCCTGGGAATCTACCTTATTGGTGGACTATCGACGATGTTTATGTCTTTGCGTTACCGTATCCCGGTTGTTACAGCGTTTAGTATCCCAGGAGCAGTCATGCTCGCGAAGATACTCCCGAATTTTGCTTTTAGTGAGGCCATAGGTGCATATATTGTAGTGGCTGTGGTCACCTTAGTGCTTACCTTAACAGGGGTTATGAAGAAATTGGTGGAGCGCATTCCTGTACCGGTCATGTTGGGCATGGTTGGCGGTGTATTATTAAGCTTTGCTACAAGTATGTTTACCGCAGCTATTAATATGCCTCAAATTTATGGTGTCATGATAGCCGCGTTTTTCCTATCAATGGCGTTTAAAGGTTTCTCTAAAAAGGTTCCCCCGATTGTTGTCGCGATTATTATCGGAATCGCTGCCCTGGGATTCTTTAATCTGATTACGCCCATTCCGCTATCCTTGGAAATCGCCAAACCGGTTTTAGCATTGCCGACGTTTAGCTTGCGTGCAATTTTAGATATCAGTATTCCTCTCTTTTTCTTAGTCATTGGAGTTCAAAACATTCAAGCGGTTGGGGTTCTCATGGCCGCAGGATATAAAGTACCGATCAATGCCATGTATGTGGTACCCGCTATCGGCACCTTTATTAACTCTTTATTCGGAGCTCATCCGGCTGTAACTGCGGGTCCGAGTACGGCTATTTGTGCTAGTCCTGCCGCGGGTGAAAAGAAAGAGTTCCGCTTTATCGCGGCTTTCTCAGAAGGGGTCTTTTGGGTAACCTTTGCATTGTTGGCCAAGATTATTGTAGACTCGGTGAAAATGGTTCCCAAAGAATTTACGGCTGTTTTAGCAGGGTTAGCTATGTTTGAAGTCTTTAGAAGTGCCTTTGAAGGAGCTTTTGCCGGCAAATTTAGAATGGGTGCTTTAGTCGCTTTCTTTATCGCGGTTACAAACCTCTCGATCTTGAATATCGGAGCTCCTCTGTGGGCAATCTTTCTTGGTCTCCTGACCTCTTTCATAGTTGAAAGAGCGGACTTTAGAGCTGACAAGATTGAGAATTCTGAAGCTATTGAAGCAGCAAAATAAATAGGTATTACCTCAATTCCTCATTCTGGTATAGTTCTTAAAGGATCTAGAAGTAAAAATAAGCTAGCGGGCGGCGACTGTCGCCCGCTGCTCCCTAAATAAGAGCATAACGGGACTTACGACTTGTCAATTAAGCGAGTTGATCTGAGCCGATAAGATAGAGCAACTAAAATTCAAATACATTTGGAAGGTACAGGAGGGAATTTGATGAAAGCAGTTGATAGGGAGAAACTGGATAAACTGCGTAAAAACTTAAGGGATATGGGAAGTGTCCTTATTGCTTTTTCAGGTGGAGTTGACAGTACTTTTCTGCTTAAAGTTGCGCTGGAAGTATTGGGCGACAAAGCCTTAGCGGTCACAGCGACTTCCTCAACCTATCCTGCTCAGGAGCAGGCGGAAGCTCAAAAACTGGCTCGCGAATTAGGGGCCAGACATAAACTAATCGTTTCGGAAGAATTGGAGATTGAAGGGTTTGCGGATAATCCGCCAAACCGGTGCTATTACTGTAAGAATGAACTATTCTCCAAATTGCTGACAGTTGCCAAGGATGAGGGAATAAATTACGTGCTTGATGGTTCCAATTTCGATGATTTAAATGACCACAGACCGGGAATGAAGGCAGCCAAAGAATTGGGCGTACGCAGTCCTCTGAAAGAAGCAGGTATCACTAAGGCGGAAATTCGTTTTTTTTCTAAGGAAATGGGCTTATCAACTTGGAATAAGCCTTCCTTTGCCTGCCTTAGTTCCCGTTTTCCGTATAATTCAAGAATAACGAAAGAAAAGTTGACCCAAGTAGATCGAGGAGAAATGCTGCTGCGTTCCTTGGGCTTTCAACAGTTTCGCTTACGTCACCATGGTGAAATTGCCCGGATCGAGATCCCCCGGGATCAATTCCTGCTTATGGTAGAAAAAGTAGACCAAGTTGTTGAGGAGCTAAAAGCTTGTGGCTTTAGTTATGTTACCATGGACCTTCAAGGTTACCGGACGGGGAGTATGAATGAAACTTTAAATGAAGAGGACAAAAACGTATGAATGAAAAAAGCCTGCGTGATTTGCTCATAGGAATCAAGCATCACGAAATTAGTGTGGATGCCGGATTAGAAAAATTGAAGGATCTGCCCTTTGAAGATTTGGGCTTTGTTAAAATCGATCATCATCGCCAGCTCAGGCAAGGATTTCCTGAAGTTATTTATAGTGCAGGCAAAACAACTGAACAAATCGTTACCATCGCCGAAAAGCTGGCCGAAAGAGCAGATACGAACATTCTGGCCACTAGGGCTAATCATGATGTTTATGAAGCTGTTGCTGCACGAATTCCTAACGCTGAGTATTATGATTTAGCTCGCTTAATTGTGATACGACGGGGTGAACAGGCAAAACGAGGACATATCTTAGTGCTCAGTGCCGGAACCTCAGATCTTCCTGTCGCAGAAGAAGCGGCTATTACCGCCGAAGTAATGGGCAACCGGGTGGAACGCCTTTATGACACAGGGGTAGCCGGTATTCATCGTTTATTAAGCCAAAAAGATAAGCTTTTGGCCGCACGGGTTTTAATCGTAGTTGCTGGAATGGAAGGAGCCCTTGCCAGTGTAGTCGGAGGGTTGGTGGACAAACCGGTGATTGCTGTGCCCACCAGTGTTGGTTATGGTGCCAGTTTCGGCGGCTTGGCCGCATTGCTGGCTATGCTGAACAGCTGTGCCAGTGGTGTCAGTGTGGTTAACATCGATAATGGTTTCGGTGCAGGTTATCAGGCCAGTTTAATTAATAAATTAGGGGAGGTCGATGTATGAGAATCGCCTACTTTCATTGTTTTGCCGGGATAAGTGGAGATATGACCTTAGGTGCTTTAGTTGATGCTGGTTTAGATTGGGAGCAACTGCAAACAGATTTAGCCAAGCTTCCGTTGACTGGTTATCAATTGCAAAGGGAAAAAGTGATTAAAAAAGGTATCAGCGGGACCAAGGTACACGTTTTAACGGAGGAAGGCCATGTACACCGGCATCTGCGGGATGTTCGGGAAATCATTAATAGTAGTACGCTGCCGGAAGTTGTTAAAGAAAAAAGTATCCAGGTTTTTACTCGCTTGGCTGAAGCTGAGGCCAAAATACATCAAACCTCTGTTGACAAAATTCACTTTCATGAAGTCGGAGCCATGGATGCCATTATTGATATTGTTGGTTCAGTTATCGGTTTGTGGAGGCTGGGGATTGAGGAAGTATATGCTTCACCAGTGCATACCGGAACCGGTTTTTCGGAATGTGCCCACGGCATCATGCCAGTTCCTGCACCTGCGACCCTGGAACTATTGCAAGGAGTTCCTGTTTATTCGAAGGATATTGAAAAAGAATTAGTGACTCCAACCGGAGCGGCAATTATTACAACCTATTGTCAGAATTTCGGCAATATGCCGCCGATGCGGGTTGATAACACCGGTTATGGGGCAGGTGGGCATGATTTAGTCATTCCAAACTTGCTGCGTGTAACCATTGGTGAAAAACTGGATCACGTTGGTTCCGACGGACATATTCGTTATGGCGGCAAGGGACATGTCCACCAAGGAGAAGCCCTGATGATGGAAGCCAATATCGATGACATGAACCCGGAGTTCTATGATTACCTGATTAACAAATTCCTTAAAGCTGGGGCGATGGATGTTTTTTTGAGAAAAATCCAAATGAAGAAAAATCGCCCGGCCATAGTCTTAAGTTTATTGATTCATACCCACCAATTGGAAACATTCTATCAGCAGATATTTTCTGAGACAACATCCATCGGAGTTAGAGTTTATCCTGTGATCAAGTATATGCTGCCTTATGAAATTAGGACTATACAAACCAAGCTAGGTCAAGCTAAGGTGAAAGTTGCCCGTTATCAGGATAGCCTGCGTAATGTGGCTCCAGAATATGAGGATTGCCGAAGACTAGCAGAAGAGCAGCAGATACCCCTTAAAGAAGTTTACGATATGATCAAATGTGAAGCTTACCAACAATTAGAAGTCAATTCCTGTTTGGAGATCAAAAAATAAAGTCCTCTGGACGGAATTTGGATTTGTTTGGAAGGGAATGGTGAAGTGGACAAATTAATTCGCGTATCAAGTAAGGACGATATTTTTCCAGAATATAGAGAAACCCCGGTTGGGCTTCTTTTGGAATACCATAATCTTCATCGTTCATTTGATTCATATTCGAAAGCGCAATTATTAATAGGAATGTGTATGGATAATCGGAAATATCTTCGCATTCCAGATAATTTTGCCTATATAATCCGCAGCGGTGGGGGGAATTTACGTTACAGTGAGTTTAAAGTATCGTATGCGATTGCTATTGGCGGCGTAAAGGCCATAGCTCTGCTAGGCCATAATAATTGTGGTATGGTAAATCTTTATTCCAAAAAGGAGAAATTTATTGAGGGGTTAGTTGAAAATGCAGGATGGAACAAAAAATATGCAGAGGAGCATTATATGAATTTTGCTCCAATGTATGAAATTGGCAACGAAATAGATTTTGTTTTAAGTGAGGCTGCACGATTAAGATTAAGATATCCGAAAATATTAGTTGCACCACTATTTTACAATATACAAGATAACAAATTTTATCTTATTAAAGAATGATTTACTAAGGTCTCAATAGGCTATAACGGTAATTTTATGCATTCAAAGAAAAAACGCTTATCCGAAAGGATGAGCGTTTTGTTATATTATACCCTGATTTTATTGATAGCAGGTTGAATAGTTTTGAAATTACCGTTTAAAAAAAACGTAAATGTGTCAGTACACAGTATAGGCTCAAAAATAGATAGTAACAAGAATGAGTTAACTGAATAATAATAATATATAGAATATTGAGATAAATCCATATTCAAACAGAAAAAGATGTGCTAAAATTGAAAATGAATGAGTAAACATTCAAGACTCGAAGGGGGATGGGAATATGGAAGCAGCTACCTTTGAAAAACCATGGTTTCGTTTTTATGAGCTCAATGTTCGGAGGCGGGTAGAAATTCCTGAAATAACCTTGGTTGAAATGTTAAAACAAACAACGTTAAAGTTTCCTGAGAACCCAGCATTGATTTTCGGGGGAAAAACAATTACGTATAGAGAAATGGACAGTCTTATTGAGCGAATGGCTAAAGTACTTAGGCAAAGAGGAGTAAAAAAAGGAGATCGAATTTCTATATTTATGCCTAATAGTGCTAACTGGGTCATCTCATTCTTTGCAATTCAAAGAGTAGGAGCAATCGTCGTACAGACGAATCCTCTCTATGTGGAAAGTGAATTAAAAGCTTTATTACAAGATTCCGGGGCTATAGGAATCGTTTCTATACCACCGCTTTTGCCCCGAATTTCCCCAATTCAAGCGGAGGTAGGACTTGAATTTATCGCCTTAGACTATTTAAGCAAAGTATCTGGATTAGCGGGGTTGGGATTAGCAGATAATCCTGTCTATATTGATCTGGAGGAAAAACTCTCTGATCCAAGTATAGATGAGTTGGAGACTCCTCCGTTTGTATGCCAATCTAATGATACAGCAGTTTTGCAGTACACGGGAGGGACGACCGGAACGGCTAAAGGGGTTATGTTAACCCACTATAACCTTGTAGCCAACGCCTTACAAGCGTGGGAATGGATTGTGGGTCATGAGGGAAAAGAAAGAATATTAACGGTGTTACCTTTATTCCATATCTACGCTTTAACAGCTTGTATGAACTTTTCAATACTATCCGGAGGAGCTATGATTATTCTGCCTAGGTTTGATATCGATGCCGTGCTTCAACACATCAATGATTATGAACCGACGTTCTTTCCAGGTGCCCCGACCATGTATGTTGCAGTCATTAATCACCCCCGGATTAAGGAATATAAAGTCTCATCAATTCGGTGTTGTTTAAGTGGATCAGCCCCGCTTCCTAAAGAAGTTGCGATTCGTTTTGGGGAACTAACGGGCGGAAGGTTGGTCGAGGCCTACGGTTTATCGGAAGCTTCGCCGGCTACTCACCTGAATCCGATATTTAATTCCCGCGTTGGCTCAATCGGTGTTCCAGCACCGAATACAGATGCTAAAATTATGGACTTAGAGACGGGACAAAAGGAACTCCCGGCGGGGGAGATCGGGGAACTGGTGGTTAAAGGGGATCAGGTTATGTCAGGATATTGGCAAAAACCTGAGGAGACAGCAGCTGTTTTACAAGATGGCTGGCTTTACACGGGAGATATAGCCTATAAAGATGAAGATGGTTTTTTCTATATTGTTGACCGGAAGAAGGATATGATTATCAGTGGTGGTTATAACGTTTATCCGCGCGATGTGGAAGAAGTGCTTTATACTCATCCGGCTGTGAGAGAGGCAGTATGTGCCGGAATTGCTAACCCGTATTGGGGAGAAATGGTTAAGGCATATATCGTTACTAAAGAGGGATCTAACGTAACAGAAGAGGAGATTTTGAACTATTGCCAAGATAAGCTGGCGACGTTTAAAATTCCTAAGCAGATTGAATTTCGTGAGAGCTTGCCCAAGACGGCTGTAGGGAAAGTTTTGCGTCGTTACTTAGTTGATGAAGAGCGAGAAAGAATGTTGCTCCAAGAAAATGCTGGTGCGAAAGCCGAGGTAGCTGCTACAGAAGAGCTCACAGAAAGCATTAACGTATAGTAAACTTGTTCATCTAACGATAAATAGCATAGCAAAGGGAGCCGCAATGATGCTCTCTTTGCTATGGTGTATGAAGGACAAAAAGGAGGTATCCTAATCTGGATGCCTCCTTTTTGTCTGCTTTTAAGACTGCCGCTTTATATAGTGAAGGGCGTTTCTTTTAAATATACTAAATTTCGTAGTTCACCAATCTTACTTCTTGGATCTTAAGGCTTCTTCTTTGGATAATCCATGTCCGTCTCTTGAATCCATGCTGGGCTGATCTTCCGGACGGGATGGAATGGGCTTAGTATTAGGGTTGGCGTTTCTTTCAGGAAATTTCTTAATCACTTTTAGGTCACTCCTTCCTAAGATAACCGGTTATCTAATATCAACAAAACTAGTTTGCCCTTTTTACATGAGGATTACTATTTTGAATTAATAAAAGTAGCTTATGTAGAAATCTAAGGAAAGAAAACGATTGTGAATAGAAATAAGCGAGGGAGAGAAGAAGAGGGCAAAATAACAGCCTAAGAGAGTGTTGACACACAATATATAGTGTGGTTAAATTCATAGGGGCACTATATGTTGGGGGTGGAGTTGTGCACTGTCCATTCTGCGGAAACGAGGAAACAAAAGTTCATGATTCTCGTCAAGTTGAAGAAGGATCTGCGGTCCGTAGACGTAGGGAATGTGAACGCTGTTTGCGTCGTTTTACCACCTTTGAAAAGTTTGAGGATTCTCCCCTTGTTGTTGTAAAAAAAGAGGGGAGACGAGAAGGTTTTTCTCGCTCTAAGATGATGGCCGGTATGCTCAGGGCGTGTGAAAAACGATCGATTTCTATAGAAGAAATCGAAAACGCAGCCTTTGTGATTGAAAAGAGACTGCGTAACCGTCATGAGCGAGAGGTGTCCAGTTCAGAAGTTGGAGAAGCTGTGTTAGAGCAATTATTTAATATGGATGAGGTTGCTTACATACGTTTTGCTTCGGTCTATCGTCAGTTCCAAGACATACAACGCTTTATGGAAGAGTTACATGAACTTATCGAGAAGCGGGGTACTATTAACAAAAGAGATTAGTTTAAATAGTGATGAAGGAAAGTTGGGGATACGAGTTGAGTTTCGTGGGACAAGCACCAAAAAACTGGCCGAAGGTTAATTTAACGCCTAATGCACAAGTTGTATTGGCCAGAAGGTATTTAAAACAAGAAAATGGACAAGTAGTCGAAACTGCTGAGGATATGATTTATCGAGTAGCTAGTGTAGTCGCAAGGATTGAAGAGGATCTATATGGGAAGGGCAAAGAAGCAACAAAAGCTTTGGTCAAAGAATTTTATACCATGATGGCCAATCTCGAGTTTATGCCGAACTCGCCTACCCTGATGAATGCAGGGCGAGATCTTGGCCAATTGAGCGCTTGCTTTGTTCTGCCGGTTGAAGACAGCATGGAAGAGATTTTTGATGCAATAAAAAATGCGGCCATTATTCATAAATCGGGTGGAGGAACTGGTTTCAGCTTTTCTCGTTTACGCCCTAAAAACAGCATGGTTCGTTCAACGGGTGGAGTAGCCTCCGGTCCGGTTTCTTTTATGAAAGTGTTTAATTCGGCGACGGAAGCAGTTAAACAAGGAGGTACTCGACGGGGAGCCAATATGGGAATTCTCCGGGTGGATCATCCTGATATTATAGATTTCATTCAATGCAAAGAAGATAACAAAGAAATTACAAACTTTAATATCTCTGTTGGAATTACGAACAAATTTATGCAAGCTGTTCGAGAGGGGCGTCCTTATGATTTAATTGACCCCCATACTAACAGTACAGTCGGGCAATTATCTGCGCCGGAAATCTTTAATAAAATTGTAGATCATGCCTGGCAAAATGGAGAACCGGGGATTGTCTTTATTGATCGATTAAATGAAGGGAATCCTACCCCGTTGTTAGGGGAAATTGAAGCTACAAATCCTTGTGGTGAGCAGCCTTTGCTTCCAAATGAAGCCTGTAATTTAGGCTCGATTAATCTAAAACTAATGGTGATCGAAAAAGACGGAAAAATGGTCATCAACTGGGAAAGACTGAGTCAAGTAACGAGACTATCTGTCCGTTTTCTGGACAACGTAATTGATGCGAATCAGTATCCTCTGCAAATTATTGAAACAGTGGTAAAAGGGAATCGTAAAATTGGCCTAGGTGTCATGGGATTTGCAGATATGCTCATTTTGCTTCAGGCCTCGTACTCGACTGAAGACGCTGTCGAGTATGCAGAGAAAGTAATGAAATTCATTCAAACAGAAGCCCGCATTGAGTCCCAACGTTTAGCTGAAGAAAGGGGAACCTTTCCGAACTATGAAGGCTCTATTTATGACGGAGTTATGAAACTGCGCAATGCCACTTTAACAACGATCGCTCCGACAGGAACTATTTCCATGATTTGTAGTGCTTCTAGTGGAGTAGAACCTCTCTTTGCGGTAGCTTATACTAAAACTGTGATGGATGGAACGGCCTTAGTCGAAGTTAATCCACTCTTTGAAGCCTTTGCTAAAGAATTTGGCTTTTATTCTGAGGAACTCATGCGGAAAATCGCCGATAGAGGGACTGTCCTGGGCTTGCCTGAAGTCCCAAACTGGGTACAGGAAGTTTTTACTACAGCTCAAGAGATTGCGCCCGAATGGCATATTCGTATTCAGGCCGCCTTTCAGAAGTATACGGATAATGCTGTTTCAAAGACCATTAATTTTGCTAACTCTGCCACACGTGAAGAAATAGCTGAGGCCTATCGATTGGCTGATGAACTGAATTGTAAAGGTTTAACCGTCTATCGCGATGGCAGTCGGGAAGAACAAGTGCTTTCCACAGGAACTTCAGCGGGACAAAGTGAAACTGAAGAATCAAGCGAGTGGGTTATTCCAAAAACACCGTTTATTCCGGAAGTAAATACGGTTGTCCCTCGCCCGCGCCCAACGACGACTGTAGGGGTTACAGAGAAAATTAAAATTGGTTGTGGGAACCTCTATGTGAGTGTTAATGCAGACGAAAAAGGAATTTGTGAAGTCTTTACGAATACTGGTCGTGCCGGGGGGTGTTCATCCCAATCTGAGGCAACCGCTCGTTTGATTTCTATTGCACTGCGTTCAGGCCTATCGGTCGATGCAATTACTGAGCAGGTTAAAGGAATACGCTGCCCGGCTTGTATACGACGCGAGGGGGTTAATGTCACATCTTGCCCGGATGCTATTGCTCGTGTCATTAGGAAATACAGTGAAGTTGGGATTAATTTTTCCGATGTCCAGATGAAAGCCAAGGAAACAGCGCTAGTACGTGAAGGTACCGGCCCAGATAAACCGGGGTCTGCCCCTTCAGGAAAGGTTACTGTGAAAAAGGCCCGAGCCAAAGTCGCTTCTGCGAATGCCTGCCCAGAGTGTGGTAAATCCATTAACCACGAAAGTGGCTGTGTCGTATGCACACACTGTGGGTACTCAAAGTGTGGGTAAAGGGATAAATATTATAGTTCGATAATAGTATAAGGAATGCACGACTTACGAAAAACTTCGGACTATGTAAACCCATAGTCCGAAGTTTTTAAATTCTAATTATGTAAATCATAGGATTAAGTCTTAAAAGTAGACTTCAACATCTATAGGAAAGCTTATCAAAGCCTGGATAGTCAGCGATTATTGAATTATTCGATCTGCCAGTCAATGGGGACTCTATTATTAGAGATTAAAAAGTTATTTGCTCGGGAAAACGGTTTACTTCCGAAAAAACCTCTGCTGGCAGATAAGGGGCTTGGATGAGCAGATTCGATGATTAAATGATGGGGATTGGTAATAAGCCTCTTCTTAGAACGAGCATTATTACCCCATAAAATAAAGACCACAGGATCACTTTTATCGTTAACTAACGAAATGATTCTATCTGTAAAGATCTCCCAACCCTTGTTTTGATGAGAATTGGGCTTTCCGGCTTCAACGGTAAGTGAAGTATTGAGGAGCAATACACCCTGTTCTGCCCATTTTCGAAGTGAGCCATGTTTAGGTATTTTACACCCTAGGTCGGACTGGAGTTCTTTGAATATATTCTGAAGTGATTTGGGAAAGGGTACTCCAATATTAACAGAAAAACTAAGTCCCATTCCCTGGCCAACATTAGGATAGGGGTCTTGTCCCAAAATGACTGCTTTAGTATTTTCGTATGAGGTAAAGACCAAAGCGTTAAATACATCTTCCTTCTTAGGGAAGATCTGTTTATGTCGATATTCGTTTTTTACCCAAGCTAATAATTGAAGATAATAGTCCTTTTTTATTTCATCATCAAGTAGTCTTTTCCAATCCGCTTGTACTGCCATGGCTTCTATTCCTTTTCTCGTTACTGATTGATTTGTAACCATTTTAATCCTTTGAATAAGGATAACATATAGTTCGATCCTAATCTATATGCTGCAGAAGCATGTATAGAAAATTTCTCAGGGGTGTATAGCTTTGCCTGTTTCTAAAAAAGACCACAATTTTTTGGCTGGGAAATGCTCTATAATGAAACTATAGAGATAGTATGAAAGGAGCTAGTAACTAATGAGGATTTTACACACCTCGGATTGGCACCTTGGACGTACGCTTGAGGGGCGCAGCCGGATTGAGGAACAAGTGAAGTTTATTAATGAACTTTGCAGGATTGTGGAAGATGAAGCAGTGGATCTTGTTTTGATTGCGGGCGACGTTTTCGATACAGTTAATCCTCCTGCCATTGCAGAAGAACTTTTTTATGATGCTTTAAATCGGTTGTCGGCCGGCGGAACCCGGGCCGTAGCGGCAATCGCCGGGAATCACGACAATCCGGAGAGACTTTGTGCGTCGAGCCCTCTTGCGGTGCGGAATGGAATAACATTATACGGCCTTCCCAGAGAGATATTGACGCCTAGTCCTACTTTCTTAGCCCAGTCGAATCAGAGAAGGGTTACAAGAGTCGCCGCTGGCCAAGGGTGGGCGGAGTTACATATTCCTAGCTGTCCTGATCCGGCCATTGTTGCTATGTTGCCGTACCCTTCTGAGTCCAGACTTAATGAAGTTCTAACTGAAAGCTTAGATGAAGAAATCCTTCGTGCAGAATACTCTAAACGAGTGCAGCAGCTATTCTCCTCCTTTGGGCAGCACTTTCGACCAGATGCGGTCAATCTCGGTATGAGTCATCTCTTTGTCCGAGGCGGGCTGGAGTCTGAGTCAGAGCGTCCAATTCAATTGGGAAGTGCTCCCACTGTCGAAGCGGAGGCGATGCCCATTGGTGCACAATATGTTGCCCTTGGTCATTTACACCGTGCTCAGGCGGTCAAAGGGACAGCTGTACCAACTCGTTATTCTGGTTCTCCGTTAGCCTATAGTTTTTCAGAAACAGGGTATGCCAAATCCGTAATTCTTGTCGAGGCTTTTCCCGGTCAAGAGGTGACGACCCGGGAAATCTTCTTAAGCGCCGGTTATCCTCTTGTCAAATGGCAGGCTAAAGAGGGATTGGGTCAAGTACAGCAGTGGATCGATGAGGGCAGGGATTTTAATGCCTGGATTGATTTAGAGGTCTTTGTGACAAATGCACTTCAGCCTCAGGATATCCATAATCTGCGCCAGCGGAGGGAACGTCTTATTAATATCCGTCCCGTTTTTCCTGAAACCGAGAAGCTCGCTGCGGAAGCTCGCTCAAAACTGCCTATTGATGAGCTTTTTCGTAAATTTTACCAGGAGCGAATGGGCGGAGCAGAGCCGGAGCAGGAATTGGTCAGTTTATTCTTATCCTTGATTGATTCAGACAAAGCTACACTTTCGGAAGGCATTAAGACACAAAGAAGAGGGGATGAGGAGGCGGAAACAGCATGAGGCCGATTTACTTAAGAATAGCTGGTTTGAACAGCTTTAGAGAAGCTCAGGAAATAGATTTTGCAAAATTATGTGAAACCGGCGTGTTTGGGATTTTTGGTTCAACTGGCAGCGGAAAATCGACAATCCTTGATGCCATCACCTTGGCCCTATACGGAACCGTCGAACGGGCGGCTAACAATACCCAGGGAATTCTTAATCATGCGGAAGTTCAACTTAGTGTAGAATATACCTTCTCATTAGCTGAAGGGGATCAACGGACAACTTACCGTGCAGAAAGGGCTTATCGACGCTCTGGAGAGCGTACGGTTAAAGCTTCGACTTGTCGATTTGTTAAAATAGTTGATGAAGTTGAAACGGTCTTGGCCTCCAAGGCCGATGAGATGACTAAACAAATCGAAGCGGTGTTAGGTCTTAATGTTCAGGATTTTACGCGAGCCGTGGTTCTTCCTCAGGGTAAATTTGCAGAGTTTCTTACAATTAAACCTAAGGATAGACGGCTAATGTTAGAACGGCTATTTTCCCTTGAAGCCTATGGAAGGGAACTAACAGCTCGTCTTACAGAAATGATGGAGAATACCAGATTCAACCTAAACGGTGTAGAACAAAGGCAACAGGGTTTGGGAGATGCGTCGGCAGAGCGGGTTAAAGAAGCAGAGGCTAATTTAAAAAGTATTGCTGCAAAGTCTGAAGAGATTTCCAAAGAGTTATATAATTTAAACATCCAGTATGACGAAGCAAAGATGATCTGGAGTCTTCAAGAGCAGCTGCAGCACCTTAAGCACGAAGAGGCCGGGCTGATGCTGCAAAATCCAAACATTACTAAACTTGAGGAACGCTTAGGCCTAGCTGGACGTGCAGAATCAATTCGGTCACTCCTGGAGGAAATAACAGTATCAGAACAGCGATTTAAAGAGGCCAGAGATCAGGCCGAAGACTCAGATAAGCAGCTTATTGCGGCCAAGCTCGATAAGGAAACTGCCGAAGGTAAATGGTTTGCCGCAAATCAAAAACGGCAAGAGACCGAACCTTTCTGTCTGCGCAGATTAGAACAACTTGAGCAAGCCAAAGAACTGGAAAGTGAGATTCAAGCACGGCAAGGACGCTTAAATGAAGCACGTCTCAAATACAGCGTGCTTGACCGAACTCGGAAGGAATTAGAGCAAACGATTAAAGTCGCTAGCGATAGAAAAGCAGAGATTCAAAAACAGCAACAAGATGTAAAGAATCATATTAACCAAATTACAGTCGATCCTGCCCAAAGGAGGCGGGTTAATGAGTCTGCCCAAACCTTAGAAGGGTATGAGATGGTCGCTAAGCAAGTGGAGGGCTTGCAAAAGGACTTGGACAGAAATTTATCTGAAATTGAAGAGCGGCAATTAGAATTGCAGATGGCTCAAGGGGATGTTCATACTGCGCAGAGGATAGTAAGGCAACTGAAAGAGACCTTGATGGGGACGCACCAAGACCCACCCATTCAGGAGGAAATCTTAAGTCAACAAGCTCAAGGATTGGAACGTGATCGGCATAAGATCGCTAATATTGAGCGTGCTGAGCAGGAAGAACTCGAAGAACAAGAGCGGTTGCACATAATCTTGGAGGGCTGCCGAAAATCAGAAGCTGATATAGAAATTAAGCAAAAGGCCATGGATAAGATTTCGAAAGCTGTTAGCGATTTAACATTATTTGTTGAGAGAAAAACGGCTGAAGTGGAAGAGCTAAAGCGAGAAAACCTTGCTGGGTTACTGGTTGAAAACTTGGTAGAAGGTGAAACGTGCCCGGTTTGTGGTTCAATTCACCATCCCAAACCTGCTCAGAGATTGGAAAATGAGAGGATGGACAAGGCGAGGATTGAACTTGAGCGGGCTTCAATAGAACTCCGGAATGGGGAAAGGGAAAGTGCGGAAGCTAAGACTGCTCTTGCCGTAGCTAAGGTTCAGATGTCGTCCCAAAAAGAGTTGATGCAAAAACAAACAGATCTTGTTGCGGCCAAAGGACGTGCTGTAGTTGCTTATCGTGAGGAATTGACTGAGGCAGACCGCAATAAGAATCTTCACACTCTAAAGGCCGAGCTTATTGAACAAGAAAATAAGTTAGCTAACCAACGACGGGTCTTGAACTTGTGGAGAACGGATCAAGAAAAATGGAACCGGCAGTTGGAGGATGCCCAGCAAAAGCTAGCTGAAGCAGAAAAAATGCTGCATAAAACGGGTGCCCAAATTGCAACGTTAGAGGGAGTGGGAAAAGAGCTTCGCAATCGTCTAAACCAACTGCTGGATGATAAAAAACAGCGAAAAGATGTTTTAGATAATTTGCGTGGTGAGATTGGGATAAACGATATCGTGATACTGCAAAAGCAATACGCAAACTGGGATGAGTTATTAAGCGCTTTAAATCAGAAATTGACTGGGTTTGAGAAAGAGCTGCGGAAAGAGGACGAGGCTCTGGAGGGATTCGCTCGGGAAAAGACCAACTGTGAACTGGAACTCCAAAATCTAAAAACTGTAGGTACAGAAGCGGCGCGTGATTTAGAAGAACTTCAGAAGAAATGGGATACGTTAACTGAAGGAAAGCCCGCTAATGAACGAATTGAGCAAGTTAAACACGACTTGTCCCTTGTAACAGGGACGGAAGAAGCATTTAAGCAGGCTTATGAGCAGGCTAAAGAGGTATGCAAACAGGCGGAACAAACTCAGGCAGTCAGCTATAAAACCCTGGAGTTAACTCAAGAAGGGTTTAAAATAGCTCAGAGAAAGCTGGACTTGGGTCTTCAGACAGCAAAATTTGCGACTGCGGCAGCGGCCCAAAGTGCCTTATGTGAAGGCTCGGAGCGGTTAAAAATGGAACAGACTATTTCAAGCTATCGACAAAACGTATTGGTCAATAAACAAAAACGGGACGATGTGGAAGAGATACTTAACGGGCGATGTCTTCTTCCCGAGGAATGGCTGGCTTGGCCGGTTCGGCTCAAGAAACTTCAAGAGGCTCATACTGAAGTCAGCGAACAGCGGGGTGCCGGCCAACAAAGGCTGGAAAAACTCAAAGCCGCCCATGAAGAATGGATGCGCTTGGAATGTGAACGAAGCTCCCTTAACCACCACCAAAATTTACTCAAAACCTTACAGACGGTTTTCAAAGGAAGTGCTTTTGTTGAATTCATTGCGCAAGAACAATTAACCAATGTATCTCTCCATGCATCTGAACGTTTGAAACAGTTAACCAACCAACGTTATGCTTTGGAAGTCGATGCTGAGGGTGGATTTATTATGCGTGACGATGCTAACGGTGGAGTACGCCGTCCTGTAAGCAGTCTATCAGGTGGAGAAACCTTCCTAACCGCGTTAGCCCTTGCCTTGGCATTATCTACCCAGATCCAGCTCCGTGGAGAATCGCCTTTGGAGTTTTTTTTCCTCGATGAAGGGTTTGGAACGCTGGATGCGAATCTTCTGGAGAATGTGATGAATACACTTGAGAAACTTCGCCTGCAAAACCTAACGATTGGTATTATCAGTCACGTGCCGGAACTAAAAAATCGCCTTTCTCGCAGATTGATCCTTACTCCCGCTCAGGATGGCGGGAGTGGGAGCAAGGTTAGACTGGAAATGGCTTAGAGAGCTAATATAACTAGTATTATCAAAGATCCTTTTATTCACATTAATTATTTTTTATCTAATTTGAAAATTTAGTATTGACTAAAGTATAAAAAAAGATCATACTACAGAAAAGATTAAAACATAGTTTTATATATTGAAACTTATTCCAGATTGGAGGATCTACCCGTGTCAGAAAAATATGTGCAAACCCTCGAACGGTCGCTGGATGTTCTTGAAGTTCTGGCTCATGCTGAGGAACCGTTAGGGGTTACAGAAATTGGAAGTCGTGTTAGCCTGCACAAAAGTACAGTTCACCGAATTTTACAAACTTTGTGTCATCGAGGCTATGTGGAGAGAAAGTCCGATAGTGAGCGCTATCAATTGGGTATCAAAATTATTGAACTGGGAATTCGCTTCTTTAACGATTTGGAAATACGGAAAGTTGCGGCTCCTGCTCTAAGTGACTTAGTAAAGGTACTTGATGAAGTCGTCCACCTGGTGCTTCCTGACGACGGAGAAATTGTCTACATCGACAGAGCAGAAAGTTCTCAAGTGGTTAGTATGCATTCTAAAGTAGGACGCAGAGCTCCAATGCATTGTACAGCAGTAGGAAAAGCAATACTGTCAACCTTACCGGAAGAGGAGGTTCGGCATATTCTTGAGCTTAAAGGTATGACAAGATATACTCCTAACACCATTACAGACCCGGAAATCTTATTGACGGGCTTGGAAGAAATTCGATTCAGCAAGATTTCTGTTGAAAGGGAAGAAAATGAGATAGGAATCATATGTTTAGGAACCCCTATTTTTGACTATTCTGGGCGGGCGATTGGAGCGATCAGTGTTTCCGGACCAGCAAGCAGGATTGATGAAAAGGGAATTGAGTGGATTGGGGAAGAGCTGAAAAAGTCAGGAGAATTGATCTCGGCTAAACTAGGGTTTGGCTTTTACCAAAAGTAATAAAAGGGAGATAGGGTTTTTGTAAAAATGTGAGTAAAAACTAAAATTTTTGAAAAATTCTATTGACGATTGAGGCATATAGAGCAATAATATAGTCATAAGTAATTTGAAACAATGTTTTGATAAATGAAACAAATTGACAGTTTGAGGGAAAGGAGCGACAAATCAAGGTGTCAGGTCTATATTTGAAAGCTGTAAATGAAGGGGGAAGGATCAGTGGGAGTTTTAGCAGACGTATATGAAATGCTAAACACGTGTAACAAGTGTGGTGGCTGCCATACAGCTTGTAAGACCTATAAATTGACCGGGGAAGAGACAATGGTTGCACGCGGCAGAATCCAGCTCATCAAAGCTGTCGCCGATGGGAAATTAGAACCTAATCAAGAGTATGAAGATTCTATCATGAGTTGTTTGTTGTGTGGAGAATGTGCAGTCACTTGTCCAAACGGTGTACATGGCAATGAACTTGTCATGGCAGCGCGGCGAGATCTGAAACTAAGAAAAGGAATCAAGCCATTTGCTAAGTCCTTTGCTTTAAAAACCTTGGCAAGTCCGAAAAGGTTGGGTATGGGATTCCGTCTTTTCGGAGGAATGGGCAAAAGTGTCCTCAATAAACTTGACGGACTGGATTATTTTCGCGGTATTGATATTAAAAACTTCCCTACTGCCAAAAAGCCTTTTTTGGACCAGGTCCCGGAGAGGATTACGGTGCAGCAGCCGAAGCATAAAGTTGGGTTTTATGTGGGCTGTTTTCTCAATTACTCCTTAGACCAAACCGCTCATTCTGTGGTTAAGGTCTTAACGAAGAATGACTGTGAGGTTATTATTCCAAAAGATCAAGTGTGCTGCGGTCTTCCGCAATATTGCTATGGTGACTTCGAAACAGCGAAAGAAAACGCCCGCCAAACTATAAATACTTTTTTAGATAAGTATAAGGATGCCGAAGTTGTTCTCTCCGCATGCGCGTCCTGTGCCGCGATGCTTAAACATGATTATCTGAAGCTCTTTGCTGATGAGCCGTCCTATCTCCCCAAAGTTAAATTGTTCTGTGAAAAAGTGGTTGAGTTTTCCGAATATATGGACAAAATTGGTGTCGATCAGAGCAAACTTCACAATTCAAGTCCTCTAACAGTCACCTATCATGATCCTTGCCACATGGTTCGGGGTCTTAAGGTAACAAAGCAGCCCCGGCAATTGCTGCAAATGATTCCTCGGGTTGACTATAAGGAAATGTTTGAAGCTAACCGTTGTTGCGGGGCAGCCGGTTTAATACAAGCATTCTATCATGAGGTATCAACCGATATCACAGATCAGAAGACACAAAACATCAAGGATACCAATGCGGATTTGGTGGCTACAAGTTGCCCGGCTTGCATGTTGAGACTTCAAGGCGGCATAAATAAAGCCGGCCAAAAACAAAAGGTTATGCATGTTGCTGATTTAATGGCTAAAGCTTACGAAGACTAATTGAACGTAAGAATTACATTAACTTTATATAAGGTCTGACCATTACAACTCATCATGGTCTGGCCGAAAATTGAAAATTTCCCTTTGCGGAACATGCTGACCGCAAGTTCTAGTAAATGAGTGGAAGGGCGGGTAGTCATGAGTAACGTTAATATCAGTAAGTTAAAGGGGATTGTCGGTGATGCCAATGTCATCGACTCTCCTTCAGAAATGGCTAGATACCTAAAAGGAAAAGGTAAGCCTGCAGTTGTCGTCTTACCTGGGAAAACGTCTGAAGTTTCAAGTATCGTCAAATTGGCCAATGAACAGAATGTGAAATTAGCGGTAGGCGGGGCAGTCGTCGATACCCAGGGGATTACGGGTGGGATCGCGATGGTTATGTCCCGGATGAACCAGATTTTAGAAATGGATCAGCTAAACCTTGTGGCGGTCGTCGAACCGGGACTTCTTCATAAAGAATTTCTTCTTAAAGTTTCGGAAGCCGGATTAAACTTTCCTCCGGAGCCCTATGAAGTCGAAACCAGTTCGGTTGGCGGCTGCTTTGCGATTGGAGATTCCGATTCTAAATCCTTTGAATATGGCCCTACTCGGACGTTCCTTTTAGGATTTGAAATGGTTCTCCCGACAGGGGAAATCCTGGATATCGGCAATAAATGTATTAAGAACGTTTCTGGTTTAGATTTCATCCACTTCGCTGTCGGAAGCCAAGGAACATTTGGGATTTTCACCAAACTTCTGGTGAAGCTCTTACCTGCACCGGAGGCTAAAAAAGCAGTGATTGGAACTTTCCCATCTATGCATAAGGCGAATCAAACCTTCAATACTTTGATTAAGCGGAATGTGCAGCCGACCCGGATGAATCTCATCAATGCATCTCTGGCAAAAAATGCTAAACCCGGAACGGAAGGGCAACTTGTGATTATTGATTTGCAAGGATTTAAAGAGTCGGGTAAAAACATCGCTAATGAAGTTGCTGCAGTTCTTACCTTAGGCGGAGGTTCTGATGTAAAGATCATTGAGGACGAGGTTGAGTATGATCAAGTGATCAATGGCTGGCTTAAGGTCCGCGCCGACCTCAATGCTAAACCGGAGCGAACCGTGGAGTTTACAGTTGGCCCGATGAAAATGCCTCAAGCTCTGGCACAGCTCGAAGCGTTTACAGGAGATCTGGGGGCTTATCCTGGCGTAATTGTCGAAGGACTTCTCGGATATGTTTGTTTGGCTCTGCCAGAGGAAACCGATAAACTTGATTTAGCCAGAAAAGTGAATAAACTGGCCATGTCCCTGGGCGGGAACGTGAAGGGCCTCTTGGGTCATAAGCTCAAAGCTGAAGTTTACAATGATGCGGAAATGTGGAAGCAAACCACAGGTTTGCTCTGTGAACTGCGTCGACAATTTGATCCCAAAGGGATTCTCAACCCTGGGGTAAGTCTAGAGGCTTAAGAAGAAGGAGGTCTGAATATGTTAAGCCAAGCGGTTGTTAAGCGGTTGAAGGGAATTGTTGGGGAGAAAAACGTGGTTACAGATAAAGTTGGCCTGTTGACCTATGGTTATGACGGCACGTTATTATCTGGTCAAGCGTTAGGAGTCGTTTCTCCTCAAACAACGGAACAAGTCGTAGAAATCGTCAAATTGATGAACGAGCAAAATATTAAACTTGTCCCCCGGGGTGCTGGTACGAATGAGAGCGGTGGAACCATTCCTACTCAAGACTCTGTAGTGATTAGCTTTACTAAAATGACTAAAATTCATGAGATAGACACTGAAAACTTTGTAGCAGTCGTTGAACCTGGAGTGATCAATTTTGACCTTCAAGTTGAACTTGAAAAGAAAAAATTCTATTTTCCTCCCGACCCCTCCTCCTTTAAGGCCTCAACAATAGGAGGGAATGTTGGTGAATGCTCCGGTGGACCGAAATGCTTTAAATATGGGGTTACCCGAGATTATATCTTAGGTCTGGAAGTCGTTCTCCCGAATGGCAAAGTCATTCAAACGGGCGGGCGTAATTTCCAAAGTGAGCCGGGTTATGATTTGACTCGGATCATTGTTGGTGCGGAAGGAACTCTAGGATTGGTCACCAAAGTTTTCGTCCGTATCATACCGATGCCAAGAGCCAAGAAAACAATGCTGGCTATTTACGACAAAGTTGAAGATGCTTCTCAGACGGTTGCCGATATAGTTGCTGCCGGTATTATTCCGACGACTCTGGAATTGATGGATAATTTGCTTATCAATACGACTGAGGATTTTACTCATGCCGGGATTCCCCGTGACGCCGGAGCTGTTCTCATTATTGAGGTTGACGGATATCCGGAAGATATGGACGGGCAAGTTAAGACGATTGGTGACATAGCTAAAAAAATTGCCAAAGAATTTAAAGTTGCTCAAACCGCAGTTGAAGTGGATCAAATTTGGACGTCAAGGCGCAGTGCTTTCGGATCTGTTGCCCGCGTCAGACCATCCTATGGTGTTAATGACATTACGGTTCCGAGGAGTAATTTCCCAAAAGCGATTGGAGGAGTTCTTAAGGTAGCCAAGGATTTTGGTGTGACGATCGGAGTTGTGGCCCATGCCGGTGACGGAAATCTCCATCCGCTGATTCTTTTCGATCAACGGAATAAAGAGGAAACTGAAACCGTTCATGCTGCCGAGCAGGCGCTCTGTATGATGGCTCTTGATCTCAAGGGCACAATAAGTGGTGAGCACGGGATCGGACTCGTTAAGAAGGGGTATCTTCATTCCGAGTTTACACCCGTTGCTATGGAAGCCTTTAGAAAGATTAAGAGAAGCTTTGATCCGAGCAATCGCTTTAACCCAGGGAAGGTCATCGACCTATAAAGTAAGAAGAAAGACTTCAATTTGCAGATAGTAATTTTAGACCCAAAAAACCATGACGAAGCAGAACGAGTCTATACAGCAGAGAAATCTGTATGCGAGTTTGGGCTGGCTATCGATCTTTTGGTAGCGTGTGGATACAGCTCTAGTGCTTCTTACACTGGAGCTGTATCCTTACAGGCTTAATAAGAGTAGGTAGCTTCAAACAGCTATATTAAAAACGTGAATTTAATAGTTAAAGAAGCGGTAAACTAATATAAAGGAAGTCTTGGTGAGAAAGCTAAGAATCAACTTAAATTGTCGAAATTTTCAGTATACATAGATATTTACCCGTTGACTAACAATAAGTGGAGGTGAACTTATGGAAGACAGGGTCTTTAAACTTGATGATTTAGCACAGTTTGATGCAAACATACCCCAGAAAGTGATGGTTTATCAGACGGATAAAACCTTAGGTGCTATGTGGTGTTTAGAACCAGGCCAAGAAGTATTCCTTCATCAACACCCTAATGCCGACGATGTATGGATTTGCCTGGAGGGCGAGTCCGGGCTTTATTTTGCAGGAGAAGATCAAGAAGTAGAAATAAACAAAGGGATGGCAATCCTTGCTAAGGCGGGTCAAACACATGGCATGCGCAATACAGGGAAAGATCGGTTTATTTTCATTGGGATTGCTGGTCCGGTCCCTGTGGAGACAGTCAAGCTTTAAAAATGAAACTTAATTTCAAAATTACGAAAAATATTCAAATTATACTGTTGACTATTTAGCAAATAAGATGGATAATGGTCCTAAGGGAAAATGAAACTGGGTTTCACGATATAAAACAAATAATCGTCTCCCGGAAATTTTCCACTCCTCTTTGTAATTACTACTACTATGTGATAGGGAAGCAGCGTTTATAAGCCTCTCGAACTTGCAAGAATCTAAAGTGGAAGGGAGGGACGGTTCTCTTTTTACGATTTGGTACCGAAATTACTAGAGGGTTTATGTCTAGTACAATAACTGGTCTTCTCAGGGCGACCTAAAGTTGCAGAAAATTTCATTATGGAAGTGATAATGTATGGCAAAATTTCTAGAATTCCAAGGGAAAGAATGGCTTAGAAAATCAGGACTGCCGGTGCCACAAGGACGTGTAGCCTCTACTCCGGAAGAAGCCAAAAAGGTTGCAGAGGAGATTGGCAAGGCTGTTGCTGTAAAAGGACAGGTTCAAGCCGGGGGACGTGGTAAAGCGGGAATTGTGAAATTAGTTAATACTCCTGATGAGGCGGCAGCTGCTGCTGAAGAAATTCTTGCTAAAACCATCGGTGGAAATCCTATTAAACAGGTTCTTATTGAGGAAAAACTGGATATCAAAAAAGAGTATTATTGTTCCTTCGTAATCAATGGTGCCAGAGAAGCCCGTTCTCCAATGCTCATGTTTAGTGCCGAGGGCGGAATGGAGATTGAAAGCGTTCCTGAGGAATTACTATTCAAAGTCAATATTGATCCGATCAATGGTCTGCAAATATATGATGCGCTTGATGTCTGTGCCCGAGCTGGAATTCCCGCTCAAGATTTGAATAAGTTTGCAAGTTTCTTGTCAAAGCTTTCACAGGCTTACAAGAAATTAGATTGCCAAACGCTGGAGATAAATCCATTTGTAATGACGGGAAGCGGCAATTTAGTTTGCGCAGATTGCAAGATGGAAATTGACAATAGTTCGGTTGGACGTCATCCGGAGTTCGGTATCAAAATTGCCAGGGACCTGCCCGGCGCTCCTACAGAGTTAGACCTGATTGGCTGGAGTATTGAAGAGACTGATGCTCGCGGCACAGGCTTCCTCATGAATATGGGCTATGATGAGGTAAGCCCTGGTTATATTGGCTATCATCCCATTGGCGGCGGCTCAGCAATGATGGGGCTGGACGCTTTGAATCAAGTGGGCCTTAAGCCGGCAAACTATGCAGACACCAGTGGTAACCCAGTCGGATCAAAGATTTATCGTGTAGCCAAGAGTGTTCTATCTCAGCCAAATATCGATGGATATCTGCTCGGCGGTTTCATGATGGCCAATCAGGAACAGTGGCATCATGCTCACGCGATTGTTAAAGTACTCCAAGAAATTCTCCCAACTCAGAAACCGGGGCTGCCATGTGTTCTTCTGCTCTGTGGCAACAGGGAAGATGAATCACTGGAGATTCTCAGAACGGGTCTTGCGGATCTTATGACTCCTGATGGACCAGGCAAAAGAATCGAAATTTATGGTAAAGAGTATGTAACTGATACTAAATTCATTGGACAAAGACTCTTGGCTCTTAGTAAAGACTATCGAGCTGAGAAAGAATCTCAAGGAAAGTAGGGGAAACTTGTGCTGGAATTCGCAGAAAAAACTCTCACTGTCAAAATCGATACCAGCAAGTGTGATACATGTGAAACTAAGGCATGTGTCGACGCATGCAAAAAGTTTGCCAGAGGCTTGCTTGGGATTGATGACCAAGGCAGAGCTTCTGTCGCACACCGTGATGCGGAAGAGGTTTTGCGTCTCGGAACTGAATGTTTAGCATGTGAACTTGCTTGTAAGACCAAAGGCAACAATGCTATAACCATTGACATTCCTGTTAAAGGTTTGGATGAGTACCTTCTAAAGCGCCAATAGTCAAGGGCAAAGTTAGTATTATCGTCTGGATAGAACGAAGCAAAATGTTAAATGAGGGATGAAAATGGGCATTTTGATCAATAAGAGTACCAAGGTTATCGTCCAAGGGATCACAGGTCGGGAAGGGTCCGTTCGGACAAAATACATGAAAGAATACGGTACGAGAGTAATCGGAGGAACCAGCCCGGGAAAAGCAGGAGAACTGGTTCATGACATTCCTGTTTTTAACACCGTAAAGGAGATTGTCCGAGAACAAGGAGAAATCGATTTCAGTGTTATCTTTGTTCCGGGAAAAATCTTAAAAACAGCCGTTTACGAAGCAGTTGACGCGGGAGTTAAGAATATTATCCCTTGCGTTGAGGGCACTCCAATCCATGACATTATGGAAATGATAGCCTATGCAAAATCGAAAGGTTCAAGACTTCTGGGACCTGGGTCTATCGGAATAATTACGCCAGGTGAAGCTGTCGTAGGCTGGCTTGGGGGAAATAAAGAGTGGGCTAATAAATTCTTCCAAAGAGGTAATATTGGAGTTTTCTCTCGAAGTGGTGGTCAGTCGGGAACCATTCCCTGGTTGCTCAGAGAAGGCGGATTTGGGGTAAGTACCGTAATTCATACAGGGACAGAGCCGGTCTTAGGAACCTCGATGGCGGATTTACTGCCCTTATTTGAAGCGGACCCAGAGACAAAGGGTGTGGCAGTTTATGCTGAGATCGGCGGTACACAAGAAGAGGAGTGTGCTGAAGTTATTGCATCTGGTAAATTTACAAAGCCTTTTGTAATTTATGTAGCTGGTGCGTGGGCGCCTGCAGGTATGAGATTCTCCCATGCTTCTAATATCGTAGAACGTGGTCGTGGATCCGCTAAAAGTAAAATGGAAGCGGTTACAAAGGCTGGAGGGTTTGTTGCTGAGACTCCAACCGATATTCCATTAATCTTAAAAGAAAAAATTAAAGAGTAAGCTCACTAAGAATAGCTTTTCTAGGGTTACCTAGATTATATTTAAAAATTATTAGGGGGTAAAATAGTATGGCGATTATGAGATCTATTATGTATATTCCTGGAAACAATCCTAAAATGGTGGCAAAAGCTCCTGAGTTCCCGGCTGACATTATTACACTTGACCTTGAGGATTCTGTTCCACCGGCTGAAAAAGAAGCTGCTCGTAAAATTGTTGCCGAAAACCTCAAATATGCTGCCCAAGGTGGAGCACAAGTATTTGTACGTATTAATAACTGGGAAACAGAATTAACCAACGATGATTTAGAAGCTATTGTTCATGAAGGACTGCATGGAGTAACCTTAGCTAAAACAGGTTGTGCTGCAGACGTACAACGTCTGGATTGGAAACTTGAAGAACTTGAGCGTCGTCGTGGCTTAGAAGTAGGGTCAGTTAAGATCTCTATGCTTCTTGAAACTGCAAAGGGAATCATTAATGCAGCAGAGTGCTGCTTAGCAAGCAAACGTAATGTTAACGCTATTTTCGGTGCGGTAGACTATTGCCGTGATATGCGCGTTAAACTAACCAATGAAGGGGTAGAGCAGCAATACGGTCGTGCTCACGTGGCAGTTGCATGCCGTGCAGCTAGAATCATCGCTATTGATGCTCCTTTCGTAGACTTCAAGAATATTGAAGCTTTTGAAAGAAACGTAGCGGAAGGACGTCAAATGGGTTATGAAGGGCGTATGATCATTCACCCAGGACAAGTTGAGCCTTCCAATCGTATGTATTCTCCTGATCCTGCCGATGTTGAGTGGGCTACTGGCGTTGTGAAAGTGTTTGAAGAAGAGGGTATTGCTAAGGGTAAGGCCTCCGTTTCTTATAACGGCAAGATGGTGGATACCCCTGTTTATGAAAATGCTAAAGATATCTTAGCAGCTCAAGCTGAGATTGATGCTAAAAACGCTAAGTAAGACACTATTAACTGCACAATAATTGTTTGGTTACCTCTATAAATGAGGTGACCAAACAATTTCTTGCTTGTTTATTAAAATAGGTGTAGGATTTTCTTAGGTAAAAATTAGAAAAAGGGTTAAAAGGAGGAAGATGAACATGAGCCGTATTAAGGATCTTCGCGAAGAGGCCTTGGCATTTCATGCAGTGAAACCAGGTAAACTCGAAGTTAGGGTAACGTGTCCGGCACAAGACAGAGACGATTTGACTCTCGCTTATTCCCCCGGAGTCGCGGAACCTGTTAAGGAGATCGGCAAAGACATCGAAAACCTCGATATTTATACCAACCATGCCAACTTTGTCAGCATTGTTTCTAACGGTACGGCTATTCTTGGACTTGGCGATCTCGGGGCGGCTGCCTCCATGCCGGTTATGGAAGGTAAAGCTCTTCTCTTCAAAACCTTTGGAGATGTAGATGCCTTCCCGATCTGTGTCAATACTAAGGATGTTGACAAAATCATTGAGATCGTCGAATTAACGGCTCCTACGTTTGGCGGAGTTAATTTAGAGGATATTAAAGCTCCTGAATGCTTCCAAATCGAGGAAGGCCTCAAAAATCGCGGAATATTTAAAGGACCTATTTTCCATGATGACCAGCATGGAACGGCGGTTGTCACCTTGGCCGGACTTTATAATGCGCTTAAGGTTGTCGGCAAGAAAATCGAAGATGTCAAAGTTGTCGCAAATGGCGCAGGGGCCGCTGGAATCGCAATTATTAAACTCTTGATGAGCGTTGGTTTGAAAAATGTCATTATGTGTGACACAAAAGGAGCCATTTACGAAGGCCGGACAGTAGGTATGAATCCTTGGAAAGAACAAATTGCTGCGGCAACCAACCCGGATAAGTATAGCGGAGATCTTACCGGAGCACTTGTAGGTGCCGACGTGTTTATTGGCGTCTCAGCAGCAGATGTACTTAATGAAGATATGATTAAATCGATGGCCAAAGATCCTATTTGCTTCTGTCAGGCCAACCCAATTCCTGAGATCTGGCCGATTGAACGAGCTATCGAAGCAGGTGCCGCAGTTATTTCGACTGGTCGGTCTGATGTAATTAATCAAATCAACAATGTATTAGCCTTCCCTGGAATGTTCCGTGGCGCTATCGATGTTAGAGCAACTGACATCAATGATGCTATGAAGATCGCTGCAGCTAAAGCCATTGCGGATTGTGTCTCTGCGGAGGAACTTAATGCGAGTTTCATTATGCCTAGCACCTTGAATCCAGAGGTAGCCCCAGCAGTTGCAGCTGCAACTGCAAGAGCAGCCATTGAAAGTGGAATTGCCAGAAATCCCATTGATCCTGCCAGTGTAGCAGAAAACCTTAAAAAGAGATTAGCAAACCAATATAAATAATTAGTGCTTCTCTGACTAAAAAGGGCCATTAATATGGTCCTTTTTTTGCGTTGTCTTAAAGACTATAACTTATACTATAAGCTATGCAGAGATTAGAATTTGGGTATGATTGGTTTAAGGGCCGTAGGAAGAGTGGGGAGTTTATTGACCATTTTTATGGTAACTGATAGAATTTGCTTTGTTTAGTTATTTATGAGGATGTTTAGAAATTGGATAAAGGGGTAACTAGTATGCATACACCAAGTGGTAAAGCTAAGTTTAGTATGAATAAGGAAAAACGTAAATGTACTTATATTGAAGTAACCACACCCTCAGAGCTAATGAAGTTTTTAACGGAAGAATTTCCGGCTAAAAGCCGTAAAGATATTAAGTCGCTTTTAGCTCATCGTCAAATTTCAGTGGACAATGAAGTCATCACCCAATTTAATCATCCCCTCATAAAAGGGCAGCAAGTTGTGGTCAATTGGGCTAAAGTATTAATAGAAGAGCAGCCTCAAGGTCTAAATATTGTATTAGAAGATGACTATATTATAATCATTGAAAAACAGGCCGGACTGCTCTCCATTGCAACGGACACAGAAAGAGAGCAAACAGCTTATAGTATCTTAAGTGAGCATGTTAAGAAAAGGGATCCAAAGAACAAGATCTTTATCTTACATCGTCTTGATCGAGAGACGTCTGGGGTGATGATGTTTGCGAAAAGTGAGAAAATCCAGCAAATCATGCAAACGTCTTGGAAGGAAGCTGTTTTAGAGAGAACTTATGTGGTTGTTGTGGAGGGTACAGTGGGCAAGGAGCAAGGAACGATCACTTCTTGGCTGAAGGAGAACAAAGCGTTTATTATGTACTCCAGCCGCACTCCTAATGATGGTCAAAAAGCAATAACACATTATAAAGTCCTTAAGAAGAATAAACACTATTCTTTATTAGAAGTAAAATTAGAAACTGGAAGAAAAAATCAAATTCGTGTCCATATGAAAGATATAGGGCATAGTGTAATTGGGGACAAGAAGTATGGGGCGACAAAGCACCCTATTGCGCGACTAGGACTTCATGCTCGAGTTTTAGCGTTTAAGCATCCGATCACTGGAGAAGAGGTTCGTTATGAGACAGATATTCCGCAGGAATTCTTAAATCTGTTCAAACAATAGTGAAGGGATGGATTGTCGTTGGTGAATCAAAAGATGGGTCAGTATCCGCTGGGGATATTTTCGTGGTTTGGTTATATGCTTCCTTTTAAAGACAGAATTCGTCTGATCAAAGAAGCCGGGTTTACAGCTACTTCTATATGGTGGGAAGACGAAGAAATGCCATGGCCGATAAAAAAAGAGAGCATGCCTCAGTTAGTTAGGGATATGGGGTTAATTGTTGAGAATATTCATGTTCCCTTTAATAACTCGGGTGAGTTGTGGTCAGAGCAAGAATTGGAACGATCCCGAATGATTGAGAGCCATCTTCATTGGCTTGATGCCTGCGCAAAGCATAAAATACCCATCATGGTCATGCACTTGACAGAGGACGGCAATCATCCAGTTCCTAATACATATGGCGTAGAAAGTATGTTGCAACTCGTAAAAGCTGCCGAGAAGCTTGGAGTAACAATCGCCATAGAAAACACTCAAAGGAGTGACAATGTTCCCTATATACTTGATAAAATTCAATCGGAATATTTAGGGTTTTGTTATGATAGTTCCCATTATTTTTTAACGGATAAGCAGGATTTCCATCTGTTAGATAACTATGGGGGACGATTAGTTGCGACGCATTTGTCGGATAATGATGGGATAAAAGATCGGCATTGGCTTCCTGGACAGGGTATTATTAATTGGAATGAAGTAACTAAACACTTTCCCACAAAGTTTAGCGGTTATTTGACCCTTGAAGCTTATCCAACGAACGAAGAGCGTGAAGATTCGCCAGAGAATTTTCTTATGAAGGCGCATCAAAGGGTTACTAAGATTCGGGACTTATTAATTAAAGCTTAGGGTTTATTCATATAGGCTATGCAACTAAGACTCTCCAAAAGAAAAAACCGGGTTTACACCCGGTCTTTTGATACATTTTTGCCAATTTTATCAGAATCATGGGGGAAGGGAATCTTCTCTGTGTTATCTGGTTTACGCGATTTATTGTTAGTTTTCTTAGCCATTTCGTTTTTACCCCCTTTAGAGTTTCACAACTATAATCCCCTGATTTACTGATAACATGCATCGCGCAAACTAGATGATAAAGTGAGAAATGGAGTTGTTTCGGAATGTCAAGGTTAGAGCGTGAAAAATCAACGGTACAGATGATGATCGAGTTATACTGTAAAGCTCATCACCGCCCTGAAAGACAATTATGTTCAGACTGCCAGGAATTATTAGAGTATGCTATGACTCGTCTCTCTCATTGCAAATTTCAAGAAAGTAAACCAACCTGTGCTAAATGTACGGTGCATTGCTATAAACCGCAAATGCGTAAACGAATCCAAGAGATAATGCGTTATTCGGGTCCCAAGATGATATATACTCATCCAATTGCGGCAATAAGACACTTATTTGATGGAATGAAGAAGGAAAAGGAGGATAATAGCTAAATAGACCAGTTGGATGAGATTTGATAGAGAGTTGATAACCTGCCTATAAGATCCGCGTCCTTATTTAAGATGAGGCCCTGAGAAATAGAGCGACATGCCTGGATGGCACTCAGAGTCAACGAGGAGATCTTAAGGGTTCGACATTCTTCAAAGGTAAAGAACCCCAAATTACTGACTTCTTCTGGTTGAGCGTGAAGAGTTCCCTCAAGCAAGCTCATTTGAAAAATAATATAGGTGTCATGTTTTTCGGTTGAACAATTTGAAGGGCGATCTCGTAGGGCAATAATTGAAAGAGGTTTTGCCTTGATACCGGTCTCTTCTTGCATTTCGCGTACAATTGCATCCCCGATGGATTCTCCTTGATTCACATATCCTCCAGGGATCGTCCATATTCCTTTGCCAGGGTTGTGGGCACGTTGAACCAAAAGGACTTTGCCTTCGTTCCAAAGGATCCCTCCGACCCCGAGGGAGAAACTCCCCCAATCGATATAGGAACAGTTAGGACATGAGCTGCGAAGATGGTTGTCAATAGTCGACGTTTCCAGAGGTTCGGCACATACTGGGCAGAAACCATAAGGGACTGTGTAGTTTGACATAGTCATTTCCTTTCTAACAGTTAATCTGGTGAAGATTTTTTTAGCCGGGAGTTAAGGTTTAACATTCGATTTTGAGTTCTTTGGTCTCCTTTTCAAGAAGAAAGTTTTGAACAGCTTTACCGTAGATGAAGAAGATTATCGCTGACATGCCTAAAAAGGAAATTGCGAGCAGCCATACACTAGAGCCCCCGCCAAAGTCATACATTATTCCACCGAAAAAGGGGCCAATCATACGTCCTCCAGATGTAGCACCTCCGACAAACCCTTGATAAGCACCCTCTTTTCCCGGCGGGGAAATCTGAGCTGCGGCAGCAGGAACAGCGGGTAGAATAAGCATTTCTCCCAGCGTAATAATGAGCATCGCTAAAACATAGGTCCAATATGGAAACTTTCCTAACAGGATTATAAATCCAATAGTTAAGAGAAGTCCACCGAGGTAAAATTGACGTTTGAAGGAGCGGGCCCAAGTTTCAATTACTGAAGTTAAAAGAGGCTGTAACGTCACGATAAAAATACCATTGAGCGTCCAAAGCACGCTGTAAGAAACGAGAGAAAAACCGTACTGGGTCATTACAACAGGCAGAATCGTTACGAGCTGAACATAAGCGCCCCAGACAAGGAATATCCCCCCTGCTAAGGTTAGAAGCACTTTAAAGCTCTTGTCTTTAGTGATCTGCTGAGGTTGCTGTTTCGGTGATAACAAATGAGTGGGCGCGCTGCGTTCAGAAATACCGATGAGCACTAAGATCAGATAGATTAGGAAAGCGATTGCATTGAGAGAGAATACGAAACGAAACGAAGCCTGAGCAATAAATCCTCCGATGGCGGTACCGACCGCTACCCCCGCATTATTGGAGACATATAGAAGATTAAAGCCCCGGCGCCCACCTTCCGGCCAAACTGCATTTAACAGTGTATAAAGTGGAACGAAGATAAATGCTTGGGCTAAGCCAAAGAGTATAAGCGCAGGGGCGTAAACTCCCCAGATCGGTAGAATACCCATAGCTCCGAGGAAAAGAACTGCGCCAACAAGCCCGACAATCATTACTTTTCTGGGTCCATAGCGATCGGCTAAAAAACCACTCAAGATTTGACCAAGTAAAGAAACTGCGGATTGAAGGGCAAGAAGGGTGCCGGCTTCTGTCAAGGTGCGGTTTAAAACTGTATGCATAAAAAGGCTATTCAAAGGCCACATCAGAGAATTGCCAGTGGACTGTATAAATCCGCCAATAATTAGAATTAATACGGGCCGGGGAATATTTAAAGGTTTGAATTTCAAAATAAAGACCACCTTAAGTTTATTAAAACTAGCAGAAGGTCGCTGGCGTCTGTCAGTTTTTTTATGACTATGATAATTTGGCATTCGAATCGAATGAAAGCAAAACCTCTAAATAGGCATAAATAGCAGCCTATATGAGAAACTATTTGAAAAGGAGTGTGAAGCATGAAGTTTTCTGAAACCGAATCATTCAAAAATCTAAGTGATGCCTTTGCAGGCGAGTCTCAAGCGCGCAATCGTTATGCTTTTTTCGCTGGTGTGGCTAAGAAAGAAGGGTATCAACATATTCAAGCTGTTTTTGAGGAAACGGCTGACAATGAGAAGGAACATGCCAAGGTGTTCTATAAGTTGCTTGTTGCCCATACCCGGGAAGAAACTAACATTATACATGTGGATGCCGATTATCCGTTAGTTTATCAAGATACTTTGACGAATTTAAGAGCTGCGGCTGCCGGTGAAAGAGAAGAATGGGCAGAAATATATTCAAAGTTTGCCAGTGTTGCTGAAAAGGAAGGATTTGCAGATATTAAAAGAGCCTTTCAAACAATTGCTGAAATCGAGAAGCACCATATGACTCGTTTCGATCATTATGCTGATGAAATTCAAAGAGGAACCATTTTCAGAAAGGACACGTCAACTGTATGGAAATGCACAAACTGTGGCTATATCCACGAAGGCCCGGAAGCACCTGATGAATGTCCGGCCTGTGCACATCCTCAGGGATACTTTGAGGAACTGCCTGAGAACTATTAATCTATCCACATTTAAGACACCCACTCCTTCCAAGTGGGTGTTTTATAGTTTACTTCACTAGGTGGATAATTTAACTTGCAATTTCAAGGGATTATGAACATAATAGTAGCTATAAGATTCAGAATATTACACAAAATCGGAGGAGAGGGAATGAAAGTACCTGTAAAGGAATTAGAAAAACGAGTTGCCGATTTCCAGGTCAGTATGAAAACGAGGGAAATTGAAGGAGCACTATTGGTTCAACGAGCGGATACCCTCTATTATACAGGAACTGCCCAAAATGTTCATCTCTACGTTCCGGTTACAGGTAAGCCAATCGTTCTGGCCTATCGGGATTTTGCCAGAGCTCAGAAAGAAAGTTCGTGGGAAGTCTTACCCCTTAAAGGCATATCGAAAATCCCAAATAATATCCAGGAAGCTGGACTCCCCTTACCGGGAATACTTGGCTTAGAACTAGATGTTCTTTCAGTCAATCAATTTGAGCGCTATCGTAAAACATTTCCCAACGTTACTTTGGTTGATGTTTCTGCTGAGATCCGTCGACAGCGTGCCGCAAAGTCCGATTGGGAGTTAGCCCGACTCGAGGAAAGTGCGCAGATCTTACCTGCGGTATTAGAGTTTGCCAAGGAAATTCTTCACCCTGGAATGACTGAAGTTCAGCTTGAAGGGTTGCTTGAAAGTAAAGCTAGGGCGCTTGGTCACGGTGGTCATGTCCGAATGCGTGGTTTTAATTCGGAGTTTCATGTTGGTGCCGTCACTTCAGGAGCTCGGGCAGCAGCATCTGGCTGTTTCGATGGACCGGTTACAGGACAAGGCATCTCCATTTCCCATCCGAATGGTGCCTCTATGGTGCCGATTCAAAGAGGAGAACCAATCGTTGTAGATATGGTCACAGTGGTCCATGGCTATCAGATTGATCAAACTCGGATCTTGAGTCTGGGCTCTTTATCTGAAGAGCTGATTAAGGCCTATGAGGCAGCCAGGCGCGTCGAAGAGAAAATTCGTAGTGCCTTAATCCCAGGGAGAGTTGCAGGAGAAGTCTATGAAGAGATCCTGGCCTGGGTTCGTGAAAATACTCCTTATGAACATAATTTTATGGGCTATGGTACAAGTAGGGTGAGCTTTGTAGGGCATGGGGTGGGACTAGAGCTTGATGAGCTTCCGACTATCAGTAAGGGATCTAAAGAAGTGCTGAGAGCTGGAATGGTAGTGGCAATCGAACCTAAGTTCGTATTTCCAGGTATTGGAGCGGTAGGGATTGAAGATACGGTTGTCATTGAAGCTGAAAGGGGCGCCAGGTATCTTTCGTTCACTCCAAGAGAATTAATAGTTATATAAGCGAACTTGGTCGTCCAGGATAAATGATTGACTGTTCAATTAAGTTACGCACATTCATAAACCATAATGATGGAAGATATCGGTCTATATTGTAGAAATTTCAGGATAACGTCCCTGCACATGCTGCAGGGATTTTTTTCGTAGGCAGCGAATTCTCAGAATGGGTTAAAGTTTTAGATTTGGAAACCTTATCTTAATCGGATCGATCGAATACGGGTGGAGGAGACCATGAAAGAGAAATACGTTTGGCTCAGTCCCAAAGAACTTCAACTTATGCTTAAAGGCTCACTACAATGGATTGATATATTGCCCCGAGTTACCTCGTCCAGGGCTGGAATGCGCAAACTTAATGAATCATTAAACAAATCACCATATGAGCCAACCATTCCCAAGCCTGAACAAGTACAACTGGATTCATCAAAGGAAAAAAGAATTCATTCGAAAAGAATTGAGGGTCAGCCTGTAATTTGGCTGCTGGGCAGTGTTGGCTTTTTAACCCTATCCTCTTGGTTGTACTTTGTCTTATTTTCAAAGTAATTGTCAAAAAATAATTTGATTTTTTGGGAAGGAGCAAGCTTTTCAGGCATGCCCTTCCCAATTGATTTTTTTTATAAAAATCTTTGCAAAATCACTCAATTTTGGGTATCATATAATTAAGGTCAGGAAAGGTCAATAATTTGTATTCTAGAAATATTACGTGACAAGGAGACATAAGCAATGGGAAACCTAGCGGATCGCATTGAAGAATACTTGAAACAGATTCTAGAAAATACGTCAGAAGGATATATTGTGTTGCAACGTAGTGAACTTGCGGGTGAGTTTGCATGTGTTCCGTCCCAGATTAACTATGTTTTAGATACTCGTTTTACAGTTGAACGAGGGTATCTAGTCGAAAGCCGCCGGGGGGGCGGAGGATATCTGCGAATTATTCGCTTAGGGCTGGGAATTGAAGGGCAGTATCAACAGGTTATGCGTCAATTGATTGGAGAGCGGCTTTCCCGTGACCGATCGAATGCTTTGGTAGAACGGCTCTTAGATGAAGAATTAGTAACCCCTAGGGAAGCAGCACTGATTAAGAGCGTGCTTTCTGGAAACAATTTAAGTGGGGAATTCAGAGATTGGGACTCTTTGAGAGCTCGTCTCATGAAGGATATATTAACAACGTTAAGCCGGGATGATTTGGTGTAAAGGAGGAGTTAAGAATGCTTTGTCAACATTGTCAACAGAAAGAAGCAATTATGCAGTTGTTTATAACGGAAAACGGACAGACACGGGAGGTCTATCTTTGCGAGACTTGCGCTAAAAAAAGCCAACAAGTAAGTTTTGTTTTTCATCCTGCGATTGTACCGGAATTTTTGCAAGCACTTTTTGGTTTTAATGCTGCTGCAAAAGAGCAACCGATGGAGATGAAGTGTCCTAAGTGTGGAATTAGCTTTTCTAGAATCACCCAAGCCGGAAAGTTGGGGTGCAGTACTTGTTATGAAACCTTTGAAACTCAGCTTGAACCCTTGCTCCGACGTGTTCATGGCGGAGGGCAGCATGTAGGCAAGATTCCCGTCAGGCGAGGAGCTGAGATCAGAAATCGTGTGGAACAACGACAACTTAAAGAAAAGCTTAAGACCTTGATTGAGCAGGAAGCCTTTGAGGAGGCCGCTATCGTCAGGGATCAGATTCGCAAAATTGAGCAATCGACGGGAGGGGAAAAATGTGATTCGTAAGGAGCTACTTTTACAACAAAGTGCTTGGATGAGCGAAACCGATTCTCCGGTCGTTATCAGCAGTCGTGTGAGATTAGCACGTAACCTTGAGGATTATCCGTTTCCCCAGGGTTTGAACCAAGAAAGTGCCGATCAGGTTGAAAAAAATATTTCCCAGGTTTTGGGTGATATAGATGGGAATAATGAGAAACTACACTATATGCCCTTAACCGAGCTGAGTAATGTCGAAAAGCAAGTGCTTATTGAAAAGCATTTAATTAGCCCTAGTTTAGGCAGCACAACAGGTTCATGTGGTGTAGCTCTGAACTCTGATCATCGTTATGCTTTAATGGTTAATGAAGAAGACCATTTAAGGCTTCAAGTTCTTTTACCGGGTAATCAGCTATTAGAAACCCATCGCTTGGCTACAGCCTTAGATGATCGTTTGGAAGAGAAACTGGATTTTGCCTATAGAGAAAGTCAAGGGTACCTCACAGCTTGCCCTACAAATGTAGGGACGGGACTTCGAGCTTCAGTTATGGTCCACTTGCCGGGCTTGGCTATTACAAAGCAAGTTCAACAGGTTTTAGGCGCGGCTGCTCGGTTAGGTCTAGCGGTCCGAGGGTTATATGGGGAAGGTTCTCAGGCTTTCGGCCACATTTATCAAATCTCCAACCAGATTACCCTTGGAAAAAGTGAAGAAGATATTCTGACACATTTAGATGCGGTCACCAGACAGATCGTAGAGCATGAGCTTCAAGCGCGAGAACACCTCCGCCAGCAAATGCCTATACTTCTAGAGGATAAGGTCTGGCGGGCACGAGGTGCTCTGCAAAATGCACGCTTACTCTCTTCAGAAGATGCCATGCATCTTTTGTCCCATGATAGGTTAGGATCCGATATGGGAATATTGCCCAAGACTAAAGATTGCTTTGCCACGTTAATCGTCGACACCCGCCCGGGATGCCTGCAATACATCCTCGATCGGGAACTTGATCCCAGCAAACGGGACGAGGAACGGGCTCGAATGATACGAGAAAGAATGATTAATCTGCGCGCTTACTTTGATTGATCATTAAAATGCCTGGATTTCTCTGCTCTTAAATATAAGTCTACGAATAGGAAGGATGAAAGAATATGAAAGGACGTTATACTGAACGTGCCCAAAAGGTATTAGCGATAGCTCATAGTGAAGCCAAACGAATGGGACATCAAGTAGTAGGGACAGAACATGTTTTGCTTGGCCTGATTCAAGAAGGAGAAGGCATTGCTGCCCAAGCCTTAATAGCCATGAATTTAGACCTTGCTAAAATACACAGTCAGGTTGAACAAATTGCCGGAGTAGGTCAGCCTTTTAAAGGAGATGTTGGGTTTACACCCCGGGTTAAAAAGGTTTTAGAATTGGCGAATGAGGAAGCTCATCGACAAGAGGTTAATTATATTGGAACCGAGCATTTGCTTTTAGGCCTCATTATGGAAGGGGAGGGCATCGCAGCCCGTATTTTAGCGAACCTCAACGTAAGTCCTGAAAGGGTATGGAAACAAGTTATCAAATTATTAGGTGGAGAATTAGATGACTCAGCAATACCAACGCCTAGCTCTATTCCCGCTTCTAAGAACGCTGGCCCGGTGAATACACCTGCGCTCAATGAATTTGGCCGGGATCTTACGTTACAAGCACGCGAAGGACGCCTGGACCCCGTGATTGGAAGGGAAAAGGAAATAGAACGGGTCATTCAGGTCTTAAGCCGACGAACCAAAAATAATCCGGCCCTTATTGGAGAACCCGGGGTTGGCAAAACAGCCATTGCCGAGGGATTGGCCCAAGGTATTGTTAACAATAGAGTGCCGGAAATTTTAGTCAACAAACGGGTTATCACCTTAGATCTTTCGGCAATGGTAGCTGGAAGCAAATACCGTGGAGAATTTGAAGAGCGCCTGAAAAAGGTTATGGAAGAGATCCGTGCGGACGGGAATATCATACTCTTTATTGACGAACTCCATACCTTGATCGGAGCGGGAGCTGCAGAAGGCGCAATTGACGCTGCAAATATCTTAAAGCCTGCCTTAGCCAGAGGTGAACTGCAATGCATCGGGGCTACAACATTAGAAGAATACCGCAAATACATCGAGAAGGATACAGCCTTAGAACGTCGTTTCCAACCGATTACGGTTGGTGAGCCAACCGTAGAGGAAGCAATAGGAATCCTAAGCGGTCTAAGAGATCGTTACGAAGCCCATCATCGGGTGAAGATAACGGATGAGGCGATTGAGGCCGCCGCGCGTCTATCTGATCGTTATATTTCTGACCGATTCCTGCCGGATAAAGCGATTGATTTAATGGACGAGGCAGCATCACGTGTTCGACTCACTAGTTATACTGCTCCTCCGGATCTAAAATTACTCGAAGAAGAAGCGGAACGCTTAAAAAAAGAAAAAGAAGCAGCCGTTTCTAGTCAAGAATTTGAGAAAGCTGCCCAAATCCGGGATCAGGAACAGAAAGTTCGCAGTGAACTGGCTGAACAACGAGATGTGTGGCAAAATAAGCGCTATAAAGAAAATGTCATGGTTACTGGAGATGACATCGCCCAAATAGTGGCGAGCTGGACAGGAATTCCTGTTAAAAAACTTGCGGAAGAAGAAAGTGAGCGGCTGCTGCATCTTGAGGATCTTCTTCATCAACGGCTTATTGGGCAAGAGGATGCTGTGACCGCAGTGGCTCGGGCAGTACGCCGTGCCCGGGCAGGCCTGAAAGACCCGAAACGGCCAATCGGTTCCTTTATTTTCCTTGGGCCCACAGGGGTTGGCAAGACTGAACTTGGGCTGGCTTTGGCTGAAGGGATGTTCGGGGATGAAAAAGCCTTAATTCGCATTGATATGTCAGAGTATATGGAAAAACATGCGGTTTCCAGACTTGTGGGAGCACCTCCGGGATATATCGGACATGACGAAGGCGGTCAGCTCACAGAGGCGGTAAGACGAAAACCTTATAGTGTCGTTTTGTTGGATGAGATAGAAAAGGCACATCCTGAGGCCTTCAATATATTGCTCCAAGTCCTTGAAGATGGGCGTCTGACAGACACTAAAGGAAGAACTGTTGACTTCCGAAATACGGTCATAATTATGACATCCAATGTTGGATCCTCTTTCCTTAAAAAAGAAGCCATGGGCTTTGCTGCCAAAAAGGATGAAAAGACTGATTATAAAAATATGCGGGGACATGTTATGGAAGAATTAAAACGCTCCTTCCGTCCGGAGTTTTTAAATCGGATTGACGAACTGGTTGTCTTCCATTCCCTCCAAGCAGAACACTTGATGAAGATCTCAGAGATATTGGTTCGCCAAGTTAATAAGCGTCTGATTGAAAATGGGTTGGAGCTTCAGGTTGAGAAAAGTGCCATCGAATTGATTGCCAAGGAGGGGAATGATCCGATTTTTGGGGCTCGTCCTCTTCGTCGGGCCATTCAACGGCTGATCGAGGATGCTCTGTCTGAGAAAATACTCGAAGGAGAATTCAAAAACGGAGATCGGGTTCGTGTGGAAGCTGAAGAGGGGAAAATGAAGTTTTCCAAGATTTAAGCTAGTGTGGTAATGAAACAAGAATAATTGAGGAAAGCAGGGGCAATTTGCGAATTGCCCCTGCTTCATTAAAAATGAATATGCTATTTTTTAATAGGAGTGTTATTGTTAGGGTTTTGAATTCTTTATGGAAATGGGGTGTTGCATGAAGACCAAGGTAATTTATAGGTGTTCTAATTGCGGATCAGAAAGTCCTAAATGGTTGGGGAAGTGCCCAAAATGTGAGGAATGGAATACCTTCGAAGAGTCAGAGAGTCAACCCAGAATATCGGCTTCCCCGAGTAAGAGAAAGACTTATCCGAAGAAGCTATCTGACGTTTTAGCTGGCAATAGTGATCGTATTGTGACAAGCATCCGTGAATTTAATAGGGTTCTTGGAGGAGGTATCGTTAAAGATTCCATTATTATTTTGACAGCTAGGCCTGGTGCAGGAAAATCAACCTTGCTTTTACAGGTTGCGGATGATGTTGCCAAGAAGGGCTACAAGGTTTTATACGCTTCAGCTGAAGAGAGCGATAGTCAGATTAAAAATCGGTCCGATCGTATCCTGAATGGAAGCAAGAGCAACATATGGATTTATTCGGATACAAGTATGAATCATGTGCTGGCCTCTATGGAAGAGCTAGACCCTGATTTGATTATTATTGACAGCATTCAGACCTTTACCCTCGAAGAACATAATTCTCGTCCCGGCTCACCTATTCAGACCATGGAATGTGCCAACGAACTTTTAAAGGTTGCCAAAAATAGCAGCCGTCCCAGAGCGGTGATCATGGTCGGACAAATGACGAAAGAAGACGAAATAGCAGGACTTCGTGCCCTTGAGCATTTGGTTGATGCCGTATTAATCCTTAATGGAGAAAATGGAGAGGAATTAAGGGCAGCTTGGTGCTCCAAGAACCGGTTTGGCAGCACAGGGGAAATAGGCTTCTTCTCAATGACCGAACGGGGAATGCTATCCATTGATAATCCGTCTGAGTTCTTTATGACCCAAAGAGCAGAGGGGCAATCGGTTTCGGGCAGCGCCTTAACAGTGATCAAAGAAGGAACACGACCTATTATTGTTGAAGTTGAAAGTCTTGTCTCAAAGTCGTTTACTCCCTATCCATCCCGAATTGCGGAATGTTTGAGAAAAGATCAGTTAAATACTCTGATAGCTATTCTTGAGCAAAGAGGTAAAATTAGCCTCTACGATAAAGATGTCGTTATAAAAACGACGGGCGGATTGCAACTCAAAGAACAATCGGTAAGCTTAGCTATCATCATGTGCATTGTTTCATCGGTAAAGGACAAAGCGATCCCTAATGATATCGTTTTTGTTGCGGATGTAGGGCTAACAGGAGAACTGAAAAAGGTACCTGCTATTGAAGCTCGAATACGTGAAATCGACAGGATGGGGTTTAAGCGCGTTTATGTTGCCAAGCATACCGTCAAGGATACCTCTAGATTTAAGAATGTCGAAATTATTGAGCTCAATACCTTGTACGATGTTATTTTGGCTTTGAATATGAAGGTTATAAGCAAGACGGAAACAGTGATGACACAGTTCTAAAGATAGTAGATACATCTTAACTTCAAGACAACTAAGCCAGATCGTCATAACGTCTGGCTCATTTGATTCGTCCGTATGGATATAGTTCCCAGACCTATCATTTGATTTATATTCTTGTAAAATAGAATATGGATATATATAATTAGTAAGTAATATAAAATCATTATTAAACAATTATACAGATTGTCAGTCAACGTCTTATAGAGTCTATTCTTGAAGGAGGGTTCTCATTGAATTACCAATTATTAAAAACTTCTTCACAGGAGACCAGGAATGACTATCTAAGGCATGAACTCGGAGAAGAAAAGTGTGAGATATTAGACAAGTACCAATTGACAAGCAACACCCGTCTTTACTGGGAACGGCACCATGAGCACCAGCCTGTACAAGAATACTTCAGCCATAAATTTGCCAAGAGATCATCTCCTTTAGGCATGATCTTTTACATCTATAAACTTTGCTACGCTAAAGTTAAGTATTTTGATCAAAACTGGCAGGATTTCGCACCATGCATCTACAATTGGAAAAGCGGATTGTTTGAGGAAACAAAACTGTCAAATATGGAATTTATAAAACACTCAAGATCCGGTATTCTTATTGATTTGAGAAATTTGGCTAAAATTAATCGATATGAAGATTTTTTAGCGCTTTGCTGCTACCTGGAGAACATTAGGGAAACCGGCGGAAGCAGGTCGTTACTTTTTCAAAATATGGCTCTATGAAATCATTATAAGTAAGTGTGTCCATGAAAATTTGGTATTTATTCCATTATCGGTTAGCCAAAGTACGAACGGCGTCGATAGCGAATTGAGTCTCTTCCCGTGTGTTGAAATGCGAGAAAGAAAACCGGACGGAGCCTGACAGGCTGAGCCCATTATGGATCAATGGTGCACAATGGGCTCCCGCGCGCACCGCGATGCCATACTTCTCAAAAAGCTGAAACGCTACTTGAGCGGAATCATATCCCTCGATATTAAGAGAGACTATGGGTGCACGGAGAGGCGCAGCTAAATCGCCGTATAGTGTGACTCCCGGAGTATCTTCAAGCGAATGTGCAAACAGGCGTGCCAATGTATCTGCCTGGTTATGAATGGTCGATAGTCCGGCGGATTGTAAATATTGTACGCCGGCTAACAGTCCCGCGATCCCGTGTGCATTTTGTGTACCGGCTTCTAGTGCATCGGGTAATTCCTGGGGATGTTTGTAGTCGAAGGAATGATGGCCGCTTCCTCCAACATATAAGGATTGAGGCATGTAATTGGTCCCTAAACAGAGCCCGCCGGTGCCTTGGGGCCCGAAGAGTGATTTGTGGCCTGTAAAGCAAAGTGCTGATATATTTTTCATATCGATAGGCAAAAGTCCGGCGCTTTGTGAGGCGTCTACAATGAAGTGCACACCACGTGCTGTACATAATTCACCGATGGACTGGATGTCGAATACGTTGCCTGTGACATTGGAAGCATGTGTATGTACCACTGCCTCAGTATCTGGCCGGATGGCAGAGGAAATTGCATCTATCGAAATACATCCTAAGCTGTCACAAGGAACAATGGTATAATTTTCATGCCTGTAAATGGGTCTCAGTACCGAGTTGTGCTCCGCGGCGGTTGTGACAATATGTCCCTTGATTCCGGAAATGGCAATGTTTAAGGCGACAGTGGCATTGGGTGTGAATACAACGCGCATAGGGTCACTAAGCCCAAAGAGCGAGGCTAATGCTATCCGTGCTTCCATCAACATACGGAGGGCGTCAAGAGCTGGTGTGTGTGCTCCGCGTGAAGCGTTGCCAAACGTATCCATGGCCCGCAAAACGGCTTTCTTGACGCAATCGGGTTTTGTCAGGGTTGTAGCGGCGTTGTCCAGATAAATCATTTTTTCTCCAATCTGTACATAGTGGTAATTTTATATTAGTATAATGCAAATATCTGTGTTAAGGAAGTGATTCCCATGATGAGTTTATTGTCAAACTGTACGTCGGGCGGCTGCGGAGCCAAAATTGGACCGGGCGAGTTATCCAAGGTATTATCCCGGATGCCCGTTTTTGGTGACCCTAAGTTGCTGGTTGGCTTTGATGCATCGGATGATGCTGCCGTTTATCAGATAGATCCGGACACTGCCATTGTTTCTACTGTGGATTTTTTTTCGCCGATGGTGAATGATGCCCGCTCGTTTGGTCGCATCGCAGCGGCTAATGCATTAAGCGATGTATACGCCATGGGTGGTACGCCACTTTTTGCCCTGAATCTTGTTTGTTATCCTGAGAGCATGGAATTAGACGCCTTGGGCGAAATATTAGCAGGCGGAGCGGAAAAGATCCAAGAGGCGGGGGCAGTACTTTGCGGCGGCCATTCCATCTATGACAAAGAGCCAAAATACGGACTGGCGGTCACCGGGCGTCTGGACCCGAATCGAATCTGGCGCAATAATACACCGCTACCGGGGGATCAGCTGATTCTCACAAAGCCGCTTGGCATTGGCATTGTCATGGCGGCGATGCGCGGGGAAATAGCGGATGAACAGGCGGTGCACATGGCGCTTTCTTCCATGCAGCGGCTTAACAAATACGCGGCGGAGAGAATGCACGGCTTTCCGATCAGTGCCTGTACAGATATCACTGGTTTCGGACTGTTAGCCCATGCAAAGGAGATGGCAGGGGAAGCTGCGTCATTGGTATTATATCGTTCGGAGTTGCCGTATATCCCTCAGGCATATACGTATGCCGGAGATTATTTAGTAACTGCGGCTGCACAGCGCAACCGAAATCACATGCAGGGCTTCGTGGAGTTTGGCGATACGCCGTTTGCCTTGCAGGAACTGATGCTGGATCCGCAGACCTCAGGAGGGTTGTTTCTAAGTGTTCCGAAATCCTGTGCGCAAGAGCTGTTAAGTGCCATTCAGGAAGTGGAATCCCAGGCTAGAATAGTAGGAGAAGTGCTCCTGCCGCAAAATTTACCGATACTATTACGATAAGGAGGAACATAAATATGACACAAATTGATGCCACAGGGCAGGTCTGCCCCATACCCGTCATAAAAGCCAAAAAAGCGTTGGAAGAGATGGGAGAAGCGGGTGGCGTAGTTGCTGTTTTAGTAGACAATGACATTGCGCGTCAAAATCTTCAAAAGATGGCGACCGGACTGGGTTATCAGAGCGAATATGTGCAAAAAGAAAACGGCATCGTTGAGGTGACCATCGTTGCAGGCGAAGGCTGTGTTGTTGACAACTGCGCGACAAGTGAAGATTCGGGACTCGTTGTCGCCATCGGTAGGGATACCATGGGTGAAGGTAGTCAAGAGCTGGGCCAAATACTGATCAAAGGTTTCATCTATGCCCTGAGGGAGCTCGCGCCGCCCCCCTCGCATATCTTGTTTTTCAATTCGGGGGCATATCTTACCAGTAGTGATTCTAACAGCTTGGAAGACCTGCGCGCTCTGGAAGCGGCGGGAACCGTTATCATGACTTGTGGCACCTGTACCAATTATTATGAAATTACGGAGAAGCTGGGAGTTGGTGAGGTCGCCAATATGTACGGTATTGTTACAGTTATGGCGGGTGCCAAGCGGCTTATCAATATTTAGGAGGTTTTTGTGTCTTACGTTCTTACGTTTGCCAACACACATGCGGCTATTCTTGCCGAAAAAGCGCTGTTGCAGGCAGGATATCCGGCAGGGGTGATGCCATTGCCTTCCGGCATCAAAGCCGGATGTGGTATCGCGCTTCGGGTAGTCGATTATATTGCGTCAAATACACTTTTGAAGGAGAACAACATAGTTGTGTCTGCTGTTTATCAAGTTTCGAAAAATTTGCATGATAGTGTGTACAACGAGGTCGCACTATGAAGAGTCAGCAAAAATACTTCATTAACAATCCCAAAAATATATCTTAAATTTAAAAGGAGTGAAGATTTAATGGTAAAGATTACCGAACTCGCAGCCCAAAAAGTGAAAGAAGTGTTAAAAGCTCAGAATAAGGAAAATGCACTTCTTCGTCTCTATCTTGTAGGAATGGGTTGCGGCGGTCCGAATTTCGGCATGACTCTAGATGAATCAAAAACAGAGGACGATGTTCTTGATCAAGAACACGGTGTTTCAATTGTTGTTGAAACAAAACTATCGATGTATTTAGAAGGAGCCGTGATTGATTATATTGAGTCAGATAACGGCGGCGGTTTTGAAATACGTATGGCCAAGATGCCTAGTAGTGGTGGATGTGACAGTGGTTGCTGCGGAGGTTGCGGTGGAAGTTGCTAATCGAAAGCTGAAAGTTAATCTCACCATATAAAATACTGAGTCGGTATTATATAGTGAACATGCAATACCGACTCATGGAAATAGTATTTCTAACAGGCTTTTAGAAATCGTTATCATTATAAGAGACAACTACCACTCAATCTTGCAGTGGTAGTTGTCTCTTATAATGATAATTTGTCAAGGCAAAGGTTCTTGAGGTATTTATTGAAGGAAATAAGTGCTATGCACAATCCATTGTCATCATCAGATAAGAGTTATATGAATTAAGTAAGCATAGCAAACAATGCAACTTAATGATAAACTATAACTATAGAAGGAGAGTGTAGAGATGAGTGAAGGAAGTAAAATGTGGCAGTGCCAAATGCAAAGTTGTGGATATATTTATAATTCAGAAAAAGGGTGTAAGAAAAGTAAAATACCTAAAGATGTTCCTTTTGAAGAGTTGCCGGATGATTGGAGATGTCCGTTATGTGGTGCCGGTAAGAAGATGTTCAAACCGGTTTAAGAGAGAAAACGTTATAACCAAAGCAGTCGGCAGAAGCCGGCTGCTTTTTCAATGAAGGTCGATAGCTTCTAAGATTAGAAGATTTAAGAAGTTCTTAAGAATTTGGTTGAGATTATCGTAAGATTTGACTGATATCATTACCTTAAAGTAAACAATAGAGGGTGTGATATGATTGTATAAATCGAGATGGGGGAGTGATACATCATGAATATATTGGTTTGTGATGATGATAAAGAAATATTAGACGCTATTAGAATCTATTTGGAAAACGAAGGCTATAAGGTATTTAAAGCTGCCAATGGAATAGAGGCTCTTAAAATTGTTGAAGAAACTTTAATTCACCTGGTTATTATGGATATTATGATGCCTCAAATGGATGGCATAAGAGCAACTATGAAGATTAGAGAGGATAAAAATATACCGGTTATTATGCTTTCGGCAAAATCTGAGGACACAGACAAAATCATGGGCTTAAATATGGGAGCGGACGATTATATAACAAAACCTTTTAATCCGTTGGAATTAATTGCAAGAGTAAAGTCCCAGTTAAGAAGGTATACATCACTAGGAAGCCTGGAAACCAAATGTAATGTCTATAAAACAGGCGGACTTATTATTGATGATGAGTGTAAAATTGTAACGGTTGACGGCGATGAAGTAAAACTTACGCCTGTACAATATAAAATCCTCAAGCTTTTGATTGCCAATGCGGGGAGAGTCTATTCCATTGATGAAATATATGAAAAAGTATGGCAGGAAACAGCGTTTAGTGCAGAAAATACAGTCGCAGTTCATATCAGAAAGATTAGAGAAAAAATTGAAATAAATCCTAAAGAACCAAAATATTTGAAGGTGGTGTGGGGGATTGGATACAAAGTGGAGAGATTATAGCCATTCCATGATAGCCAAGATTATCGGATTCATGATTACCATAGTTTGTTTTACTGGTGCCCTAACAATAATTGCGGATGTAGTAGTTTTTAAGCATGCCGATTTTGATATTGCTTTTGAAGAGAGCTATTATCTTGGGTCAGATTTTATGAGAGACAGTAGTGATATCTTTACCAGCTTAAGAGATATAACAGGTAAATATAAAAGTGAGGATCACATTATCCAGGGTGGTACTCTGACGGAAGCAGATAATAAATGGAGAGAGGAAAACCTGTTTTGGGATTTTGCCAACAAATCAAAAAGTTATAATCCTAATTTAACGATGGAAGAAAATTATCCGATTTTCGAAGAAGTCTATGCTGCAGAACTAGCAAAGTTGAGAGATAAATTAATCACAGAAGAACTTCAAAACTATTATTCTGTGTTAAGAAGATTAGACAAATATCCTGGTCTTATTTACTATGCTAAAGATGGTGAAACCGAATTTACGAATAGCCCTGAGAAAACAAAGGATTATTTCAAATCCTTACCCTCCTATATGGTATTTGATGGATCGGAGCTAAACGTTTTTCCCGAGGAAATTCAACAAAACCATCGTTATCATTGGCTTACCGCGGACACTAATCAATTAGGTTACCAAGACGTGATGTATATTGCCTTTAGCAAAGAATTTTTAAATCCTAGAATTGAAGAATGGAACGAAAATAAGGTAACCGTTACGAAGAGTTTATATCAAATAGCAGGTTTTTCAGCAGGATTGGCTTTAGCGTTTATTTATTTACTCCTGGTCATCGGCAGAAGGACCAAGGAGACCCCTGCAAGCCCATTAAACGTTATCGATAGAATTTATAATGATTTTAAGATTGTAATCTGCTTTTTTTTGATAGTCCTATGGATTGCAGTCATAGCTTATATGCAGCAGTTTAAGGCCAATGGACTTATAGTTCTAATGACGCTGTTAATCGCTGCGATTGGATTAATAGTTGTTCTTTCGTTAGTAAAACATCTCAAAAATAAATCATTCGTAAAGCATACTTTGACTTATACCTTGTTTTATAAATTCTTTAAATTTTTTAAGGATATCTATGACAGCGGAAGTGTTGGAGTAAGGGTTGTCTTAATCGTAATAGGCTATCCGATTGCAGTGGCGTTAACATTCTTTATGTTCCCGATAACCTTAGGAGGCGCAGCGTGGATAGCTTTGAAGAAGGTAAGGGAGTTTGATGCCATAAAAGAAGGGGTAAAGAAGGTAAAAGGAGGAGATTTCCACCATACCATCAATGTATCAGGAAAAGGGGAATTCAGCAGACTGGCTTCCGACTTAAATAGTATTACGGATGGTTTAAATAAAGCTGTCGAAAATGAGATCAAAAGTGAGCGGTTGAAAGCTGAATTGATCACCAATGTATCTCACGACATCAGAACACCCTTAACTTCGATTATCACCTATGTTGATTTACTGAAAAATGAAACGAATCAGGTAAAGGTAAAAGAATACTTAGAAATAATCGACCAGAAGTCTCAGCGCTTAAAAATACTAACGGACGATTTGTTTGAAGCAGCTAAAGCTTCTAGCGGCAATATTCCGGTAAACTATGAAACGATAGATATTATATCGTTAATAACTCAGGGGTTGGGCGAACTTGATGACAAAATACAAGAACGTAAGTTAGAATTCAAGATCAGCCATTCGAACGATAAAGTCTATATTAAAGCCGACGGAAGACTACTATGGAGAGCTATTGAGAATTTGTTATCAAATATATTCAAATATGCCCTTGAAGGGTCAAGAGTATATATTGACATCTTAGAGTCAGACAGTGGGCTGACGTTGGTCTTTAAAAACATCTCTGCCTATGAATTGAATATTTCTTCAGATGAGTTAATGGAGCGTTTCAAAAGGGGCGATGAATCCAGAAGCAGTCAAGGCAGTGGCTTGGGATTATCCATTGCTAAAAGTTTGATAGAAATTCAAAAAGGAACGTTTAATATTGAAATTGATGGAGATTTATTCAAGGCTATAATACACTTGATTAAAGTAGAGGCGAATTAGAGATACCGTCAAATAGTCGCTAAGGAACCTGTCCAAGTTCCTTGGCGACTACTGTGTTATCGTCAGAAAACGATCTGCTTGCGCGGGCGAGCTTCAGGTCCCCCTCTATAATCAACTTTTTAAGTAACGCCGAGAATTCGGGGGCCTGCTATAATCTTTAAACCAAATATCAACCAAGTATCATCCTGTAGATCGTCTGGGTAGATGACAAAAGGCTATTTTCTCCATAATAGAGTAAGGACGATCATGGTCTTTTTAAAAAATATAAAAGCTCCTGCAATGCAGGAGCTAAATTACTAAAACTGAAATTACGTAAATCTGGCTAAGGTCTAGGTCAAGTTGAAAATCGTCAGCGTCTGGAGTTTTGTGAGTTCTTGGTGGAGGACATCGCTTAAGGAGATGTCCAAGGCGTTGGACAGAGCGGCTATATAAAAGAGTTGCTTGCCCAACTCCGCCTCTATGATGTCACGGCAGTTATCGCAAACATATCCTTCAAGTTGGCTGTCCAAGAGTTCTTTCAAATCAGCGACGCTTGAATCAGGGGGAATAGGTTTCTTGTGCGCATTCACCGCGTGGCAACCACAACTAGTCACAGATTTGACGACGGCTCGGTTAACACGCGCTGAAGTTTCTTGCCCTTTGGACAAGATATCCAAAATGCTTTGATGTCGGATTAACAGAGATTTTACCGTGTCTTGGAATTGGTCAGTGAGTTGCTCCATGTGTGCTATCCTCACTCCTTTCTGCCATCTCTATTATACCGAGGAGGTTAGGCAGTTGTCAATTTTCAACAGTTTTAAGGTTGAAAAAGTCAAATTGACAGGCTAAAGACATGTATGATATAATTTTAAAATTTTGACCCGGGCTGTGTTCCTTGCTATAATATATAGATAAGGGGGTGGCCGAATGTTTAAGGTTGGTGACAAAGTTGTCTATCCAATGCACGGTGCAGGAATTATTGAGTCAATCGAAGAACGCGAAGTTCTTGGAGAAAAGAGCCAATATTATGTCATGCATTTACCAGTTGGGAATATGAAATTATTTATTCCCTTGAACAACGTTGAAAACCTTGGCTTGAGACAAGTGATTTCTCCCACCATGGTTAAAGATGTTTTAGAGGTGCTGAAAACTAAAGATACGGCAGCTACCTTAGCTTGGAATCGGCGTTATCGCGCGAACTTAGAGAAAATCAAAAGCGGTAATATTTTCGAAGTTGCAAATGTCGTTCGGAGCCTTGCTCAAAGGGACAATGAAAAAGGCCTTTCTACGGGTGAGAAGAAGATGTACGAAAATGCCTGCCAGATTTTGATTAGTGAACTTGTTTTGACTGAGGGATCTGAAGAAGAAGCAGTCAGGCAATGGCTTTCATCCGCTTTGAAGTTAGCTTAGAATTCTTTGTGTTTGATTACATCGTCTTATATTGAGGTCATGGCTGACAAAATCCCATCTCATTTAGCGCTGAAAACAACCCGAACTGGAAGGTTCGAGTCTGGGAAACCAATGAATACAAGGATATTTTGTAATGAAAATTGCCATGACTCAAACAGACGGTTGAGGTTTGAAACCTCCGCAAGTATTAGCAGGACAATATATTGCTGAGGGTTATAATAATAAAAAAACCTCAAAAAGGATTAAATTACCTTTGGTTGAAAAATAATGAAATCCACAGTATAATTGGAAAGACTTTTAGTCAAAATAGGTTAAAAAGGAGGTGAAACGATGATTCGCAATTTAATACGCGGGATCATCACCCTATTAATGGGGGCTGTTGGATTTTATCTTAATTATATCCTTATAAGTCTTGACTTTTTGAAAACCCTTGGATGGAATGGGTCACCTATCTGGACATACGCTATAATGAGTATTTTATTTGGCATTATAGGATTTTTAGTTGCTCCGTTTAGTATTCGCTCTTTTATTGCTTTAATGCGTTGGATGGATTCGCGATTAACCAGAGTTCCCACAAACGATCTTATGGGTGGGGCCATCGGAGGAATCATTGGACTTATTATTGCAAGTTTATTCAGTAATTCGTTTGTTAGTGTTAATTTCTTCGGCCCGCTTTTAGCAGTCATGATAAGTCTCTTTTTAGGTTATTTGGGACTGACAATTGGAATGAAACGTAAAGAGGATGTCCTGGGCTTTCTTAACTTCTTTCCCAAATTTCGCGATCGTGGAGACAAAGCAGATAAGACGGATAAAAACAAAGAGGCTAAGGAGGGCAAAGCCAATCGTCCTCGCGATTCAGTGAGTTATAAAATTCTCGATACGAGTGTGATTATCGATGGCCGGATTGCAGATATCGTTAAGACCGGATTTTTAGAAGGAACACTGCTTATACCTAGTTTTGTTCTGGAGGAGTTGCGACACATTGCGGATTCTTCGGACTTGCTTAAACGAAATCGCGGGCGCAGAGGGCTTGATATCTTGAATCAAATTTCTAAGGAAACAGTCATTCAAGTTCATATTCATGAACAAGATTTTGAGGATATTAATGAAGTTGACAGTAAATTGGTGCGGTTAGGACAAATTTTGGGGGCACCCTTATTGACGAATGATTATAATCTCAACAAAGTCGCTGAACTTCAAGGAGTAAAGGTTTTAAATATCAACGAATTAGCTAATGCTCTGAAGCCCATTGTTTTGCCTGGAGAAGAAATGTTGGTTCAGGTTATGAAAGAGGGAAAAGAGCCGGGGCAAGGTGTTGCTTATCTCGATGATGGAACCATGATTGTTGTAGATATGGGACGAAGGTACATGGGACAAAATATTGTTGTTTTAGTGACAAGTGTTCTTCAAACGGCAGCCGGGCGTATGATTTTTGCCAAGCCGAAATCTTCCCTGGAAAAAAAGCCGATGGGCCTTCATCCGACGGATGAGGTGAATGCGATTGGCTAATATCGGGATCGTTATTCCGGCAGCAGGTCAAGGCAAGCGGATGAGGGCCGGATGTAACAAGCAATTCTTAGTATTGATGGGGCAACCAATTTTGGCTCATACGATAAGAGTGTTTGAAGAATCGAACTTTGTTTCTGAAATAGTTATTGTAGGGGCGGAAGGTGATATCTCTGTCATAAAAGAACTGGTTTATCATCAGGGCTTTCAGAAAGTTGCAGCAGTCTGCAAAGGTGGCGTGCTGCGTCAAGATTCCGTTCGTGCTGGGGTTCGAGCTCTAAGTCCCGCTATCCAACGGATAGTGGTGCATGATGGGGCGAGGCCCCTTTTGACGTTGCAAGCATTTAATCAATTTCTTGAAGAAACCCAAGAGTATCCTGCTGCAATTATGGGAGTGTCTATAAAGGATACTGTAAAGAGAGTCAACCTGGCTGGAAACGTGCTTGAGACTCTACCTCGTGAAGATTTGCGGTCTGTCCAAACCCCCCAGGTTTTTGACCGTGGGATACTAGAGGTAGCACATTATCAAGCAGTTTCTGCAGGATACTATGGCACAGATGATGCCTCTTTGTTAGAATGGATGGGGTATCCTGTGCAAATGGTAGAGGGAATGCAGGAGAATATCAAGGTGACCACACCGGAAGATTTGTGGTTAGCTGAACGGATACTGGCGATGCGTGAGTCTTGAAGTCCGGCAGACAGGGGGGTTGAAAATTAAAGTAGGAATTGGTTATGATGTACATGCGCTGGTGGCGGAACGGTCGTTGATTCTTGGAGGAGTAAAAATTCCGCATGAACGTGGTTTACTAGGGCATTCGGATGCGGATGTGCTAGTTCATGCGATTATGGACGCGCTTTTAGGTGCTTTGGCTTTAGGGGATATCGGAGGGCATTTTCCGGATCATGATCCAAGATATCGCGGTATTTCAAGTCTTTCTTTATTGAAGCATATCATGGGACTCATCGAATCAAAAGGGTATCGCGTAGGGAATTTGGATAGCGTTATTATGGCAGAACGTCCAAAGCTTGCTCCATTTATTGCAAAAATGCGTTCAAATCTTTCGCAGGCTATGAATGTGAAAGAGTCATGTGTATCAGTAAAAGCGACAACAACAGAGCGGCTGGGGTTTGTGGGAAGAGAAGAAGGCATTGGTGCTCAGGCGATTGTTAGCTTAAAAAGGTTGGAGGATGAATGATGGAAATTCGTGTTCGATTTGCACCCAGTCCTACAGGTCCGCTTCACATCGGAGGGGCAAGATCGGCTTTGTTTAATTATTTATGGGCCCGCAAAAATAAGGGGACGTTTATTGTCCGGAGCGAAGACACTGACTTAGAACGTTCCAGCAGAGAATCCGAACATAATATTTTGGAAGCCCTTCGGTGGCTGAATATTCAATGGAATGAGGGCATCGAGGTTGGTGGGGAGAATGGGCCTTATCGACAGACAGATCGCTTAGGGCTTTACGAGGAGTATACCGAGAAGCTAATTACCGGCGGACATGCTTACTATTGTTACTGTTCGGAGGAAGAACTAGAACAAGAAAGAGAGGCTCTGCTTGCCAAAGGGGAAACACCGCGGTATTTAGGGAAGTGCCGTCACTTGACTCGAGAACAACGGTTAGCTTACGAACGTGAAGGTCGAAGGCCCGTAGTGCGTTTCCGTGTACCGGAAGGACAGGCAATCCATATTTCCGATCGAGTTCGTGGAGATGTTGTGTTCGAAAGTGATGGGATTGGGGATTACGTTATAGTGAAATCGGATGGGATTCCCACCTATAATTTTGCGGTTGTCATCGATGATATTTCCATGTCAATTACTCATGTGATCCGGGGGGAAGAACATTTATCGAACACTCCCCGTCAAGTTCTGATCTATCAAGCTCTGGGGGCTCCGGTGCCTGAATTTGCGCATATTTCTCTTATTCTTAATACAGAAGGAGGAAAGATGAGTAAACGGGATGGGGATACTGCAGTCATCGACTATCAGAAGAAAGGGTATCTCCCGGAAGCCATTGTTAACTTTATTGCTCTTCTTGGCTGGTCGCCATCAGGTGAAGAAGAGTTTTATACTTTAGATGAATTGGCAGATGCCTTTTCTTTAGACCGGGTTTCCAAAAGTCCTGCGGTATTTGATCGACATAAATTGGATTATATTAACACACATTACATTAAGAAATCTTCTGCAGAACGGTTAGTAGAACTGGCGTTACCTCATCTGGAGGAATTGAGCATTCGTCAAGCTGGGGAGCGGTCGGACGAGCAACAACAATGGCTAATTAGCTTTATCAAGGCCATCTCAGAGAAAATATCTTATATGGCTGAGGTGAAGGACTACGTCCATTATTTTCATGGTAATGTTCCGCTTGAGCCGGAAGGAGAAGCCCTGGAGGTGCTGAAGGGAGAACAGGTGCCAGGGGTTTTGGCATTATTTAAGGAGAAAGTACAGGGCGCAGAGATTCTTTCTGGTGAAACTGTGAAAGCCCTTTTAAAACAAATGACGAAGGAACTAAAGCTCGGAGGCAAATTTGTATACATGCCGGTTCGAGTGGCCTTGACTGGGCAGATGCATGGACCGGAGCTTTATGATATTATCCCGCTGTTGGGGCTTGAGAATGTTTTAGGGCGGATTGCGGTTACGGAAGCCCGTTATTTACGTTAGTCTAAAATGATGCGAACGAGCTGATTGACAGGGATTCATGGCTACCCTATAATAAAGAAATACTATTGTTTTCCCATACGAAAAAACGTAATATAATCTAAGGCGATGATGAGAAAGAGTACAAAGAGGGTTTGCGACCAGCGAAAATGGGATAGTGGAAGCCATTTGCAAGGAGTTTTTGGAAGTGCGTCTCGGAGTTGATTGGAAGAATTCAGAAGTATTCCAATCCGTATTGACTGCGTTAAAGTTTTAAGCTGGAACGGTATAGCCGTTCAAACAGAGTGGGACCGCGGAACTTTTCGTCTCTGGACGATAGTTCCGCTTTTTGTTGCTTAAAGTTTGTTTAATAATATAACTATAAAACGTCTGAAGTGAGAAAGGGTGAAGCTAAGATGTTCGGACAGATGAAGCGTGATATCCAAGTTATTTTCGAACGAGATCCTGCAGCAAAAAGTATCTGGGAGGTCATATTCTGTTATCCGGGATTTCATGCAGTGATTTTTCATCGTATGGCTCATTGGTTGTACCTTCATGATCTAGTCCTCTTACCGCGCATGATCTCTCAGCTCTCACGCTTTCTGACGGGGATTGAAATTCATCCGGGTGCGAAGATTGGGCAAGGTCTTTTCATTGACCATGGTACAGGTGTAGTCATTGGTGAGACTACGGAGGTCGGAGACAATGTTACCCTATACCAAGGGGTTACCTTAGGCGGAACAGGCAAAGAAAAGGGCAAGAGGCATCCGACCATTGGGAACAATGTGGTTATTGGGGCAGGGGCAAGAGTATTAGGTTCATTTAAAGTTGGGGATAATGTAAAAATAGGGGCAGGGTCAGTTGTTAATAAGCCTGTCCCTAGTGACACGACGGTGGTAGGCGTGCCAGGGCGGATTGTGCTTCATCATGGTGTGCCGATTAAAGATCCTGATTTGAGACACGATGACCTTCCGGATCCGGTGAACGAAATGTTAAAATGTCTAATGCAGCGTGTGGAATATTTGGAAGAACGATTAAAGGAAGAGGAGAGTCGATACAATGTCTTTGAAATTATTCAACACCATGACACGTCAAAAAGAAGAGTTTCACCCAAGAGAGAACGGGAAAGTTGCGATGTACGTATGCGGTCCGACGACTTATAATTACTTTCACGCAGGAAATGCTCGAATGTTTGTTGTTTTTGATATGATTCGGCGTTATTTTATCTATAAAGGACTTGATGTCCGATACGTTCAAAATTTTACGGATGTCGATGACAAAATCATTCAACGAGGGCATGTTGAAGGGATGGACCCTTTGGCTTTAGGTCAAAAATACATCGAGGAATATTTTAAAGACGCCAAAGCCTTAAACTTATTACCAGCGACGATTCATCCGAAGGCTACGGAGCATATTCCTGAAATGATTGAGATTATTCAAGGTCTTATCGACTCGGGATTAGGGTATGAGGTAGAGGGGGATGTTTACTTTGCGGTGGACAGGTTTCCTGATTACGGGAAATTATCCGGCAGAACCCTTGAAGATATGAAGGCCGGAGCAAGGGTGGAAGTGGATGAGCGCAAACGACATCCTATGGACTTTGCGCTCTGGAAAAAAGCTAAGCCCGGAGAACCAGCTTGGCAGAGTCCCTGGGGTGAGGGGCGTCCGGGCTGGCATATTGAGTGTACGGCTATGTCGCTGAAATATTTGGGAGCGGGATTTGATATTCATGGTGGAGGAGAAGACCTCGCGTTCCCTCACCATGAAAATGAGATAGCTCAAACAGAAGGATACCTGAAAGGGCGGACGTTTGCTCATTATTGGATGCACAATGCGTTTCTAACCATTAATCAAGAAAAGATGTCTAAATCCTTGGGGAACTTTTTTACAATTCGTGAATTGCTGGTAAATAGCCCAGGTGAAGTTATTCGTTTTTATTTGCTTGGAACTCATTATCGCAGTCCTTTGGATTTTAATGATCAGAATTTGATTATGGCCCAAAAGGGATTAGAAAGGCTGCAGACAAGTGTCCGTTTGGCTCAGGAGGCATTAGAAAGAAGCGAGTCCTCTCAAAACGGGCAAAGGGGCACGGAGTTATTTAAGGCGTCTAAAGAAGCACGTGAAGCCTTTGAAAGGGCTATGGATGACGATTTTAATTCGGCATTAGCTTATGCCGCACTTTTCGAACTAGCTAAAACCATGAATGGTTATGTTCAAGAGAATCCGCTGTCTTCTGAAGGGTTGGCCGAAGCCCAAAGGACTTTAGTAGAGCTTGGAGATGTTTTAGGCTTTGACCTGCTTCATCCGGCTCAAGTTCACGTTGAAAATGACGAAATACTGAATCAGGTTATGGAAGTTGTCTTGCAGATTCGTTCCAAATCACGTCAGAAAAAAGATTGGGAAATGGCAGACTTTATCCGAGATATGCTTAAAGAGAAAGGGATTATTATCGAGGATACTCCGCAAGGCGCAAGGTGGCAAATAAAAAAGTAAAGGTGACCATATGCGAAATTGGCAGGAAATGAATGCCTTAACCCTGGCGTATTTGGGCGATGCTGTGTATGAGCTGTGGGTTCGTACGCATCTGCTTGAACTGGGACATGAGAAGGTTAAAGAACTCCATAAACAAGCGGTTAGCTATGTTCGGGCCAGTACCCAAGCCCAGGTTTTACATGCGCTTTTACCAGAGCTTGATGAGACTGAGCAACAGATTGTCATGCGCGGGCGGAATACTAAGGGGGGGCATCCAAAAAATATTGATGTTGTGACATACCGACATGCGACAGGGTTTGAGAGTCTAGTGGGTTATTGGCAATTAAGTGGACAAACGGATCGCATGAAGTGGGCGTTCGATAAAGTGGATGAAATGCTATTACATGAAGGATCGAATCGCCTAAGTGACTAAATAATAGGGGCTAAGAGGGGAAAATTGGAAAAGGGAGTTTTTGTAATGAGAGTGGAACTTATTCAGCACACGCCGGATCCGGAAAAGGTAGTGGCTGCAGCTGCGCGTCTATGCTATTCACCGGACTCAGTGCCGGATTTGTGCGAGCGATTAGATGATAAGAAGGTTGCAAGCTTCGTTCAAAAACTTCGGGAGATGGGCCATCTTTCCCCCTTTGAACATGTGAGTTTTCAGTTTTCGATCGATGGTGTTTCAAGGGCTTTGTCCCATCAACTTGTCCGTCACCGAATTGCAAGCTATTCTCAGCGTTCTCAGCGCTATGTCAAAGAGGAAGGGTTCGAGTTTGTCATCCCGCCAAGTATTATGCGGAACCAGGAGACATTAGAGAGGTTTGAAACGATTATGGCTCGCTTGCAGGATGCCTATAAGGAACTTTTAGATTGTGTGCCGGCAGAGGATGCTCGTTATGTCTTGCCAAATGCCTGTACAACCTCTTTGATGGCGACGTTTAATGCTCGGTCATTATTAAATTTCTTTGAACATCGTACCTGCTTTAGAGCACAGTGGGAGATTAGATATTTAGCTGAGAAAATGTTGGAATTAGTACGGGACGTAGCTCCTAATCTATTCATTGGCGCGGGTCCAACCTGTATAACTCAGGGAGTCTGCCGTCAAGGTGGCTATAGTTGCGGAAGATTGAAAACCCTCGGAGGAAAGAAGTGAACTACTTGAACGATGAAATGGTCTATGGAAAAAATCCGGTTTTGGAGCTTCTGAAAAGCGGAAAGCCGGTTAATAAAGTTCTTCTTATCTCGGAAGGACAAGGGGTTCGAAATCAAGAGATCATTTTGCTATTGCATGCACGAAACATACCCTACCAATTTGTGGATCGTCAAACTCTTGACCGCTTAACTAATCGCGAGCGACACCAGGGAATGCTTGCTTATGTTGCAGCGAGGGAATATGCTAGTATAGAGGATATTCTTGCCTTAGCTGAGGAGCGGCAGGAGGCCCTCTTTATTTTGATGCTGGATGAGATTGAAGACCCCCATAACTTAGGTGCCTTATTGAGGACTGTAGACGCTGTTGGAGCCCATGGGGTCATTATCCCTAAAAGGCGAAGTGTAGCGCTGACAGGGACAGTAGTCAAAACGTCAGCGGGGGCTGCTGAGCATGTGCTGGTTGCGCGAGTAAGTAATTTGGTTCAAACTTTAAAGGAGCTGAAGAATAAAGGGTGTTGGGTATCTGGGGCGGAAGCAGGAGGAAAAAATGCTTTTGAAGCAGATCTCACTGGCTCACGGGTCATCGTAATTGGCAGTGAAGGAAAAGGAATCAGTCGTTTACTCAGAGAGAATTGTGACGAGATTGTAAGTTTGCCAATGAAGGGGAAGGTAACGTCCTTAAACGCAAGTGTAGCAGGATCGGTCATGCTTTATGAAGTTCTCAGACAGAGAACGATGCATGACATGTGATGAGCGATTGATAGGCAGTAGATCATGCGATAATACGAAAGTGCACTGTCTTGATAACGTTAGCATTCAAACAACTCATCTTGGACTTGTCTAAAAACTCTGTTTTTGGACAGCTCTAGGACTCGAACTTCGCATATAGAGCATAGAACATCGCAATTGCCTCGCGTAAGCGACAGAACAACCAAAACTTCGCCTTGACGCTTTTCTTTAGGGTCGAGTATAATGAGGATGTTCTCGTGGACGAGGGCTAGCCGAGATTGCGTCTTCTTCGTGACGACATTGTAGGGGGGATCAACTTGACTCTTCAAGCCCAACCAGAACTACCAGAGTGCGAAATCATCGACGTTATCGTGGATGAAGAGGTGGTTGAGCTTGCCAAGGAAGGCGACGCTGCAGCACTGGAGTATTTAATCAACAAATATAAAAACTTTGTTAGAGCTAAAGCACGTTCATACTTTCTTATTGGCGCTGATCGTGAAGATATTATCCAGGAGGGCATGATTGGACTCTATAAGGCAATTCGAGATTTTCGTGGAGACAAACTCTCTTCCTTTAGAGCATTTGCTGAATTGTGTATTACACGTCAGATTATCACAGCGATTAAAACTGCCACTAGACAGAAACACATTCCGCTAAACTCATATGTTTCTTTGAATAAGCCTATTTATGATGAAGACTCTGATAGAACACTTCTTGATGTAATATCAGGAACCCGAATAACGGATCCAGAGGAACTAATCATTTGCCGGGAAGAATTTGACGATATCGAAGAAAAAATGGGTGAAATTCTTAGTTCCTTAGAATGGAAAGTGCTAATGTCCTATCTAGAAGGGAAGTCTTACCAGGAAATTGCCATAGACTTGAGAAGACATGTGAAATCTATCGATAACGCGTTGCAACGAGTTAAAAGAAAACTTGAACGATATCTCGAACGACGGGATGGATAATTTTACATAGAATTCTTTTATGAAAAGGCTTGCATTTTAAAAAAAGAAGTGGTAAACTACGTAAGTGCCTCAGGGAAATGAGTATAGCACACGAGAATAAGCCGACGTAGCTCAATTGGCAGAGCAGCTGATTTGTAATCAGCAGGTTGCGGGTTCGAGTCCCATCGTCGGCTCCATTTTACTAACGATCGCAGAATTAGTTCTAAAACTAAATGTTTGGGCGTTGCATGGTATACCTCGAATTAGCAGGTGGATAAGTGCTTGGCCGATCATTAGGACAACTGAACAAATGACATCGCGGGGTGGAGCAGTGGTAGCTCGTCGGGCTCATAACCCGAAGGTCGTCGGTTCAAATCCGGCCCCCGCAACCAAGTAAGATTAGACAGCTCTGCTGTCTTTTTTATTAAACTGATGAATAATATTGATTTCGGATGGGATCTCTTCTTGCCCTGCGTGAGCTGCAGCGCGTAGTGCAACTTGGCTGTCGCTTTCAGCGTCAGCCAAGTTTTCTATCAAGAGGTTTTTCTTGACAGTGAAATTATCTTGTGATAAAGTATTTTGAGTAATGGAAAAATACGGCGTCCTACCGTTGGCCGGGAGGTGTTCATGAATGCGTGTTGGCATTATTTTAGCGTGTACGGAGTGTAAGCACCGTAACTACGCAACGATGAAGAATAAAAAAAATAACCCAGATCGCTTGGAAACTCAAAAGTTTTGCAAGTTCTGCAAGAGCCACACTCTGCATAAGGAAACAAAGTAATTTTTTTTTTTTTTGTAAAGGTTTAGACGTACGCCAGGGGGCGTTGTCACAGAGTCGATAAAGTGGATGTCTGTAAGGATGTGAAGTGATGGGCGAGTTGAAAAAACCGGCCAATACTCAGCGGCAGAAAGAAAAGGCGATGGAGTATTTTCGCGGGGTTTTGGGCGAACTCAAAAAAGTCCATTGGCCAACCCGGAGACAGTTGCTGGCCTACACAGGAGTTGTGTTCGTTGCAGTGGCGATTGTATCCATTCTGATGTGGATCGTTGATAGCGGTTTAAGCATGGCCTTGACCAAGCTACTGCCCTAACATATGACTTTCAATGGCAGTGTCTGAGGAGGTCCCTGAGAAATGGCAAAAGATTGGTTTGTAATTCATACCTATTCTGGCTATGAGAACAAAGTAAAGATGAACCTCGAAAAACGTGTCGAATCCATGAATATGGAAGAGAAGATTTTTCGGGTGCTTGTTCCCATGGAAGACGAAATTGAGTTCAAAAACGGAAAACAAAAAATTACCAAGCGCAAGGTCTATCCAGGTTATGTGCTCGTTGAAATGGAAATGACGGATAATTCATGGTATGTTGTGCGCAATACACCTGGAGTAACTGGGTTTGTTGGCACTGGTACTAAGCCCATTCCGTTACTCGACGACGAAGTTGTCACGATCCTGAAACAAATGGGATTGGACGAAATACAAACTCGAATTGATTTTGAGATAAATCAAAGCGTACAAGTAATTGCCGGTCCTTTCAAGGATTTCGTTGGAGTTGTCCGGGAAATACTAGCCGATAAAGGCAAGTTACGGGTCGAGGTATCCATGTTTGGAAGAGAGACTCCCGTTGAACTTGAGTTCGCACAGGTTCAAAAACTAGATTGATAAAAGGTTTATCTTAATAAGGAGGTGTAATGACAATGGCAAAGAAAGTAATTGGCTTGGTAAAATTAGCGATCAATGCAGGGAAGGCAACACCGGCACCTCCGGTTGGTCCGGCTCTGGGTCAGCACGGGGTTAATATTATGGGTTTTTGCAAAGAGTACAATGAGCGTACAAAGGATCAAGCAGGGCTGATCATTCCGGTTGAGATCACTGTTTATGAAGATCGTTCATTTACCTTTATCACCAAAACTCCACCGGCAGCAGTGCTGCTCAAGAAAGCTGCCAATATTAATTCGGGATCATCTGAACCGAATCGTAAGAAGGTTGCGGCTGTTCCTAAATCAAAGATTCGCGAAATCGCAGATACCAAGATGAAGGACCTAAATGCAGCGAGCATCGAAGCAGCAATGCGTATGATCGAAGGAACTGCGCGGAGTATGGGAATCGACGTCGTCGAGGGTTAAGAAACAAAATTTTGTGGGAGGGCTAAGCCCGTATTACCACAAGGAGGTTAAAGGAATGGCTAAAGTAGGTAAGAAGTATCAAGAGGCTGTAAAATCATTTGATCGTATTGCACTCTATGAACCGACAGAAGCTTTGACTATTGTAAAAAACAATGCTAAAGCTAAGTTTGATGAAACTGTGGAAGTTGCTTTTAAATTAGGCATTGACACCCGTCATGCGGACCAACAAATCCGTGGTGCTATTGTGCTCCCGAATGGGACGGGCAAAACCCGGTCTGTATTGGTTTTTGCTAAAGGGGAGAAAGCTAAAGAAGCAGAGTTAGCGGGAGCAGACTTTGTTGGAGCAGAAGACATGATCGCCAAGATCGAGCAAGGCTGGTTTGGTTTTGAAGTGGTTGTTGCTACACCAGACATGATGGGTATGGTTGGTAAACTGGGTAGGGTTCTTGGGCCTAAAGGACTTATGCCTAACCCGAAAACTGGGACAGTTACTCTTGATGTAACTCGTGCGATCAAAGAGATCAAGGCTGGTAAGATTGAATACCGTGCGGATAAGGCTGGCATTATACATGCGCCAATTGGCAAAGCCTCATTCAGTGTTGAACAACTATTCGAAAACTATCGTGTACTAGGTGAGACTTTGCTTAAAGCGAAGCCTGCTGCTGCTAAGGGTCAATATATGCGGAGTGTTACAGTGTCCTCAACGATGGGACCTGGAGTGCGCATTAACCCTGCAAAAGCAATCTAAATAAAGATATGCTTGACAGTGTTCTACAAATGGGATAAACTTATCAGGAATTAAATACGTCCGCTGTAGAAAGCAGGTGCCACAAGGCTTAATGTCCTGCCGAGGTTGGAAGATTACGCCGATTGATATCTATTTGGCATTCTTAACCTCTGCATGCGCGGAGGTTTTTTGCTGAGTTTATCTAAGGGAAGGAGGTAACAGAATGCCTAATATTGAAGAAAAAAGTAAAATAGTCTCTGAGATTAAGGAAAAATTTGAAAAGTCTTCTGGCGTAGTTTTAGCTGACTACCGCGGTTTGACAGTTGCCCAAGTAACGCAATTGCGTGCTGAATTACGTAAAGCTGGAGTCGAGTACCGGGTTTTGAAAAACACTCTCGTACGTCGTGCAGCTGATGAGTTAGGGGTAAAAGGGCTTGATTCTTATCTTGAAGGACCGACCGCACTTGCCTTTAGTGCAGATCCTGTCGCTCCGGCCAAGATATTAATAAACTTTGCCAAAGTAAATAAAATAAAGACATTTAAAATTAAAGCCGGAGTACTTGAGGGAAAGGTCATTGAAGCAGAGGGAGTTAAAGCTCTTGCGGATCTACCTTCACGTGAAGTCTTACTCGCTATGGTTCTGCGAGGTATGCAAGCACCTCTTGCTGGTATGGCTAATGTTCTTCAAGGACCGATCCGTAAAATGGGATATGCTTTGGAAGAAGTTCGTAAACTTAAGGCTGCTCAATAGTACGATTACCGAGATAATAAAAATGTTTTATAATATTAAGGGGGAAATTTAAAATGTCCAAAATTAATGAAATTCTCGAAGCCGTTAAAGGCTTAACCGTCCTCGAATTATCAGAACTCGTAAAAGCTTTTGAAGAAGAATTTGGTGTAAGTGCTGCAGCTCCAGTAGCAGTTGCAGGCGCAGCAGCATCAGCTCCGGCAGCTGAAGCAGCTGAAGAAAAAACAGAGTTTGATGTTATTCTTATGAACTGTGGAGCTTCTAAAATCGGGGTTATCAAAGTTGTTCGTGAAGCTACCGGACTAGGTCTTAAGGAAGCGAAAGATCTCGTTGACAATGCACCAAAACCGATTAAAGAGAAAGTCTCAAAAGACGAAGCTGAGGCTATTAAAGCTAAATTAACTGAAGCTGGCGCTACTGTCGAAGTTAAGTAAGAACTTCTTAGGCGGAAGGTACTCTCTTCTAGAGGGTACCTTCTTTATGTTTGAGAATTTGGGAAATGGTTACAGGCGAGTATAATAACCTACTCAGCTTAGAGCCGGCTTAGAATGGTTCGGCGATAATATCATAGATCAACTACAAATACGAAAAAAAACTTGACAGTGGACCTACATTTTGTTATACTCTATAAATGTTACCATAAGTAAATGGAATTTATTACTTAATTTATTTATACTATGGTAATAACTTAAAAGCATTAGATAATAAGGAGATATTATCTTTGAAATTGTCGGATGATAGCGGAACATCATAAACAGTTAAGCGAGGTTCTTTTTAAAGGCCTTGCTTTTGGCTGTATATGTCAATATATTCTTATGCCTCAATGAGAGTAAACCACACTGAGGGGTGAAACGTAAATGTTCTATCCTGTTAAGGTTGGGACACGGGAACGCTGGAGCTACTCCAGAATCCGTGAAGTTCTCGACATGCCAAATTTAATTGAAATTCAGCAGAACTCCTATCGTTGGTTTCTTGATGAAGGGTTGCGCGATATGTTTCGCGATATTTCGCCCATTCAAGATTTCACAGGCAATCTCGTTCTGGAATTTGTAGACTACAGCCTGGGAGATGCTAAATATCAGGTGGAGGAGTGCAAGGAACGCGATGTTACATATGCCGCGCCTCTCCGGGTAAAAGTCCGCCTGATTAACAAGGAAACTGGGGAAGTGAAAGAACAGGAAGTCTTTATGGGGGATTTCCCGTTAATGACGGACAAAGGGACCTTTATTATTAATGGTGCCGAACGTGTTATCGTCAGTCAACTTGTTCGTTCGCCAGGAGTCTACTACGCTGAACAGATTGATCCGAGTGGGAAAAAGCTCTATGGGGCTACAGTTATTCCAAATCGTGGAGCCTGGTTAGAATTCGAAACGGATGTTAATGATAATATTTTTGTAAGGGTTGACCGAACGCGGAAGCTGCCCGGCACTGTGCTTATTCGTGCTTTAGGATATGCAAGCAACGGTCAAATTTTGGAGCTATTTAACGATAATGAATATATCCGAGCCACCTTGGAGAGAGATAACTCTGAGTCGACAGAAGAGGCATTGGTTGAAATCTATAAGAGGTTAAGACCAGGTGAACCGCCAACCGTTGATAGTGCGCGTTCATTATTAGAGGCGTTGTTCTTTGACGCCAAACGCTATGATTTGGCCAAGGTTGGCCGGTATAAGCTTAATAAGAAACTCGGGTTAGATATCCCGATGGATGTACGGCATTTAACCCGCGGGGATATTGTGGCCAGCGTTCAGCGCATGTTGGATTTGATGAATGGAGAAGGACATAAAGATGATATTGACCATCTAGGAAATCGCAGACTGCGCTCAGTCGGTGAACTTCTGCAAAATCAATTCCGAATTGGACTATCCAGAATGGAACGTGTCGTTCGTGAAAGAATGACGATTCAAGATGTAGAAGTCATTACTCCGCAGGTATTAATTAATATTCGACCGGTCGTAGCGGCAATTAAGGAATTCTTTGGCAGCAGCCAGTTGTCTCAGTTTATGGATCAAACAAATCCGTTGGCTGAGTTAACCCATAAGAGACGCTTAAGTGCTTTAGGCCCCGGGGGGTTGAGCAGGGAACGTGCCGGATTTGAAGTGCGTGACGTTCATCATTCCCACTATGGAAGAATGTGTCCGGTAGAGACGCCGGAAGGCCCGAACATTGGCTTGATTGGATCATTAAGTACCTTTGGACGTATTAATCCTTACGGCTTTATTGAAGCTCCTTACCGTAAAGCAGATAAGGAGAACGGCAGGGTTACTGATGAGATCCACTATCTAACGGCTGACGAAGAAGAAAAATATGTCGTGGCACAGGCAAATGCACCCCTCGATGAGAATGGTAAGTTTTTAGGAGAGAAGATTGATGGCCGGCACGGTCCGGACTTTGTTCATGTCTCACCAAATCAGGTTGATTACATGGATGTTTCTCCTAAGCAAATGGTATCTATTGCTACGGCGCTTATTCCCTTCTTGGAGCATGATGATGCAAACAGAGCGTTGATGGGTTCAAACATGCAACGTCAGGCTGTACCTCTTTTGCGTACAGATTCACCTTATGTTGGAACGGGAATGGAATACAAGACTGCTAAAGACTCGGGTGTTTGTGCAATCACCAAACGAGCTGGAGTTGTACAGCGGTCGACAGCCGATGAGATTATTATCCTGGGAGATGACGGGACTACAGAAAAGCATAAACTGCTTAAATATTCTCGTTCCAACCAAGGAACTTGCATTAACCAACGTCCTATTGTTAAAAAGGGTGAAATCGTAGAAGCGGATCAAATCATTGCTGATGGCCCATCAACGGATCATGGAGAACTGGCCTTAGGCCGAAACGTGTTAGTGGCCTTCATGACCTGGGAAGGGTATAACTACGAGGATGCGATCCTGATAAGCGAAAAACTTGTTAGGGAAGATTATTATACATCGATTCATATCGAAGAATACGAATCCGATGCTCGGGATACGAAGCTTGGGCCGGAAGAGATTACCCGCGATATTCCGAACGTTGGAGAAGATGTTCTGAAGGATCTTGATGAACGTGGAATTATTCGTATTGGGGCTGAGGTTCGCCCTGGGGATATCTTAGTCGGAAAAGTAACTCCTAAGGGAGAGACGGAACTTACAGCAGAAGAACGCTTGCTTCGCGCTATTTTTGGAGAAAAGGCCCGTGAGGTTCGAGATACGTCCTTGCGTGTGCCTCACGGAGAAGCAGGGAAAATTGTTGATGTTAAGGTATTTACCCGTGAAAACGGGGATGAATTATCTCCAGGGGTTAATCAACTTGTTCGAGTTTACATCGCTCAAAAGCGGAAGATTTCAGTTGGTGACAAAGTAGCCGGCCGTCATGGAAATAAAGGGGTTATTTCGCGCATCATGCGTCAAGAAGATATGCCCTTTATGCCGGATGGTACGCCGATTGAAGTAGTGCTTAACCCATTAGGTGTTCCTTCCCGTATGAATATCGGGCAGGTTCTTGAAACTCACTTAGGCAGGGCGGCTAAAGCTTTGGGAATTCGGATCGCGACCCCTGTCTTTGATGGAGCTACTGAGGATGATATTTTTGAGACATTAGAGAAAGCGGGGCTTTCGAGTGATGGAAAGACTATCTTATATGATGGACGTACCGGAGATCCTTTTGATAGTAAAATCACGGTAGGCTATATGTATGTTCTTAAACTTCACCATTTAGTTGACGATAAGATTCATGCCCGCTCGACAGGTCCATACTCCCTCGTAACCCAGCAGCCTTTAGGTGGTAAAGCTCAGTTTGGTGGGCAACGCTTTGGAGAAATGGAAGTGTGGGCGCTGGAAGCTTATGGAGCATCGTATACTCTACAAGAAATTTTAACGGTTAAGTCAGATGATGTCGTCGGTCGTGTGAAGACCTACGAAGCGATCGTTAAAGGAGAGAATATTCCTGAACCTGGAATCCCAGAATCCTTTAAAGTTTTAATTAAAGAGATGCAGAGTTTAGGACTTGACGTTAGAGTCTTAGCATCAGATGATAGGGAAATTGAGATTCATGATACCGATGAGGATATAACGGAAACCGCAAAGGAACTTGGCATTGATTTACATGAAGAACTTCCGCTTCCAACGACTCGGGCAGCGAGTGAGAACGATGATGAGGAAGACAACATGAGCGACGAGGAAGATCCTCTCGATGAATTGAATGTTGAAGTCCTAGAGGAAGAAGATATAGATCTTGGCGATCTCAAATAGTCCCCGGACGAAAGGAGCGATAAGGATTGCTAGACGTCAATAACTTCGACCGTATGCGTATCGGTTTAGCTTCCCCGGATATGATTCGTGAGTGGTCTTTTGGGGAAGTAAAGAAGCCTGAAACTATTAACTATCGGACCTTAAAGCCGGAACGTGAAGGTTTGTTTTGTGAAAAGATTTTTGGTCCTACTCGAGACTGGGAGTGTCACTGCGGAAAGTACAAACGGGTCCGTTATAAAGGGATTGTCTGTGATCGATGCGGTGTCGAAGTAACCCGTTCTAAAGTTCGCCGTGAGCGGATGGGACACATTGTATTGGCCGCTCCGGTATCCCATATCTGGTACTTTAAAGGAATTCCGAGCCGTATGGGATTGCTCTTAGATATGTCTCCTCGTGCTTTGGAAAAGGTTCTATACTTCGTTTCTTACATTGTGACAGATGCTGGCGATACATCGTTAATGAAGAAACAGCTTCTTACAGAAACGGAGTATAGAGAATACCGCGATAAGTACGGCGATCGCTTCAAAGCCAGCATGGGAGCAGAAGCGGTTAAAGAGCTGCTCGCTGAGATGGATTTAGACAAATTAAATGAGGAACTGCGCTTAGAATTAAAAGAGGTATCTGGACAGCGTAAAATTCGAGCGATTCGTCGCCTTGAAGTTGTTGAGGCCTTTAAATCTTCGGGAAATAACCCTGATTGGATGATCATGGATGTTGTGCCTGTGATTCCACCCGAATTGAGACCGATGGTCCAATTGGATGGGGGACGATTTGCAACGTCTGATCTTAATGATCTTTATCGAAGAGTCATTAATAGAAACAATCGTTTAAAGCGTCTCCTGGATCTCGGGGCACCAGATATTATCGTGAGAAACGAGAAACGGATGCTCCAGGAAGCGGTCGACGCCTTGATTGACAATGGCCGTCGTGGGCGTCCGGTGACGGGGCCGGGAAATCGACCGCTTAAATCTCTTAGTGATATGTTAAAAGGAAAGCAAGGCCGTTTCCGTCAAAATCTATTAGGAAAACGGGTTGACTATTCCGGACGTTCGGTTATCGTTGTTGGTCCAAACCTTAAACTTCATCAGTGTGGCCTTCCTAAAGAAATGGCTTTGGAGCTTTTCAAGCCATTTGTAATGAAGAAACTTGTCAATGAGGGTCATGCCCATAATATTAAAAGTGCTAAACGCATGGTTGAACGAGTACGCCCCGAGGTTTGGGATGTCCTCGAAGAAGTTATCACAGATCACCCGGTCCTCCTTAACCGTGCTCCAACCCTTCACCGTCTGGGAATTCAGGCTTTTGAGCCAATCCTTGTCGAAGGTCGGGCTTTACAGATCCATCCCTTGGTATGTACAGCGTATAATGCTGACTTCGATGGCGACCAAATGGCGGTACACGTTCCTCTATCGGCAGAGGCCCAGGCTGAAGCAAGATTGCTTATGCTATCAGCGCATAATATTCTCAACCCCAAAGACGGACGCCCAGTAGCTACTCCTACTCAGGATATGGTATTAGGATCCTATTACTTGACGATGGAGCGCCCGGGTGCCTTTGGAGAAGGAAAGATATTTAAGGACTATGACGAAGCTGTTTTGGCTTATGAATCTAAAGAAGTTCACTTGCAGGCCAGCATTAAAGTCCGTCGCAATGGGGAACTCTTGCAAACGACCGTGGGACGTTTGATTTTCAATTCTGTTATTCCTTCGAAAATTGGTTATTTCAATGAAGTCGTCGGCAAAAAGGGACTGGCGGAGATTGTTGCTAAAACCTATCGTAAGGCAGGTTATGAAGCAACTGCCAGCTTGTTGGATGGACTCAAGAGCCAAGGATTTAAGTTTTCAACTCGAGCAGGAATGACGGTTGGTTTGACCGATATCACTGTTCCTAAAGAGAAAACAGAGATTCTCTCCAATGCAGATGCCTCAGTTGCAAAAACTGAGTTACAGTATCGGCGTGGTTTGATTACGAATGAAGAACGTTATAACCTGGTTATTGATACATGGGCCAAAGCAACTAAAACTGTAACACAAGCTTTAATGGATTCGCTTGATGTATTTAATCCGGTGTACATGATGGCAACGTCAGGTGCTCGGGGTAATATTCAACAGCTGAGACAATTAGCTGGGATGAGGGGACTCATGGCAGACCCATCCGGGCGGACCATCGAGTTGCCTATTAAGGCTAATTTCCGGGAAGGACTCACTGTTTTAGAGTACTTCATTTCATCTCATGGTGCGCGTAAAGGCTTAGCGGATACTGCTCTGAGAACGGCTGACTCTGGTTATCTAACCCGTCGATTAGTCGATGTCTCTCAAGATGTGATTGTACGCGAAGAAGACTGTGGAACCCAAAATGGTATCATGGTTGAAGACATTAAAGACGGACCGGAGATTATTGAACCTTTGGTAGAACGTCTTGTCGGACGATTCGTGTTAGAGGAAATACACCATCCTGAGACGGGAGAAGTTCTTGCTTCACCTGATACTGAAATGACGGAAGAACAGGCTGCAGAAATTGCGAAACACTTTGATTCCGCCATTATCCGTTCAGTTCTTACCTGCAGATCTCGTTTCGGTGTCTGCAAACGATGCTATGGTCGAAACCTTGCAACAGGTCGGCCGGTAGAAATGGGAGAGGCAGTAGGAATTATTGCGGCTCAATCCATCGGAGAGCCTGGAACTCAGCTAACCATGCGTACGTTCCATACTGGGGGTGTCGCAGGTGATGACATTACCCAAGGTCTTCCGAGGGTAGAGGAGTTATTCGAAGCACGTAAACCAAAAGGGCAGGCAATCATCTCTGAAGCAGTAGGAAAAGTGTCAATCAGTGAAGTTAAAGGACGACGTGAAGTTGATCTTTTAACCGAAGCTGATGAACACATAGTTTATTCAATTCCCTATGGTTCCCGTCTCTGTGTTAAAGAAGGACAAATGGTTGAAGCAGGGGATGAATTAACTGAAGGAAGCATTAACCCTCATGATATGCTGAAAGTAAAAGGTCAGCGCGGGGTTCAGGTCTATCTATTAGGTGAAGTTCAACGGGTTTACCGACTGCAGGGGGTAGACATTAATGATAAGCACATCGAAGTGATGGTTCGGCAAATGTTACGCAAGGTAAAAATTGACGATGCCGGGGATACAAGCCTGCTGCCTGGCGGTCTCATAGACATTTTTGATTTCCAAGACGAGAACGCAAAAGCTATTGCTCAAGGTGGAGAACCTGCTGTAGCTCACCCGGTACTTTTGGGAATTACAAAGGCTTCATTGGCTACAGACTCTTTCTTATCAGCCGCTTCTTTCCAAGAAACCACTCGTGTTCTTACGGAAGCAGCTATTAAAGGAAAGGTAGATCCTTTGCTTGGCTTAAAAGAGAATGTCATTATCGGAAAATTAATTCCAGCTGGAACGGGAATGTTAAGGTATCAAAATGTAAAATCTTTGGAGACAAATGAGACCGAATTATTGACACGATAGAACTCAAATGCTAAACTACTATAGTGTGATTAAGGGGGAAAGCATTTTGGTGCTTGATGAAACCTTCAAACACGCCAAACAAAAAACAGTTGGGTTGAAGCAGACCCAACGAGCCCTTGAAAAAGGGCGCGTTCGGCGCGTTTTTATAGCCAAAGATGCTGAAATACATGTTCGCCGCCCCGTTCTTGAATGGTGTGACAGCCATAATGTGGAGTGCATTGAAGTTCCGACCATGAAGGAACTGGGGAAAGCGTGCGGGATTGAAGTTGGCACAGCAGTAGCGGCCCTCTTAAACGAATAAACCGTTGACAGGCTGGATACTCATATGGCAGGTTTTGGAATTGCTTGTTAGATGCTGCAGCAAGCAATTCCTTGTATATTGATTTCATTAGAAAGGAGGCAGAGACATGCCGACAATTAATCAACTGATCCGTAAGGGACGTGCGACACTAGAACAAAAATCTACAGCTCCGGCTTTGCAGTGGGGATACAACTCACTTAAACGTAAGCAATATCCCTCAGGAGGTTCTCCGCAAAAACGAGGAGTTTGTACTAGGGTATATACAACAACACCGAAGAAGCCTAACTCGGCACTTCGAAAAGTTGCTCGTGTGCGTTTGACTAATGGACTTGAGGTAACCACCTATATCCCCGGAATCGGACACAACTTGCAAGAACACTCTGTGGTTCTCATCCGTGGAGGTCGTGTTAAAGACATCCCGGGTGTGCGTTATCACGTTATTCGTGGCGCATTAGATACTACCGCAGTACAAAAACGCGCGCAAGGGCGTTCAAAATATGGTGCAAAACGTCCCAAGAAAGCCTAAGACAGGCCTTCGGATTTTTAAAATATGACACAAAGGAGGTTGCCAAATGCCACGTAAAGGATATGTTGCGAAACGCGATGTTCTGCCAGATCCGATTTACAAGAATCAAACTCTGACTAAGTTCATCAATCAAATTATGTTGGATGGTAAAAAGGGAACGGCAGAAGCTATTTGCTACGGCGCATTTAATATGATTCAGGAAAAGTCTGGTAAAGACCCTCTTGAAGTTTTCAGTACTGCGCTAAAGAATGTTATGCCGGTATTGGAAGTAAAGGCTCGCCGTGTTGGTGGAGCGAATTATCAAGTTCCTATTGAAGTACGTGCAGAACGCCGTACAACCCTAGCTCTGCGCTGGCTTGTTGCCATGGCGCGTAAGCGCGGCGAAAAGACCATGGAAGAGAGAATTGCCGGAGAATTACTTGATGCCTCTAACAATACTGGAGGTTCTGTCAAGAAAAAAGACGATATGCATAAAATGGCTGAAGCGAATAAAGCTTTTGCGCATTACAAATGGTAATTTGAGACACACTGATTTTGACAGAAAGGGGGATTCTCAATGGCAAGACAATTTTCACTAGAGAATACACGTAATATTGGAATCATGGCTCATATTGACGCAGGTAAAACAACAACTACAGAGCGTATCCTTTTTTATACCGGACGTGTGCACAAAATTGGTGAAGTTCATGATGGCGCTGCGACAATGGACTGGATGGTTCAGGAGCAAGAGCGTGGTATAACCATTACGTCTGCTGCTACCACCTGTCAGTGGAGAAACAATCGTATCAATATCATTGACACACCAGGGCACGTGGACTTTACTGTAGAAGTGGAACGTTCTCTGCGTGTACTTGACGGTGCTGTAGCTGTATTTTGTTCGGTCGGTGGCGTTGAGCCCCAATCAGAGACTGTTTGGCGTCAAGCGGATAAATACAAAGTCCCGAGGATCGCATTTATTAACAAAATGGACCGACTGGGCGCCGATTTCTTCCGTGGAGTTTCTATGATCTCTGATCGGTTGGGTGCGAACCCAGTTCCGCTCCAAATACCGATTGGGGTTGAGGATAGCTTTAAGGGAATTGTTGATTTGGTGACTATGTCAGCTGTGGTTTATACAGATGATTTAGGCACTACAGCAGAACACAATGCGATCCCTGAAGACTTAGTCGAACTAGCTAACGAGTATCGTGAGAAACTGATTGAAGCAGTGGCTGAAACCAGCGAAGAACTCATGATGAAGTATCTGGAAGGGGAAGAACCCACAGAACAAGAAATCCGCGACGGTATACGCCGTGGGGTTATCGGGAACAAATTTATTCCGGTTATTTGTGGTTCTTCATTCAAGAACAAAGGAGTACAGCCGTTACTTGACGCTGTTGTTGATTATATGCCGTCGCCCTTGGATGTACCGCCGATTAATGGAGTACATCCGGATAGCGGAGCAGAAGATCACCGGACAGCATCAGATGGAGAGCCGTTCTCCGCATTAGCCTTTAAAATTATGGCAGACCCCTTCGTAGGAAAACTCGCTTTTTTCCGGGTCTATTCTGGAGTATTAAGTGCAGGTTCGTATGTCTTCAACTCAACTAAAGGCAAACGGGAGCGCATTGGACGTATACTTCAGATGCACGCTAACCATCGTGAGGAAATCACAGAGGTGCGTTCGGGTGATATCGCTGCTGCAGTCGGACTGAAGGATACCTCCACAGGAGATACACTGTGTGACGAGAAGTCTCCAATCATCCTGGAAAAGATGGTGTTCCCAGAACCTGTTATCTCGGTATCGATTGAACCTAAGACGAAAGCAGACCAAGAAAAAATGGGTGGAGCTCTCGGTCGTTTGGCTGAAGAAGATCCGACCTTTAGAATGCACACGGACACTGAAACTGGTCAGACAATCATCGAAGGAATGGGTGAACTTCACCTCGAGATTATCGTTGACCGCTTGCAGCGCGAATTCAAAGTGCAATGTGATGTAGGACGTCCGCAGGTTGCTTATAAAGAAACCATTCGGCGCTCGGTTAAAGCAGAAGGAAAGTTCGTACGTCAATCTGGTGGCCGTGGTCAATACGGTCATTGCTGGGTTGAGTTGGAACCTCTTGAAGCCGGCAGCGGTTTTGAGTTCGTCAACAAAGTGGTCGGAGGTGTTATTCCGAAAGAATACATTAATCCGATTGGTGCCGGCATTGAAGAGGCCATGCAAAATGGTATTCTGGCTGGATATCCGGTTCTCGATATGCGTGCAACGGTCTATGATGGCTCATACCATGATGTAGACTCTTCAGAAATGGCCTTTAAGATTGCCGGATCGATGGCCTTTAAAGCAGGAGCGCTAAAAGCTGATCCTGCGATCATCGAGCCGATTGAGAAAATTGAAGTAACTGTTCCTGAGGAATATATGGGTGACGTCATTGGAGATATTAGCTCACGCCGCGGACGAATTGAAGGAATGGAAGCACGAGGCAATACTCAGGTTGTGCGCGGATATGTTCCGCTGTCCGAAATGTTCGGCTATGCAACTGACCTGCGTTCAGCAACTCAAGGACGTGGAGTCTATGTGATGCAGTTCGACCACTATGAAGAGGTTCCCAAAGCCATTGCGGATGGCATTATTGCCAAGCGCCAAGGGTCATAGGAGAGGTTCGAGGCGCGAGGCACGAATTTTGGAAATCCTTGCTTCGTAACCTCCCTGAATTATATCAGTTTTAAAGTATATTAAAGGAGTGAAAAAAATGGGAAAAGCTAAATACGAACGTACAAAACCTCATGTTAACGTAGGAACCATTGGTCACGTTGACCATGGTAAAACCACTACCACAGCAGCAATCACTAGTGTCCTTTCTAAAGTTGGTGGCGCTGTTGCTACAGCGTTTGACCAAATCGACAAGGCTCCTGAAGAGCGTGAGCGTGGAATTACCATTTCCACAGCACACGTGGAGTATGAGACCGAAAATCGTCACTATGCTCACGTGGACTGCCCGGGACACGCTGACTATGTTAAAAACATGATCACTGGTGCAGCTCAAATGGACGGTGCGATTCTCTGTGTTTCAGCAGCTGACGGCCCCATGCCGCAAACCCGTGAACACATTCTTTTGGCTCGTCAAGTAGGTGTTCCAAGTATCGTTGTCTGGCTTAACAAAGTAGATATGGTTGATGACGCTGAGTTAATCGAACTTGTTGAGATGGAACTTCGTGAGCTTTTGACTGCTCAAGAGTATGATGGTGACAATACTCCTATCATTCCTGGTTCCGGATTAAAGGCACTTCAATGTGGGTGCGGCAGCCGTGACTGTGAGTGGTGCGGTAAGATTTGGAACCTCATGGATGCTGTAGATGCTTATATTCCTACCCCAGCGCGTGATACTGACAAGCCTTTCTTAATGCCCGTCGAGGACGTTTTCACAATTACCGGTCGTGGTACTGTTGCTACAGGTCGTGTTGAGCGTGGAGTCGTTAAAGTTGGAGATGAAGTTGAAATCGTTGGTTTGTCCGATACTGCTCGCAAAACCGTCGTAACCGGCGTCGAAATGTTCCGCAAACTTCTTGACCAAGCTCAAGCAGGGGACAACATTGGCGCACTTTTACGTGGTGTTGAGCGTAAAGACATTGAACGCGGACAAGTTTTAGCTAAGGCTGGCTCGATTAAACCGTTTACCAAGTTTACTGGGGAAGTATATGTTCTAACTAAAGAAGAAGGTGGCCGCCATACTCCTTTCTTCCATAACTATCGCCCACAATTCTACTTCCGTACAACGGACGTAACTGGTGTTATCACTCTTCCGGAAGGCACTGAAATGGTTATGCCTGGAGACCGTGTAACGATTGAAGTTGAACTTATTACTCCAATCGCTATGGAAGAAGGACTCCGTTTTGCTATTCGTGAGGGTGGCCGTACCGTTGGTTCAGGTATCGTTGCAAAAATCGCAAAATAATTTAGGCTTATTGACTTAATTATGACGAGAGGAAGATCTTCCTCTCGTCATTAATGGGTGGCTGGCAGCAACCAGATTATGGACTTAATTAGTTTATAGGCACATGGTTTCTAGGGTCATGCTATCTAATTTCCGGAATGGCGTAAAAGGTTGCTGGGCAAGTGACTCCGCTTGGCCAGGGAATTTTTGCGACCGAAACCCGTAGAACGGGAATATAAGGAGGCAATATTAAATGAGCCAAAAGATTAGAATTCGGCTTAAAGCATTTGATCACAAGACACTTGACCAATCAGCAGAACGTATCGTTGAAACAGCTAAAAGAACGGGCGCTCAGGTCAGTGGACCAATCCCCCTGCCTACTGAGAAAAGCATTTACACCATTTTGCGTTCTCCCCATGTCAATAAAGATTCACGGGAACAATTTGAGATGCGAACTCATAAACGACTGATTGACATTCTCGAACCAACCCCTAAAACAGTGGATGCACTTATGCGGTTAGATTTACCAGCGGGTGTGGATATCGAAATTAAGTTGTAATTAGCTATAATTGGGGTAGCAAAACGTTTTGTTTTGTGATATACTATCGTTATGTTTGTTGGGCGAAACACCCGGGAGCGTGGAGTTGCTTCCGAGCGGACCCCAACATTGTAAATAAAATAACGCTCTCGTGCTCTAGAGAAATCTAGTGCACTTCAAAGCGTTCAGGAGGTGGCATTCGTGTCAAAAGGAATTTTAGGTAAAAAAATTGGTATGACTCAGGTTTTTACAGCTGAAGGACGTGTGGTTCCGGTTACTGTCGTCGAAGCGGGTCCTTGCCCGGTAGTACAGAAGAAAACGATTGCAACAGATGGCTACAACGCTATCCAAGTGGGCTTTTCTATCCTTCGAGATGGCTTGAGTAATAAGCCGCGAAAGGGGCATTTCCAAAAGGCTTCCCTTAAGCCAATGCGATATGTTCGTGAGTTTCGGGTTGACGATGTCGATAGCTATGAAATTGGACAAGAAGTTAAGGCGGATTTGTTCGCAGCTGGAGACAAGGTTGATGTTGTAGGTACTTCTAAAGGGAAAGGGTTTGCGGGTATGATTAAACTTCATAACGCAAGTCGTGGACCGATGGCACATGGTTCCAAGTATCATCGTCGTTCGGGTTCCCTTGGCGCGAAAGGCCCGGCTCGAGTTTTCAAAGGGCGTGTCCTGCCGGGACGTATGGGCGGTGACCGAATTACTGTACAAAACCTGGAAGTGATCCGGGTTGATGCGGATAAAAACTTGATCTTGATTAAAGGTGCTGTCCCTGGAGCGAAAAAGTCGTTGCTCATTCTGAAGCCTTCTGTCAAGGCGAAGTAACACTGAGAAAGGAGGAATAAGCAATGCCGAAGGTTCAAGTATTAAATATGCAAGGCGCAGCTGTCGGAGAAATTGAACTCAGTGAAAATGTGTTTGGAATTACTCCGAATGTCCACGTTCTTCACTCAGCAGTTGTCTCGCAATTAGCGGGAGAAAGACGAGGAACTCAGTCTGCTTTGTTGCGCGGTGAAGTGCGCGGAGGTGGACGCAAACCCTGGCGTCAAAAAGGAACAGGTCGTGCACGTTCTGGTAGCACGCGCTCTCCATTGTGGAGGGGCGGCGGTATAATCTTTGCACCTAAGCCACGTAAATATGGTTTTAAATTACCCAAGAAAGTCCGTCGATTGGCGTTGTACTCGGCACTCTCTTCGAAAGTTATGGAGCAACAACTGATTGTCCTTGATGCTTTAAGTATTAGTGAGGCAAAAACTCGGGAGATCGTAAAAGTTCTCAAAGCTCTTAATATTGACAAGAAGGCCATGATTGTGATGGATAATGCAGATGAGGCAGTGCTTCGTTCCGCGCGTAATATCGAGGGTGTAAAGGCAATAGATGTTGCTGGAATGAATGTTTACGACTTATTGCATCACGATATTCTTGTGATGACCAAAGATGCCGTAACAAAAACAGAGGAGGTGTTAGCGTAATGCGCGACGCACGTGATGTCCTCAAAAGTCCGGTGATCTCAGAGAAATCCGTAGGACTTGTTGAAGAAAATAAATACACCTTCTGGGTAGATCCTGCTGCGAACAAAATTGAAATTAAAGCTGCGGTAGAAAAGATGTTTAAAGTATCAGTGGTTGAAATCCGTACATTATCCGTTAGAGGAAAAATGAAACGGGTTGGAAAATACCTTGGTAAGACACCGAACCGCAAAAAAGCGATCGCTACGCTTAAAGCTGGAGATAAGATTGAAAACTTCGCAGGCCTGTAAGCAGCTTGAAGCAAAGGAGGATAAAGAAGACCTATGGCAATAAAGACGTTTAAACCAACCTCTCCAAGTCGTCGGAATATGACAGTTTCGGCATTTGAAGAGATTACGAGAACTGAACCTGAACGCTCTTTAGTTAAATCATTAACTAAAAAAGCAGGCCGTAATAACGACGGTCGGTTGAGTGTGCGCCATAAAGGTGGCGGTCATAAACGAAAGTATCGCGTCATTGACTTCAAGCGTAATAAGGATGGAATTCCTGCTCGTGTAGCGAGTATTGAGTACGATCCTAACCGCTCTGCAAATATCGCGTTACTATACTACCAAGATGGTCTGAAAACCTATATCTTAGCCCCAAATGGATTAAAGGTTGATCAAATGGTGGTTTCCGGTCCGGATGCTGATATCAAAGTCGGTAACGCATTGCCGCTCCAGAATATTCCGGTCGGTACTTTGTTACACAATATTGAGATGAAACCTGGCAAGGGAGCTCAGATGGTTCGCTCAGCCGGTGGATCAGCTCAATTGATGGCTAAAGAGGGTTCCTATGCAACTCTAAGACTTCCCTCGGGCGAAATGCGCATGATCCGTATTGAGTGCCGTGCAACCATCGGTGAAGTGGGAAATCTTGATCATGAGAATATTAACATCGGTAAGGCTGGAAGATCGCGCTGGATGGGTGTTCGTCCTACTGTTCGTGGTTCGGTAATGAACCCTTGTGACCATCCACACGGTGGTGGTGAAGGTCGTAACTCAATCGGTCGTAACCCAGTTACTCCTTGGGGAAAACCTGCACTGGGAGCAAAAACCCGCAAGAAGAAAAATCCGTCGAATCGCTTTATTGTGAAGCGGCGCAGTAAGTAGTCGAAAGGAGGCCCATGAATGAGCAGATCTCTGAAAAAAGGACCTTTCGTCGAATCTCGTTTACTCAAACGTGTAGAAGCGATGAACGAAACTGGTGACAAACGTGTCATTAAGACTTGGTCCAGACGCTCAACAATTTTCCCGCAAATGGTCGGACTAACCATTGCAGTTCACGATGGACGAAAACATGTTCCGATTTATGTTACAGAAGACATGGTTGGGCATAAACTTGGAGAGTTTTCGCCTACTCGCACCTATAAGGGCCATGCTGGCAGCGAAAAATCCAGCGGCTTACGATAATTCGAGAGGAGGTTAAGGCACATGCAAGCAAAAGCAGTGGCAAAATATGTACGTATCTCTCCTCGTAAGGTGCGCCAAGTTGTCAACTTGATCCGAGGTAAAAAGGTCAGTGATGCTTTCGCAATCCTTCAGTTTACACCTAATGGTTCCACTGATGATGTGACCAAGGTGCTGAAGTCTGCGGTCGCAAATGCAGGGCATAATTATGATATGAATGCTGACGAGCTGTATATTACTGAAATATGTGTGGATCAAGGACCGACTTTAAAACGCATCAAGCCTCGGGCTATGGGACGTGCTGACCAAATCCGGAAACGGACAAGTCACATTACTGTAGTTGTAGGCGAGAAGAAGGAGGGCTAAACTGTGGGTCAAAAGGTTAATCCCAAAGGCCTCCGCGTCGGAATCATCCGGGACTGGGAAAGCCGTTGGTATGCAGACAAGAACTACATGGAACTTCTTCACGAGGATTTGAAGATTCGTGAGTTCGTTAAAAATAAACTAAAACAAGCTGGATGTCCGAAAGTTGAAATCGAGCGGGCGGCTAGTCGTGTTAAAGTATCTGTTTATGCTGCGAAACCCGGCATTGTTATCGGACGTGGTGGGGCAGAAGTTGAAAACTTACGCAAACAACTTGAAGCCATAACCGGCAAGCAAGTAGCTGTAAATATCGTAGAAATTAAAAAACCTGAACTCGACGCTCAATTAGTCTCAGAAAATATTGCACTACAACTCGAAAAGCGTGTCTCCTTCCGTCGGGCCATGAAGCAAACCGTGGGCAGGACAATGAGACAAGGCGCTCTAGGTATCAAAATACAATGCAGCGGTCGTTTGGCTGGAGCCGAAATTGCCCGAACCGAATGGTATCATGAAGGAAAAGTACCCCTTCACACCTTGCGTGCAGATATTGAGTACGGATTTGCCGAAGCCAATACCACGTACGGAAAAATTGGTATTAAGGTTTGGATCTATAAAGGTGAGGTTCTTCCCGCCAAAAAGGCCGTCGCTCAGGTGGAAGGAGGAAACTAGATGTTAGTCCCAGCCAGAGTGAAACATCGTAAACAACATCGTGGCCGCTTAACAGGTAAGGCTACACGTGGAAATAAAATTACGTTTGGTGAATTTGGTCTTATGGCATTAGAAGCAGGCTGGATTACAAATCGTCAAATTGAGGCAGCTCGTATTGCTATGACCCGTTATATTAAACGTGGTGGTCAAGTTTGGATTAAGATTTTCCCGGATAAGCCTATTACGGCTAAACCTGCTGAAACACGTATGGGTAGTGGTAAAGGTTCTCCGGAATATTGGGTAGCAGTGGTAAAACCAGGCCGTGTAATGTTTGAATTAAACGGCGTAACGGAGGAACAAGCTCGTGAGGCTTTACGTCTTGCCATGCATAAGCTTCCTGTAAAGTGCAAGTTCGTTTCCCGTGCAGATCAAGAAGGAGGTGACGCAAATGAAAACTAAAGATTTCCGAGACCTGACAGATGAAGAAGTGCTAAAGGAAATCGACGAGTTCAAAACAGAACTGTTTAATTTGCGTTTCCAGTTGGCAACGGGACAACTAGATAACCCGATGCGAATTCGTGAAGTCCGTAAAGGAATTGCGCGCGGTAAAACAATTCTTCGTGAACGTGAGCTAAAGATTGAACGTGCCTAAGATGAGAAAGGAGGCATTTTAACGTGGAAAGAGCCCAACGAAAAATTCGGTCCGGCAAAGTTATCAGCGACAAGATGAATAAAACGGTCGTTGTAGCAGTTGAGATCACGGAGAGTCACCCGATCTATAAAAAGTCGATTACTCGCACGAAAAATTATAAGGCTCATGACGAGAACAATGATGCCCGCATCGGGGATACGGTTACAATCATGGAAACTCGTCACTTGAGTAAGGATAAGTGCTGGCGCTTAGTTGAGATAACTGAGAGATCAATTGCTCTCTAATCTTTGATATTTAGTTCGGAAGGGGGTCAATGGAATGATCCAAGTACAAACTAGGCTTAGAGTTGGTGACAATTCAGGCGCTAAAGAGTTGATGTGTATTCGCGTCATGGGCGGTTCAATGCGTCGATATGCAACAATTGGAGATATTATTATTGCTTCTGTTAAACAAGCAACGCCAGGGGGCGTTGTTAAAAAGGGAGACGTCGTGAAGGCTGTAGTTGTGCGGACCAAGAAAGAAATTCGCCGGTCTGACGGATCCTATATACGGTTTAGCGAAAACGCAGCAGTCCTGATTAAAGACGACAAAAGTCCACGCGGTACTCGTATCTTCGGACCAGTTGCTCGCGAGCTGCGTGATAACTACATGAAAATTATTTCCTTAGCACCGGAAGTTATCTAAGACCCATGATGGGTGGAGGTGAAGAAAGTGGCTGCTACTAAGCATAAGGTACAACCTAATAAGATACACGTAAAAAAAGGCGACTACGTCATGGTCATCAGCGGCAAAGATGCTGGTAAAAAGGGCAAAGTCATCGATGTGATTCGTAAGAAGGGCCGTGTTGTGGTTGAGAAGGCCAACATGATAAAGCGTCATACGAAACCTTCTCAAAGCATGCCTCAAGGCGGCATTGTTCAAAAAGAGGCCCCAATGGCCAGCTCGAATGTAATGTTATATTGCCAAGAGTGTAAATCCGTGACTCGTGTCAGTTTTAAGGTAACGGAAGATGGTAAGTTCCGCGTTTGTAAAAAGTGCGGTGTAAATCTACCGGATAAACACTAATCGCGAAAGGAGGGACCTTAGTGGCTCGTCTGCATGATAGATATCTAAACGAAATCGCTCCTGCCTTACAGCAGAAGTTTGCTTATAAAAACGTAATGCAAATTCCAAAGGTTGATAAAATTGTTATCAACATGGGCATCGGCGAAGCGGTACAAAATTCTAAAGCGATTGATTCCGCTGTCGGAGATCTTATGAAAATCTCCGGTCAAAAGCCGATTGTCACGCGAGCTAAAAAATCCATTGCGGCTTTCAAGCTTCGCGCAGGAATGCCTATTGGATGCAAAGTAACTTTACGTGGTCAACGTATGTATGAATTTATGGATCGTCTCTTAAACGTGGCGCTGCCTCGTGTTCGTGACTTCCGCGGTATTTCAGCAAAGGCGTTTGACGGACGTGGAAATTACACGTTGGGAATCAAGGAGCAACTGATCTTCCCTGAAATTGAGTACGATAAGATCGACAAGCTCCGCGGAATGGATGTAGTCTTTGTAACAACGGCAAAATCCGACGAAGAAGCACGAGAGTTGCTTCGTGGCTTCGGAATGCCGTACCGTGATTAGAGAAAAGGAGGTCCAAGAACGTGGCTAAGACATCAATGATTGTCCGACAAAATCGCGGACAAAAATTCGCAGTGCGTTCGCATAACCGATGCAAGCTTTGTGGACGTCCCCATGCTTACATGCGGAAATTTGGAATATGCCGGATTTGCTTCCGGGAGTTGGCTCACAAAGGGGAACTTCCTGGAATCACGAAGGCCAGTTGGTAAAACATTGTAAGGAAGGGGGACGACTGAAGTGTCAATGTCAGATCCGATAGCAGATTTTTTAACTCGTATCCGCAACGCCGGAATGGTTTACCATGATAAAGTTGAGGTTCCGGCATCTCGTATCAAAAGAGAGCTTGCGGAACTTCTTAAAGCAGAAGGTTACATTAAGGATGTAGAATATATTGCCGACGATAAACAAGGCGTAATTCGGATGTATTTGAAATACGGTCCAAACCGTGAGCGTGTTATTACCGGGCTAAAGCGGATAAGCCGTCCGGGACTACGTGTTTACGCGAAGAAGGATGAAATTCCGAAGGTTCTTGGTGGATTAGGAATCGCAGTGATTTCAACATCTAAGGGGATAATGACGGATCGAAAAGCCCGAAAAGAGGGTCTTGGTGGAGAAGTAATCTCCTACATTTGGTAATTTCAACGGAGGTGCAGTGAATGTCCAGAATTGGCAAGCGCCCCATTGGTATCCCCAGTGGTGTGGACTTCAAAATAGAGAATAATTTCGTTACTGTTAAGGGGCCGAAAGGAACCTTAACGAAACAATTGCATTCATTGATGAACATTACGGTAGATAATGCTCAAATTATCGTCACTCGGCCAAATGATGAACCACTGAGCCGCTCCTTACATGGCTTGACCCGTACACTGATTGCCAACATGGTGGAAGGTGTTACGAACGGATTTACCAAAGGACTGGATATGGTCGGGGTAGGCTACCGTGCCGCCAAACAAGGAAATAAGCTGGTTTTAACTGTGGGTAAGTCCCATCCTGTTGAACTTATCCCTTTTGACGGAGTTGAATTTGATGTTCCGGCACCAAACAAGATTTTAATTAAAGGGATGGATAAGGAACTTGTTGGAGACTTTGCAGCTGTTGTTCGGTCAGAGCGTCTGCCTGAACCTTATAAAGGCAAAGGAATCAAATACGAAGGAGAAGTCATCCGTCGTAAAGTAGGTAAGACCGGTGGTAAAAAAGGCGGCAAGAAGTAATACAAAATTAGGCAAGGGCAAAATCTCTTGCCATTAATGAAAGGAGTGTGTTCCCTTTGATTAAGCGCATTGATCGAAAAGCTATTCGCACGAATAAGCATAAGAGTATCCGCAAGAGAGTTGTTGGAGTTGCGGAGCGCCCTCGCTTAGCAGTGTTTCGAAGCTTAAATCATATTTACGCTCAAGTCATCAATGATGAACTTGGCGTAACACTTGTAGCTGCTTCTTCTCTTGATCCAGAGTTCAAAGCCGCAGAACTGTCAGGCGGAAACACCGCTGGCGCTCAAAAAGTAGGCGAACTGGTTGCGAAGAAAGCCCTCGAAAAAGGAATTACGCAAGTAGTATTCGATCGTGGGGGAAATGTCTATCACGGCCGAATCTCAGCATTGGCAGAGTCAGCGCGTGAAGCTGGACTCAGCTTCTAAACTCGGGTAAAGGAGGAAATTTCAAATTGGCGAAGTACGAAGCTACTAAATCGGACATGATTGAAAAAGTTGTTCATATTGCCCGTGTGGCCAAGGTTGTAAAAGGTGGACGCCGCTTTAGCTTTAGCGCGCTCGTTGTGGTCGGTGACGGCAACGGTCGTGTTGGCGCTGGCCTTGGAAAAGCTGGAGAAGTGCCTGAGGCAATTCGTAAAGGCATCGAAGATGCCAAGAAGAACCTTGTAAGTGTTCCTATGCACGGAACCACAATTACTCATCCCATTATCGGAATCTTTGGCGCAGGTCAAGTATTGTTAAAGCCAGCCTCTAAAGGGACTGGGGTTATTGCCGGCGGCGCAGTACGTGCGGTTCTCGAAGTGGCAGGAGTCCATGATATTCTAACGAAGTCATTAGGCTCGGCAAACGCGCATAATATGGTTAATGCAACGATGGCTGCCTTAAAATCTCTCAAGCGTCCGGAAGAGATTGCCAAACTCCGAGGCAAGACAGTAGCAGAAGTTCTAGGTTAAGGAGGGTCGGTCATGAAAATTAAAGTGACACTGACAAAGAGCCCGATCGGATATTCAAAATCCCAGCACAAAGTGTTACAAGCACTTGGCTTAGGAAAAGTTGGATCAAGTGCAATTCATGAAGACAGTCCTGGAATTCTGGGAATGGTTCATAAATGCATGCACTTGGTTACAGTAGAAACACTATCTCAATAGAAGGAGGTGTGGGCGAGCATGAAACTGCATGAACTAAAGCCTGCTGAAGGATCAACACATGCACCTAAGCGATTGGGTCGCGGCATTGGTTCCGGACATGGAAAAACTTCCGGTAAGGGACACAAAGGTCAAAATTCGCGAGCTGGTGGTGGAGTACGTCCTGGCTTTGAAGGCGGGCAAAATCCACTGTTTCGCAGAACGCCAAAACGCGGTTTTAATAATATTTCCAGAAAAGAAATCGTGGCCATAAATGTTCGGGACCTCGAACGTTTTGAGGATGGGGCTGAAGTCACCATTGAAAGCCTATTCGAAATCGGTTTAATTAAAGCTGTTAAAGATGGCGTTAAGATTCTAGCAACAGGGGACTTGACCAAAGCACTGACCGTCAAAATTGACAAAGTCAGCCCAGCAGCGGCAAAGAAGATAGTTGCAGCGGGTGGAAAAGTAGAGGTGGAATAGGATGGCTGTCGATTCCCTGAAGAATGCCTGGAACGTATCAGATCTCAGGAAGAAAATCGGTTACACTCTGCTGATGTTCCTGATTTTTCGTATCGGAGCGCATATTCCAACCCCTTTTATTGATCGTGACACCTTGAATCAAATGTTTGGATCGGGAGCCATGATGAATTTCATGGACACGATTTCCGGAGGTTCATTCAAAAGCCTATCTGTTTTTGCGTTGAGTATTACTCCCTATATTACAGCTTCCATTATTCTTCAGCTTCTGACGATTGTCATTCCTACGCTTGAACGATTGTCTAAAGAGGGTGATTATGGGCGTAAGAAGATTACACAATATACGCGATATAGTACAGTAGGTCTTGGCTTCATCCAAGCTCTGGGATTGACCTATGGGATAAGAGCTGCTGTTAATATCTCCAGCCCAGCAATGCAATGGCCGACATACCTGCTGATAGCACTTGTCTTAACAGCTGGTACAGCCTTTCTAATGTGGATCGGGGAGGCAATCACCGAAAAAGGGATTGGAAATGGAATATCTCTTATCATTTTTGCAGGAATTGTTTCCAGGGTTCCATCAGCCATCAGATCCTTATGGGATATGCTAAGAGTAGGGGAGATCAATATTCTCTCAATTATTGGGTTGATACTCATCGTTGCCTTTATCACAGCAGGTGTTATATACGTTCAGGAAGGGCAGCGCCGTGTAACAGTTCAATATGCAAAGAGAGTCGTGGGGCGACGGGTATATGGAGGGCAAAGCAGCCATATTCCCCTGAAAGTAAACCAAGCAGGGGTTATACCAGTTATTTTCGCAATGTCCCTGCTCGCTTTCCCGCAGACTATTGCCTCTTGGACGCCAACATCCGGTTTCGCTAGATTTGTTAATACCTGGTTCAGCATGAATGGAAGCATTACCTCAATCCCTTATTTGTTGCTTTACGGTGCGCTCATATTATTCTTTACCTACTTCTATACGTCGATTACATTTAACCCGGTTGATGTAGCGGACAATTTGAAGAAGTATGGGGGATTTATCCCTGGACTCCGACCTGGGCGACCAACGGCAGAATATTTATCAAAAGTATTGAACCGTATAACTCTCGCAGGTGGTTTATTTCTAGCTTTGATTGCAGTCCTTCCGACACTAGTTATTGGTCTTACCGGACTCAAGAACATCTATTTTGGCGGAACATCCCTTCTGATCGTAGTTGGGGTCGCGCTGGATACGATGAAACAGATTGAATCCCAACTTATGTCGAGGCATTATCAAGGGTTTATGAAATAGAGGAGGAAGAGGAAAAATGAAGATAATATTAATGGGTGGACCAGGTGCTGGTAAAGGAACACAGGCAAATCCCTTAGTTGAGAAATTCAAGTTTCCACACATTTCGACGGGTGACATGTTTAGAGCAGCTATTAAAGAAGGTACGGCCTTAGGTCTAAAGGCTAAATCCTATATGGATGCCGGCGGCTTAGTCCCCGACGAAGTGACGATTGGGATTGTTGAGGAACGCTTAGCACTGCCTGATTGTGCGGATGGATTTCTTCTTGATGGATTTCCACGGACACTAGCCCAAGGTAGTGCTTTAGCCGATATTTTAGACAGACTTGGAATGAAACTCGATGGTGTTATCAACATTGAAGTTGACGAAGAGGTGTTGATTCCTAGACTTACCGGGCGACGTGTCTGCCGGAAGTGCGGATCTTCCTATCACATGATCTTTAACCCGCCGCAGCAAGAGGAGGTTTGTGGTCAATGTGGGGGAGAGCTATATCAGCGATCGGATGACACTGTTGAAACAGCTAAAAATCGCCTGAATGTCTATAATTCGCAAACAGAGCCTTTGATTGCGTTCTACGAAGAAAAAGGTCTCTTGAAGCGAATTAACGGAGACCAACCAATTGACCAAGTATTTCAGGATATTCTGAAAGCTTTGGGCTAATCAGCATGATTGTGCTGAAAAATGCGAGCCAGTTAGTTCGGATGCGTAATGCGGGGCGAATCGTGGCAGAAACGCTTGCTCTTCTTCGTGAACACGCTAAGCCCGGTGTTACGACCCTTGAACTCGACCGCATAGCTGAAAAATATATTCGTGCACAGGGTGCCATACCGGCGTTTAAAGGATATAATGGATTCCCTGCAACGTTGTGTACCTCTGTAAATGAACAAGTAGTTCATGGGATACCCGGTTTAAGGAGTCTAGAATCTGGGGATATTATCAGTATAGACTGCGGAGCGCTCAAAGAAGGATATTTTGGAGATGCCGCTGTAACTTTACCGATTGGAGAAGTCAGTGAAGATGTCCAGAAGCTTCTAAGAGTGACTGAAGAATCCCTTATGCTGGGTATAGCACAAGCGAAAGTAGGCAATCGCCTTTATGACGTCTCAAACGCGGTTCAGACGCACGTTGAAGCAAATGGGTTTTCAGTAGTGCGCGATTATGTTGGGCACGGGATTGGAAAAGCCATGCATGAGGATCCCCAGATCCCTAATTTTGGCAAACCCGGCCGGGGGCCACGACTCGAGATTGGTATGGCCTTGGCTATTGAGCCCATGGTGAACATGGGTACGTATGAAGTGAAGACGCTAAAGGATCGCTGGACAGTGGTTACGAAAGATAACCGGCCATCGGCCCATTTCGAACACACGGTTGCAATTACGGAAAATGGCCTAGAGATTCTAACTCGATGTTAGGTGCAAGGCGTATGGAATGCCGAGGAGGGGGGAATTAGCATGTCAAAAGAAGACGTTATTGAAGTAGAAGGTAAAGTCCTGGAGCCGTTGCCGAATGCCATGTTCCAAGTTGAATTAGCAAATGGACACAAGGTTTTGGCGCACGTCTCTGGAAAGATACGCATGAATTTCATTAGGATTCTTCCGGGAGATCGGGTCACAGTGGAGCTTTCTCCTTATGACCTTTCCCGAGGACGAATCACATACAGGTTCAAGTAATGACCAAAGGGAGGGATTACAGTGAAAGTAAAGCCTTCTGTTAAAAAGATCTGTGAAAAATGTAAAATTATTCGTCGCCATGGTAAAGTCATGATCATTTGTGAAAATCCGAAACACAAGCAAAGACAAGGCTAGTCAAGTTTCGGTTGCGCGGCTGATTGGAGTAACTCTCCAATGCACCGATTTTATATTGTTTCCAGAACTGAAATAGTTGGAGGTGTAAATTTTAGATGGCACGTATCGCTGGAGTTGACTTACCGCGCGAGAAACGCTTAGAGATAGCTCTAACCTATATCTATGGGATAGGGCTGCCGACTTCACATAAGATTCTCGCCAAAACGGGTGTAAGCCCAGATGTCCGAGTGCGTGACTTATCAGAAGATGAAGTCAGCAAGCTTCGGGAAGTTATTGATAAAGAGTATAAAATTGAAGGCGACTTGCGTCGCGAAGTTTCCCTCAATATCAAGCGTCTTATGGAAATTGGTTCCTATCGTGGCCTGCGACATCGTCGTGGACTTCCAGTACGAGGTCAGCGCACGAAAACCAATGCCCGAACCCGTAAAGGGCCGGCTAAGACTGTTGGAGCAAAACGTAAAAAGTAATAAGGGGGGATAACCGAGATGGCACGTAAAGTTGTCCGGACAAAACGCCGGGAACGTAAGAATATTGAAAGTGGAATTGCCCACATTAAATCTACTTTCAACAATACCATGGTGACCATTACGGATACCAGCGGGAACGCACTCTCCTGGTCTAGTGCAGGTTCGCTTGGCTTTAAAGGGTCTCGTAAAAGCACGCCTTTTGCAGCGCAGATGGCTGCAGAAACTTGTGCTAAAGTCGCTATGGAACATGGTTTAAAAGATGTTGAATGCTATGTAAAAGGACCTGGGGCTGGACGTGAAGCTGCTATTCGCGCCCTGCAAGCAGCAGGTTTAGAAGTTAATTTAATCAAAGACGTGACACCGATTCCACACAATGGCTGTCGGCCACCGAAACGCAGAAGGGTATAGGAGGTGTGTAATCATGGCTAGATATACTGGACCAGTCTGTCGCTTATGTCGACGTGAAGGAATGAAATTATTCCTTAAAGGAGAACGTTGTTATACAGGTAAGTGTGCGATTGACCGTCGTGCTTACGCTCCTGGACAACACGGTCAAGCCCGAGCTAAGAAGCCTACGGATTTTGGTCTTCAGTTGCGTGAAAAACAAAAAGCACGCCGCTTATACGGTGTCATGGAAAAACAATTCCGTAGTTATTTTGACGAAGCTGCTCGCCGCAAAGGGGTTACTGGTGAGAACCTGCTATCTCTTTTAGAGCGCAGATTGGATAATGTCGTTTTCCAATTAGGTTTTGCCTCATCGCGCCCAGAAGCCCGTCAACTTGTTAGTCACGGACATTTCGCCGTTAATGGTAAAAAAGTAAATATTCCATCCTACTCGGTTCGTACTGGTGAAGTTATTGCTGTTAAAGAAGGCAGTAAGAGTTCACCACGTATCAAACAACTCCTCGAAAACCTGGGTTCGCGTTCAGTTCCCAGTTGGTTGAGCTTGGATGCCAATGCTGCTGCTGGAACTGTTGTCGCACTACCTACTCGTGAAGATATTCAACTGCCCATCCAAGAACACCTCATCGTGGAGAAATACTCCCGTTAATGTTGACGTTCAACCCGTTTGGGTCGGATGGTTTGTATATCAAGTTCTCGAGAAAGAAGGTGCATTCCGATGTTAGAAATCGAGAAGCCCAGAATCGAGTGTATCGAGCGTTCTGAAGATAACTCCTATGCAAAATTCATTGTTGAACCTCTTGAGCGAGGATATGGGATCACCTTAGGCAATTCATTGAGGCGAATTCTCCTGTCCTCACTCGAGGGATCAGCGGTAACATCAGTCAAAATCGAAGGAGTACTACATGAGTTCTCAACGATTCCGGGTGTTTTGGAAGACGTTACAGACATTATTCTCAATTTGAAGTCTCTGGCTCTTAAGGGCTATACGGATGAACCTAGAGTTATTCGTATTGAGGCACAGGGCGAAGGAGTCGTCACAGCTGGGGATATAATTACTGACCCAGATATTGAGATTTTGAACAGTGATTTGAAGATTGCTACATTAGACAAGGATGGCCGGCTGTTTATGGAAATGACAGTAGAACGTGGTCGTGGCTACGTACCTGCCGACAAAAATAAAAAGCCGGATCATGTCATCGGAGTTATCCCTATTGACTCCATTTTTGCCCCAATTTACAAGGTCAACTACACGGTAGAGGATACCCGGGTTGGTCAAATCACAGACTATGACAAGTTAACCCTTGAAGCATGGTCTAATGGCAGTATCTCACCGGAAGAGGCTACCAGTTCGGCAGCCAAAATCTTAAGTGATCACCTGCGCCTTTTCATGGGACTCACTGATAAACTCAACAGTGTTGAGGTGTTAGTGGAAAAAGAAGAGGAAGCCAAAGATAAAATCCTCGAAATGACGATTGAGGAATTAGATCTGTCTGTTCGTTCTTACAACTGCCTGAAGCGGGCAGGGATTAACTCTGTCGAAGAGTTGACCCAAAAAACGGAAGAAGACATGATTAAAGTACGTAACCTTGGTCGCAAGTCTTTGGAAGAAGTGGAATTTAAACTGAAAGACTTAGGTTTATCGTTCCGACCTGCTGAAGACTAATTCGGTGCAAAAGGAGGGGAATGTAATTGGCTTACCGCAAGTTAGGAAAAAACTCTGGGCATCGCGGGGCAATGTTGCGTAACATTGTCACTTCCCTGTTAAAACATGAGCGTATTGAAACGACAGAAGCACGCGCTAAGGAACTAAGTGCTATTGCTGAAAAGATGATAACACTTGGCAAGCAAGGAGATCTGGCTGCACGTCGTTCAACAATGGCTTATCTCATGGATGAAGATGTTGTAAAGAAATTATTTGATACTATCGCGCCGAAATATGCTGACCGTCAAGGCGGCTATACTCGAATCATGAGACTCGGCTTACGTCGGGGAGATGCTGCCACAATGGTAATCATCGAGCTCGTATAATGCGGTACTTAAAGGCCGGGTTGCTTACCATTGATAAGCATACCTGGCCTTTGTGCTCTTAGTAAGCTGCGGAGGGGCAAAGCGTATTATGCGAAATATTCGGCTAAAACTAGCCTATGATGGAACAAACTATCATGGGTTTCAACGACAGGTTGAATCTGTTGGCCCTACGATTCAGGGTACCTTGGAATCCGTATGGGCAAAGCTGGTTGACGAAGAGGTAACCCTAGCAATGGCAGGCCGGACGGATGCTGGTGTGCATGCCTTGGGCCAAATCGTCAATTTCATGACCTCGGCCAGAATTCCCGAAGATAAAATTCCTAAGGCATTTAACAGTTTGCTCCCAAGGGATATTCGCATCCATCAGGCAGAATGTGTGTCTGACGATTTTAATGCCCGTTGGTCAGCAAAATGGAAACGGTATGATTACTTATTGGACAATAAGCCCATACCAGATCTATTTAAGCGTCTTTATGCGGCCCATGAGCCCATTCCGTTAAATATTACGCTAATGCAGCAGGCAGCCCGGTTTTTAGAAGGACGGCATAACTTTAAAACGTTCGCTGCTTCTGGAGGAGATAGTAAAAGGTTTGAGCGCACTATATATAGATGCCAAGTTAGTGAGTTGGAAAATCAACTGATCAGAGTATCCTGCGTGGGGGACGGATTTTTGTATCATATGGTCCGTATTATCGTTGGAACGCTTATGGATGTTGGTAAGGGTCGTATTCTTCCAGGAGAGATTCCTGAAATCATAGCTAGTCAAGAGCGGAAACGTGCTCGCGTGATTGCGCCTGCGCAGGGCTTAACACTTGTTCATGTGAATTACTCGGATGAAAGTCCATTTGAGGTTTTTAAAGATCTTTAGCAAATACAGCTGGCAACTACTCACTGTCAAGAATTACAATTTAAAAAATAACTTGACATCAAGGTAGTATTTAAATACAATATAAACATGAGTTTTTATGCCTTGGATGTGATTGAGCCCCATGCCCCTGGCATACCGCAAGCATGATTGAGCCCCATGCGAGTGAGAAAAAACAGTAATCTTCAAATTTGGAGGGAAAGTCATGTCCACGTTTTTTGCGAAGGCACAGGACCAGGAACGTAAATGGTATATTATCGACGCAGAAGGAATCTCCTTAGGTCGTATTGCTACCGAAGCAGCACGCCTCCTGAGAGGTAAACATAAACCGACATACACACCTAATGTTGATACAGGAGATCATGTCATTATTATTAATGCTGCAAAATTGGTCTTAACAGGTAACAAACTAAACGATAAAATGTATCGTCGTCACTCTGGATATCCTGGCGGGTTGAAAGAGGTTCCTTACAAAAAGTTAATGCAAACTATGCCTGAACGAGCTATGGAACATGCCGTGAAGGGAATGCTTCCTCATAACAAGTTGGGCGCTCAAATGTACACGAAGCTGAAAGTGTACAAAGGGGATACACATCCTCATCAAGCTCAACAACCTGAAATTTGGACAATTCAGTAGGAAGGAGGAAGTAAAACATGGCAACTCAATTACAATATGCAGGGACCGGACGGCGCAAAAATGCAATTGCCCGTGTTCGTCTTATTCCAGGTGAAGGGAAATTCATCATCAACAAACGGGAGTTAGCGGAGTATTTTGGCAAAAAAACACTGGAAATGATTGTACAACAACCATTTACCATTACAGATACACTTGCTAAGTATGATGTTATTGCTCTTGCTCATGGAGGTGGCACTACCGGCCAAGCCGGCGCGATTCGCTTAGGTATTGCTCGTGCCTTGCTGAAGGCGGATGCTAGCCTGCGTCCAAGTCTCAAGAGAGCTGGTTTCTTGACACGCGACCCACGTATGAAAGAACGTCGTAAATACGGCTTGAAGAAAGCTCGTAAGGCACCACAATTTTCCAAGCGTTAATTTGTGTTTGGTTATATTATACGAATTATCTAAATCAAAGGAAGGGATATATCCCTTCCTTTTCTGTATCTTTAAAACTTGAAACTTGACATATTATTCACTGGAACAATAAAAACAAATAGTGTTGGCGCACCCGCGGAATGTGGAGACCTAATTATCGGTTCTTTTCTTTATACAAAAGCTTCTCTTTATACATCTGTTTATCGGCATGTCCAATAATTTGTTCCAAATCAAACTCCATACCTGATTGAAAGTGAAACAAGCCATGACTCGCTGTTATAGAGTAAGGTTTGCTGCTTAGCTCATTTATTCGGCTAAAGCTTTGTAAAAGCTTTTCCCAAAGAGTTTCAACTTCAGACACAGTTTTGTTCATGAATATTAGTATAAATTCGTCTCCCCCCATTCGAAAAAACATATCGTTCTGTTGTATTTCCCGCTTTATTATGTTGCAAAAGGTTCTGATATAGTTGTCTCCTTCTCCGTGACCATAGGTATCGTTAACATTTTTCAAACCATTTATATCAAGGAAACATAGAACGAATTCCCTATAGATAGTTTTTGATTCATCTATCAGCTCTTGTATAATTTTCAAACCCATTCTTCTATTAAGTATGCCTGTAAGCATATCTGTAGAGGCATGTTTTGAAAGCTCTTCTTCTACTTTTCTTATTTCCGTGATGTCCATTACTCCAGTTAATATGCATTTTTCTCCTTGATAATCAATTAATTCATAATTTCCCAATACCCATCTATTTTCTCCCTTTATCTTGTACTCAACAATGCGGTTATAGGCACTGCTTTTCGCTTCTAGCTCCTTAATAAGAGAAACTCTGTTTTCTTTTCTTACGTATACATCGTTAACATTAAAATTATGTAAATCTTCTTCATTAAGTCCCATAAAGCTGCAAGCTTTTTCACTTGCTCCGATAATGTTGCCATCCTTCACCTTAGTAATAAACACCGGAAACGGGTTTATATGAAAGAGTCGTTTGAAGTTCTCTTCACTTTCTTGCAGCATTTTCTTATTAACGAAATCATTCATGCCAAATTTATAAAATGAGAAGGAGAGCAGCAAGGCTATTACAAACACAGATGTAGAATTTATCTGTTTGGCTATAAGCACATATTTATCATTATTTAAAATGGATATACCTATCAAAAAAATTATATGATTTATTCCCAATGCAAAAAACATGTAGGTAGGTTTTATAGTAAGTGCCACAGCAGCGACAAGTATCATAACTATATAAGCATAAATGTTTCCGGTAAACCTTTGACTGTTTATAGAAGAAAGTGCGCCAACAAAAACATAAAGGAAAATGTATATTTTGGGGATCATTGATATTAAATTATATCTATTCGAACTGCTCTTTGCTACAATCTTTTTATAGAAAATTAAATATATAATTGATAAGAATACGCCTGTTAAATGAATAGAGATTATAGTTAACTTAAAGATCTTATCTACTCCGTCTCTTATTATTAATAAATCAAAATATAAGAAAAACGGAGCCATAGAAATGACAGCTATGGAGATAATTCTTATTCTATTCAGCATTAATAGATTATTATAGTCTTCGAAATCTCTATAACTAATATTGGGCTTCTTATTTATAAAAAATCCAATATTATCGTTTATCCATCTCATGGTATCCATTCCTTTTTACAATTTGATAGTTAATTATAACTTATGATTGGCCTTTGTAAAACCATAAATCATAGAGAACTGGCGGAGGAAACAGTATCTCAGGAACTCGATTTATGCTGACGTTACCCGCCGTCAGACAGCTGTCAACGTCCCGACTGTTTTCATATCTAGAGTTTGAGCAGAGTAAGCAACCACCCTGTCACTCCACTCTGGCATTGCGGGATATTTTGGATGTTTTGAGCCAAGCCAAACGCATATTCTGATAATCTCTCCCATAAGGTAAGACGGAATAGACTAGGGGAGGGATAGGTATGAAACCGATTTGGATTGTAAGTATAAAACGGCGTAAGGTATTTTGGGGAATTGTATTTACGTTATTCTTGACGTTAGCTCTGGTTGCGGTTATTAATGGACGGGATAGAGAAATATGGAGTTGGACCCTGGGGAATCGGGTTGTGGTGATCGATGCTGGTCATGGTGGTGTGGACCCTGGGGCTGTGGGTGTCAGTCAGGTGTTAGAAAAAGACATTACTTTGGGTGTATCCAAACGTTTGCAGGTTCTGGTTCAGCAAAGTGGAGCAAGGGCAATCATGGTTCGTGAGGATGACCGGGACTTAGGAGCCTCACAGGGTCTTTTGAAGCGGAAAAGAGAAGACCTGGCACAACGCATTCAACTGGCTATGGATTCGCAAGCTGAAGTATATCTAAGCATTCACGCAAATAGTTTTCCAGATCCAAAACTGACCGGGGCACAAACCTTTTATCATGCAGATTCGCCTGAAGGAAAGTTATTGGCTCAATCAATTCAGCAAGAACTCAATAATATGACAAATGGAAAACGTGTGGCTAAGGGTAACCAAGATATTTACGTGCTAAAAAAGGCAAATCAGGCGGCTGTGACGATAGAACTTGGCTTTCTTTCCAATCAAGAAGAAGAACAGCTATTGACTACCCCTGAATATCAACAAATGTTAGCAATTGCTATTTTCCAAGGGTTAAGTGTTTATTTAAGTAAACAAGTCGAAAATAGGAGATAATATTACACTATGCATCCATTAAGAACATGGACAGAATCTAGAATCTAAGAAATTTAAATGTTGAAATCACCGGAAACTTTGTTGAATATTGTTAAAGTTTGCAGGGAAACTATTTTCTTTCGCGAATGAATATTATAGTTAAAGACATAATTAAAGACGTCTAGGAAATGAGGAAGCATTGTGGATTTATTGCCGATCTTGTTATTTATTCTTGGAATTGCCTTCATATTTATAGGCTGGCGTGGGCAGAATCCACCTAATGAAGAAGCATTGACTGCCTTGAAAGGACTTGCATATTTAAAAAGGGAAATTATTCGGGTTCAAGACCAGATTCATGAAGTGGAAAGTAAACTATTGGAATATAAGGAATCAGATTTACAATTAAATAAACAAAGCTTAACTAAGTCTAAAGAAAATAAATTGAAAGAAATGGATAAAGTGGAACCTGAATTCAAGCAAATCGAGCCTCCTCAAAGTGTCGACCCCTATTCCCCTCTCTCCCCTAAATACAAAGAGGTATTAGAACTAGCTGCAAATGGTCAACATATTCCAGAAATTGCTCATCGCTTACTTCTAAGCCAAGATGCGGTTAGGATGATATTACGAATGCAGCCCGATGGGGGGAACAAGCGATGAAAGTAACCCGTTCCTATTGGTTTGGGTTAGGTTCGGGACTTATTTTAAGTGCCATGTTGACTCTAGTCTTCGCTCCTCAGCAGAAAATCTCAGATGTCCAATCCATGGATAATTCACAATCAGAGATCTCGATGACTGAGCAGGTGAATCAGGCTGATGTTCCTTCACCAGTTCAAGCAAACGAACCAGCTTTAAAAGAGAATTTGCCGACTGAGGAGCAAACCCCTACCCAAGTTATTCTGGATTTTGTTGTGCCAAAAGGAGCCAGCGCGGAACGGATAGCGGAACTATTGTTTGATCAAGGCTTTATTAAGGATAAAGCAGCCTTTTTGCAGTTAACTCATCAAATGAGGGCAGAAAGACAATTTAGAGCAGGAACGTTTAGTTTGTCATTAGGTCTTACCGAGGAAGAATTAATTCATCGGTTGTTGAAGTAGGGGACTTGTGTGACACTCGTCTCAGGAGTGAACAGGTATGATCTGGACTTTAAATCTATGCTTGCAAATTATCTGCAAGCTTTTTTATTTTGAGGGCACATTAATATGTATCGAGAAATTGACATATGAATAGTCGCCTTAGAGGCTAAAGAATTTGAGTATAACTACTGATAGTAGTAGATTAGGAGAGTGTGACTATGCGGAAAAAAGTTATTAGGATTATTGGAGTACCCATTGATTTAGGTGCTGACCGTCGTGGAGTAGACATGGGGCCAAGTGCTATTCGCTATGCAGGGTTAAATGCAAGATTAAAGCGTATAGGTTGGGATGTGGAGGATTATGGAAATTTGGAGGTTCCGGTTCCTGAGACACGTGTGATTAAGGATAAGAGGCTTAAGTATTTGGAAGAAATTGTTGCGATTAATGAGCATCTTCATCTCATAGTATCAGAGGCAATCAAGGAAGGGGTAATTCCCTTAATTCTTGGCGGAGATCACAGTTTAGGAATCGGAACTCTAGCAGGGTTAGCTTTAAATGAACGTTCATTTGGATTAATCTGGTTTGATACACATGGAGATTATAATTCTCTCGATACGACCTCAAGCGGCAACATTCACGGTATGCCCTTGGCCGTTGCAAATGGTATAGGTGCTCAGGAATTAACCTCTATCGGTGGAGTACAGAAGAAATTGCGAGAAGAAAATACCGTAATCATTGGGGCACGTGAAATGGATACTGAAGAGAAGGAAATGCTGCGCAAATCTAAAATTAAGGTTTTTACAATGCGAGATATCGATCAAATGGGAATGACGGAAGTGGTCAACCAAGGAATTAAAATCGCTTCCCAGGGGACGGATGGAATCCATGTTAGTTTTGATTTGGATGTGATTGACCCCGAAGAAGCTCCAGGGGTTGGAACTCCGGTCCCGGGAGGAATTACATATCGTGAGGCACATTTAGCGATGGAACTTTTAGCAGATTCAGGACTTATTACAAGTATGGATGTCGTAGAGGTGAACCCGATCTTGGATACTCATAATAAAACCGCTAAATTAGCTGTTGGGTTAATCTCCTCCGCTTTTGGAGAACGAATTTTCTAAATTAGGATTAATCAATGATTGATATGTCGTAATATACAATGTTTTCGGAATTTTTATTGAGCCAAAATGGATTATGGGTTAAAATAAATTGAGTGCTTCTTGTCCACGCGCTTTCGTGGGAGCTCCGCCAAACCTCCGGGTAGTACCTTGTGAACCCGTGGCTGGGTTTCCCACGAAAGTTTTGTGCGCCTTACCGCCTCTACGTACAATGAGTTCACTCCTGTGCGAAAAGCTGCCTTGCTTTTTGAGGTCTTTAAGTTTTCAGGATGGTTTTTTTAGGGTAGGGTAGATAAATAATATGAGAAGAGAGATGGGATACCCATGGATGGAATTAAGGCGTTTTTCAGAGTTCAAGCACAGTATTTACGCGAAGAAGTGTGGGAAGTTGCTCGCCTGATAGGGGAACATCCTGAGTTAGGTTACGAGGAATACTTTGCGTCGAATTGCTTAAGCGACTTTCTGAAGAAGCATGGATTCAAAGTGGAACTTGGAATAGCAGGGATGGAAACAGCCTTTTTGGCAAGATTTCCGGGCAGACGTCCAGGACCTAAAATCGCTTTTTTAGCAGAATATGATGCCCTGCCTGTTATTGGGCATGCTTGCGGACACAATTTAATTGGAGCAGCAAGCGCGGGTGCGGCTGTAATTTTGAGTAAGAGTCTGGAACTTGCCGGTGAGATCATAGTTGTTGGTACTCCAGCAGAAGAGACCAGCGGAGGGAAAGTGACGTTAGTTGAGAAGGGGATCTTTAAGGACATAGATGCAGCGATGATGTTTCATCCAGGCAGCCAAAATGTTCCCATTATTTCGAGCCTTGCTTTGGATGCTATAGAATTTACATTTCATGGGCGTGCCGCCCATTCTGTGGCAGCGGCTTCTTTCGGGGTTAATGCCTTAGATGCCGTAATTAATTTTTTTGTGGGAATCAATGCGCTAAAAAAGCAGATTTCACGGGAACTGAAAATTAATGGGATTATTACAGAGGGAGGCAACGCTCCTAATGTTATCCCAGAACGTGCTGTAGCACGGTTTTATTTGCGGGCCCGGAAACGTAAAGACTTAGATGAGTTACGCGAGCAAGTAATACGTTGCGCCGAGGGAGCAGCCGCCATGGTTTCTGCGAGAATGACATGGCATAACTTTGAGTATTCCTACGATGAGATGCGTACTAATCTAGCCTTGGCAGATTGCTTTAGTAAAAATCTTGAGGAGCTGGGTATCATTCATATAGCTCCTCCCCAAACGGCTATGGGCTCGGTAGATATGGGAAATGTGAGTCGAGTTGTACCCGCAATTCATCCCTATTTAATGTTGGGAACGGGTACAGAAATCCCTCATACTCTGGAATTTACTCAGGTGTGCGTTTCACGTAAGGGAGAAAGCCTGGTTTTGTTAGCTATGCAGGCGCTTGCCTTAACAGGTTGGGATATCTTAAGTGATAAAAAGCTTTTGAAGAAAATAAAGCAGGAGTTTCAATCAATAAAGTAACGGTGAAAGCATAAATAGCTTAAGATTGTGGAATTATAAGTCAAGTTCAAATATTGGACACGAACTCTGCACATTAAGGAAGGGGGAAACCCTTTCTTTTTTGCGATAACGGTTGAATGTTTATGCAACTATATGTATAATTATTAAAAATGAATGCTTAGAGAGAAGGTTTAAGATATGAAGGTTGGTGTTCTTGGAGCGACAGGATACGCAGGGCAAGAATTAGTACGGCTGTTACATCGTCATGAAGAGGTGAAAGAGTTGTATCTCTCATCATCCAGTGTTGCCGGAGAGAATTATGAAACGGTTTATCCCCATTGGGAAGGGCAAAACGTGGGGATCTTGCAAGATGAAGACATACCAGATGTGGATGTTCTTTTTTGCGCTCTCCCTCATGGGTTGACGGCAGAAAGAACGGGCGGTTTCTTAGCTCGTAAGATGAAGGTTATTGATTTAGGGGCCGATTTTCGCTTGAATTCAGGGGAGATTTACGAAGAATGGTACAAAATTAAACATCCCGCAACGGATTTGCTCAAAGACGCGGTTTATGGGTTGCCGGAGCTTTACCGTGAGCAAATTCGGGGCAAATCTTTAATCGCTAACCCAGGTTGCTATCCAACGGCAACCTTGCTGGCACTGGTTCCCTTGCTTCGTAAACGATTGCTCCAAACGAACTATTTAGTGATTGATGCCAAATCGGGTGTATCCGGAGCAGGCCGAGGGGCTTCATTAAATACACACTACAGCGAGATAAACGAAAACTTTAAGGCCTATGGGGTGGCAAGCCATCGTCATACCCCGGAAATAGAACAAGAACTCTCTCGGGCAGCAGGGATACCTCTAACCGTAAACTTTACACCACATTTAGTTCCTATGACCCGGGGAATGCTGGCGACGATTTATGCTAAGGTTTCTGAAGGGATTAGTGAAGAAGACTTGAGAAGCTGTTGGTTAGACCAATATGAGAAAGAGGAATTTATTCATCTTTTACCGCCAGGAACCTGGCCACAGACAAAATTCTCGAGTGGAAGCAATCATGCCTTTTTGCAATTAACATTGGATGAAAGAACTGGTAATGCAATCGTCATCTCTACCATAGATAATTTGCTGAAAGGTGCAGCTGGCCAGGCTATCCAGAATATGAATCTTGCTATGGGGTGGCCCGAAGCTCGAGGGCTTAAGGGGACAGCTCTTTGGCCATAAACCATCGTACGAGCTGGGGCGGTTCTCGACTTGCATCTTTAATTCATTAGGGCGAATGTGAAGGAGTGTGTAAATAAGTGAATAACACTGAAAAGGCTTGGAAGGCAATTGGCGGAGGCATAGCTGCTCCTAAGGGGTTTTATGCTGCTGGTGTCCAAGCAGGTATTAAATACAAGGATAAGTATGATGTGGCACTGATTTTTTCAGATGTTCAAGCTCAGGCAGCGGGAGTATACACTCGTAATATAGTCAAGGCTCACCCTCTCCATTTAACACAGCGTCATTTGAAGAACGGATTGGCCAGAGCTATTGTCGTGAATAGCGGGAATGCCAATGCTTGTGTTGGAGAATTTGGTGACCAGGCTGCTTTTGCCATGGCCGAAGTAGCTGGCATGTATTTGGGAATAGAACCTCAGGACGTTTTAGTGGCTTCAACAGGTGTAATTGGTGTCGAAATGCCCCTTGACCGAGTTTTGAATGGTATTCGGGTAGCAAGTTCGGAACTCCTTGATGATGTGGTCAAAGGAATTCGAGGGCATAAGGAAATGGCTGATGAAGGTGCACATCGGGCGGCCCTGGCAATTATGACGACAGATACTACGGTAAAAGAATATGCCTATGAACTGCCCTGTTCTCAGGGAGGTGTTATTCATATTGGAGCGATTGCTAAGGGATCCGGGATGATTCACCCCAATATGGGTACCATGCTGGGGTTTTTAACAACCGATGCGGACATACCTTCGGCAGACTTGCAGCGTATTCTGAGTGAGGCAGTCGAAGAAAGCTTCAATATGGTTACCGTTGATGGTGATATGAGTACGAATGACATGGCTCTCTTACTGGCAAATGGGTCCTCGGGGATCACTCCGGAAGGGGAAGACAGGATAAACTTTGAAAGAATGGTTAAGTCCATGTGTATTGAGCTGGCTAAAGAGATTGCTCGGGATGGTGAGGGCGCCAGTAAGTTAATGGAAGTGTCAGTTTCCGGAGCAAAAACAATGGAAGACGCCCGTAAAATCGCCAGGAGCATTTGTGGCTCTAGTTTAGTCAAGGCTGCACTCTTTGGAGAGGATGCTAATTGGGGTCGTATTTTGACGGCAGCAGGATATTCGGGAGCGGAGTTTAATCCTGATAAGGTCGATGTCTTTTTAGGAGAGCTGATGGTTGCCCAGGCGGGAAGAGGAGTGATGTTTTCGGAAGAGAGGGCTAAAGAAATCCTCGGATTTAAGGAGGTCCATATTCTCTTGAACCTGCACGACGGGGAAGAAAACGCGACTGCTTGGGGCTGTGATTTAACCCATGAGTACGTCACGATCAATGGAAGTTACAGAACTTAAGTTTTAAGCTGAGAGCTGCGTACTATTGAGATCATTGACGTAATTGGCAGGCAAGGTTAAGAACTTATCATTTGAGAATTTTGTAAAGTAGAAGTGAGTTGAAACGTAAAGATGTTTACGGCTGAAGTTGGAGGTGTTTGAGATGACCCCTATGGAAGAGGGATTAGGGAAAGCTCGGGTTTTAGTAGAAGCCCTACCGTATATTCAAAAGTTTTCAGGTAAAACTGTGGTGATTAAGTATGGAGGGCACGCCATGGTTGATCCAGTTTTAAAGGAATCGGTAATGTTAGATATTCTGCTTTTGCATTCTGTGGGAATTCGTCCGGTGCTCGTTCACGGTGGAGGGCCCGAGATTAATGCCATGCTCAAGAAGGTTGGAATTGAAAGTCATTTTGTGCAAGGTTTAAGAGTTACGGATGCGCAAACCATGGAGATTGCCCAAATGGTTTTATTAGGCAAGTTGAACACAGAGATGGTATCTCTTCTCAATCGCTTTGGAGGTAAGAGTGTCGGATTATCCGGGAAGGATGCTAAGCTCCTAATGGCAATGAAGAAACCGATGCAGTTGCCCAATAGTCTGGGCAAAATGGAAGATGTTGATTTAGGGCTTGTGGGCGAAATCCAAAGTGTTACTCCAGACATTTTGAATACGTTGTTGGATCAAGGATATATACCTGTTATTTCTCCAGTTGCCAGTGGAGAAGAAGGAGAAACGTTTAATGTCAATGCTGATACTGCCGCGGGGAAAATAGCCGAGGCACTGAAAGCGGATAAGTTGCTGCTATTGACGGATGTACGCGGAATATTGAGAGATGTTGCGGATCAAGGATCGCTTATCTCCACGATTTCCAGAGGGGAAGTGGAGGTCCTCAAGAAACAAGGGATATTAACCGGCGGAATGCTTCCCAAAGTAGAGTGTGCGGTCTCTGCTTTAGACAGTGGTGTTGGCAGTGTACATATCCTTGATGGTCGGCTAAGCCATGCAATCCTATTGGAGTTGTTCACAGATGGTGGTATTGGCACTATGTTTAAAGGGGATAGCTGATCACCTATTCGCAAAAGACGCTGACCTGAGCTGAAGATAGAATTGTTATTTTAATAGATTGAACGATAACGAACGCCGAATATCGAGTTAAGGGGTTGATTGAAATGTTAGAAGGCTTAACAACCGGAGCAATTATTGAACGGGGAAAAAATGTAGTAATGAATACCTATGGCCGCTTAGGAATGACCATGGTCAAAGGGGACGGGGCATGGGTTTGGGATTCAGACGGAAGGCAATATTTAGATTTCGTAACTGGGCTTGCAGTGAATTCTCTGGGGCATGGCCATCCTGCGATTGTTCGTGCGATTCAAGAACAGGCCAAGGAAATTCTGCACACCTCAAATATTTACTGGATACCGAATCAAGTGGCTTTAGCAGAGCGCTTGGTGAAGCATTCTTTCGCCGATAAAGTATTCTTTTGCAACAGCGGAGCGGAGGCTAATGAAGCGGCTTTTAAGCTTGCTCGCAAGTATGCTAAGAAAAAGTTTGGGGTGCACAAATATGAAGTGGTCTCCCTTGAGAATTCCTTTCATGGACGAACCTTAGCTACCCTTACTCTCACTGGACAGACAAAATACCAGCAGGGCTTTGATCCGCTTCCTTTGGGCTTCACGTATGCTGCTTTGAATGATATCGATGCTCTAAGAGCGAAGGTCAGCAATGATACTGCGGCAGTCTTTATTGAGCCTATTCAAGGAGAGGGCGGGGTAATTCCTGCCTCGATAGAGTTTCTCAGGGAAGCACGAGCGCTTTGTGACCAGTACGGGGCCCTGTTGATTTTTGATGAAGTGCAGTGCGGTGTTGGTCGGACAGGGAAGCTCTTTGCCTATGAGTGGAGCGGTGTAGTTCCGGATATTATGACTTTAGCGAAAGCCTTAGGCGGTGGTGTACCGATTGGAGCCATGCTCGCCACGGATGAAGTGGCTGGAGCTTTTCAGCCCGGAGATCATGCTTCAACTTTTGGAGGAAATCCATTAGCCACTGCGGCAGGATGTGCGGTTTTAGACATTATGCTTGAAGAGGGATTCTTAGAAGGGGTCCAAGAGCGCGCAGCCTATTTTCAACAGGGACTAGAAACGTTGGTCCAGAAATACCGGACAGGTGAGTCTGTCCGGGGAAAAGGATTTATAGTAGGATGGCCCGTTTCTAAACTAGGTCCTGAAATAGTTGAGGCTTGCCTGCAAAATGGGCTTCTGATTAACTGTGTTGGAGGCAAGATTTTACGCTTCCTCCCCCCGCTTACGGTTGAGAAGACAGAAATAGATAAAGCCTTGGGAATTTTAGATGAAGTTCTCTCAAGAATCTGGAGGTAATTCAGGAGGAAGGGAATGAAAGCCGGAGTCCGCCGGTTAAAGAGGATATGGGGAGTCTGGGGGCTGAAGCAGAAATAGGATACTGATATCCAGGCAGAGGATTTAAATAATAATAGATGAGAGATTGTTCCGAGGAGGATGGGAATGAAAGCAGCACTCATACTTGAGACCGGGAAAATTCTATTAGGGGAATCTTTTGGGGCGACGGGAGAGGCTTTTGGAGAAGTTGTCTTTAACACGGGAATGACTGGTTATCAGGAAGTGTTGACCGATCCGTCGTATGCTGGACAAATGGTGTGTATGACCTATCCTCTCATTGGGAACTACGGGATCAACAGAGTAGATGACCAATCGGAGAAGCCTCAGGTCCAGGGGTTTATTGTGAAAGAAGCCGCACGTAATCCTAGTCATTGGCAGATGGAAAAAAACCTTTCCAGGACCTTGGCACAATCCGGAGTTGTAGGAATAAAGGGGATTGATACCCGCTCCTTAACCCGGATTATTAGGGAACATGGTGTACTGCGGGGCGTGATCACCACCGAAGCAGAGAATTTGGAAGAATGGGTTACCCGAGTGAAAACAAGGTCTGTTCCAGCCGATGTTGTGGCTCAGGTCAGTACTCCGAAGCTCTACACCTTGCCCGCTGTTCAATCTGAAAGAGATTCTTTCCATGTCGTGGTCTTGGATTTCGGAATTAAGAAAAATATTTTACAGGCTATGCAAGAAAATGGGTTTAGCTTGACAGTCGTTCCTCATACTACATCTGCAGAAAAGATACTGAATCTGCAACCTGATGGGGTCTTTCTATCCAATGGACCGGGAGACCCTAAAGAGGTAGCGGTTGGGATAGAAACGATTAAAAGGTTAATGGGGAAACGTCCTATTTTTGGAATTTGCTTAGGACATCAACTATTATCCCTTGCCTTAGGAGGGGATACCTATAAGATGAAGTTTGGGCATCGGGGAGGTAATCAGCCCGTACAAGATCTAGAGACCAAACGAGTGACGATTACTTCACAAAACCATGGCTATGCCATTTCAGAGAAAAGTCTGGAGCAGACTCCTCTTTACGTAACCCATCGCAATCTTAATGATCAAAGTATCGAGGGAGTAAAGCATCGGGATTTACCTGTTTTTTCAGTTCAATATCATCCGGAAGCAGGGCCGGGACCGAGTGAATCTCTGTATCTTTTTGATGAGTTTGCGCAATTAATGCAGGAATGGAGGGCTGGTTATGCCTCTTAACCCGGCGTGGAAGAAGGTCCTTGTCATAGGGTCCGGGCCGATAGTGATCGGGCAAGCCGCAGAATTTGATTATGCCGGGACCCAAGCGTGCAGAGCTCTCCGTGAAGTGGGATTGGAAGTCGTATTGGTTAACAGCAATCCAGCAACCATCATGACGGATGTGCAAACGGCAGATATCACCTATATCGAACCTCTGTTGCCTGAAGTATTAGAACGGATTATTGGCAAAGAATGCCCTGATGCGCTTCTGCCTACATTAGGCGGGCAAACTGGGCTTAACCTGGCAATGGAATTGGAGCGGGGCGGGCTTCTAAAATGTTATGGCGTGGACCTCATTGGCTGTAACTCAGAGACGATCTATAAAGCAGAAGATCGTGATGCCTTTAAGGAAACTATGCTCTCGCTGGGAGAACCGGTGGCTGAGAGTGTGATTGTAACCTCTTTGGAAGAAGGAGAGGAGTTCGCCAAACGACATGGGTTTCCGCTGATTGTTCGCCCGGCATATACCCTTGGCGGGACGGGCGGCGGGATTGTCAAAAACGCTAAACAATTAGAGGAAATCTTAAATAAAGGCCTCCAAGCCAGTCCCATTGGGCAATGTCTTGTCGAGCGGAGTGTGGCGGGCTGGAAGGAAATTGAGTATGAAGTCATGCGAGATGCGGCGGACAACTGTATAACAATTTGCAATATGGAAAATATCGACCCGGTAGGAATACATACGGGAGATAGTATTGTGGTTGCCCCCTCGCAGACCTTGAGTGATGTCGAATATCAGATGCTGAGGGCATCATCTTTAAAGATTATCCGAGCCCTTGGTGTAAACGGCGGGTGTAATGTTCAATTTGCCTTGAATCCGGTTAGTCGGGAGTATGTTGTGATTGAAGTAAATCCTCGGGTCAGTCGCTCAAGTGCTCTTGCCTCTAAAGCGACCGGATATCCGATTGCCAAAATGGCGGCTCTTTTGTCAGTTGGATTTACCCTTCCAGAATTGACAAACCCAGTAACTGGGCATACCAGTGCCTGCTTTGAGCCGGCTCTTGACTATGTGGTTGTCAAATTCCCTCGTTGGCCTTTTGATAAATTCCCGGCAGCGGATCATCGGTTGGGTACGCAAATGAAAGCGACCGGAGAGGTAATGGCGATGGAGCGGACGTTGGAAGCGGCTCTTTTAAAAGCGACCCGCTCTTTAGAAGTTGGTACGGTTGGTCTTCGGATTAAGGATTCCGGGGGCTGGACAGAAATGGAGATTGAAGACAAACTCAATTCTGCGGATCACGAACGTTTCTTTGCCATTCCTGAAGCCTTTCGCCGGGATTGGACCATCCTGGAGGTTCAAATGCTTACGCAGATTGATCCGTTCTATTTGTATAAGATTAAGGAATTGGTTTTACTCGAACAGCGTTTGCAAAATGAGCCGTTAACGACTGAGTTGCTGCGCTTGGCAAAAGTCCTGGGGTTTTCTGATTTAGCGATCGCTAAACTTACGGGCAGCTCAGAAGAAACGGTTCGCGCTTTGCGCACAGAGTTTGGGATTATTCCGGTTTATAAGACGGTTGACACCTGTGCCGCAGAGTTTGCTTCGGCAACTCCTTATTACTACTCCAGCTATGAGGAAGAGGATGAGGGAAAGGTGAGCACCGGCCCTAAAGTTGTAGTTTTAGGTTCGGGACCTATTCGAATTGGGCAAGGGATTGAGTTTGATTATTGCTCCGTTCACGCTCTTACAGCTTTGCAGGAAGCTGGCGTAGAAGCCATTATGATCAATAATAATCCTGAAACAGTATCGACAGATTTTGATATAGCAGATAAATTGTACTTTGAGCCATTGACCATTGAAGATGTGCTTCATGTCTTAAATAAAGAAAAAGCGGATGGAGTTTTAGTCCAGTTTGGAGGACAGACGGCCATAAATTTGGCTGGCCGTCTGAAACTTGCCGGAGTTAAAATTTTAGGTACCCCAGTTGATGCGATTGATATGGCTGAGGATCGGGAGCGGTTTGCTGAGCTGCTCAGTAAGTTAGGAATCCCACAATCTGAAGGACGAAGTGTTACTTCGATCGATCAGGCCCAAAGAATTGCTGAGGAACTGGAATTTCCAGTGATCGTTCGTCCTTCTTATGTCATTGGGGGGCGTGCTATGCAAGTGGTAGAGAACCTAGATGAACTTAAAAATTATTTAAGACGGGCAATTCACCTTTCTCCAGAACATCCCATTTTAGTGGATAGGTATTTGGATGGGAAAGAAGTTGAAGTTGACGCGGTTTCAGATGGGGAGATAACTGTAGTGGCAGGTATCATGGAGCATATCGAACGAGCCGGGGTCCATTCTGGAGATAGTCTGGCCGTTTATCCGCCTCAGAGCTTAACCCCCTCTGAAATTGAACAAATCGAAGATTTCACCTGTCGTTTAGCCGAAGGAATCGGAATAAGAGGACTTATTAATATTCAATTCGTTGTCGTGCGAGGCAAGGTGTATGTTTTGGAAGTGAACCCTAGAGCAAGCCGTACGGTACCGATTCTTTCTAAAGTCACAGGAATTCCCTTAGTAAACCTGGCGGTTCAGGTTTCTCTAGGTAAAGCCTTAAAGGAGATGGGCTATGCCCATGGTCTTGCTCCTGAGGTACCGTTCGTTGTGGTTAAGGCCCCCGTCTTTTCCTTCGAGAAGCTGACTAAAGTTGAAACTTCTCTGGGACCTGAAATGAAATCGACAGGTGAGGTCTTAGGGATGGACACCCAATTTGGGCATGCGCTAGCGAAGGCCTTTGCGGCCTCCCGGATTCCGCTGCCTGAGGATGGGAATATTTTAGTGTCTGTAGCAGAGAAAGATCGTCCGGAAGCTATCACTTTGGCTCGGCAATTGGCTCAGTTAGGGTTTGGGGTCAAAGGAACCGGAGATACTGCCAAGGCATTAGCCCTATGCGGGGTAGAGGTTGAGGAAGTGAGTGAATCGAGTGAGACCCTTAAAGAAGCTATTCGGCAACAAGAATTTTCCTTTCTCCTCAGCACTTCCAACCAAGGGACCTCTGAGAGAACAGGATATCTGTTAAGAAGATTAGCAGCGGAACATGGGGTACCTTGTTTCACATCCATGGATACAGCGAAAGCAGTTGTCCGGGCGTTTCAGGAGATACGAAGTCATACTACGCCACAGGTACTCTCGTTGCAGGAGTATTTGGTAATGCAGGCCTAAGACGCGGATAAATAATGTACATCAGAGGCGTGACAAATTGTGTTGCGCACCTGATGTATAGCAAAGTTTTGGCAAATTTGCTCTGCATTTTAGTATTAGTTTGGTGCTATCGGGGTCATTGGATAATCAGAGATAGGCTGGGATTATAAGTCAGTGGTATCATAAGTTGGTTGACACAAGCACAAGTGGAATGCTATGATAATGACAATAGAATACTAGGGGAGCTGAGCTGTCGGCTGAGAGGGAAATATGAGTTCCGACCCTTTGACCTGAACTAGGTAATGCTAGCGGAGGGAATAAAGTGCATGCATCGTGTGCCCGTGTATTGCATGAGCAAAAACCTTCTACTTTTGGAGGTTTTTTATTTTTATGATTATATTGAAGGAGAGAAGAAGCAAATGATTAATGCGAGCGTTGCAATCCAAGTATTACCGGCTGTGGAGGGTGAAGAAATCCTGCGCGTGGTGGACAAAGTTATTGCGTACTTGAAATCTACCGGACTTAATATGTTTGTGGGCCCGTTTGAAACCACTATTGAAGGAGAGTTTGAACAGCTTATGGATATTGTAAAACGCTGTCAGCTGATTTGTATTGAGGAAGGTGCGCCTAGTGTGATGTCCTACGTAAAAATAAGCTATAAACCAGGTGGTGGAATTTGGACGATTGATGAAAAAGTTACAAAACATCACCAATAAGCTTTACCCGACAGCCCTGTTGCTATTTTTGCTGCTGATATGGCAGATGGTGACTGAATCCGGACTTGTGCCTAAGTTTATGCTGCCTTCGCCTATCGATGTGATTCGAGCCTTTATCAGTTCGTTTTCCGAACTGATGCAGCATGCTGCAGTTTCTCTGACAGAAGCATTTGCGGGCCTGGGTATCAGTATTATTTTGGCTTTTTGCATAGCGCTTCTGATGGACCGGTTTGAAGTTTTATATAAGGCAGTGCATCCCCTTCTGGTCGTTACGCAGACGATACCGACCGTTGCGCTTGCTCCCTTATTGGTATTGTGGTTAGGGTATGATATGGCACCTAAGATTATGCTGGTCGTATTAACCTGCTTTTTCCCGATGACTATTGCGCTTTTAGGGGGCTTCAAATCTTCCGATGATGATGCCATGAATTTAATGCGCGCGATAGGTGCCAGAAGGTGGCAAATATATCGGTACATAAAGCTTCCTAACGCCTTGCCAGGTTTCTTTTCAGGTCTCAAAATATCAGTATCCTATGCTATTGTTGGTGCTGTCATAGCGGAATGGCTGGGAGGAAACAGTGGACTAGGAGTATATATGACGCGTGTGCGGAAATCTTTCGCTTTTGATAAGATGTTCGCAGTCATTTTTCTGATCATCATTTTGAGTTTGCTGCTTATGAAATGCGTTGGAGTGATAGAACGAAGAGCAATGCCCTGGAGACATGCCGAGGAGGAAAAGGAAGTTAAGAACTGATCGGGATTACAATTCTAATCAAGTGGGAGAATCATAAAAGGTTAAAGAATTAGTAGAGGGGTAGAGAAGGCACATGAAGAAAAAGTTTATCGTGATGGTGGTTGGCATTTTAATGATACTGGGGTTAACCGGTTGTGCCCAAACGGGTACTGATAAACCGACAGATCAGGCAGTTGAAAAGATCACCTTTGTGCTGGATTGGACTCCCAATACCAACCATACGGGAGTATATGCAGCAAAGGAACTGGGATATTTTCAGGATGCAGGTCTGGAGGTTGATATCATTCAACCGCCGGAAGGCGGAGCTTTGCCCCTGGTAGCGGCAGGAAAGGCAGAGTTTACAGTGAGCTTCCAGGAGGAAATTGCGGCTGCTATTACATCGAATAATCCGTTGGATGTCATTGCCGTGGGCACGATTTTGCAACACAATACATCCGGAATTATTTCCTTAAAGAAGGATGATATTCTAAGTCCTAAGGACATGGAAAACAAAGTATATGCTACTTGGGATACTCCTGTTGAAAAAGCTATTTTAAAGCAAGTTATCACCAAAGATGGTGGGAACTACGATAACGTAAAAATGATTCCGAATACCGTAACAGATATCATTTCAGCGCTGCAAAGTAATGTTGATGCTGTTTGGATTTTCTACGGTTGGGATGGAGTGGCCACCAAAGTAAAGGGGCTGGATACAAACTTTTTTGCCTTTAAAGACATTGATCCAGTACTGGATTTTTATACCCCGGTTATTGCGGCCAGTCAGACATACCTAAATCAAAACGGAGATACGGCCAAAAAGTTTTTGGCAGCAGTGGCAAAAGGGTATGAATATGCCATTGCAAATCCTGAAGAAGCAGCGAAAATTCTTGTGAAGAATGCACCTGAGGTTGATCTGGATATTGCAACGGCCAGTCAAAAGTATCTAGCAGATCAATATAAGGCTGAAGCCAAGCAATGGGGATATATCGACGAAAAACGATGGGACAATTTCTATACATGGATGTATGAAAATAAGCTGATTTCCAGGAAACTTGATTCTCAGACAGGCTTTACAAACGTTTATCTGCCTAAGTGAATTAAGTTGGCTGAGAACTAACCCCACTTTATAGAAGTGAGGTCTTGTAAATCAGAGACAAAAGATCTATAGGAGTAACGATGAAATTAATTAAACTTGAGGCTCAGAATATCTCCAAACGTTTTGCGGGTGAATTAGTTATAAAGGATATCAATATAAGACTTGGAGAAAACGAGTTGGTAAGCTTACTGGGTGTAAGCGGTATCGGTAAAAGTACACTTTTCAATGTGATTGCAGGTGTGCTTGCTCCTGATACAGGTCAGGTGTTCCTAAATGGTGAGGATATCACCGGACAGGCAGGCAAAGTAAGTTATATGCAGCAAAAAGATTTGATGCAGCCCCACATGACTGTTCTGGATAATATTTCCTTGCCGCTTTTCATACGCGGAGTGAACAAGCGGCAGGCAAGAGCCCAGGCATTAAGCCATTTCCGGGAGTTTGGGCTGGAGGGCACCCAAAAGAAGTATCCCATCCAGCTTTCAGGAGGGATGCGGCAACGAGCGGCCCTTTTGAGAACGTATTTATTTTCTCAGGATGTTGCGCTTTTCGATGAGCCATTTTCAGCTCTGGACGCCATTACGAAAACTGCCATGCACCGATGGTATCTTGCCTTAATGGAGCGCATTAACATGTCTGCGCTATTCATCACCCATGATATAGATGAAGCAATTTTGCTTTCGGATAGGGTCTACGTCATGACAGGACCCCCAGGGGTGATTGCCCATGAGATTGTTATCGATACGCCTCGCCCCCGGGGAGATGAATTCTTAGTATCCGATGCATTTATCGGATATAAGCGAGAGATTATCAAGCGGCTTTCCGCTTAAAAGGGTTAACAGCCGCAAAGCATCTCCCCTTGTCTGGATTCAATGTATTGACGATATTGTTGAGCATAGGATTGATATGTTTCAGCAAAAATAAAAGTCCCTGAGTTATTTACTCAGGGATCTTTATTTTTACTATTTGGGAAGTATTACTTTCCATCTATCCATGGTTATAGGTAAGGTTGGCTATCCATAGTTGTCGTCTAAGGCTTACTGCTAGCCAGGTTTTCTATATTTCTTAACTTTTTTCTTCTTTCTGGAATTTGTGGCCATTTCAGTAATGGTCTTAACCGATTATAGACCCAACGTGATTCCTTCGTCAACAAGGGTCCTAGAATGGCGAGAATGAGAACATATAGTGCGGAAAATGGTTGCAATATAGCCAATAATCCACCCGTTTTTGCAAGGGTGGCTAAAATGATGGAAAATTCACCTCGGGAAATAATCGACAAACCAATATTCAGTGACGCCCTATGGGAGAGACTAGCTTTCCTGCCAGCCCAAACGCCCGATACAACATTGCCTAAAATGGTTAAGATAACAGCAATTATGGCTGACCAAACAGCTCCGCCCAAGGCAAAGGGGTCGATACTTAGACCAAAACTAAAGAAGAATAGGGCTCCAAAGAAATCGCGAAAAGAAACAATTAAATGCTCTATGCGTTCGGAATGTTCTGTTTCTGCCAGCACCAGACCAATTAGTAAAGCCCCTATGGCTTCAGCAATGTGCAGAGTCTCAGAAAAACCGGCTACCAAAAGTAAGATGGAGAAAACTACGAGCATAAATGTTTCGTCTGAAGGAATGTCTAACCAATGGTCAAGCTTTGGAACCAGCTTGTGCCCTAAAAACAAGAAACCACCAATAAATGTAAGGACCATAACTGCACTAAGTATTATATCTGTGATGGAAGTGGAACCAGCAAGAACCAGGCCGGAAACAACAGAAAAATAAATAGCCACAAAGACATCTTGAAACATCATTAATCCTAAAATGATTTCCGTTTCATCATTAGCTGCCCTCTTTAAATCAACAATAACTTTTGCTACGATTGCACTGGACGATATTGTCATAATACCTGCTACAACAAGTATTTCCTTAATTGGCCAACCTAGAAGCAAAGGAAATATAATAGCTATGGACAGGTTAATAACCATATAAATTGTTCCGCTTCTGATGATCGATGGACCTGCCGTTAAAAGACGTTTTATTGAAAATTCCAACCCTAGGGAAAACAAGAGAAACAGAACCCCCAAACGTCCCATAAACTCGATTAAGGGAGCACTCTGAATAAATCTAAAGTCTAAGGGACCTAAGTGAGGTGCCTGCGGACCGACGATCATTCCTGTTACAATTAGAATCGGCACAATAGAAATCCGGAGTTTGCCGGACAGAAGTCCTGCCCCGGCAATTAAAGCTAACGCAAGCCCTATCTCCAGTATTAAGTGCTCCATTATTGTACACTCCCATGGAATAATAGGTGTTTACAGGCCTTAACTTGTTTCTTTTCACCAAGAATTACAACGGTAGCGCCATTTCGGAATGTCGCCTCGGGACCAGGATTGACGGTTTTACTCTGATCCTGTTCTACTATCGCAATAATGGTACCTCCCGTAACTTGCCGAATACATAGATCCTTAATGGATTTGCCGATGGCATACGCATCAGGTTCGATTTTATACCATTCTATGAGCATATCACCTAAGGCAACATCCACGGTCTCTAGTGCCTTGGGACGATAAGTCATCCCTCCGAGTATAGCAGCTATACAACGAGATTCTTCGTCATCCAAAGTAACCATGGAGATAGAATCATCAGGGTCCTCACGATAAAAATGATAAATTTCTCTTCGCCCGTCATCATGTACCACTATGACTATCTTTTCACCGCTGCGGGCTTGGAGTTGAAATTTTTTGCCAATACCTGGTAAATCTGTTTCTTTTATCTGTTTCATTTTAAAATTCATTCCTTTCGCTGTGCGCAAGGCGCAACAATATAATAAAGTTCCTTAAAAAAAGAGAAAGTGTTATTTATAAAAGTATAAAAGAGGTTGTTTTCGGATTTAGGTCGCTTACTATCACTATCGTTTTATTATATAAGTATTAATCCATTATCGCCAGTAGTAGACTATAAAATTTCTTGTGCTCCAGTCAAGCTTTAACATATCAAACTAACTAAAATATGGATGATTATACCATAAAGCGGCTTTATGATAATGAAAATTTTGGCTGTCATTCTCTATATCTTCACTCTTTATTCCCGAAGAAGTAGTTATAAGTATGCAAAAGCTACAAATACTATAGTATAATGGGTTTATTGTTAAAAGCTCCTGCTGGAGTTCACTCTCAGTAGGAGTTTTACTAATTACATAGGACAAGGGAAAATAAAGGTTTACTATTGAATTATTATGCAATTATGTGTATAATAATTCATATCGAAGGAGTGAGTACGAATGAAAACAATTGATAATTCATTATTTAAAGGACGGGATTTCATTTCTCTTCATGATTATAACCAAGATGAATTAAGTTACATCTTAGATGTTGCTAAAGATCTTAAAGCGGAGCAAAAAGCTGGACGTCCGCATCCTATTCTTCAGGGAAAGACGTTAGGAATGGTTTTTACAAAGTCATCTACCCGAACTCGAGTTTCTTTTGAGGTAGGGATGTATCAACTTGGGGGACATGCGCTATTTTTAAGCGGACGAGATATCCAATTGGGTAGGGGAGAGCCCATTTCTGATACCGCACGAGTTCTATCCCGGATGGTTGACGGAATCATGATTAGAACGTTCAGCCATCAAGAAGTTTTAGAGCTGGCTGAGTTCGCTACGATTCCAATTATTAATGGCCTGACAGACTTACTTCATCCCTGCCAAGTTCTTGCCGACCTGATGACGATTCAAGAGCATAAAGGACGCTTAGAGGGCTTAAAGCTTGCTTACGTAGGAGATGGAAATAATATGGCGCATTCTTTGATGTATGGGGGTGCAAAGATGGGATTACATGTCGTCATTGCTTCTCCGCAGGGTTATAAACCAGATCCATTGATTGTCGCTGCAGCTCAAGCCGACGCCAAGCAAAATGGCGGCTTAGTAGAAATCGTAGATGACCCCTCAGAAGCGGTCAAAGGTGCCGATGTGCTTTACACAGATGTTTGGGCAAGTATGGGTCAAGAAGCAGAGGCAAACGAGCGCATGGCAGCTTTTAAGGGGTATCAGATAAATTCTAACTCGCTTAAATTGGCGAATCAATCAGCTATTGTCCTGCATTGTCTGCCCGCTCACCGTGGAGAAGAAATCACAGAAGATGTGATCGAAGGGCCTCAGTCCGTGGTTTTTGATGAGTCAGAAAACCGTCTTCACGCTCAGAAAGCGATTATGGCTTTAGTTATATAATCATTAATTAGCCGGTAATTCGATGCTGACCTTGCGTGTAAATTTAAAACTATAGTAGTATACTATACCAAATTAAATACTCATTTTAGAAACTCATGAGGAATCTATTATTGAAGCTAAAGATTACAAGAATCTATTTTTCCGTAATAGAAGTGAGAGACCAGAAAACTAATTAAGAGGGAGATTAGACATGAAAAAAGTTGTATTAGCTTATTCTGGTGGGTTAGACACCTCCATTATTATACCTTGGCTTAAAGAGACTTATGGGTACGAAGTTATTGCTATGGCGGCAGATCTCGGTCAAGGGGAAGAGTTGGCTCCTCTTCAGGAAAAAGCAATTAAAAGTGGTGCGAGCAAACTGTATATTGAGGATCTGAGAGAAGAATTCCTCACAGAATTTATTTTTCCAACCCTTAAGGCTGGGGCAGTTTATGAAGGTAGCTACCTTTTGGGCACCTCCTTTGCTCGTCCATTGATTGCTCGTCGTCTAGTGGAAATTGCGGAGAAGGAAGGTGCGGTTGCGGTCGCACACGGCGCAACTGGTAAAGGAAATGACCAAGTCCGATTTGAGCTAAGTGTCAAAGCATTAAATCCAGACTTGGAGATCATAGCACCTTGGCGGATTTGGGATCTTAAGTCCCGAGAAGATTGTATTGACTATGCTCAAGCTCGTGGAATTCCTGTACCTGTCACCAAGGATCGTCCTTACAGCATGGACCGTAACCTTTGGCACTTAAGTCATGAAGGCGGAGACCTGGAAAATCCCTGGAACGAACCAAAAAATGATTTATATTTACTCGGTGTTTCTCCCGAGGATGCACCAGATGAAGCAACCTACATCGAACTTGGATTTGAACAAGGGGTTCCTACATCGTTGAATGGTCAGAAAATTCCTCCTGTCGCTTTATTGGAAACGCTCAATGAATTAGGTGGAAAAAACGGGGTCGGGATTGTGGATATGGTTGAAAACCGACTTGTAGGGATGAAATCACGTGGGGTCTATGAGACACCTGGGGGAACAATTCTCTATATAGCTCACCAAGCCTTAGATCGTCTTACCCTTGACCGCTTAACCTTACATTACAAAGAACAAATTGCTTTAAAGTATGCTGAAATTGTCTATGATGGAACATGGTATACTCCGTTGCGGGAAGCCTTAGATGCCTTTGTTAATGTGACTCAGAAAAACGCTACCGGTACGGTTCGGGTGAAATTGTATAAAGGAAATTGTACTTTAGCAGGCGTAAAATCCCCGTATTCTCTCTATAATGAAGCATATGCCACCTTTGGTGACGATGGTGTGTATAATCAAAAGGATGCCAGTGGATTTATTAATCTTTTCGGTTTGCCTCTCAAAGTAAGAGCTTTAATGGAGAAAGAATCAGGGCTGCGTAAATAAGAGTAAAGAGTGGCGCCGGCAACCCGGCGCTTTCTTAATTAATGAAAGGGAGATGTAACGTGAAGCTTTGGGGCGGACGTTTTGAAAAAAGTACCGAGGGGTTGGTCGAAGATTTCCATTCCTCAATCCGATTTGATCAACGCCTGTATAAACAGGATATTCAAGGGAGTATTGCTCATGCTAGAATGCTCGGTAGTGTTGGAGTGATCTCTGAGTCGGAAGCCAGCCATTTGATTCAGGGATTATCTGAGATCCTTGGAGATATTCAAGCAGGAAAGATAGAATTTGAGATCGGTGCAGAAGACATTCACATGAATATTGAGAAGCTTTTAACTGAGCGGATCGGACCTGTGGGGAAAAAACTGCATACTGGACGCAGCCGAAATGACCAGGTCGCCTTAGATCTAAGACTCTTTTTGAAAAATGAGATTGACCAAACCAAGTCCTTAGTGGACCAGCTTATTCAAACCCTTCTACATTTGGCCGAAGGGCATCTGGAAACATGGATGCCAGGCTATACGCATTTGCAAAAGGCACAGCCAATTACGCTGGCCCATCATCTAATGGCCTACGTGCAAATGTTTTTACGTGATCTTGGCCGGCTTAAGGATACACGAAAACGATTAAATATTTCTCCCCTTGGTTCTGGAGCTATGGCCGGAACGACATTTCCCCTTGACCGGGAGCAAGTGGCTAGGGAACTCGGCTTAGATGGAGTTACCTTAAACAGCTTAGATGGGGTAAGTGATCGGGATTTTGCCCTGGAATTCTTAGCAAACGCATCCATTCTCATGATGCATTTAAGCCGATTATGCGAGGAACTCGTTCTTTGGTCCAGCGGTGAATTTCAGTTTATCTCAATGGATGATGGGTATTCAACTGGTTCCAGTATTATGCCTCAAAAGAAGAACCCTGATGTGGCAGAATTAGTAAGGGGAAAAACCGGGCGCGTGTATGGTGACTTGGTGGGTCTATTAACCGTCATGAAAGGACTTCCTCTCGCTTATAACAAAGATATGCAAGAGGATAAAGAACAGGTCTTTGATGCAGTGGATACGATTCAAAAGTGTTTGTTGGTTGTAGAACCAATGTTAAGAACTATGCAGGTGCATCGGGATGTCATGGCGTTTGGGGCAAAAGGTGGATTTACCAATGCTACAGATTTGGCGGATTACTTGGCCAAGAAAGGGGTCCCCTTCAGAGAGGCGCATGAATTAGTGGGACGTATCGTTTTACAGTGCAGCAAAAAAGGCATTGGATTAGAAGATATGAGTTTAGTTGAGTATCAGGAAGTTTCCCCAATATTTGGAGATGACCTGTTTAAATCGATTGGGATTCAATACTGTGTTCAAGCGCGAAAGATAACAGGAGGTCCCTCTCCGGAAACGGTTGCTGCGGCAATCAAGCTTAGCCGTAACGCTCTGAAAAAGATACTTTGGTAGAACTAGAAAGTGGAGGATAAAATACTCTCATTGATTTGATTTTGTCGAATAAATGTGCGTGGATGTCGTCTTTAGAGGATATGAATGGAAAAGGGAGTTTAACTTGGAATTGTGTATTTAAAAAGGGTATTGATACCTGTACACAAGTTTCTAGGAAAGGTTGTACCCTGTCTCATTAAGGGTGTATGACCTTAGTTTGCAACAGAATGTGAACAAGAGCTGTGCATAGTGTGGATAAATCTGTGGATAAAGTCTAAATAGGTCGTATTGTAAGGTGGATAAGCTTAGGCTGAATGGTGGACAATCATAACAAACCTGTGGATAATTTTTCTTTCTTTGTCGTGAAAATTTAACATTATCACTCAAAAAGCCTAAAGGAATGCCTTTAGGTTTTTTATTTTGAGTCTAAAGCAGGAAAATCCTGCATAGGGGTCGAAATTCTCACGCATGATTTTATAAAAGATATAACATCCTATAGTTACATTCAAAATGGAACTGCGCAGTGATCATACTAAAGCGAGGCATAATTAATGGAAAATCGAACAATGCTAACGGATCTATATCAGCTAACCATGATGCAGGGTTATTTAGTAAACGGTTATCAAAATAAGGAAGCGGTATTCGATGTTTACTTTCGATCGTTACCATTTGAGGGAGGATATGCTCTGGCGGCAGGGCTTGAACAAGTTGTCGAATACATTGAAAACCTTACCTTTGAGGAAGAGGATTTGACGTATTTGCGAAGCCTTAACCTATTTAATGACGAGTTCATTGAGGAATTAAGTAACTTCCATTTCACGGGAGACATTGATGCGATTCCGGAAGGGACAGCAGTCTTTCCGTATGAACCTTTGATCCGAGTAAAAGGACGTATTTTTGAAACACAGCTTCTGGAGACGACGATACTTAACTTGGTTAATTTTGAGACTCTTATAGCAACTAAAGCGTCTCGTGTCGTTACAGCCGCCAACGGGGGCCCGGTCATGGAGTTTGGATTACGAAGAGCGCAAGGACCGGACGCCGGGATCTTAGGAGCCCGGGCAGCCTTTATAGGAGGATGTCGATCAACCTCCAACGTTTTAGCGGGAAAGCGTTACGGCATCCCCGTGTCAGGAACTCAGGCACATAGTTGGATTCAATGCTTTCCAACAGAACTGGAAGCCTTTCGGGCCTATGCCCATACGTTTCCGGATCTCTGCTTGCTGCTGGTAGATACTTATAATGTCCTCGAATCAGGAGTGCCTAACGCGATTAAAGTTGGGCTTGAGCTGGAAGCAGAGGGACATCATTTCTTAGGAATTCGGCTGGATAGTGGTGACTTAACGTATTTGTCAAAGGAAGCCCGCCGTATGTTGGATGAAGCAGGTCTTAAGGAGGCCATCATCGTGGCTTCCAACGATTTAGATGAGGAAACTATCTTTGCCATTCGAGCTCAAGGGGCAAGGATTGATACCTGGGGTGTCGGCACCCATCTTATTACATCTAAGGATAATCCATCTCTGGGAGGGGTTTATAAGCTGGCGGCTGAAGGTGAGCAGGGAATTTTTCATCCTAAATTGAAGGTCTCAGAAAACATTTCCAAGATCACGAATCCTGGAATTAAAAAAGTTGTGCGTTTTTACGACAGAGCGGGGAAAGCTATGGCGGATCTCATTGCTCTGGACGATGAGGTCTTTGATGAGAGTAAACCTCTGACTATTTTTGATCCGATTCAAACTTGGAAAAGAAAGACCTTAACGAATTTCAAGACGAGGGAACTCTTAACTCCTGTGTTTAGGGGCGGAAAACGAGTGTATGACTTACCGAAGCTTAAAGAAATCCAAACCTACGCACAAAAGGAACTAGACACTTTCTGGGATGAAGTGAAGCGATTGACAAATCCGCACCGGTATATCGTCGATTTATCGAATAATCTCTTTGGCCTAAAACAACAATTACTTTTGACGATTCACAATGATATAAAAGCTAAACAAGGAGTGGAGTAAGAATGTGGACAAATGAACAACTGGCGGCTCGTATTGATCAAACCATAAACTGGTTGCGCACAAAAGTCACGGAAGCTAACGCAAAGGGTGTCGTGGTAGGAATCTCCGGAGGAGTCGACTCAGCAGTGGTCGCGGGGCTTTGTAGCCGAGCATTTCCGGAGAATTGCATTGGCTTAATTATGCCTAGCCATTCTGATCCGGAAGATGTTGAGGATGCCTTATGGATTGCAGAGGGCTTCGAAATAAAAACAATAGAGGTAAACCTAAGTGGTGCCCACACACAGGTCATGGGACAAGTTAAGAAAAACTTAGAAAGTATAGGGTGCAATTTAGTCGGAGAAAAAATGAGTCAAGGAAATTTGAAGGCTCGTTTGCGCATGTCGACACTCTATGCTGTGGCAAATGCTTTGAACTATCTGGTCGTAGGGACGGATAATGCTCCTGAAAGCTATACCGGATATTTCACGAAATATGGTGACGGTGGTGTTGATCTTTTACCGATTAGTTCACTTACAAAAGCAGAAGTACGCGAATGGGCGAGGATATTTGGGCTTCCCATGAGAATTGCTACCCGTGTTCCGACCGCAGGACTGTGGCCAGGTCAGACAGATGAGGCGGATCTGGGAGTTACGTATGATCAAATAGATCGGTACTTACTTGGGGAAGAAGTTCCTCCAGAGGTAAAAGAACGTATTGAGTCCCTCCACCGTCAGAGTGAACATAAACGCCAAATGCCCCCAAGTCTTGAGCTTCCTAAACTTGAGGGGTTAGATTAACGTGCGAATTGGAGTAGATATTGACGGAGTCATTTCCGATAGCTATCCCCTTTGGTTACAGGAGTTAAATCGGCACTACGGTAAAAATATACCCGATATCGTCGATTACAATATGCATGTGGCTTTTGGGGTTACGAGTGACGATATGAACGAATTTTTTGAGACGAATGTCGAACGTTTGTTAATGATGCCTGAGCCAATACCTGGTGCAAAGGAAGGAATTGAAACCCTTCTGCAGGATGGACATGAAATAATCTATGTTACAGCACGAACACCTGAGCAAAAAGATCTCACTGTGCGATGGTTTTCGTTAAGAGAGATTCATCATGAACATGTGCTGTGTACTGGGTTTGGCAGCAAGGCAGATGTTGTTAAAGAGTGGGGAATTGAGGCGTTTATTGAAGATTACCAAGTTAATGCTAAGTTAATAGCGGAATGCGGGGTGCCCGTTTTTCTGCTCAATGCAAGTTATAACCAAGAAGAACTCCCCCCGGGTATTATTCGATGCCACAGTTGGGATGAGATAATAACAGGTATACAGGCGATTTGCCATAATAAACCCTAAGAATTAGTTAATAAACGTAAACCCGTAGTCAGTCAATAAGTCAATACTTAATAAATCAATATGGACCCGGTAAAATGACAAACCAAGGTAGTAATTAAGAGCCTTTCACACAAAGATATGCGTCCCTTCCGGTAGGTAGGTTTTAAATGATTTAACCTTTGTACCTACAGAGGAGCATATCAGAGTATGAAAGGCTCTTGTTTATGATTAAGGATTTTAAGATTTCAGATTAGAATTAACTAACAATTTCTAGCCCAACCTTATAGATATCTCCGGCTCCTAAAGTAAGTACAAGATCTTCAGGTGCGAGAGTTTGGTTAAGATAAATTTTAATATCGTCCAATGTTCCAATGTAGCGCGCTTGTATGCCTTGCTGCAGGATCATCTCGGCTAAATTTGGCGCAGAAACGGTGTGATGCTCAAGCTCCCGGGCTGAGGCGAAGATGTCGGCGATAACGACTTCGTCAGCTCCTTGAAAAGCTTGTGAAAATTCAAGTAAGAGTTTTTCAGTTCGGCTAAAGGTATGGGGCTGAAAAATGGCTCGAATGCGGCGATCAGGGAAAGAAAGACGAGCTCCTTCTAATGTCGTGCGGATCTCTGTCGGATGATGGGCATAGTCGTCAACAATTAAGGCTCCATTTGGGTTACTGCCAATATGTTCAAAACGACGTTTTGTCCCATTGAACTTGCCAAGACTAGATAAAATTTCTTCAATAGGAATACCGATTTCATGACATAAAGAAATCGTTGCTAAGGCATTTATAATATTATGTTTTCCTGTGACATGCAGATTTAGATCCCCGACATACTGTCCTTTGACCATGATTTTCATGGAACTCTTCTCATCTTTAAAAAGAATTTCTGTTGCTCGAATATCCGCGGATTCTGAGAGTCCAAAGGTTGTGATGGGTGCAACTGATTTAAGAGATTTCCGATTTGGATCTTCATCCCAGACGTAAATGTGACCGTTCGCAGGTACTTTTTGAGCTAGTTCAGCGAATGCAGAGATAACATCATCCAGGTCCTTAAAATAATCGGGATGATCAAATTCTATGTTGGTAATAATCAGGTGTTCTGGTGTGTAATTAAGGAAATGACGTCGATATTCACATGATTCTGCTAAGAAGAAATTTCCTGTTCCCGAATGTGCATTTCCCCCGATGCTAGGGACATCGCTGCCAACAACGATAGTAGGATCTAATCCAGCTTCGAGCAGGACGAGGCCCATCATAGCGGTTGTCGTAGTTTTACCATGAGTTCCAGTTACGCAAATGCCCCTTTTTTTAGCAAGCAAACGTCCGAGATATTGAGGGTAGCTTAATACGGGGATATTTAACTCTAGGGCTCGGGCGATTTCCGGATGCTGATTAGTATAGGCAGCAGAGGTAACCACTAAATCTGCGTTTTCTACGTTGCTTGGAGAAAAGTTCAGAACGGGAATATTGGCACGTTTTAAGACACTGTCTGTATAAAAGCTCTCCTCAACATCAGATCCGGATATAGTAGCCCCTTCAATTTGCGCGCTAATCTGGGCTAAAGCGCTCATTCCAGTACCTTTGATTCCCACAAAATGAATATGTAATGCCAAAGCGAATCGTCCCTTTCATGTATAAAACTCTACCCCTCATTATACCCAAACTTGAAGCAAAAAGTATCATATTATTCAAGGAAAATTTTTACTAACGATTGTTTGGAGAGGGTTTTCGTTCATATCCAGTGACCATGGCCTGAAGACGACTAATATCCTCAGTTACACTCAGATAGATATGGAGAGGAATTGTCGTTAAAAAATAAATACTGGCGATAAACTTGATCCAGCGAATAACTTGAAAACCTCCCACTGCCTTCCACACCCAAATAAGATGTTCACCTTGCCAGTAGGAGGCTAGCCCGAGAAGACTTGATACCAGAAAAAGGAGGAGCCAAGAGGTATAAATTATTAATTGCCCGCTATTATATTTTCTACTCGGAGGGGGAGAAGAACGTAGAAAGAAATAATAGGCCATAAGCTGTGGGAAATGTTTAAGATCCTGAATTCTAGGAATCAAAGAATCGTCTCTTCGAAGAAGAGCGTCTGTGATGCGTATCGCCAAAAAACCCATAGCTAACCAGCAAAAGACTAAATGAGTGGTTAAAACTTTGCTGAAATTAAGAGCCAAAAAGCTTGCAGGTTTATGTAATTGAAGGCCGGAAAATATTACTCCAGTTAGACTTAAAGCGAATCCCCAATGAAAAATCCTGACCCAAATCGGCTGAGAGTGTACAAATATTCCCTTCACGTTTCCCTTCTTAAGTTGTTTCATGAGAGGTTTTCTTAGTTTGACATGATGTTTCATGTTGCTCCTTGCCTTTATATAGCACTTTAGCATTTAAATAAACTCCCGATGAGATTTAATGTTAGGAGACATGAAGTTTTCAATACTGTATATCCAATGTCTCCGAAAACTTTGTGTCAGACTTGAATTTCTAGGGCGCGGACATTCTCTCTATCTATGATATGTACGCTGCAGGAAAAGCAAGGATCGAAAGAGCGAATGACACGACCTGCCTCCTTTAGATCTTCGGATTGGATTTTTAACCCGAGTAAGGATGTTTCCCCAACACTGCGTGTTCCGGCCCCATCACGGGCACCAAAGTTTAGTGCTGAAGGGGTCACGATTTGATAGTGTTTTACCCGTATGTTTTCAACAGCTATCCAATGCCCTAAGGTGCCGCGCATAGCTTCATGAAGCCCGATCCCTACTCCGGAATCCTGCCCTATTTTTCGGTCCAAGGTTTCGGCTCCGGGTTCAAGACGATTTAGCCACTTCAGAGCCGTTTTCGCGATTTTCTTAAGTTCAAGTGTTCGTGCCCAGGTCCGGCCGAGACAACCAGTACCGATGACCTCTTCCTTATTGATAATGGCACGTGCCAGGGGACCGGTTTCTACGGGCTGACCGCGGTAACGAGGAGATTTGACCCAAGTATATCCTTTGGCTTGACCCCGGTCAGGAACCGTGACCTCATCCATTGGATGGAGGGGACCGTGAGGTTTATACCAAGCGTTCGTGACATCTTCCGTAACATATTTTTCATTAAAGCTTTCTAGTTTACCCTGAAGAATGACTCCTTCCGGGAAAAGTGTGCTTCCCTCCGGACTGGGGAAACCGCCCACCGACATATAGTTTCCAACCCCTTTTCCAAGGTCAGCGTACTCAGGATACCGCTCAATTATCAACTTAACATCTGGAAGAAGTATGTCGTCGATAAAGCCGAGAATCATCATCATATACCCACGATAACGGTTTACTTTATCTGCATCAACTTCCATACTAGCGCCTCCAGGAACAATCCCATGGCCATGGGGGGCCTTGCCTCCGAATACAGCAAAGGCAGCGTGGGCTTCTCGAGAAATTTCTATAGCCTTAAAATAGTGTTCAGTCATACTTATAGATTCTTTGCTTGATAAACGCAAGTCCGATTCTGAATGGGGAATAAAGGGAGCAAGATCTGGGCCGCGAAAATAATCGGGCATGGTATATAGGTAAAGATGACGGATATGGTTCTGGATAAAATCGCTGGCCAGAATAAGATTGCGCAGTAACAATCCATTAGGGGGGACTTGCATGCCTAAAGCCTGTTCTACCGCCAGTGCCGCAGTAATGGCATGGGCAGACGAACAAATGCCACAGATGCGTTGAGTGTAATACGGCATATCCATTGCAGAGCGTCCAATTAGGATTTGTTCGAATCCGCGATAAAGTGTATCAGAAATATAGGCATCCTTGATTTCTCCGTTATCAAGGTAGGCCTCCAATAACATAGGATTATGGATTCGAGTCAAAGGAAAGATGGTTTTTTTCTCCAGTTTGGTCACTCCTGATTCTTATTTTTCTTGAGTCGATACTGATGAAATGCCTTGACCTTTTTTATAGCTGGTCGATGTTGAGACTTGACAGAGGATCTCAGTAAATTCTTTTGGAGGCGTCCCTTATAGAGCGATGTCACAATATGTCCGGTAATAGCTACGGAGGTTAATCCTAAAACCCCGAGCCCAATCGAGTCTGTGTTAACTTTGGTCCCACCGGGGAAGGGAATGTCGGGCAAATGAACCGTAAATGGGGACATCAAATCAGGATATCCGGGTTCCGTACACCCGATACATGGTGTATTACAGCCAATCGGCCAATTGAAGCGGTCATTCCAACGGCGAATCGGGCAGTCGGCATAGGTCACGGGTCCTTTACAGCCTACACGAAATAGGCATTCTTTTTGTCCGATATCTGTAGCAAAAATTCCTTGGTCATAATCACGTCTGCGAGGGCAGCGGTTATGCACAGTTTCACCATAAAATAGCTTTGGCCGTCCGAATTTTTCAAGTTCAGGTTCGCCATATAAGGCCAGATGGAGTAAAGTGCCCATGATCCAATCAGGATGAGCGGGACAGCCGGAAACATTAATAACTCTGCGTTCAGGCAGGATGTTTTGGACTCCGGTTGCTTGGGAAGGATTAGGATAACCGGCGGCCGGTCCTCCATAAGCTGCACAGCTGCCTATAGCAACAACGTATTTTGCTTTGAGCCCCATATGGCGGACAAAATCAATTCCCGTAATTAACTTATTATTATCATAATCATAAGCCACATGGTTATAATTGCCCTCATCACGTTGAACCATAGCTCCTTGGACAATAAGAATATATTCGTTGGGCAGCTTTTCATAGGTCTCGCGAAGAATGCCATAGAGAGCATCGCCTTGAGCTTGATTCATGATCCAGTCATAGCGCCAATCGACGATGTTAGTAAAAATATCAGAAAAGGTTGGTGTCCAAATATTATCCAAGGAAATGCTGTCACCAGTACAAGTACCAGTCTCAATCATGATCACAGGAAGTTTCCTAACCTCACCTGCTGATACTGCTTCTGCCAGAGGAGGGGAGATAAGTTGAGAAAGATTGCCTAAAACGGCTCCTTTGACGACTAATTTCAAAAAGTCACGTCGGCTTAGCATGGTTAATCCCCCTTGGGAGGGTATTATTTCCAAAAAGACGAAAATAAACACCAGTTTTTCTAATAGTTTCTTGTAATTTTTATTAAATTTTTCTTAACAAACTAATCGACTTATGTTATACTGTCTAAGTCGAATGAACTGGCCTATTTAACAGGGCATGTACTGTTGTTATTTGAATAAGTCAGATCAAGGCTTTTATTGTGCCAATGTGGCTCAGGGGTAGAGCAGCTCACTCGTAATGAGCAGGTCGTCGGTTCGATTCCGACCATTGGCTCCACTGGAAACGTAGACACCGCAAGCGATTGCGGTGTTTTTGTTTTTGTGAAGATAGACCATTTTGCCTGAATCGTTGCAACCCGATTTTTATTCACTTTAGCAAGTTTCTTTTTCCTCAAGTGACTATCAATTTTTGAAGCGGATTTTCTTTTAGTTTTCTTCGAGCAGCTGGCAGGTTGATAGCGGGAGGAGAGGGTGTGAGAGCGATAAACTTCCTAACTAATCGGCCTTTTCGTTGGATGTAAGATTAATCCCCTACTTATCGCAATTAGTGAGGACAAAGTTTAAAATACTTAAATCACTAGGAATCCTTTCGGCCACTCAAATAATGGGTGGCCTCCTACCGATTATAGTTGCGCTAATAAAAAGGAACCTCCGCGTCCGAAGGTATGCACAATGCCTTTAAGCCTATAATAGTATAGTTTCTCTTATAACCTCATACGTTTGTATTTGAAAATTTTAGGGTGTATAGAAAAATTGTGGTTAATGAGGTTGGTGAATGTAGTTGACTAAGGTGTAAAAATGAGGTGATACAAGAGCTGTATGAGGAGAGTCTGAGGTTTAAAGCGTTTGATCGGATGATGCGGACGAATAAGGGGATATGGGGCACAATGTAATAGTTACAAAGAAAAAGGCCTAGGCAAACACCTAGGCTAAACTTGTTAAAATAATAATCTGCAGCGACAAGGTTGTGGTGGTGGTGGTAAGATCGGTCTCTGAAGCCTTCGTAATTGCCCAATAATTATAAGCAGTAAAATAATAATTATTATTAGCGCTACACAAATCATATACTTTCACCCCTTTATCTTAGATTCCTATAAGATTGAGAGGTTTCTTGATTTATACTATTCGGCATGTCCATAAAATGTTCGGGATTGGGTGATGCGGAGTAACATTCTATAGTTCTCGATTTCTTCATTCGACCTCTTTCTTTTCGCCAAGGCTAGCACCTCATTTTATTTGGATATGATACCATTATTATGGCCAGTTTAAATAAATCTTAGTGATAATGCGAGTTTAACCGGTTCTTTATAGGATACAAGCTTACAATTGTATCGCTAAAATTGCCCCACTTATTTAGCCCTCTCTCGCTTAGTTTCGAGGGAAGGCTTTTGTGTTAAGCTTTCATATTTTTATTCGTTTTAATGTATGTTCAATACTGTTTCTGTAAAAAATGGGGGATATTTCATATCCAGGAGACAAGTTTCTCCTATTTTTGCGAAGAAGTTATGAGATAATTAGCTTATCATTTTATCTCAAATGAAAATTTGGATTATCGTTAATAGATGGGGGTATATATGTTTACTCAGTCATCGAAAAAAATAGATTCTAACGGAAAAAGAGCTGTATCTGTAAATTCGGAAAAAGAACAAGGAATTCTAAGTACTCCTAGCTTTTCAGCATCTCCACAAAACCTAATGCAATTTGGGCATATGATTGGGAATGGTAAAGTTCTGCAGATCTTACAATCTCAGTTCACCCAGCGGCCAGATGGGTTGCCCATGCAACGGAAAGAGATTGGAAATACATCATTGAATGATATGGCTGAACGGTTTAGAATACCGGGTCAGTTTCGTAGCCAAATACAGAAAATGAATGCCCCGGAAGTGGAACGGCATGATAATGCTACAGGAATGCCTGATAAACTTAGGACCGCAGTAGAAAATATTTCGGGTTTATCAATGGATAATGTTAGGGTGCATTATAACTCAGATAAACCATCGCAGGTAGGTGCGTGGGCGTATGCTAAGGGTACTGATATACATGTGGGGCCGGGACAGGAAAAACATTTACCCCATGAGGCATGGCATGTCGTACAACAAGCACAGGGTAGAGTAAGACCGACGATGCATATGAAGGGCTTAGGTGTAAACGAGACTGAAGCCTTTGAACATGAAGCTGATATTATGGGTGAAAAGTTAAAAAGTGGTACTTACCTTAACTATACGCCTAACCAACAGGAAAATGACAGAATATCCTTGTGCAATGATAAGGTTTTAGAACCAATTATTTGAAATAATAACCTACCAATACAAATGGTCAAATATGTTATTGAACAAAGAACGGGACAACGGAAAACAGTTGATGATGACTATGTGTTAAAGTGGGGCGAAAGATTTGCAACTCCAAGTGATAAACTGGAACCAACAGAGCAACGGCCAATAGTACCGAAGCCAATAGAGCAACAACTCATAGTACCGAAACCAATAGTACCAATTCATCGGGAAGGCGTAGATTATCCAAGAGGGTTTCATAGCTATCAGGATTTTAGAGATAAAACAAGACGAATCGCTCAAGTGTCAAGAAAAGGGAAAATAATAGTATCAGGCAGTTCCGTTACGGGTTTCAGTTACCTAGGATAAAGCTTTTAGAAAAGGTGGAATACCTGAAGAAAATAGTGACATAGATATGGGAATTGTCGATCCCGTGCTAGCTGAATCAGATCAGGTAGATCAAAGGGGTTTTCCAATTCGTCGATCTCAATTAAGACATATTGAGTTGTCCACTGGAGAAGTTATGAAAACAAAAAACAAACATAAAATGGGCATTAGAGTGTTTCCTCAGATGCCGAAAAGACAAATTATTGAACGGCCACATACACCAGTAGAAGAAAGACATTATGACGAATATGGAAGAGAAATACTACAATAGTATTAATCCACTTTTTGGATAGAGCAGACGAATTATAGATGGCAAAGTAAGGACTAGGAATAGTCTTTTCTTTTGCCTAAATGAATTGATAATTTACCAATAAAAATCTGCAATCAAGGATTTAAGGCACTTCACGTGCCTACAGACTGTCGAATTGGAGATTAACATTTTGGGGTAATACTAATAAGGACGCTTAAAATCCTAAGCGTCCTTATTAGTATTAAATCTTTGACCAGATCCTATAGAACAGCATTACTATCCTTTTACGATTAATTTATTTAATGATATAACGTCTCCAAGGAATTCTATGAGGATCTATTTTCGCCAGGAACTTCACTATATCTTGTTGCCCAAAGTAAGTAGATTTTCCTTGTGAGTCTTTGCCCATTAGGATTATAGGCATATTTGGGAAAACATGCCTATAAGCATTTGTAGCTTCTAGATTTTCTTTACTATTTTTAGTAATGGTATGCTTAACTACAACAATCGCAAAAGTAATACCCTGCTCCTTAACCACGGCACCTTCAATTAGATAACTCATTAACTATCATCTCCTTAAAATACAAAGAATTAGTTTATCAAACGACTTACTAAATTCGACACAAAAGGAAAAAAACCTGTTACTAAAGCATATTTAAAGAGGATGTTGAAATCTTCGTATAAAATCAAAGCTTAATATGCCCTATTTGATTATTTCCATTATTAGCGATTAGCTAACAATAGTTATCACTATGTCTATCTCTGTACTGACCAAATTCATTTTAAAAAAATAAAGATGATCAAGAGAATAGATTATACTATATTAAAAAACAATTAGCCCATAATTAGGTAATAAGAATTCGAATATTGTTATGTGGGAAGCTTAAAAACAAAGTAGTAAAAGTATCCCTATCAGAAAGAGAGTAGGAACAATGAAGAAGATTATTATAGTTTTATTGATAGTATTACTGGGATCAGCTATGGTCGTGGCAACATTTGCCAAGGACCAGAATCTAACGGGTATCACTAAACTAAGAAACGGAACAGTTAACGCTGTAATCCTCGGGGACTCAATTGCCGTTAGTCAAGGTGCTTCAGATCCCTTAACAACGGGATGGAATTCGGAACTTAAAACATCTTTATTCAACAAGTATGCTAATAATATAGTGTGGGATAACAAAGCTTCAGCAGGACATCTTATTGATTATTCCTTACAGAGAGCAACAGAGATAGTTAGTACTACGGATGCTGTATTTATTTGCTCAGGAAGAATCGATAGAAATTTCGACACACCAGATCAGTTCGGAAAAAAATATGCTCAATTAATCAATGATATTAAAAGCAGAGCACCTAACGCGGATATATTTTGTATCGTAGAACCGCCTATGATTTCTTCAGACGAATCGTTATTTTTAGGCATCAGAACAGCTATTATCGATGTGTCTGCGAATACCGGATCAAACTTGTTAGACGTGTGGAGTACATTTCCACAAAATCAAGTTGACTTGGTTGAATATTTGCTGGATGGGCTTCATCCCAATGACAAAGGATATAAGCTTATGTCAGATTACATATATAATCAAATAGTAAAGGTGATAAACGAAGTCAAGAGGCGTAAGACTGTTATACCTATTCAGCAGTTTTTTTCCATACATTAGAATCTGCAGGAAAGTGAATCGGATTTGAGCTTATGTATATTTTTAAAAAAGCTTTGTTTATTCTAAATGGTAAAACATATATATCACAGAACAATTGATGGCGGACTAAGAGGTAACAATCTATTTTTTGGCGGATAGCGGTACTTGAGATTTGCAACTCCAGGCAAGAATTTATTCTCAAAATTGAAAGGTGTTTAAGACTGAACGCATTCCAAGCTCCTTGAATAGAATGAAAAGGGAGGGTTTGACGTGAAAGTATGTGTTGATCCAGGGCATGGTGGTTATGATCCGGGGGCTGTTGGGAATGGATTAAAAGAGAAGGACCTAACCCTGGATATTTGCTTCAGGCTCAAGCCATTGCTTGAGTTCAATGGGATAAGTGTAATACTGACTCGTGAAGGAGATCACGCTGTTGGGCATCTTGAAAATGACCTAAATGGAGAATTACGGGCTCGAGTCGAGAGAGCAGAATCAGCGAAAGCAGACCTGTTTGTTTCTGTCCATATAAATGCCGGTGGGGGTACAGGGGTAGAGGTGCTGATCATAGGACTCGGAGGAAAGGCCGAAATCGCTGCTAAAAAGGTATTGCCGTTTCTCGTTCAAACTGGAGGATGGACAAATCGCGGAATAAAAACCCAGAATATTATGGTGCTTAGGGAAACAAGCATGCCTGCAATTTTGACTGAGAATGGGTTTATCGATAAGACAGCAGATGCAGAAAAGTTAAGGGAACCTAATTTTCGTCAAGCACTTGCTGTAGCTCACGCTAAAGGGATCTGTGATTATTTTGGCATTCAATACAAAGAATCAACATCTTCACTGCCCAACCCTAATAGTATGTATCGAGTCATATTAGATGGTAAGCAGATCATGGCTTTAAGTTCTCGGGACCATGCGATCACTGAGGTGAAAAAAGCCATTGATAGCGGCCAGGCATCAAAGGGGATTGTACAGCGGACGTCAGACGGTGTGAATATTTTCGAGTATTTGACAAACCAAATAGTCTTAAAAACTCCTATAATGGGTAAAGAAACGGTCACTATTGAGCAGTGTAAGCAGTATCTATTGAAGTATAATCCTAATGCACCAGATATTATCCCCCTATACAAGAAGAATGGGGAAATGTTAGACATTAGATGGGGGTATGCGGTGGCCCAAATGATAAAGGAAACCGGTTTCCTCAAATTCAATGGGGCCGTCAAAGCTGAGCAAAACAATTTTGCTGGAATTGGGGCTACAGGAGGCGGAGCTCAAGGCGCGACATTTTCTACAAAGGAGGAAGGAGTGTTGGCTCACTTAGAGCACTTATTTGCCTATGCAACAGCGGATCCTTTGCCGGCAGGAGTTCCAAAGGTAGACCCCCGTTTTGATTTGATTAAGAGAGGAAGTTGTCCGAACTGGGAAGATTTAAATGGACATTGGGCAGTTCCGGGGAAAGGGTATGGCGAGGATGTAGTCAGAATTTATAATCTGATGGACAAAGAAGTGGTATCCGATAACGATAGTGAAATGTCCATTTTGAGGAAGGTCTATGAACTTATATCCGATTACTATAAAGGCAAATAACATCTCGCTGATTCTGTTACGGATGTCATAGAGCTAAGTTGACCGTTGATTTCAGTTGAGAGCATGATTTTTTCTGCCAAGTTGTTCCTGTGGGTAAGGCATTTTTCATGAGAATGCCTTATCTTTATTTGTATGTTCATGTTAAGACGTCTTTGGGGGAGCAATAGTCTTTTCATGTGAAGAGCCGGGCTTATGCCCGGCTTTGAGGAGTTTTTTTCTTAAATGGAGAATTTTTACCTCGATCTGGTTTTCCAGTTTGAGCTTTATCTGTTGCTTTATTTGACATCTAGATACCTCCCCTGTAATTAGCTAGGATTGTACGTTATTTGTCCATCCCGGCCATAATCCGTGCGCCCGTCCTGATCGGCTTGGTGGTTAAAGGGTAGGTCTTCGCGCTTAGGAAATGGTTTTTTAGCTTGCTTGGGCTGATTCATAGTAATCCTCCCTTTACATTGGAATACGTTTAGAATACCCAATAGTTGCTTAATTATGTTTAAATTAGACCTTTACCCGCAAATTTAAAATCCTTTAAGATTCCAGTCATTCCAGGCTGCCAGTATGCGGGTACCCCCGGACAAAGGAGTTATGACACGTTAGAGTAAGGTTAAAGTAGGACAAAGTGCGTTATCAAAGACATAAAAAAGGATCTCCTTAGAGTTTAAGGAGATCAAAGAAGAGGACTAACTACATGAAGAAAATGAAAAAAACTTACCACTATTATATGGAGGAATATGTCGATTATATTATGTTTTATATATGAAATTTTTTACATCTATTAAATTAGACTATACCATTAACTTCTAAAAACATCTAAAAAACCATATTGACATAACATAAGCTAGATGTTAGACTCAGCATAATAAATTGAATTAATAGGCTCTTATCCGGAGTGGTGGAGGGACTAGCCCTATGAAGCCCGGCAACCAGCTTTTAAACTACGACATGTCCATGGTGTGGACGAAGCATGGTGCTAATTCTTGCAGGAGAGATTTTCCTGGCAGATAAGAGGAGTGTCGAATAATGAGATTTTGGCCTCTTCTATCATAGAAGGGGTCTTTTCTATTTATTATTTTTTTATTTTACCTCTGAAGTCTAGTTGAAGCTAATCAAAGTTCATATTGGACCTTGGATATGAGACAGGTTAATTCTTGGCGGAATTTAGGTGCAGAAGGTGTAACAAATCTGGAGGTGGAGTCATGAGTGTAGAAAAGACGTATGCGGAAATTAATTCTAAGATCAAAGCTGGTAAAGCAGTTGTTGTGACAGCCGAAGAGCTTATTGCTATTGTGGAGGAAAAAGGTCTCTCCAAAGCAGCCCAAGAGGTTGATGTGGTTACGACAGGCACGTTCGCGCCAATGTGTTCTTCAGGTGCCTTTTTGAGTTTTGGTCATACAAAGCCGCGGATGAAAATGCAGAAAGTTTGGCTGAACGGGGTCGCTGCTTATACAGGAATAGCAGCAGTTGATGCCTATATCGGTGCGACTGAGATGCATGAAGATGATCCGTTAAACAGCAATTATCCGGGTGAATTCAGATATGGGGGCGGGCATGTCATTTCTGACCTCGTCGCACGCAAACCGGTTAAACTCAAAGCGTTAGGCTATGGTACAGACTGTTATCCCCGTCGAAGCCTTGAAACGACCATTACGTTAGATGAGATCAATGAGGCAATTCTCTTTAATCCTCGCAATGCCTATCAAAATTACAATTGTGCCGTAAATCTGACCAATCGCACGATATATACGTATATGGGAATGATTAAACCTCATTTAGGAAATGCCAATTTTTCCACGGCAGGGCAGCTGAGCCCGCTTTTAAAAGATCCGCACTTTAAAACAATCGGAGTGGGAACCAAAATATTCCTTGGCGGTGGGATTGGCTATGTTGCCTGGAACGGAACCCAGCATTTCCCATCTATGATTGATGTAGAGGGCAAAGAACTCGGCAGTGCAGGGGGGACACTTGCCCTCACAGGGGACTTAAAACAAATGAGCCCTCGCTGGCTTGTTGGTACCAGCTATCTGGGATATGGTGCAACGCTCAGTGTTGGAATTGGCATACCTATCCCCATTCTAAATGAGGAAATCGCTCGCTATGCTGCTAAGAAGGATGAAGAGCTGTTTGCCCCTATCGTCGACTATGGCGAAGCATATCCTTCGTTTACACCGGGGAATCTGGGATATGTCAGTTATGCAGATCTCAGGAGCGGGAAGATTGCCGTCAATGGTAAGGAAGTGCCCACGGCTCCATTGTCGAGTTTGCCGCGGGCCCGGGAGGTTGCCGCTACCTTAAAAGGGTGGATTCAAAAAGGAGAGTTTCAGTTGACAGAACCGGTTAAAACTCTTCCTTCACCTGCTGATGGTTTTATCGCTCACAGTATAAAGGAGGATTGATTAAAGTGTCGCCGAAAAGAATTGTTTTGCGTTTTGGGACAGACATCTCGGTTAAGCCTATAGTTTATCGCTTGGTTAAAGATTACGATCTAGTGGTTAATATCGTGAAAGCGGACGTCAACCCTCAAAAAGAAGGTACAATGATCTTAGAGGTTACCGGAGATCAAAGTGAAAATGGGCTAAACTATTTGCGAGATCTAGGAGTATCAGTTCAGGCCCTTAATCAAGAAATCGTTCGCAATGAAGATAAATGTGTCATGTGTGGAGCGTGCACAGGGGCTTGCCCAACCGGTGCTTTATATATGAAACGCCCATCTATGGAAGTAGGTTTTGATGGAGACCAGTGTGTATTTTGCCAGCTTTGTGTGAAGGTCTGCCCAATGTGGGCTATGGAGGTTCGTCTGTAATTGGATTATATAGAACGGAGTTATCGGCAGAATCATCGCCAAGAGGATTTAGTTCATTTTCAGCTTGTTGTGAAGGAAACAGATCTGGATATTGGGGTTCGGAAAGAACGATTCTCCCCTGAATTGGTTGAGTGGGTAGCCGAGACGATTCAGGCCTGTCGTAAACCCCTGGAAGACTATATTCAAAAGGATCAGGCTTTTTTAACCGCTTTAACCCCCTACCCCGTGTTACCAGATGCTCCTGGAATTGTCCAGACTATGGCGGAAGCTGGGCGTCTGGCTGGAGTTGGGCCAATGGCAGCGGTTGCTGGGGCGGTAGCAGAGTGGGTTGGAAAATCTGTCGCCAAGCGTTCGCGAGATGTAATCGTGGAAAACGGTGGGGATATCTTTGTGCGTACAACTCGGATTCGCAAGGTTGGGATTTTTGCAGGAGAATCACCACTATCAAATCGTGTGGCAATTGAGGTCAGACCGAATCAGACTCCCCTTGGAATTTGTACTTCTTCTGGCAAAGTGGGTCATTCTTTGAGTTTTGGAAAAGCGGACGCTGTAGTTATACTCTCCTCCTCGGTCCCCTTAGCGGATGCAGTAGCCACAGCAACTGGGAACCTTGTTCAGACAGTGGAAGATTTAGAAGGAGCCATTGAATTTGCTTCTCAGATTAACGGAGTCACAGGGATTCTGGTTATCAAGGACGACCGACTAGCGGTTTGGGGAAGTGTGAAACTACTGCCGATTAATGCTTAATGAGTATATTAATGTGGCAGTCTACCAATATTTAAAAACGATATGAAGTTTGAAGATAATGCTTAACCTATAAAATAATAGGCTTTAAAAGGAAGAGATATATCAAGATTTAGTCTCTTCCTTTTCCTTTATAAAAGTAAAAAAAGAAACCTCCCCGTCGGGAGGTTTAAGTTTTTGCGCTAATGTCTTAAATTTCTTTTATATAACTTGTATGATACAAATTTAGCACGAATTGAGGGAGGAATCAATGCCCAGTTTTTAGGAATTTTTAATAAAAGCAGTTAATTCATTAATACCACTCAACTTAGAGCGAAATAATTCCCCTTTTTAAATAAATTCTAAAAATAAGAAGAAGATAGCCGTTTATAGAAAATAAAAAGAAAGAAATGACATTTCCCTAAATATTTAAGACTCATTGTTATTGAAGAACTTTGTTTTTCCATTCAATCTCCAATTTGTCGGAGGGTTAAGATTTTTGTCTTTATAAGGTTGTCTAGTTAGTGATATTTTTAGGTGTTGACAGATAGGATAAGTTGAATGTACTTTATTAACTGTCCAAGTGTGGGAGGGACCTTAAGATGAAAAAAACTATAAAGGGCACATTCAATAGAGTACCTAACGGCGATTTTCTAAGAAAAAGCAACTTTCAGGAAAGTTTTCCAGACGCCTGGTGCGAAATCGGGGGAAATAAACAATCTAGTTGGAGTTTTAAGCAGGAACCTCGGGAAGGCCCATTTCTGGAGATTAGTAATACAACTGCCCTACGAGCGGGAATTATCCAGGTGCCTGAGGCGGCTCTCAACGTTGGAAATGTCAGGGAATGGCTCATTAAAACTACCCTAAGAGGTGATAGGGCTAACATTCAGGCTTATTTACGTATTTACCCAATTTCTTCAAAAGGAGAAGTATCCAAGCCTTGGGAATATTGCTTTGGACTAGGGTTAGAGCGAGAACAGATAAAGCAGGTCATTAGTGCCGGATCTGATGTGGATTTCTTGCGTTTAGAAACTGGAATTATTGGACCAGGATCTTTGGATATATACAAGATAATAGGATATTCATTGTTTCCGAACTGTATGAAAAGGCGTGTGAAAAAGGTTAAACAAAAGCCCTGCCGTATTAATTCTATACAGACAATTGGAGAAATAATTAAGCCAATTCAGCTTGCTGACCCAATTCCCCTTAAGATACCGGTAAACGTTCAAGCAAATGTAAATGCTGATGTTCGAAATCTGACGCCGATTCGAGACAAAGTACAGATATTTGGAAGTCATCAAGTTCCCATAGCGACTTCAGTATGTGGTCGAGTGCAAATGGAAATTAGCGGGCATGGGTTTTATGAAAGTCTTGAAGATGTTACGGCTAGTGAAACTATAGCCTCAACGATTACCCGCGACATTTCGGGGCTTACTCGTTGTTCCTTTGCGGTTTTAAATGTCGGCAGCCAACCTGCATACGCACAAGCAGAGCTTAGCCCTGATGGCGTTCACTGGGCAGAAGAGGGAACTACACATGATGTTAATCTAGGGAAATTAATTCTTATTACCCCAACTAAATTTTTACGTTACACAAGATTAAGCTTCTGGTCAGAGAATTCGACTAGATTACGAATTTGGGTTCAAGCTCAAAATTGATGCTATTAACATAATATATCATATGCATAGATTTAATTGACAACTAAAAACGTTTTTAAGGTGGGTTGGAAATGACTGATATAAATCAAGTCTATAATAGTCATTTCCTTTTGTGGCAGGAAGGTAATCCAGACTTTCCGGATGGATGGGCTACTGTTGGAGGAGATAAAGCAACGAAGTGGGAGTGGATCGGCTTGCCGGATGGTCCCAGAGCTATTAGAATCATGCATCCATCGGGACCGAGAGCGGGGATTATTCTTGAAAATGATGTTGTGGTGCCTGCCGGAGAGGGACAACGATGGGAATTTCGAGTGGTCCTTCAAGCGGAACCAACGGAGATTCTTTGCTATATTCGAATATATCTAGGTGCCGTAAGCCAGTATTTATTTACCGTGCGACCAGGCTCAGAACCAGAGGAATATATTCGGGTTTTTTCCACACCGACCGGTGTAACTGGAATTCGGGTTGAGATTGGGATTCTCGGCGAGGGAGTTATAACTATTCACGAAATTCAAGGACGGAGGCTCTACCCTAGGCGAGAATTACGGCTTGATGAAAAAGGACAGCTATATGTTCGGCATATCGATTCCATAGGAAAGATACAAGCACCAGTTTCGGTAAGACTTGTTAGTCCAATTCCGATACCTGTTGATGTAAGAACTTCAACTGAAACAAATTTGCGAGATTTAACTCCCACCCGTGATGGTATAAAAATTTACGGTAGTAATGGGAATTCCATTGAGTCAACCTTAGATGGTTTAATACAAGTTAAGATGGCAGGAAGAAAGTATGTGCAAAGTGTTGAATCAGTGACTTCGTCAAATGTAGCTGTTGCAACCATTCCTAAAGATGTTTCAGAGGTAAGTGCCTACTCCTATGCAGTTCATAATACTGGAGCAGAAGAAGTCGTGGTTCAATTACAAATTAGCCCGGACGGAGCAATCTGGACAGCGGATGATTTAGAATGTGTGATATTCCCCGGAAATCTAGCAGTTTTTACTCCGAATCGCTTTCTACGTTATGTACGCTTGATATATCGATCACAATCGCCTAACTCTCTCATTGTTTGGTTTCAAGGTCAGGGGTAGGAACTATGCGAGTGACAAAAAAAGTTCCTAGTTACCTGGGCTTAAAGGAAACAAGAGAACCGTCCCCTTGCGTATGGAATATATTGGAATAATAAAGGAAAAGTTTGATCTGCAAAGGGGAGGTTGGCATGGACGGGCTTGCTTTGATCTTTTTATTAGCAGTAGTAGTTGAGAAGGTCGTTGAGATCTTTAAAGATATTGTGTATGCAATTCCGGTTTTCCCCGATAAGTTTAGGCCACTTACTTTAGAAGTATTGAGCTTAGCGTGTGGAATAATCCTCGCATTTCAGAGCGGCATTAATGCCTTAGAACTTCTGGATGTTAAGATTTCCAATCCTTCGATAGGGATAGTAATCACAGGACTTGTAATAGGAAAGGGAGCAAATTTTGCTCATGATTTTTTTCATTCTTTTAGCAAGAGTAAAAAGACGTTAGGGTAGTGTCTCTTTTTCAGGACCACGGGTCTAGCATAGGCGCTTTATAGTCATTCCCATTCCATTAAGTTCGGGCTAGGGTCCAAGATCGAGTGATATTGTTCCAAACTGCCATAGATGCCGTTGGGATCAAGCCGTTTATATCGGTAATACTTCTCCAAGCGGTCTTGGGGGCTGAGCCAGCCAAGATGTTTGATTCTAAGAGGACTGGTCCCTCCGCGCAGGTCAGTAATATTTTTAGGAAACCTCCCGCAGTGTTGGGGGGTTTCTTGCCATTTAGCTTGAAAGCCAGGAATATTGCGGACGATAAAGGGACGATACCATTTGTGGGCTTGCCAATAGGAATCCTCTCGGTAGAGCCTTTCTGTCCATAAATCAAAAAGACGAAAACTAATGTAATCAATATCTGAAGCGTGAGTAAATAACTCACGTAGTTGTTTAGGACCATCGTCTTCGAACATCTCATCAGCGTCTAAAATTATAATCCATTCCGAAGAGGTATTTGTGGCCATTTCCCAGAGATGTTTACGAAGGAGTATTTCGTTATGAAACTGGGGTTCATGGTTGGCGTGGAGTGTTAAGGGGAGTCCTTTTAGGATTTCTTGGCATAACTCTATAGTATTGTCCTCGCTGGCATCGTCTAATATAACAGCTTCGTCAATATACTCAACGGCCTGTGTTAAAACCCGCTCCAGGTAGCGGCCGGATTCATTATGGACTAACATCGCAAGGGTAATTCTGCCTGGAATCAGGCTCGGTTTAGAGTGTATTTGAGATCGATCAAAAAGGGGTAAGTCAGATTGTTCAAGTGAAATGTTTCCTTTGGTATAAGTCAGGTTTTCTTTGTACTCTCGCAGTTTATCAAGCTCCGATTCTCGATAGATATGAAAAGGTGGGTAATGAGTATCGGCATAAAGCTCTAGCCCCAATGCCGCAGCTCGTATACAGAAATGGCGGTCTTCTCCAGTAAATCCCAGGTTATATATTTCTTCAAAAGATACTCCTCGTCTTAGAGATTGCCGACTAATAAGGGTACAGGCCCCTAATCCGCCGACTTTATAGGTCCCTGGTTGAGAGAGCATTTGAAGAAATTCTTGGGTTTTTTTAGTTATTTCGGTTTCATCCAGGAGCTCTCTTCTCGATTTATAAAGAGTATATTGATCCTCCATCCACACTTGGGGTAGTGGAATAAGCTCAGGTTTCCATTGCGTCCAAAAGACTTCAGATACGATATCTTTTTTAAGTGAAAGTAGATGGATCAGAGTTTTAGGATCTAGGTAGAGATCTGAGTCCACGAGAAAAAGATAATCGTACCCTTCATCGAGGGCCAGTTTAATAAAATCATCCTTATAACGAGCTACTTTCCAGATTAGATCCTCTCGCCAATAGTGGGTTGTCTCGTCACAAAGGTAATCTGCCTTACCCTCACCTGAAAAAACTCGGACATTAGGATGCTCAAGGGCAAAGCGAGAGAGCAGAGTATGGTCATTATGATCATCTATAAAGCTAAAATCAAGCTTCACTTGGTTTGTTTCTAAGCGAATAAGTGAATCCAGGAATTCAGCAAGGATTCTTTCATGTTGTTTGACAGGACTGGCCAAGAGAACACGACAACTCATGATTTGTTAGCCCCTTCCATGAAAATTAATTTGACTCAAGTAATACCCGGCCTTCTTGCTTCAGTGACGATAGTCTCTGGTACCAAATTCTCCTGTGGAGAGCTTTGCTGAAGCTGTCTTTCCTAATTGGACCCTTAGCGGCGAAGAGGTAGGCTCCCACACCAAGGACTAGATATTCAACTTTATTTGAACAAGTTCACTCTGATCTACTAAGTGACAAAGAATAGAAAATGTATTTTTAAGTGTGCGATTAACTCGATGTTTGATAACGAAATGAGCGTTTTCCATGTCTTTCATCAAGGCCATACTACATAACCGAATTTCTTTAAGCGCTAGTGTCAAGCATTGACAGGCGATGTTTTGGGTCATATCATCGGATTCCGTTATCCTTCTCTCCAAAACCTTGAGAAAATGGCTGATAGTTTCTAGGAGCTCCTGATCACAAAAAGAACTGGTATTGAACGTTCGATAGAGGGCCAATACGAGTATAACAAGGTAGAGTTCTAAGTTGATACTTTTTAAACTAGTAAGCATTTCTTGCCAGGATTCGGAGTTCGGCCAGCTCTCGCCAAACAATGCACGTTCTAATAAACATTCTATGGGATAGCCTTTTCGAATCAGGCTTATCAACTGATGTAAAGGATAAGCAGAAAAGGGCGTGTATGCGAGGGCTCTGGTGTAAGCATCTTGAGCTTGGGGATAATTGCCGGAAGCTTGGTAGGCGTCGCCAAGGAGACAATTTACCTGGTAAACGGTCGTTAATTGAATGGTTCCGATACCCAGTGCCCGTTCGAAGTCCGCAACCGCTTGACAGTAGTTTGATTGTTGAAAGTAAGCAAATCCACGGAGACAAAAGAAATCCGCTTGACCTGGGTACATACTTAAAGCCTTACCTAAAAAATCAATTAATAGGTCGCTTTTTTCAAGTCGGAGATAGCCAAGAGCGATACTCAGAAGAGCGTCTTCAAAGTACCCTTCATTCCCTGACATACGTGTTAAGGCCTTTTTTAAGTGATTTAAGCCCTCAAGGATAGAGTCTTGTTGATAATATTCCAGCCCCAGGCAGTAGAGCAGGAAAGGATTGTCTGGATTCAGTTTGAGTTCCTGCGTAATGATTTCGCTGTTTCGAGAAAATTTTTCTTTAGAATTTAAACAATCTCTAAGATAACCGTAGTGATGAATTGTGATTGGAACTGAGGCTAAACCGCCGCCATTATTAGCTTTAAGAATCGAAGGGGCTACTTGTTCATGAATGGCTCCCTCAAATCGATAATCAAGTCTATTTCGAAATAAGCGTACAACCTGATCACAGGATTCGCTTATTGTCGAATCAAGATAATTTTTGATACGCAGAAAATATCCTTCAACTTGGCTGTCGGTTAAGAGTTCATAGAAAGCCTGAGGGTCGATTGTTTCAAGAACTTCGTCAGCATCAAGGACAATAATCCAATTCGAAGCAGCTTGTTCTAGAGCGAAGTTTCTGGCGGCAGAGAAGTCTTTTGTCCATTCCAGGTGAAATAGCTTTACTCCTGCGGCAAGAACTAATTCTCTAGTATTATCGGTACTTCCCGTATCGACAATGATGAGTTCATCCGTCAAATTTCGAACGCTTCGGATTGCAGCTAAAACACAATCTTCTTCATTTTTGACGATCATACATAAGCTAACAGTTTCTTTAGTCTTCATGACTCGACCAACAACCGTCTATCTCCATATTTAGCAGTAAATTTGAGTTTGACATCTTGTAAACGTTGATCATAATCGTTGAGAAGCCACTGGAACCCCTTTTCAGTAGCTTTTATGAGTGCTTCAAGGCCTAGGCCATAAGCGGCAATCAGGGATTTGGAAAAGAATTTCGGAGATTGATAACGCTTATAATCTAGGAATAGTTCAGTAACCCATGGAAGCAGTTCCTTCTCGCGAATTTTTAGTGGAGATGGGGGAAGAGTTTGATTTTGCATAAATCGGATTAACCATAGAAAAATGTGAGCCTCTCCTCGAGTCGCAGGATGTTTCCAAAGCTTAATCGCTAAGGTTTTAGCTTTTGATAAATTACCGAGCAGAATTAATGAAACTATTAAGAGGGTTTGGGCAGAGTTGTAATAAGGGCTATTTTTCGTAATCTGAAGTAAGGAGTTAAAGCCGGTCTGAAGCCTGCCGGAATATATACAGTACTTTCCATAAAAAAATGGGAAATCCTCATCATCTAGAAAAATATTTTTGTAGGTTTCTAAACAGCAAAAGGCCTTATCTGCATGGTTGGAGCGGAAAAAAAGCTCAGCCGAGGTAAGGCAGTTAAGGGGAATTTCTAGCAATCCAAGAGCGTCTAAGTGTTGATAACAAAAAGTGGGACCTTTTTCATTAAGCAAATTTAAAAAGAGTGAATAGAGAGGGAAATGATATTTCGGGTTGAGCTTAAGGGCAGTCTCATAAGCATTTCTGGCTTCGGGAATCTTTCCGATTCTGTCATAACAGAAGCCTAAATGATAGTAAGCTAAAAAACTTTCTGTGCCTGTGGAATGGCTAAGCAATGCCGGGGGAGTACCACAAGTAATTGCTTTATCAAACCACTTCAGCGCAATATAGTATTCTTCTTTTTCTTCCAACAGAAGTCCGCCCAGATAAAAAAGATCTGTAAAGTCCGGGTATTGTAAGCTCGTTTCCAGGCAAAGGGAGAGAGCTTCGTCGAGCTGACCTAACTCTTTAAGAGATAGGAGAAGATATTTTAGTGCAGGAGTACGAAAAAGCAGGTGAGCATCGCTTAGATTGTTGTAGGCTTTTTTTAGAAAAGGCAGAGCATAGCCTGCTTTACCCAGCATGAGCCACTCGACCCCTAAATAATAATGTAAAAAGAGGTTATCGGGGTCTTCATAAGCGGCTTTTTTTAGAAGGGCCAGGTTCCGGTTTCTTTTTTGATGACGTACTTTCAGAGGCAGAGATTTATGCTTTAAGATAGGACTTGTGGCAAGTCCAACATTTTGTTGATTTGGAAGGGAGACCTGTTCATGAATTTTACCGACATACCTATAACTCTCGTTATTTCTAAACAACCTGAGCACGTAAAACGTATTATATTCTTCTGTAGAATCTGAAACGGGGTTAAGAAGAGGAAGCAAGAATGCCTCTTTATCTTGTTCTCTCTGCAGCAAGGTATGAAGGTTGTTCTGATCTTGATACTCAACTTCTTCGTCGGCATCCAGAGCTAAGATCCAATCCCCCGAAGCTTGTTCAATAGCAAAGTTTCTAGCGGCACTGAAATCGTTGTGCCAAGGAAAGGAGTATACCTTTGAGGTATACCGCTGAGCAATGTTGACGGTATCATCCGTTGATCCTGTATCGACAATAACTATTTCGTCAACGTCGTTTTTGACACTTTCCAGACAGCTGACCAGATGAAAGGATTCATTTTTTACGATCATAGTGAGGCTAATCCGTCGCTTCATGGCTGGATGCAACCTCCTCTGATAGTTCCTTAAAAATCTTATTATCAGGGTATTTTTCAAGGGCTTCATTTAAAATGGTTTGTCGCCAAGCGGTGTAGAGTTCTATAAGACGAACATAACAGCGGGGAGTATCTGGGTCCAATCGGAGAGCATGTTTATAATGTTGTTCAGCTTCAGAATGCCTTCCCAGGTGATAATATATCTCAGCAAGCTGGAAATGAGCTTCAACGGATGGATTTGCTTCAATAGCTGTTTGTAAAAATGGAATAGCTCTGCTTTCCTCGCTATAGTTTATAAAGATTCCAGCAACCTTCATGCAATATTCTGTTAACGCATTGGGGTGAAGAACCTGTAGGAAATACATTGCGCGCTTGATTTCTTGCAGAGCGACCAAACGCTGGACAATATCAAGCAATAGCAACATCCCCTCTGGTCCTAAAACTAAGTTTGAAGAAGGTGCTGATTCTTCTGAATAAGTTAAAAAGAGGGAAATTACATTTTCCGTATCTTGTGCTAAGCCAAGGTTATGAAGCGCTTGCCATAGGGTGCGGACTTTCTGGGATTTGTTTTGAATCCAGAAGCAAAATAGTCTATTAACGGCGGCTATAGGATATTCGGGGCTTTCCAGAGGGAAATCTTCAAGAAGTCTTAAGGATTCAAAGAAGCGTCGTTCCTGAATGAGACAAATCCCTTTTCTAAGCTTAATATCGGATGAAGCAGGGAAGCCATCTTCAACTTGATCTAAATAGTGGAGGGCTAGCCCATAGGCTCCATACCTAAAATAGATGTCCCCCATAAGGAGATTAGCTTCCGAAGTGCAGAAATCGCAGACTTTTTCTAGGCATTCCATCGTATAAAGAGGTTCTTTAGCTGGCTTCAGAATACGAACAAGATGTTCCAAAGCATGAGTAAATCGTGTGTTGTCACGAAGGCTATAGAGGTAGTACTTAAGAGCCTCCTCTTCATCTAAAAAGATCTCAGCGATTTGGGCCAGATAATAATAGGATCTAAAACCTCTGACTCCGCCAAAGGAGGCGTATTGTGGTGGTTGTTCAGGCATAGACAGAGCCTGGAGAAAAGCATTTTGTGCCTGAGAATAGTGCTTTAAGTCAAACAAGATAAGTCCGGTATAGTAGTAAAGATCCGCATAGTTAGGGAAGAACTTGAGGCCTAGATTAGCAGTATTAAGTGCTTCTTGCAGTTGACCGGAAGACTGTTGGGCTATGACAATATAGCGTATGAGTTTGGGAAAGTAGATTGTATTCGGATCAATGTCGGTTGCAGACTGGATTAGGACCCCGGCTGCTTCGGCATATCGTTCAGCCCGAAATAGTTCAACGCCATAATGATATTGGAGCAAGCGATTTGTAGGATTTTGCTCAAGTTCTTTCTCTATTAACATCAGGTTGCGGTGTTTCTTATCCTTCTCTGTTATAACTTCATCTAAATAACCGTGATGGATGATCACAAAATCTTCTGCTATCTGATAACAAGCCCGGGGGTTTTTCTCTAAAATGACATCGGCGATCTGTTCGTGAATCGCACCACGGAAATGATAGTCCTTTTTATTGCGGAAGAGCCGAAACACAAGGTCAGGAACAGACTCAATCCACCCCTCTTTTCCCAGGTAATTAACAATTTTGACAAAGTATCCTTCAGCCGTGTTGTTTTGAATCAAGCGGGTTAAGATTTTCCGACTATCGGACGATAACTCTTCATCAGCATCTAAAAATAAAATCCAATCTCCCTGAGCGAGCGCCAAGGAGGCATTTCGAGCATCACTGAAATTATCGTTCCAAAGGAAATGATGTATGACAGCGCCATATTGGCGAGCGATTTTACACGTAGAATCGGTAGACCCTGTATCGACGACAATGATCTCATCAACGATGCCAAATACGCTATTTAAGCACCGACCTAGGGCTGCCCCTTCATTTTTTACAATCATGCACAAGCTGATCTTTTTCGCCATATCTTATTTGCCTCACATCTCTTTCTCGTTTTAATAATATATGCATACAAAAACTGAAACTTTACGTCAAGAAAGAGAATAAGCTGTAGTATGTAATCTGGATAAATATGGATTACAGCGAAAGGAAGGGAACAGTAAAGGGATGGCGAATTTTAAAATTTTCCAAGACAACCCCGATCAGGCAAAGGTCAAGATATTTGGGGGTAATAATCAGGCATTAAACACAGACTCTTCGGGTAACCTAACGATCACTTCGACTGGTTTGGCGATTACTCCACCGACAGACGGTCTAGCCATTACGTCAACAGGGTTAGCGATTACTGCACCGACGAATGGCCTGACGGTGACCGCAGCGGCAGAAGGACTGGCGATTACCCCACCGACGGGTGGTTTGGCGATTACTCCGCCGACAAATGGCTTAGCCATTACGTCAACAGGGTTAGCGATTACTGCGCCGACGAATGGCCTGACAGTAACGGCAGCGGCAGAAGGACTGGCGATTACCCCACCGACAGGTGGTTTGGCGATTACTCCACCGACAGACGGCCTAGCCATTACGTCAACAGGGTTAGCGATTACTGCGCCGACGAATGGCCTGACAGTAACAGCAGCGGCAGAAGGACTAGCGATTACCCCACCGACAGGTGGTTTGGCGATTACTCCACCAACAGACGGTTTAGCGATCACGTCAACCGGTTTGGCGATCACCCCACCGACCGGCGGTTTGCTTGTTACCTCCGCAGGACTTTCCATTATCAGCGCTACAACTGATGTATCTGCAACTCTTGCAAATATTACGGATACAGCAGGAAGCGGGGACACAACGTACAATGTGCTAGGCGTTGAAACCTGGACATTCGCAGTAGTCAACGCCTCATTAGCAGAAAACGCCCAAGCACTGGTAACAATGCAGATCAGCCCGGATGGGACAAATTGGTTAGACGAAGCTGGTCCGGTTACTATTAACCAAAACTCTTTAACCACATTGGTATCTTCAATATTTCTTAAGTATGCAAGGGTATACTATAGTGCAGTGAATGCAGCGAGCGCAGTTACACTAAACGTTTTTTTTCAGGGTGAATTGTAGAGAGCGAAGCAAGGAAGGCCAGAAATTCTGGTCTTCCTTGCTTTCAAGAGGTAACCCCCCAACAATGAATGGGGGATTATTACTATCTCCATCGATACCATAAATGAAGATGAAGCAATTACCCTTTAATAGACATAGAATATTATGCTAGAAGGGTAATCTAAAAGGGAGGGGCTAATATGGCGCAATCCAGCTGCATAAAATGTGGAAACAACCGATTTGAAGTTGTCCACGCCAATAATCTTGAAGGAACGACTCGAGCTGTACTCTTCGTACAATGCACCAGTTGTGGATCCGTAGTTGGTGTGCTTGATTTCTTAAATGTTAGTGTAAAAGCAGAACGTATGAAAAATGATCTAAGAATCTTAGCAGAAAAGGCATTGAATCATATTAAAGAAAATTAATAGGTTGACAAGGGGACGGGGTTATTGACAACTTAATGTTGTCAATAACCCCGTCCCCTTGTCAACCTTGTCAGATCTGTCACGAAAGTCCCACTGTTACATTTAAGGACCTTGGTCAAGGACTTTATGATAGGCTTCTAAGGTTATCTCAGCGACTCTCGACCAAGGATACTGCTTCTGGACGTGCTGCATCAAAGGTGTTGGAGATGCATTAAAGGATTGTTCTAGAGCAGTACGTAAACTCATGTCATCGAGTGGACGTACATAAAGGGCCATATCCTGAAAATATTCCTTAGGACTTCCTTGGTCTGTAGAGATGACAACTGTTCCGCAGGCACTGGCTTCTAAGCTGGATAAGCCTGGGGTTTCAAACCAACTAGGTAAGGCATGAACTTTAGCTGCCGAATAAGCAGAAGCAAGAAGTTCGCCTTGGAGAGTACCGATATGAGTGACGTTTGAAAAGTCTTTTACATTCTTGTAATAATTTTGGTCATTAATGGGTCCTAAGAGAACAAGAGGGAGATCCAATTCCTCACATATTTTTGCTAACCAATGCTGATTTTTACGTGGAGATATTCGTGCTGCGCAGAGGATAAATTCTTTCGGCAGATCAGGAAATTGTTTTCGGAATAACTCAGGAGTGGCCCCCATAAATGAATCTGGAAATCCATTAGGTGTCACCTGATAGGGCGCGTGTCTGAGAAAGTCTTGTCGAAGAACCTCCATTTCGATCTGACTATTTGGTAGTAGGAGATCACATTCTCCTAAAAGACGTGATCGCATGGGCTGCATATGTTTCCAAACCGCTAGTGCGTTAGAATTGGCACCTTCGCGTTTAAGGTAAGCGTTAGGCGGCCAGTAAATAGGAGATATAATAATTTTTTTTGCTTGTTTTTGAGCATTTAGAAAAAACATATAACTCTCTTTAATACGAGTAATATTGAAAATATGAACAAGGTCATAAGAAGAAAGCTCGACATTTGGATCGGCGGATAGATGCACTTCAATGCCAAGGTTTTTAAGTGCTTGCCCGGTCGAAACTATTTGGACGGTATCTCCGGCAGGGTTTTTCATAAAGTCCGGACGAGCCTGGAAAAGTATTTTCATACAAAATCCTCCCCATAGAGAACTTGTTTACCGACTGGTAAAGGGAGTTAGGATCTAGCCTATTCAGCGGAATTAATAACTTAGGCTATAACTTTTGAAGATACTCGTAAACGGACTGGATTCGGTGCTGATAGGTATGATTGCGGTACACTTCTTCCTGTCCCTGGCGAGCAATCTTTTGACGGAGGTCTTCGCGGTTTAGGTAAAAACGCACAAGTTCTAAGGTTTCATCTGGATGACGGCTCCAGACGAGATGGACATGGTTTTTAAAATAGTTTTCAAGGGCTGGCGTCCAGTGTGTTAGGAAAAAGGCTCCACAACCTAAGGTCTCAAAAGTCCTCATGCTCATCATTGTAAGAGAGTCTATAACAGAGTGTAAGCCTAGAACGATCTTCGCTGAGGAATAAGCGCTGGGTAATCGGTCGTAAGGCAGATATCCTTGATATACATTGGGTTCTAACGTATAACGGTCCGTATTTACTAACCAGTGTTCGTTACCGAAAACTTTTAATTGAAACTCTTTAGAGCGTAAGGGAGTAAGGATTGTTTCCAGTCCTATTTTCCTTTGAGGATACGAGGTGTAATAATTAGCAACGAGAAGTAAGTCGCAAGAATACTCTGCTGATGGTGTGACTGGACGGTGGAAGGCTGGATTACAGGCAAAGTGAAAATAACGTGCGCGCATTTTTTCCCGTTTATAAAGGGAAAGACACTCTTGGGCGGGAGTAAGGACCAGACTGGCTCCGCGTGCCAAAGGACGGGACATACGAAGCCAATCTGGGGGATCATCGATAGCCCAATAGACGAGTGGAAGTTTATGACGGCGTAAAAGAGGAAATAGTTTTCGAGCCACCGTTGAAATCGAAACACCCTCTGCTAAAGCAAAACTGGGTTTCCACGTCCGAAGCAGCGCGGTTAAACTGCCTTCCCAACCGGATTGATGCACCGGAATATAACGAATCTCATCTGAGGGGGAAAAACCTGAAGCTAATCCATAACGCAACAAAGAGGAATCATTCAAAAATAGAACATTCATTTTAATAATGTCTCCATTGGTGCTTTGACTGGTCAATAGCAACTTCTAAGGTTTTAATTAGGGTTGCGGAGTTAATTCGGTATTTCTGAGCAGCCTGCTCAATGCTCATATCGAGCAATTGTTTTGCCCCTCAGCCGGAGGTGAGAATCCCGAATTTGCGAAACGTTTTGGCTGTCTGAGGGTATTTGCATAGAATGTCCGCAATATTGGTGCTTAAATCTAGGTAATCCATTTGTTCCAAAAACCCCCTTTAACTTTAGCGTCAACTTTTTCTGATTGGATTTGGGAAATCTGTGTTTCAAGTTTTTCAAGTGAGGAGTCACTCTCTTCTTGTTTGTCCAGTATGACTCGGAGAACTTGTGAGAGACTCTGGGTTTCTTTTTCAAGATTTGCCATAGCTTCTTTGACGGGTTCAAGTTCATCGATAGGCGCTGGATCTGGTCCCTGTTTAGCCTGAAGAGTATTTTCTGAGATCACTTCTAATATCTGGTCAAACTTAGAGAGCATGTTGTGAATCGCATGGTTGAGCAGAGTGTTTTCTTGTTCAAGATGAGCCACTGTTTTGATTAGAGACTGGAGTTGCTCGTTTTCTTTAATTGACATAGACTGAAGGGCCTCCTCTTTAGGGTTCTCTGGGCCTTGAGTTTCTTTGATCTCTTCAGGTCTTCGAGAGACTTCGGGAACTTTTAGTGCATCAGGGACGCTAGGGACTTCAGAGTCTTCTGGAACTAGAGTTTTTTTGAGTGGATCATCTATTCCAGGGGTTACGGTTAGTTCAGTTACTTCTGATTCCTTTAGTTCTTCAGTTACTTCGGTCTTTTCAGCAGCCTCTGCACTTTCATTTAGGTTCGGTATAGGGGCTTTATTAAGAAGGTCTGGCGAGTTTAATTCACGCAAGTTTATTTGGGCTGGGATTTCAGGACCTATATTTTCCGAGATGGAAACTACGGGTAGAGGGTCGCAACGAGGAGAGGATTGCTCGGGATAGTATGCCGGGACAGGTGGAGGCGTGGGTGTATGAGGAGCAATCGGAGGAATAGAGGCGCTAGTCTGGTTAAGAAAGGATTGGCGGGATGAAGGTACAGGAGTTTGAATTTTAACGGTGAACCCCAATTCTCGGTAATAGGCTGGAGCATGCCTCACAGTTTTATCGGCTAACCAGTAAGTCTGATGAAAATACTTTCTATCTCTGTGAATCCATTTTAAAGGCTGATGAAGAGAGGTTTGTGAGGTGAGCATTTTCCACCCTTTGCCGTCATTTTGCATGAGGACCTCTTCCCCTGTATTGACAAGCAGCCAAAGTACCCCGCCTATTTCTAAAGCTCCAATTTTTTTACAGGGAGAGTTAAACGTTTTGATCGGAGCTATTGACGGATTCCAAGTGCTGGATAATACATGGGCATCTATTTGTTGCGCTGAACGGACCTCAAACTGTCCTGTTGGAGTTTTCACAACCCAAAAGAGATGATGAACATTGTCTGTCGTCATCAGTGCAGCCATATCCACGACTTCTCCAGGTATTTTCAGTGTTTCGGTTGGAGATCCCCAGAGGTGAAATGTTCCGTTAAAACGGTTCGTAAAGAGAAGTGAGTGCCGTCCTTGGAAGGTTATGGTGCAAAGATGAAGGTTGCCTTGATTATCTAAGTTAACATGATAAAGGGGTTCTCGCGGGTGAACAACCTCCCCCATGTGTGTACTTTTCCACGAAGCTCCGTTCCAAAAACGATGTTCAATGCGCCAAAGTTCTGGAATGGATTGGTGAGTAGAAGCATAAAAGATATGTATTATCTTACCTTGTGGAAATAAAAAGAGTCTGCGGTATCGTGTGCCTCGTACGTCCAGTTTAGCAATTAAGGTTGTTTGAGGTGTGCCAGTTCCAGGGATCAGAGTGTAACAAAGATCTCCGCTGGATTTAAGTACGACAAGATGAACAGTTTTAGAATTAGTCATAATCCCATGAGCTAAGAGCAGAGGCTCTTGAATTCGATATGAGGGTTCATGGCTGTTGTCAAAAAACAGCGAACATCCCTGAGAGTCGATATGTAAGTATGAAGACTCATTTTGGCAGGTTAAAAGGAGAGGACTTAAAGTATTCCGACTCAGGAAAGCCAATATAATCACTTCCTTCTTCAGTTAATTTAAGATCTTTAATCCGTATATAGAAAACTTGGCTAGTGTGCGAAGACACTGTCTTTGCACGTACTTAACTCAGCCGAGAAGCCATAGGCGCAGGCTGTCGCCTTAGTTGCACTATGCGCTGGTTATGGACGGCGAGAAGGGACTTTAGAAAATATATAACGCAAAGTTTATACTTTCCGGTAGTACAAGAAAGGGCCGTTTGCTGACGGCCCTTTCTCTAAAAGGGCAACTACATTTATAAAAATTAGAGGGTGAATAACACATGACAGTGGTTATTGGCAACTATCCAGCTGTGGCGGGAAGAAATCGCTTGGGAATGGAGTGAGAGTGGTATCAAAGAAATTGATACACGGATTTTCTGGAATATCGGGGAATTCTTCACAGAGCGGAGGTTCTGGGCAGAATCCGAAGGCTGGAACGAGGAGCTGAACTTGGCCTGTAACTTTTGTGATAACAAAGCTGCCAATAGCAATTTGAATCGTAGTGCTTGTTAATACTGGGCTTGTCAATACTTCTGTTCTTGTTTCAACGCGGAGGTTGAAGTCGAATTCTGGTCGTGTTGGTGGGAAGTACATCACAATGTCTTTATTGATATCAGGTAGGTTGCCCGTGAGTGTAAACAAGACTCCGGTTGCATCTCTTAAAACTAAGGTATAAGGGATTTGAATGGTGAATTGGACTCTTGAGAAATTGGGGCGAGCTGGTATTGGCGTAATGACAACACTGCCAGGAACAATCACGCCAGTAGAAAAGGTCATACTTACAAAGGTGAACGGAGGAACACCGCCTGTGGGTAAGGTGACAATAAAGGCTGGGAAGCATTCTCTTTGCAGACAGCTAGCATAAACTTTTTCAACAATAATACAAACGGATTCAGTTATTTCTTCAAGTTGATAAGGGTCTGTCAAATCGATTGGGTCACTAGGTGATAAGGCTGATCCTACTCTTCCAACGGTAACCCCACGTGGTGGGAAGGACGTTGGTAGTGCAGCGGCAATGGTATTTGTCAATGTGTTAATGATGCTGATTGAGCTGTCACCTTCGTTGGCAACCCATAATTGGGTGCCATCGCCAGTAACATCTAGACCGAGAGGATTTATTCCGACAGGAACAGTTGTTATTACGTTGAGTCCCGTAGTCGAAATTACGCTTACGCTGTTTGATCCGAAGTTGCTTACATACATGAAGACAGGATTAACAGGGTTTGCAGCAATTTTTTGTGGGTTTGAGCCGACTGGGATGAGGCTGATAAGAGCATTCGTTGCAGTGTTAATGACACTGACATTGTTGCTGCCGCTGTTGACAACAAAGAGCCTCGTGTTGTCTAAGCTAACAGCCAAACCATTGGGTGAAGTTCCTACTGGGATTGTAGCGATAACGGTATTGGTTACAGGATTGATGACAGAGACTGTATTGCTGTCGCTATTACTTACGTAGACACGGCTGCCATCACGAGCAATAGTAACATCGGTTGGCCCTGTTCCAACTGTAATTGTACTTACGACGGTATGAGTTGGAATGCTAATAACGGAAACAGTTCCACTTCCAGAGTTTGTCACATATGCTGTAGTACTAGTAGGGTCGATCGCGACTGAGGTTGGTGCAAGACCCACTGGGATCGTTGCTAAGACGAGATTTCCGGCGGTGCAGATGACTGAAACAGTGTTGCTGCCGAAATTAGGAACTAAAACCTTGGTGCCATCCGGTGTGCGTTTTGGGAAAGCTGGTGCGATCCCCACAGGAATGGTAGCGACTAGCACATCGCTGTAAACATTATATATGGCGACGGCATTGTCGAGTGTTACCCAAGCGTGGGTTTCAAATAGCATGTGTGTATTCCCCCCTTTTTTGATTCAAGAAACAAGTAGACTTAGTAGCTTTCAACGTATACTATTCGCTCGTTGAGTAGGGTGTTACACGCTATTCCTATTTGTATTAGCCCTCTTAGAAATATGCTGAAGTATCCGACCGGCCCTTTCGCTCCAATCGTTTGCCTGAGCGTAAGCCATTCTTTCCGCTTTATGCAAATCTTTTTCTTCTAATAAATGGCGTAGGCGCAGGGAGAATAATTGAGGGTTGATTTCAAGATTAATTTTAGGAATGGTAAGCAGTTCAGGGAGTGGTGTCCCAAGAACTCGAATTCCCGCTGCATAATATTCATAAAGTTTGATAGGATTGCATCCTTTCGTCATTTCTGTTTGAAGAAAGGGTATCAGACCAACATCAAAGTGATGAAGATACGTTGGAAGTTCTCGATAAGATTTAAGTCCTAAATAGAAAGCATTCTTGAATTGCAAGGGGAACTTATTAAGTTGAAAAAGAGCCCCCAGGAAAACAAAATTAATTCCCGGATTCTCCTGAATGACAACTTTGAGTAACTCCCAATCAATCCAGGGGGCAATTGCTCCACTATATCCTGCGATGGGTTTCCCCGTAGGAAGGTCTGTTGGGCGGTATGGAGGAGAGGGTGAAAAATGAACGTAATCCACACCGTTCGGTATTAGATGAACATGGGGATGGCGGGTAATAAAATAGTCGTAAATGCTTCCGCTGCTACAGATGATTAGATCCGCTTTCTCTAGGATTGTAGGATAATAGGGGGCCCAACTGGCAAACTCCTCTTTAGGTTCATCAACTGCATCATAAACAACCAGATCAGGGTCATAATTCTCAATTAAATTAATATGAGAGGGTACTGTCAACCAAAGAATACGTGGTCGCAGATGTGGAACAGTCAGCGCTGAAGTTCCTTGGCAGAGAAGAAGAGAGGGAGACAACGGGCTGATTCCAGGGTTTGAAAAGTTGCCGAGGTCCTCATAAAGAACAGTTTGGCCGGATGCAGAAAATCGGCCTAGTAACTGTTGTGGGCGTTGAAACATCCAACTCCAAGGGATGGAAGGAGGATAGATAATTGTAGGCATTTGTAACCTCCTTATTAGCCGTTTACCGATAATTGTCGTACATAGTATTAGGATATGTCGAAAAGGTTTAGGGGGGAATGGAAGGGCTAGTACCATTTATTCAATATGCTCATACAATATAGAGAGATGTCTGTTTTTCAGGCAGGAGGAGTGAGTTTATGGGCGAAGAGGAGGCTCGAACGCTTAAAGAAGATATTGCCGAAATTAAGGAGTCTGTTAAGGACGTATCAGTTGTCGTAAACGATATGCGAGTGTTGCTGGCCGGTAACTATATCACGAGACAGGACTTTGAAGAGTTCAAAAAGGGAATGGAAAGCACCCGTCGTTGGTGGTCCGGTTTTATGATAACCCTGGCAGGAGCTTTTGCTGCAATCGTCAATCTCCTCTGGAAACTATAAAGGCAGACGCGGAGACCAGACAAGGGGACGGTTCTCCTGTCTAACTAGTTAGACAGGAGAACCGTCCCCTTGTCTTTCTAACATGTTTAAAAGCTTGTGCATAAAGTAGTATTACAGATGTTCAATCACTCTTGGCAATGGTCTGATAGTTAATTTATAGGGGGTGATTCTCTGAAGATCTTATCATTAACCAATGAATTTGAAGATGAAAGTTTCGGCGGTGCGGGAACAGCTGTCACAGGAATCGTGCATATGCTTGATCGCAGGGGTGTTCAAGAAACCGTAATAGTACCGCGTAGTGATTGGAATGTACCGAGCTGGATTTTACGAGGACAACAAATCAAAGTCTTAGGGATACCTCGAAACAGTCACTATTTTGGTTATCTCGGGATGATCAAAGCTGACGTTATATGTAAGGAGTTCCCTGAAATTTGCCAGGGGTGGGATGTTATTCATTGCCATGCCATTAATTTTACCCCTTTGGCGTATACCTTGTCCCAAGGAGTTATTCCAATTGTATACTCTGTCTATTCATTCTTACGTAAAGAATTAGGAGACCGGCCAGAGCCGGACTTACAAGCTCAATTCAAGATACAGGAAGAGCTTCTCATGCGTTGTCAACGCATCCAGCTCATAAGTCAAAGCGAAAGACAGTATTTAGCAAGCCGTTTTCCGGATTACCTTCCAAAAACAAAAGTTATACCACTTGGTATCACCATACCATCGGAACGTTGGATACAGGGCAACACGAATCAGTTTCTGTATGTGGGAAGATTGTTGGATTATAAAGGGATCGAGGACTTGATCCGCGCAGTGTCAATTAGACATCAGAGTGGTCGGCGAATCCACTTAAATGTTGTCGGAAAGGGAACAGATTCTTATGAGGGGTTTTTGAAACAGCTTGTTCAGTCTTTGCAACTAGAAGCTTATGTTCATTTTCAGGGCAGAGTATCCAGCTCAGAAGTATGGCGATGGATGGCGCGCTCCACTGCCCTTGTTATACCCAGTCTCCGTGAAGCCTATGGATTAGTGGCCTTAGAGGGAATGGCAATCGGAACACCGGTCATAGCTTCAAATGCTGGGGGGCTAGCAGAAGTTGTGCCCAATACCTGCGCTATAACTTTTGAGGCAGGGAATGTTGCACAGTTATCAGAAGCTCTAGCAAGCATACTGGATAATCCCTTACTTCAAAAATCACTCTCAATCAAAGGGTGTCAGAATGCTTTAAGATTCGAGTGGTCTAAGCTTGCACCAAACTATTTAGCACTCTTGGAGAGTTAAGCTTGTCAAAAGCGTGTTAAAGGGACGGTCCTTTTTGACACATAAGTATGTCAAAAAGAACCGTCCCCCTGACATTTCTCATACACTTGTGTCAGAGGTGTCAGATAGACAAAAACTGACATAAGATATATGAATTACGGGAATAAGAGGGGATGGAGAAGTATGACTTGGGAGCACAAACAGGTTTTGATTACAGGAGCTGGTGGATTTATTGGCAGTCACTTGACTGAGGCCTTGGTTAAAGCAGGGGCCAAAGTTCGTGTTTTTATTCGATATAATTCCAGAGATGGTCGGGGGAACCTAGAAGATTTAGAGCCAAGGTTGCTTGAACAGATCGAAATGATTGCGGGAGACCTACGTGATGCAGATGTAATCGAGAGATCTGTTAAAGGATGTGACGCAGTTTTTCACCTAGGGGCTTTAGTGGGAATTCCGTATTCCTATAAAAATCCTCGTGAAGTTGTAGAAACAAATATTTTAGGAACCTTTAATGTTCTAACTGCGGCCCGGGATCATGGTGTCGAGCGTATTGTTCACACTTCAACCAGTGAAGTATATGGTTCAGCACGATATGTCCCGATTGACGAGTCTCATCCTCTCCAGGGTCAGTCTCCGTATTCAGCCAGTAAAATTGGCGCGGATAAGTTGGCTGAAAGTTTTTATGCCTCTTTTGATCTACCCGTCGTAACAGTAAGACCGTTCAATTGCTATGGACCGAGACAATCCGCCCGGGCCGTCATACCGACGCTTATTACTCAAGCACTTGCTTGTCAGGAAATACGTCTTGGAAATACAGATACACTTCGTGATTTTACCTTCGTAACAGATACAGCTGAGGGATTTATAAAAGCTGCTCAGAGCTCAGCAGGGCTTGGAAAGGTCATTAATATTGGTTCAGGAAAAGAAATATCGATTGGACAGCTAGCGCAGGTTATCACAAGTACCATTCAGAGCAAAGCAAAAATTGTGGTAGATGAGGAGCGAGTTCGCCCGAGCAGAAGCGAAGTAAATCGACTTTTAGCCGATAATCGCTTGGCTAAGGAAACAATTGGGTGGGAACCTCAGGTGTCACTGGAAGAAGGAGTTAGAAGAACGGTTGTATGGATTGCCAGCCATATGAATCGTTTTCAAATTGGGAAATACCAAATTTAAAAGGTAAGGGGGATATTATGCAAACAATCATTTTAGCAGGAGGGAGAGGGTCACGACTAGACCCGTATACCCGAATTTTGCCAAAGCCCCTTTTTCCCATTGGGGATAAACCAATTGCCCATATTCTTGTCAATCAACTAAAGCATGCGGATTTTACTGAGATAATTATGTGTTTAGGATATCTCGCAGATTTCATCAAGCTTTACTTTAAAGATGGCAGTGACTTTGGTCTAAAAATTCGCTATTCTACGGAAACAGTTCCTCTTGGCACGGCGGGTCCCTTGAAAATTGTCAACAATTTGGAAGAGGATTTTCTTGTCGTCAATGGAGATGAATTGACGACCCTAGATTTCCGAGCGCTGTATGAGCATCATATTGCGATGAAAGCAGACATGACGGTGGCGGTACACAAGAAGGCCGTTTATTCAGCGTTTGGGGTTTTAGAAGTTAAAGATGGCCAGGTGACTGCCTATTCGGAAAAACCAACTCTTAACTATTGGGCGAGTATGGGCATTTACGTCGTTAATAAGCGGATTCTTTCCTTGATTCCTGATAATGAACGCTATGATATGCCCGATCTCGTTCAGACTCTCCTTTCGCAGCATGCCCAGGTAGTGAGCTATGAAAGCGATGACCTTTGGTTTGACATTGGGACACCGGCAGATCTCGAAAAGGCGAAAGAGGTTTTAGGGAGCTAGAGCTCCCGTGCAAGGGAACCTTTCCCTGAAAGGTGTGAATAGGGAATGAGAAAGGTATTGATTTTGGGAGGGTCGGGAATGCTGGGGCATACCTTGTTTCGTCATCTGGCGCAGGATATAAGGCTGGATGTCTATGCTACAGTCCGCTCCGCTGAGGATCTTTCCGATTGGCTGTCAACGGATTGGCGGAAAAAGGTGCTCAAAAATGTTGATGCTCTGAATTCAGATAGCCTGACCAAGGTTTTCACGGATGTATCGCCAGACCTTGTAGTGAATTGTATCGGAGTAATTAAGCAAATACCAAAGGCTCAAGACCCACTCGCAACGATTACGACTAACGCACTGTTGCCTCACAGAATTGCTTTGCTTTGCCGTGCTGTAGGTTCGCGCTTAATTCATGTCAGCACAGATTGTGTCTTTGATGGAGAGAAAGGCGGATATCTGGAAGGGGATGTTTCTAATGCCCATGATCTTTATGGCAGGACAAAATTCCTCGGTGAAGTAGCCTATCCCCATTGTATTACCCTGCGCACATCGATTATTGGACATGAATTGAAAGGAAACTATGGTTTAGTGGAATGGTTTTTAAGTCAAAAGGCAAGGGTTCGTGGGTTCCGGCGAGCCATTTATTCCGGTCTTCCAACCAGCGAATTGGCGCGAATTATTGCCGATTACGTGATCCCTAATTCAAAAATGAAGGGACTTTACCACGTATCTTCTGATCCAATTTCTAAATATGAGCTGCTGAAACTTATCAATGTTCAGTACGATAAGAACATTGAAATCGAACCAGAGGATAGTATCAGACTCGATCGGTCATTGGATTCAACACGCTTCCGCTCTTTAACAGGCTATAATCCACCTTCATGGCCCGACTTAGTACGCGGAATGCATCAGGATTATTTGCAGGGCCCCTATCAAACCGGCAAAGCCAAGGGGGATAGAAATGAAGATATTCGATAACAAAGTAATTGTCATTACCGGCGGCACAGGTTCATTGGGTAAGGTATTAACTCGCCGGCTTTTAAATAAGGAGCTTGGCTCCCCTAAAAAAATCATCATCTTTTCGCGTGATGAGGCTAAACAACATGCTATGAGAGTTGAATATCAGCATAAGTGCAGTGTTACTGATGAAGTGATCTATGACAATTTTGCTCGACTCATAGAGTTTAGAATAGGAGATATCCGTGATTATCATTCCGTCTGCGCTGTATTAAGGGAAGCGGATATAGTGGTCAATGCCGCAGCCCTTAAACAGGTTCCTTCTTGCGAGTATTTCCCGTTTGAAGCGGTGCAAACTAATGTGATTGGTCCGGAAAATATCATCCGTGCTATTCGTGAAAATAATCTTAAAATTGAAACTGTAGTTGGAGTCTCTACGGATAAGGCTTGCAAACCGGTGAATGCCATGGGGATATCTAAAGCTTTACAAGAGCGAATCTTTATAGCAGCGAATGTGACACTTCCCCAGACCAGATTTATTTGTGTGCGTTATGGTAATGTACTGGCCTCCAGAGGGTCTGTAATTCCTTTGTTCCATGAACAAATTAAGCATGGCGGCCCGGTTACTATTACGACTAAGGAGATGACTAGGTTTTTATTGCCTCTAGAGAGTGCGGTGGACACCATTTTTGCGGTTCTGCAGGGCGCTCGGCCCGGGGAAATATTCATCCCTAAAATTCCTGCGGCGCTTATAGAAGATGTCGCGAAGGCTTTGATGGGAGATCGAAAGATCGCCATAAAGTATACAGGAATTCGTCCGGGCGAAAAAGTTCATGAAATTATGATTTCTGAAGAAGAGGGTTGGAGGACCTATGATCGTGGTGATTATTATGCGATTAAGCCTATGCTTCCAGAACTGCTGAAGCCGGAACCCGGCTTGCAGGCATTGTCCAAAGAATATAGTTCGGGTGATTTCCTGATGACCTTCGAAGAGACGGTAGCTTTATTGCAGAAGCATCGGCTCTTGATAGGTCAAGAAAATCGAGAAACAGGTGAATTTTTAAGATGAAAAAAAAATATCGTATTACTTGTATTTGCCAAATCTATAATGAACTGTGCAAAGACAACCTAGAACGGTTTGTAAAATATGTTCTGCCAGCTATAGATAATTTGGTTGTCTATGATGACGGCAGTACAGATGGCAGCTATGAATATATGCTCAAACAAACACCCCATGTACTCAGGGGAACTAAAAATGATTTTGTCAACGAGCGAAGCCATAAGCAACTTATGCTCCAAGAAGCTTTGAAGCTAAATCCGGATTTTATCTTGTGGTTGGATGCCGATGAGGTCTTAACTGCCAATGCCGCTGAAAAGCTTCAGGAATTGTGTGCCAAATGTGAAGAAGATCAGTATGATGCGGTGAACATGCATGAGATAAACATTTGGCGCAGTCATTCTTGGCAGCGCTTAGACAGCCTCTATGATAAGGGGTGGTTCTGCCGCCTCTGGCGAGTTGTTCCCGGCATTTGCTTTAAGGATACAAAACCTGGACTTCACCAACCACTGTTTCCGTCGACGATTCGGAATGTGATGTGGACTCTTGATGTTCAAGTATTACACTATGGTTTTTCCTCGCAGCAGCGTTTGGCTTATAAGTATCTGGTTTACAAGTCTCACGGGCAACGCGGTTATGATATGCTTGATCGTTTAATCAGTGAGGAAAAGCTCGTTGTAGCAAAAGTTCCCCGAGAACTTTTTCCGGAAGGTCTCTGGCTTGATGACGATGAGCCTAAATCAATGACCTTTTTGGAGTCCTTAACCTATGTTGAAGAATACCGGGCAGAAGTGTTTAAACCAAGATTCTCTATTGTTTGTTTAGTCTATAAAAGTGTGGCGTGGTTAAAATTTGTTTATGAGCAGGTCTTTAAATATACGGATATGTCAGATAAAGAGTTTTTCTTTGTAGCGAATGATGCGAACCCCGCAGTGCTCAGTTATTTAAGGGATAATTATATTCCGCATTATGTTTTTGAGAATACTCCTGAACAGCAAAAGGAATGGTATGTCAATAATGTTTATCGTGCTTACAATTTTGCGGTCAGCAAAGCTCAGGGGGATTTTGTCATCTTCATTAATTCAGATATGGCCTTTACGCCAGGTTGGATGGATAGCCTGTGGCGGGCTTATAATGGAGAAAACTGTGTGACATCTCGATTAGTGGAGTCTGGGAAGCTGCGCAGTGGTCAATATGGTGTGGAAAGGGACTTCGGCCGGGATTATTCGTCCTATCAAGAAAAGGAATTTCAAGAGTTTGCTCGCGATTTGGCAGAACCTAAATTGTTGGATGGAGGCTTATTTATGCCTCTCTTAATTCGTAAGAAGCATTTTGAACAAGTGGGAGGCTATCCGGAAGGGCAGGTTCTCTTAGGAAGTGATTTTGACCATCCGGTTATTGCTAAAAGGGGAGAGGCCTGTATATCCGGAGATACCGTCTTAATGCTAAAGCTTAAAACCATAGGTATAAAGCATCAAACGGCGTTTGACAGTCTAGCCTATCATTTTCAGTGGGGTGAACTTGATAGTTCGGAAACCTTGGCAGCTGTACCGGGGAAAATGAAAGTTGCGGTATGCAATGATTTTCTCACAGGATCAATGGGAGAAGAGGTATTGCGGAATTTTCATCTGGAATCTTTACCTGCGTCAGTGAGTATAGATAGGCATATTGTCGGGGCTGAGGGAGACTATGCCACAAAGGCCCGAAACTATATCCGAGGACATTGCCCCGAAGTAGAAGTAATCCTTCAACATGCGACCTATGTTAATACTGTCGACGAATCACGCTATACGATTGGGTTCTTACAAGACAATCTTCGAGCCATGGGCAAGCCAAATAACCAGCACGAGGAAAATTTGCGTAGGGCCAATAAGCTTGTTGCAAATTCTATTCAAACGGCACAGTCTTATCCGGAGTATGATTTTGAGATAATTCCTACAGGCGCGGATCAGGAAGCTAAACAAAAATGGCATCGATTGCTGATGAGTGCCTTTAAGGAGCTTATGATTGCCAAATTCAAGGATAAAAAAGAGGTCAAACGACACAAAGTATCCATTATCATAACAACCTTTCAGCGAACTCATTTATTAAGGTGGGGACTTTATTCATTATCCTTGCAGACCATGCCATTTGAGTTTGAAACAATCGTTGTTAATGATGGCTTACCGGATGAAACAGAAGAGATTTGCAATGAATTTAAGGAAAAACTCAACTTGAAGTATATTTTTACCGGGCAAAGAAATCTTAACGGTAAATCGATTTGGCGGGTACCTGGGTTTGCTATTAATATTGGAGTCAAGCAATCCTCTGGGGATATTTTAGTCATGTGTTGCGCCGAAATGCTCCATGTTAACCAAACTATAGATAGGCTTACCAAGCCTATCTTGGATAACCCTAAATTGATGGGTATACCAATTGGAAAGGATGATCGTACTGGGGCCCTTCTGGAGTGTATCAATAAGAATAACGGAATTTTTGATCTGCCTACGTTCAATAATTGTGTAGATCTAACGACAACAATGCCCTTTCTGATTGCCTTACATCGCAGTCAGTTTATGGAGATTGGTGGTTATGATGAAGATTTTATAGGGATTGCTTATGATGATCGGGATTTTATGGATAGATTACTGAAAAACGGTTGTCAATACTGTCAGACGGACGCGATGACGGTACATTTGTACCATCCCAGAGCAGACGGCTATTATGAGGGCGGGGGTCCTCCGGAATGGGACTATAATAAAAATCTGTTCTTTTCCAGGATTGGTCAAATCGTCAGAAATGAAGGCAGGGAGTGGGGAAAACTATAAGAAGTGCTTGTTTTGTAATAATAAAAGGGCCACATGTGGCCCTTTTATTATTCGATTAAGCTTCGCTAGTATGGTACTTATTTTATTAAACAATAGGTTCAAATCGCTACATTTATCTTTTTTAGGATGACAGCTGCACGGATCGTCCGGATAATTGATCTGGGTTGGAAAGGTGAGTCGGAGTTGGATCAAAATGATCATCTTCTCTTGCAGGGTTGTAAAAGTACATTCTTCAAGGGGACCACCTTGCAGCGGCAGGCGGTCGAGTGCATGGTCCATTTCGTTGATTTGACTGAAAAGCAGTTGGCAGGCGGGTGATTGGTTATAAAATTGACGGCTCAAAAGGTTAAACTCTGGAAGGTTGTTGGATAAACACCCTGAAGGAAGCGTTATCGAGTTAGCAAAACCGTATTCCTTCTGTTGATCATAATAGATAGGTGGAAATATGAGATGCTTGCCTAGGTCAATGACACATGAAATGGGTATATCCACAAGGAAATCTTTCATTACGCCTGATACCGTGGTGGAAGTTTGATGCACTGCTTCTGAATATTGAATATCCTTGCGTACAAAACCTTCGAGAAACAATTTGGGAGTATCGTGGGGTATTCCAGGTTCTGAGGGGACGCAATTAAGGAAGTGACTCTGAGTTATTTTTAGATTTTTTTTAATCAATTTAATTTCTAAAGCCTTTGTGGGTAAAGTGATAACCGACTCCGCAGGGATCGATACCGTTACTACGACTGAATTGGGACCTGATTTCTCAAATTGCAGAGGAGTGCACATTTGCAGTATTGCATTACTTGGAAACGTCGGATTTGGAGAGACCGGCGGAATAGGCTGAGGGCATACTTTGGGGGAGGGAGTCCCCCGAACCCAATTAGGGATAAAAGGAGCATGTTGAGTCCATTGATGAGAGCAATTCTTCTGATGAGACAATTTTCCTCTTCCTCTCTAATATTAAATAGGGCATAAGCTGATTTCTTTATACAAAAACCTAACATCCAAGAAGGTTATCCTTTTATATAAATAGGATATGTCCCACGAAAGGAATTGTTCCAGCATCAATTACAGTTGAAAGGTAACAAATTTGGGACATGAACCATACAATGAGTAAACCCATAATTTAGGAGGTTGGGAAATATATGCCTTATTTGACCACGGGTTTATTGGACAATGCACTGGGCGGTGATGAACAGAGTTCAACGCTTTCGGTAAATATCTTGAATGGTGATATCTCTACAGTAGCAATTCAAATTGAGGGATTTTTTCAAAGTGGACCGACAAAAGTGAAATATGTAGAAGAGTTTTTCACCCTTACAGCGGGAACAGTAGTCTTAAAAAATTACTTCGTTCCCTTTAAAGCTTTTGAATTTGTATTCTTTGTTAGCTCGCAGGCTGTAGAAATCTCTGTATGGAGTAAAGACGTTACAGGAAAGCTTACTTCCACTCATTTGGTCATGGTCGAAGCAAGCGCTGAACAGGAAGTCGCAGAGGGACAGATCTAAATTTTTATGAGTTGCGGATTTAATAAAATTGGTAGGTAACAGAAAACGGACAAGTACAATACAATGTATAAATCCCTAGATAAGGAGGTTGGAAAAATATGCCTAAGTTAACAACAGGTTTGTTAGAGAACACTCCGGTTGGAGGTGTCAGACCCAGTTCAACACTCTCGGTGAATATATCGAATGATGACACGGTTAGTGCAGATGTTCAAATTGAAGGATTTTTCCAAAGTGGAACAGCAAAGGTGATGTATGTACAGGAGTTGTTTACTCTTACTGCAGGTAGTGTGGCACTGAGAAGCTATTACGCCCAATTTGATGCCTTTGAATTTCAATTCACGGTTAGTACAGAGGCTGTTGCAGTCACTGCTTGGGGGAAAGACGCGGCGGGAAATCTGACGACAGCTCACCGGGTGGTTGCTCAAGAGGTTGACCCATTTTAACAAGAAATAATTAATAATGTGAGGAGACGAGAGCATGGCTCAGTTAACTACGGGATTGATCGAAAATACCCCCGTCAATGAAGTAAGACCAACGACAACGTTTACAGTAAAAATCACCAATGATGATACGATTGATGCTACCGTTTTTCTTGAAGGGTTTTACGTGACAGGGATTACGAAAACTCTGTATGTGTTGGAGTTATTTGTTATGGCACCTGGAGAGGTAGCAGAAAGAGTTTACTACGCGCAGTTCGACGAGTTCGAATTTCAGTTCCTTACCAGTTCGGATGCGGTTGAGATCTCTGCTTGGGGAAAAGATGCTGCTGGGAATTTGGTCGCAGCTCATCGCTTGGTAGCTGCAGAACTTGATCTGATAGGACCTAGTGGTATTACGGGAGCGACGGGAGCTGCAGGAGCGACAGGCGCCACGGGAGCGACGGGCGATGCAGGAGCGACAGGCGCCACGGGAGCGACGGGCGATGCAGGAGCGACAGGCGCCACGGGAGCGACGGGCGATGCAGGAGCGACAGGCGCCACGGGAGCGACGGGCGATGCAGGAGCGACAGGCGCCACGGGAGCGACGGGCGATGCAGGAGCGACAGGCGCCACGGGAGCGACGGGCGATGCAGGAGCAACAGGCGCCACGGGAGCGACGGGCGATGCAGGAGCAACAGGAGCCACGGGAGCGACGGGCGATGCAGGAGCGACAGGGGCCACGGGAGCGACGGGCGATGCAGGAGCAACAGGAGCCACGGGAGCGACGGGCGATGCAGGAGCGACAGGGGCCACGGGAGCGACGGGCGATGCAGGAGCAACAGGAGCCACGGGAGCGACGGGAACTGCAGGAGCGACAGGGGCCACGGGAGCGACGGGCGATGCAGGAGCAACAGGAGCCACGGGAGCGACGGGAACTGCAGGAGTGACAGGGGCCACGGGAGCGACGGGCGATGCAGGAGCAACAGGAGCCACGGGAGCGACAGGAGATGCAGGAGCGACAGGAGCCACGGGTGCAACTGGGGCAGGGGCCACAGGAGCCACAGGTGCTACAGGAGTAGCGGGAGTTGGGGCTATCATTCCGTATGCATCAGGGGAGCCTATTTCGATAACCACGATTGCCCTTGGATTAGTAGGTCTTCCTAGTTTTGTTGGGTTCGGAAACTCCGTCCAGGGTCTTACTGCTCTTGGGGCAACTATTGACTTGACCGGTGTTGGTGGACTTCTGAATTTTGCTTATTCGGTTCCCCGGGATGGAACTATAACTTCGATAGCCGCTTTCTTTAGTGTTACGGCAGCATTAGCTTTAGCTGGCTCAACAGTTACCATTACAGCTCAGTTATACAGCTCAACTACCCCAGATAATATTTTTTCTCCAATTGCGGGTACTGCGGTAACTTTAGCGCCGGCTCTGACAGGAGTAGTTTCCGTGGGCGATATAAGTAATGGTATTGTAACTGGATTAGCGATACCAGTAACGGCTGAGACGAGATTATTAATGGTATTTTCTGCAGAAGCTGCAGGTCTGTCACTAATTAATATTGTAGCAGGGTATGCCAGTGCGGGTGTTGCGATATCATAAACACATTGACTTGTTGGAAATCATCAGATTAAAATTATTTATTTTGATAAAAGAGGCTAGGCTAAAAAAACAGCAGGTAAGAACCGTCTGAAACATTAAGTTTCAGGCGGTTTTTCGCTGTAAAGGGGAAAAATCACAAAATAGAATATATATGTAGCCAAGTGGAAGGTTGATCTGTTCTAACAATTATTGAATAGAGTAACAGAAATGGATCATGTACATAAAATAATATAAAACCATAATGTGGAAGGTTTTTAAACTGTTCTTAGAACTATGCCCAGCTTCAAGGTAGGAATTAATTAGTTCGACAAAAAGATATTACAAATTATGTGAAGGGGACGAGAGAATGCCAGAATTAACCACCGGATTAATCGAAAATACTCCGGTCGGCGGTGTAAGACCAACTTCATCTTTTACGGTAAGAATCACTAATGATGATACAAGTGCTGCTGACCTTGAAATTTTAGGTTTTTTCGTAACAGGAACCATAAAGACATTGTATGTCCAAGAATTATTTGATTTAGCAGTGGGAGATGTTGAAACCAGAGAATATTTTGCACAGTTTGACGCTTTTGAATTTCAGTTCATAACAAACTCGGATAGAGTGGAAATATCTGCGTGGGGAAAAGATGCCACTGGAAATTTGGTACCGGCTCATCGTGTATTGCCAGCGGAACTCGATATACTTGGTTCGATAGGCATAACAGGAGCCACAGGAGCGACAGGGACTGCAGGAGTGACAGGAGCCACGGGAGCGACAGGAACTGCAGGAGTGACAGGAGCCACAGGAGCGACAGGAACTGCAGGAGCGACAGGAGCGACAGGAACTGCAGGAGCTACAGGAGCCACGGGAGCGACAGGAACTGCAGGAGCGACAGGGGCCACGGGAGCGACAGGCGATGCAGGAGCGACAGGGGCCACGGGAGCGACGGGCGATGCAGGAGCGACAGGGGCCACGGGAGCGACAGGCGATGCCGGAGCTACAGGAGCCACGGGAGCGACAGGCGATGCCGGAGCTACAGGAGTCACGGGAGCGACGGGTGATGCCGGAGCGACGGGTGATGCCGGAGCCACAGGGGCCACGGGAGCGACAGGTGAGACAGGAGCTACAGGAGCCACGGGAGCGACAGGAGATGCCGGAGCGACAGGAGATGCCGGAGCTACAGGAGCCACAGGAGCCACGGGAGCGACAGGCGATGCCGGAGCTACAGGGGCCACGGGAGCGACAGGTGATGCAGGAGCTACAGGGGCCACGGGAGCGACAGGCGATGCAGGAGCGACAGGGGCCACGGGAGCGACAGGAGATGCCGGAGCTACAGGAGCTACGGGAGCGACAGGAGATGCCGGAGCTACAGGAGCCACGGGAGCGACGGGCGATGCCGGAGCTACAGGGGCCACGGGAGCGACAGGTGATGCAGGAGCTACAGGGGCCACGGGAGCGACAGGCGATGCAGGAGCTACAGGGGCCACGGGAGCTACAGGAGATGCCGGAGCTACAGGAGCCACGGGAGCGACAGGAGATGCCGGAGCTACAGGAGCCACGGGAGCGACAGGAGATGCCGGAGCTACAGGGGCCACGGGAGCGACAGGAGATGCCGGAGCTACAGGAGCTACGGGAGCGACAGGAGATGCCGGAGCTACAGGGGCCACGGGAGCGACAGGAGATGCCGGAGCTACAGGAGCCACGGGAGCGACGGGCGATGCCGGAGCTACAGGAGCCACGGGAGCGACAGGAGATGCCGGAGCTACAGGAGCTACGGGAGCGACAGGAGATGCCGGAGCTACAGGAGCTACGGGAGCGACAGGCGATGCCGGAGCTACAGGAGCCACGGGAGCGACGGGTGAGACAGGAGCAACGGGAGCGACAGGTGAGACAGGAGCTACAGGAGCCGCAGGAGTATAATGAGATAGACCGGAGTACCAGAAACCGTAACTTTATAAGTAATTGAGTGGCTATACTGCGGTTAATTTAAATTTTAGTCTCTTGGTGCGCCAAGGGACTAAAATTTTGTTTTCTTTCAAGATAGAATTTCACAATTAATTTATTTTGAATATCATACAGTAATCATGGTTTTAGAAGGAGAGGGAAAATGGAGGGTCAGAAAATAAGAATTAGTCTATGTATGATAGTTCGCAATGAAGAAGCTACAATTGCAAGATGTCTTGATTCTGTTAAAGGCATTCCGGATGAAATTGTAATTGTTGATACAGGGTCTTCAGATTGTACAAAAGAGATTGTCACAGAGTTCACGGATAAGATTTTTGATTTTATTTGGATTGATGATTTTGCAGCCGCTCGCAATTTTGCTTTTGGCAAGGCAACCATGGAATATGTCCTGTGGTTAGATGCAGATGATGTCTTTACAGAATGTGACCGTGAGAAGTTTTTGAAGCTGAAGGGAGATTTTGATCCCCTGGTGGACGTTGTCAATATGCCCTATCTTTTAGCATTTGACCAGTTTGGCGCAGCTACTTTTAGCTTGCGTAGAAATCGCTTGGTTAAACGAAGTAAGAACTTTCGTTGGATTGGGGCAGTACACGAATATTTAGAAGTGTATGGGCATGTTTTAAATTCTGATATTTGTGTAACACACAAGGGGACGGGAGGGAATGATTCTGACCGCAACCTCAAAATATATGAGAAGCGTAAGGCCAAAGGCGAAGCGTTTTCCCCACGGGATTTATATTACTATGCAAATGAACTGCTTGATCACCGACTCTATAATCAGGCCATCGAATTTTACCAGGAATTTTTAAAGACTGGACAAGGATGGGTCGAGGATAATATTTCTGCTTGCGGAAAATTGGCTGACTGTTACCAGAAATTAGAGAGGAATGATGAACAGCTTCAGTATATCTTTAAATCATTTGAATATGCCTCCCCAAGAGCAGAGTTTTGTTGTCGTTTAGGCTTTCACTTTTTAAGCGCTAAGCAATATGAACAAGGGATTTTCTGGTATAAACTGGCTACTCAATTGGAAAAGCCTATTGATAGCTGGGGACCAATGATTGAAGCTTGCTGGACATGGTTGCCGCATTTACAGTTATGTGTTTGCTATGATCGTTTAGGTAAACATGAGTTGGCCTATGAGCATAATGAAATTGCTAGAAGATATCGCCCTGAAAATACTCAGGTTATCTACAACAAAACTTATTTGGAGGGTGTTTTAGGAAAGATAAAGGCTAAGCAATAACCTATGTATTGAACAATAATTAAGAGGAAGAGGTTGAGTAATGTGGTGGTATTAAACTGGCATGAAGATTTTATTGTACACTTGGCAAGCCTTGTTCGGCCAAAGGTTTACGTGGAACTTGGCCTATACCATTGTGCGCTTTTCAATCGCATAATTCCTTTCGCTGAACAATTAGTTGGAGTGGATATTAGCATGGAAGCCGGCAACTATATGCAACAATCTTCGAAAACACGCTTTTTCAAGGGAACAACTCAGGAGTTTGCCAGGGAAGTAGAGAGCAATCCCTTTCAAATTGATATGTTATTCATTGATGCCGATCATTCAAAAGAGGCAGTAGCACAAGACTTCAAAGATTTTTTCCCATTTGTAGCCCCACACGGATTGATATTATTGCATGATACCCATCCTGGAAATGAGCAAATGATACAACCAGAGTGGTGCGGTACTGCCTATCTGGCGGCAGAAGAGTTATTAAAGGAATCTGGATCGGCGTATGAGCTGATGACGATTCCGATTTCACCTGGTTTAACGATTTGCAGAAAGCGTCAGGTTCAATTGTCTTGGCAAGAAAAACTATAAAGTGATAAGTATATAGGTGGGATCTTGACGGCTAGATAAACAGTGCTGACTCAAGGGCCGTTGCAGTTCACTACTGGACGGCCTTTGATAAATCTAGTTTGTACAGTTTTGCTGTATAACAACTTTGGGGTTAATTGAGGTTTACCCGACCATTTATTTATTAAAGTAAAAAAAGAACTTGTAAAATTCCATTTGACCCATGTAGATTAAAAGAAATAGAACCAGGCTTTAATTTGAAAGAGCAGCGAAGACTTAAGATTAATAGTCTTTTGCTGCTCTTTTAAGTTATTTAAGGCTTAGCAAAAAAGTTTCTACTTGGTCAGCGGTGCGCCGCCATGTCCAGGCTTGGGCAAAGTGATGTCCTGAGGATGCTAAACGATGACGTTCAGTATCCTGTGTCAAGAGATGATAAATCGCTGAGCTAAGCTGATCAATGTCGCTAGGGGGAACTAACAAACAGTTTTCACCGTTGCTAACATAATCGCGATTTCCCCCACAATCGGTGGTCACTACAGCTGTACCACAAGCCATTGCTTCAAGAGGTGGTAAGCCGAAGGCTTCGAAGTAAGAGGTATAAACGAAGAGGTCTGCTTCCGCATAAAGTTGCGCAAGCTCTTGGTCTGTTGTCGAGGTCTTGATTCGACAAGGTACAGGGCTTGCAAATTGGGCACTTTCTGGGATAGATACGGTTAACTCAAAATTAATCTTTTCTCTCAAATGAGTGACAGCTTGTAAAAACTCTGAGCCGCCTTTCCAGGTATACCCTGAAGTAGGGTCGCGCATGATGTAAAAAATGTTCTTGCGACCCGTTTGTGCAGAGAGTTTAGGATAAGGGCGGAATGTCGAAGTGTCTACTCCTCCCGAAATAACCGTGCTTTGCAAACCAGTTTCCTGGAGGAGAAGATGGCGGTGCCACTGAGATATCGACATGATAGGGGCACCGATTAGATAAGTCTGTTTTGCTATTTGCGACTCGGGAACCCAAAGGGGTTCATACCCCAGACTTAAACGAACCACACGCCCTTTTCTTGATTCCCAGGCAGGTTTGACTGTCAAATAGAAGTTTGGAAGTATAAAATCGGCTGAAGGGATGGAGGCAGGGGTTAGTTCTTTCACCCGTCTTAATTTGGTACGCAGCGGCCATACTTGGAGTCCTTTTTCCGGCATTACAACTTCAACATCATGTCCTTTATCAAAAAGGGCATTGGCAAGATGATAAATAAAACGGGCTCCCCCGCCCATTTCTAAACTAAGAACAGGAAATACAATCTTCATAGTTATACTTGTCCTCCCTTTGTTTTCCGGTACTACATACTATGCTTTCATATAGGGTATTTGTGTGTCAGATGGTACGTTAACAGAAATTTTGAATAGGATAATGAAGAAACGAAATTTTGGATGGAAGGATGTTCAGCCTGTGACAGTCAACGTCGTAAATCATAAGGAATTCCTCATTTCGATTAATGAACTACTTTCAGATTCTGATACAGTCCTAGATGTGGGCTGTGGAGTAGGAGAAACCCTCGAAAAATTCAGCTGTCCGATAAAAATCGGAGTCGATGCTCATCGGCCCTATTTAGAGAATGCTAAGTCGGGCGAACATTTTTTAAAGATTAATTTCAGGGCAGAGTGCCTTAAAGAATTATTTTTGCCGAATTCGATAGATACTGTGACCTTGATTGATGTTATCGAGCATTTTGAAAAAGAGGTCGCTTGGGATGTCTTGCAGCAAGTAGAGGAAATTGCGGCTAAAAGAGTCATTATTTTTACACCCAGAGGGTTTTTCCGACAGCTTGACGTCGATCATTATAATTTAGGGGGAGAAAGCTTCCAACGGCATCGATCAGGATGGGAGGTTGAAGATCTTGAAAAGCTTGGGTACAGTATTACAATTTTTAGCCAGTTCCATGATCAGAGTAATAAGGCTTTTTTGGAGGTTTATGGCGAAAATGCTAAACCTGTCGATGCCCTTTTGGCTTGGAAGGAGATGTCGGAATAATTGTCTGGTATCGGAAGGTGAAGATTGGAAGTAAAAAATTTTAACCTAGGATTGAGCTAACTGATAAAGCAAGGCTTCTAACTTATTGGCAGCGTTTCGCCATGTCCAAGACTGAGCAAACTGCAAACCAGCAAGGGCAACTCGATTTCGTACGGTTTCCTGAGTTAATAGATGAGCTAGTATGAGGGTTAGCTGATGAATATCACTGGGGGGAACGAGAAAACAGTTCCCTCCATTTTTTGTATAATCCCGGTTACCGCCATTATCAGTAGTCACTACCGCAGTCCCACAAGCCATGGCCTCTAAGGGAGGCATAGAAAAGGCCTCGAAGTAAGACGTTGAAACAAAAATATCTGCTTGTGCATAGAAGCGGGCCATATCAATGTCAGCTTGGGCTTTTACAATCTCATAAGGAAGAGGGGCCTGGTAGTTTGCTCCTTCCGGAGCTACAACTTGTATATCAAAATCTGGAACCAATTGTGCTAAACTCTTACAAGCTTCCCAAAAATCTTCTGAGCCTTTCCAAGTATAGCCATGCTCCCTGGAACGAAGAATATAGGCAATGGTTAATCGTCCTGTAGAAAGAGATCTTTTAGGACTGGGTAAAAAAACAGAGGTGTCTACCCCTCCGGGAATAACGGTACTGTTCTTCCCGGTTTCTTGCAGAATTACTTGGCGATGCCATTCGGATATGGAAATAATCGGAGCATCGATTTGGTAAGAAGCTAGTGCTTTTTCTTTTTCTGCAACCCATAAGGGCTCATAACCTAGGCTTAGTCGTACGACTTGGCCTTTTTTCGATTCCCAGGCAGGAAAAACAGTGGGATAAAAATTTGGAAGTATGAAATCTGCTGAAGGGATTCTATCAGGAGTGAGCTCTTGAACTCTGGTTATCTGAGCACGCAGTGGCCAAGCAATTGCAGCTTGTTCTGGAAGCACTATCTCTACATTGTGTCCTTTATCCACCATCTCGTTGGCCAGTTGATAAATAAAGCGTGTTCCCCCAGTTTCCAGGCTTATAACAGGAATGACTATTTTCATGTTTTGTCCTCCAAAAAGTTATTGTCTTTTCAGTGTATGTTATATCGATTAACAAGGTTGCAAGATATTAGAGCAAATCCGCTATTGAAGGAATTATTTCTAGCAGATATATTCCTTTGTTTGTGTCAACAAGGAGTGGACTGCCATAACCTATAGTGATGATATTGGAGGAGGATGGTTCCAATAATGAAAATCTGTGTCGTTGGGTTGGGGAATATTGGGTTTAATCTGTTCGTTTATCTGGATCAGAAATTCCCTGGAGAGGTCATTGGAGTCGATGTGAATGAGGGCCGAGTAAAAGAACTGCGACGCCAAGGATATAGAGTGACCGCAGATTATAGAGCGTTAACAGGGATAGATGTATGGCTAATGGCACCTTCTACCGGTAACCAAGGTCAGAATCTTTTTTCAGCCTTAGAGCATATGATTATCTGTCCGGGCTCTTTAATCTCCATTGAATCGACATTACCTCCAGGCACAATGGTTCGAATTCGTGAATTCTTAGAGAAAAGAGGATTCAAATTAGGGACGGATCTTTTCTTAATTCATGTTCCTCACAGAGTTATGTTTGGAGTGGATAAAACCGTTTGTGATACTCCAAGAGTGATGGGGGCCTTTACGAAAGAATGTTTAAAAAAGGGACGTGAGTTTTATAACCCATTAGTCCCTCTTTTGGTAGAGGTTGGGGATGTCAGAGTGGCGGAATTATCTAAGGTTGTGGAAAATGTAAAACGCTATGTTGATGTAGCCTTTGCCCAGGAAATCTATGGATTTTGTGTCTCGAAGGGCATAAGTTATGAAGAACTAAGAACGGCTGTCAATAGTAAAAACAATGTAGAACTTCTGGCAACGGATTGGGGAATTGGCGGGGAGTGTCTGCCGAAGGATATGAACTTTTTAAGGACGGTTTGTTCCTCAGCTTTGTTAGAGGGAGCTGAACTAGCGGATAAGAACTATAGAGATAGCATCCAGGTACAGGTAGGTTCAGACAAAGAAGTCTGGGTTAGGGGTATAAGTTATAAAACAGGAGTCAAGGATCTTAATCATAGCAGAGGGGTTGATTTGGTTAGAGCTTTAGAAGCAGCCGGCAACACTGTAAAAGTGGATGATCCCTTATTTTCTCCGGATGAGCTAAATGAAGCCGGCTTTAATCCAATTGATCAGCAAGAACTCAATTCTCAAGACCCTAAAGTAGATGCAGCCAGAGTAATATTAGATCGGCATAAAGCCTTAGAAGCTAAGGGACTACCACTCATATAGAAACGGGTGGTCTTGAACAGGGAATAAAGGACGGAAGTTTTTGACAGTAGGAATGCTTATGACAATAAATAAGTGGAAAAGGAGCAATATGATGGCTAAGATTTTAGTGACAGGCAGTAGAGGCACGTTAGGAACACGATTGGTAGAAGTACTCAAATATAGAGGACATGATGTTTGGGAAGTTGATTTGCAGCATTATCTTGGGGAGAAATATATTAGGGCGGATATCTCTGAATATCGTCAGCTAGAACGGGTATTTGAACAGGACTATGATTATGTCTTTCATTTAGCCGCTGAATTTGGTCGCATTAATGGAGAGCATTATTACGACACTCTCTGGAAAACAAATGTGATCGGAACAAGAAACATCTTAGAATGGCAGTTGAAGAAGGGTTTTAAATTAATCTTTACAAGTTCCTCTGAAATCTATGGAGAAGCAACGGAGCCTTTATTAACGGAAGATTTGCCCCTGAAAAAGACGATCATTCAGCATAATGATTATGCTTTAACTAAGTGGGCAAATGAGGTGCAAGTGATCAACTTTGAAAAGAAATACGAATCTCCGATTGTTAGATTGCGCCTATTCAATGCTTATGGTCCCGGAGAATATTACCATTCCTATCGCAGTGTTGTTTGCCTCTTTATTTATCGGGCCTTAAAGGCTATTCCTTACGAAGTTTATGAAGGTTACTATCGAGTCTTTATGTATGTAGATGACCTAATTCCGACCATAGCTAACGCAGCTCATAACTTTAAACCAGGTGAAGTCTATAATATTGGGGGTACGGAATACCGCAGTGTCAAAGATTTAAGTGATTTAGTGCTTAAATATACAGGGGGCAATCCGAAGCTGGTCAAATATCTTCCAGAAGATAAGCACAATACGGTTAGTAAACGGCCGGATATCAGCAAAGCGAAGGAGGATCTGGTCCACGAACCTAAGGTGCTTCTTGAAGAAGGACTGCCTAAAACCGTAGAGTGGATGAAAGCGATATATCCTAACTGATATTAGGCTGGGAATGTTCAGCCAAACTTCAGATGGAGTATGAAACTCCATCTGAAGTAAGTTTTATTATTACAAGGAGGGAGTACGCCAATGCCAACGCCTAAAGTTAGTGTCGTCATCCCCACATATAATCACGCTCGTTATCTGCTCTATGCGCTGGATAGCGTCCTTAATCAGAGTTATGCAAATCTTGAGGTCATAGTAATAGACGATGGGTCCACAGATGGGACATCCGAAGTAGTGAAGCCCTATTTCTCAAGGATTAACTATATCTATAAGGCCAATGGAGGAACCCCCAATGCTTTAAATTATGGTTTATCGCTGGCAACAGGCAAGTATATTTGTTGGTTAAGTGCTGATGACGCATTGATAGAAGACAAGATTTCTAAACAAGTCGGACTGATGGAAAGCGATCCCAGCTTGGGCTTTAGCTACACGAGCTTTATAGTTATTGATGCTAATGGCACAAAGCAATATGATGTCAATTCGCCGTATTATCCTAACAAACAGGAAATGGTGACGAAGCTTATGGAAGGCTGTTTTATAAACGGGTCTTCCGTGATGATGAGAAGCTCTTCGTTAAAGACAGTAGGAAATTTCGACGAAGGCTTGCCCCAAGCTCATGATTATGATTTGTGGTTTCGATTTCTTCGGCATTACAATTGCGGATTTCTGGCAGAGCCTCTTTTGGCTTACCGCTGGCACGGTAAAAATATGAGTAGAAATCCCATTAATGAATGTATATCAATTGTTCAAGAAAGAGCGAAAAGGTCATTTCCCGAGTGGTTAAGTTAATATTTTCGGAGTCAAATTAAGCTTATTGCATTTCAGATTTATTATAGGTCTGTAATGAATCTTATTCCTATTTATTACAGACTTATTTGCATTAAAATCTATACAATTTAATTGAAGAGGATAATCGGTTTAACAACTATATCCTAGGATTATCAACAATAGTAAGGAGGCATATAATGGCTTCGTTAACAACCGGATTGATTGAGAATACCGGAGTTTCCGGTCTGCGACCTTGTTCGACGATTATGGTAAGAGTCCTTAATACCGACTTGATAAATGCTACTATTCGAATAAGCGGATATTATTGGGTTGGAACGACTAAAAAAGAGTACGTTTTAGATTTATTAACTGTGACACCTGGAGAAGTTTCAAATAATAACTATTACGCACAGTTTGACATTTTTGAATTTCAATTTATTACCAGCTCAGATGCCATAGAAATCTCAGTTTTTGGGAAGGATGATGCTGGAAACTCGACTGCCGTTTATAATGTGATGCCGGCCCAACTTTCTCCAATCGGTATGGAAAGAACGGCATCAGAAGCAGCGAAAATGACGATTCCCAACGCCCTTAACCGAATTTATGTTCTAAACTCTGGCAGCAACAATATCTCAGTCATCGACGGAACTTCCAATACCTTTATAGGAAACGTAATAGTTGGTTCGGGACCCTTTGGCATAGGAGCAAATCAGATAACGAACCGTATTTATGTAGCAAACTTTGGCAGCAACAATGTCTCAGTCATTGACGGGAGCTCTAATAGGGTCGTGACCACTATTACTGTGGGGTCCAATCCAGTAGGATTAGGGATTAATCCTACGACTAACAAGATATATGTAACGAACTGGGGCAGTCGTAGTGTTTCAGTTATTGATGGATTCACCCATGTTGTTATAGCAACTATCATGGTAGATGCATCTCCGGAAGGAGTGAATGTGAATCCGACGACAAACCTCATCTATATTACAAATCATAGCAGCAATAATGTTTCAGTCATCGACGGAAGCACTAATTCGGTCATAGCTATCGTAAATTTAGTGAACTAAAATTAAGAGCTCAAGCATAGATTGGCTGAAGGGCAGTAATGCTCGTATATGTAATGCATTGTTTATATTGAAAGGGAATCTTGCGATGAAGATTATGACTATTTTAGGTACACGTCCGGAAATCATTCGCTTAAGCCGGATTATTCCTCGTTTAGATGAACTTTGTGAGCATATCTTTGTGCATACCGGTCAGAATTTCGATTATAGGTTAAACGAACTATTTTTTAATGACTTAAAATTACGATCTCCGGATTACACCCTAGACTGCCAGGCGTTAAGCCTGATGGGGCAAATTGGAGAAATACTTCATAAGTGCGAACAGGTAATGCTCCAACAAAAACCTGACCGCCTGCTTATTTTAGGTGATACAAACAGCGCATTAGCGGCGATGGCAGCCAAACGGCTGGGTATTCCCGTTTACCATATGGAGGCGGGTAATCGCTGTTATGATGACCGGGTTCCAGAGGAAATCAACCGTCGAGTAATTGATCATTGTAGTGATATTTTAATGCCCTATACGGAACGAAGCCGAGCTAATTTGCTGAAGGAAGGGATTGACGGAAATCGCATTTATGTTACTGGTAATCCCATAGGGGAAGTTCTAAGCTATTATTCAGCGGAAATTGAACAAAGCAAAATTCTGCAAACGATGGAGGTAGAATCTAAAGGCTATTTCCTCGTAACCTTACACCGGGCTGAAAACGTCGATGATGAGGAACGTCTGAGCAAATTTATAACTGCTTTGCATAGATTATATGCTGAATACGAAATACCACTTATTTGCAGCCTGCATCCCCGCACTCGCTCTCAATTGGAGAAACAAAGCAAGACTTTTGCAGGGGCTGGCATTCAGATCGTACCCCCCTTAGGGCTTTTTGATTTCGTTTGTTTAGAGCAAAATGCGTTCTGTGTTCTCAGTGATAGCGGAACGGTTCAAGAGGAATGCAGTCTATATAAAATTCCAAATGTAACATTAAGGGATGTGACAGAAAGACCGGAAACAGTAGAGGCTGGAAGTAATCTAATTGCCGGTTGTGAACCTGTAGCCATCTCGCGAGCAGTGAAAACGGTTATAAGTCAAGGATGCGACTGGGAACCGCCTTTAGAGTATAGGGTACAAAATGTAAGTGGAAAGGTGCTGAAAATTCTTCTGAGCGGCTAAATAATTAATCAATGACATTTTCCTTGAATATGAAGCCGTCTTCTCATAGAATTAATTTTATGAGGAGACGGCCTTCCAATAAAAAGACTAGTAATCGAGGAGTAAACTATTTCATATATAAAAATATACAACTTAAGTGTAAGCTGGTTCCGTACTTAATTACTGTTGCAAGAATTCTTGGACATAAAGGTTTCCATAAGTGCTTCCATAAGCTATCCCTACGCCCACATGTGTGAAGCGAGGATCTAAAATGTTTGCCCTATGTCCTGGGCTTTGCATAAGTGCCGCCATTGAGGACGGGACGGATTTGTTCCCGGAAATGTTTTCTCCAGCCCAGCGCACTGTAATGCCTGCTTGCTGCATCATAGCCCAGGGGCTGCCGTAAGTCGGAGAGGTGTGACTGAAGTAGTTGTTTACTTTCATATCGTTAGCCTTGGCGCGTCCCACTGCAGCCAGGCGCAGGTCAGCTATTACCGGATTCAGGCCGGCGGCAAGTCGTTCCTGATTGATCATGTCCACCATGAGTTGTTCGTCAGCCGTTAGTGCTGACACAGGAGGAATTAAGTTGACTGTTTGGTCAGGTGAAGGTGTTGGGGCAGGAGCAGGAGCAGGCGTTGGAGCAACAGGGATAGTGTTAATTTTATTATAGTTTTTTAAGGAAACAACATTTCCGCTCTGATTAGATGGTGACGATCCAATATTTACATATGAAGTGTTTGGTGTGGAGACAGTCGTTGGATTTCCTTGAATAGGAGCAGGAGTAGAAGTTACCGGAGTTGTTGCAGGAGCGGAAGACCGCAGAGTAACAACAGAACCTGATAACTTAAGAGGAGCGCCTACAAGCATGCCTGCTTGAACCGGCAAGGCGATTCCTGTCAATAAAACGCCCATTTGAATGCCCATTAATAACTTTGCTACTTTTTTCACTTGTAAAGTCCTCCTAGATTGTATTCTCGAGACAACTGCAGTATACCATGACAAGTTGTCTCCTGAAACTGGTATATTATAGAAGGATTAGTTGGTACCCTTTAATGAGTTATAAATTTCCCTCAAGCAATAAAAAGCGCTATAATAAAACAGATATTAATTTGGTGAAGAGTATTTCAATTTGATGCTGAGTTAAGTGTCTTTCCTGAGCGAGGTACTGATCTTTTTGCGGATTTAGAGAGGGTGGATTCTGGTGCAGGCCAAAGTAGTACTGAAATTTTGCCCGGACTATACAGCGGATGTGGAAAAGAGTTTAAGGGAAGGTTTAGCTGAATGGGGCGGCATGCCCACATTCGTGAAGCCTGGACAGAAGGTTTTGCTTAAAGTAAATCTTCTCATGAAAAAGCGGCCAGAGGAAGCAGTTACGACTCACCCTAGCGTTGTTGAGGCCGTTGTCCGGCTTGTTCAGGAAGCCGGAGGGATACCCATCATTGGCGACAGCCCAGGTGGTCCCTATACAGTGGGAGCCCTTCAGGCGATCTATTCAAAGTCGGGCCTACGAGAAGTTGCGGAGCGGACTGGAGCAATTCTAAACGAAGATGTCGGACAAACTACATTACAATATCCCGAAGGGAAAATCATTAAGAGCTTAACCGTCACGAATTGTGTATTAAATGCAGATGTCGTGATCCCTATCTCAAAGCTAAAAACCCATGGCATGATGACCTTCACGGGGGCGGTCAAGATTTTGTTCGGGGTTATCCCGGGTCTCTTAAAAGCAGAGTATCATTTAAAGATGTTTAAAATCTCGGATTTTGCAGATCTTTTGGTGGATATTGCTGCTTGGGTAAAACCAGCCCTGAGTATTATGGATGGGGTCGTGGGGATGGAGGGGGACGGACCGTCAGCAGGTAAACCACGAAATATTGGAGCGCTTATTATGAGTACGGATCCTTTCGCTCTAGATGTGGTTGCCACAGATTTAATTGGTTTAATACCTAAAAAGGTCCCAACCATAATGGCGGCGCGTGCCCGAGGTCTGACAAGCCACCTTAATGAAATAGAATTGAAAGGGGACGCACGTTCTCTTTGGAGGATTCAAAATTACATAATTCCAAAAGCAGTATCTACGAATTTCTTAGACATGGTTCCTCTGCCGGAGAGCGTAAAGAATTTTGTGCTAAATCGTGTACGTCCTTATCCAAAGTTTGAGCACGAGATGTGTGTAGGGTGCAGTGACTGTGTCAATAATTGTCCGCCAAAAGCAGTGGCGATGAATGAGAATCAACGGCCGCTTGTCGATTTGCAGGCTTGTATTCGCTGTTTTTGCTGCCAGGAGCTTTGTCCGCATCACGCAGTGAAGCTCTGTAAGCCTTGGTTAGGGAGAAAATTTATAAAGTAGGGCAATTATAAGTAGAGGTAATTCATGAATTGCTCGTAAGGGGTAATTGGATTGCTGTTTCGAGAAAGCGGGTGTTATCTATGGCAGAAAGTGTAATAGTGATTGACGTTGGGTCTGGCACCCAAGATATTCTTCTCTATCAGCCAGAGAGGAATCTGGAGAACTGTCCCAAGTTCATTGTTCCTAGTCGGACTCAGATTGTAGCGGCACAGATTCGAAAAGCCACAGTTCAGGGAAAGGAAATCTTTCTGCATGGTCATTTGATGGGCGGTGGGGCGTGTGCCGCAGCACTCAAAAAGCATATTGGTACAGGTCTCAGAGCCTATGCAACGTCTCAAGCTGCTGTAACGTTCAATGACAACCTTTCTCAAGTAGAGGGAATGGGAATCATGTTGTGTGAAGAAGCACCAGAATCAGCGATCCCTATTTGGATGGGAGATGTGGATACGTTTTCACTGAAACAAGCGTTTGAAGCGTTTAGCCTTGATTACCCTTTAAAAACAGCCGTTGCGGTTCAGGATCATGGATTCAGTGTTACTGAAAGCAATCGAACACTTCGCTTTCGGCTCTGGGAAGAGTTTGTCTTGCAGGGAGGAGACCTGCGAAGTCTCGTGTTCAAACAGGATATTCCAGAAGTGTACACAAGAATGCGTGCAGTCCGTGAGATAATACCAGATGCAGTCCTGACAGATACCGGGACAGCGGCACTCCTAGGAATCATGGCGGATCACTATGTTAAGCCCCGCTTGAATGAAGGAATTCTGGCCGTCAATATCGGAAATTCACATACACTTGTTGCAGCTATACGAGGTGAGCGGGTCTATGGACTATTCGAGCACCACACCAGTATGGTGAATGTAGATTCCCTGGCCAATCTTATTCGACGATTTCAGAACGCCGAATTAATCAATGCTGAAATCTACGAGCAAGGGGGGCATGGCGCAACCCTACACCCAGAAATGCGTCCAGGCTGGGATTTTGTCGTAGTTACCGGACCCCGAAGAAGTATGGTAAAATCTCTTAACTGGTATGAAGCAGCTCCCTATGGAGATATGATGTTAACAGGATGTTTCGGAATATTAGCGGGTATGGGTATCAGATAGAGGGGTAAAAAATATTTAGAATGGCAAGGATTTTTTACATAAATGGAGAATTTAAACAGAGTGATTTTAACTCTTTTGAATTAGATTAGAGTGTGTCAGAAACGGGGGGGGACCATGACCGAATTTTTATCACAATTTCAAAATTTTGGACTGCGGAGCGCTATTGATATTATTGTGGTGGCAGTGGTCTTCTACCAGTTCTATATGCTTATTAAACGTACCCGTGCAGTACAATTAGTTAAGGGAGTCATGGTTCTTTTAGCGGTCTCTCTTCTTGCCAATTTTTTTCAATTAACAAGCATCAGTTGGTTATTGAGCAAGCTTCTGGAGATGTTTGTAATCGCTATACCTGTTGTTTTTCAGCCTGAACTCAGAAAGGCTCTGGAGCAACTGGGCAGAGGGCGTTTTTTCACTCGTCACCCGTCAGCACCTGCTTTAGATACTTTAGAACAGGTCATAGAAGAATTAGTGCGTTGTACTCAAGTTCTTTCCAAGAATCGGATTGGAGCACTGATTGTAATCGAACGAAAAACAGGGGTTCAAGATTTTGTAGAAACAGGAATTAAGATTGATGGAATGGTGTCCTCCGAATTTTTAGTAAATATTTTTATTCCGAATACGCCGCTTCATGACGGAGCGGTGATTATCCGGCAGGATCGTGTGGCAGCTGCAGGGTGTTTTCTCCCGTTATCCGAGAATCCTACGATAAAAAAGGAATTGGGAACACGCCACAGAGCAGCTATCGGATTAACTGAAATTACGGATGCCTTGGTCCTTGTTGTCTCGGAGGAAACCGGGGCTATATCAATTGGAATCGATGGAGTATTGACTCGCTTTACAGATGAGAAAACGTTACGGGAATTATTACTGAAGGAACTTGATGTTAAAAGTGTCTCCTCATCAGTCATTCCCTTTTGGAGGTGGTAGCCATGATTGAGATGTTTCGGCGAAACTTAGGAGTTAAGGTGGTTTCGTTCTTATTTGCTATTCTCTTTTGGCTTTTTGTTCTGAATCAAGGGACATCTGATAAGTTGGTTCGTGAGCAGACATTAACCATTCCTCTGGTAGCCAGTGGATTAAATCCAAATATGGTCGTTATGACCCAACTGCCTTCAGTTCTTGTTCGTTTTCAATCGATTAATCCCAGTGGCAATATTAAAGATATTTATGCAGTAGTAGATCTCTCCTCTGGAATGCCAGGGGAAAACACCTATAGCATTAAAATAAATACACCCCCTGGAACCAATGTATTAGATCGTCAACCTGCTAGCATCAAATTAACTTTAGATACAGTTGAAGAAAAGATGGTTCCCGTGCAGGCAGTTATCTCGGGAAGCCCGGCGAATGGTTATCAAGTAGGAAGTCTTATTATTAAACCTTCAGCTGTGAATGTACGAGGTCCCAGTTCCACGCTAGATGACCTAGACAAAGTGATTGTAGAGGTAAGTGTAACAGGAGCTAATGAAACAATTCAGGTTTCCAGACCTGTAAGCTTTCGTGACAAAGAAGGCAAGCCCATTTTTGGACCTGACCCAACTTTGAGTATTCTAAGTGCTTACCCAAGCAGTGTGGATGCCATCGCTCCAGTCATAGCGAAGGATCTTGCGTCGAAGATGGTCCCTTTGAGAGTCACCAGCAAAGGGGTACCCGCCCCAGGAATGGAACTTCGCTCATTAGTTCCTTCTCCGGCCAGTGCGCAGGTTCAAGGTCCTCTTGAGGCTTTAAAAGGTTTTGACTTCGTGAACCTAGGTCCGGTTGATATTTCGAACTTGACAGAGAACAAAACCTTTCAGATTCCTATCGAGCAAGTATCATTGCCGTCAGGGGTTTCCTTTCTGAATGGGACAACCTTGAGTGTTATTGCCCAGATTGGTCCTGGACCGATTCAAAAGAATCTTTCGAAGGTACCGATTCAAATCAGGAATATCGGGAAAGATCTAGAGATAGATCAGCCAATTCCGCCGGTTGATATTGTTCTTGAAGGTCTCTCTGACGTCATGAAAAATGTAATAGCTGAACAAATCCAACTTTGGGTTGATGCCACCGGTCAAGAGGCTGGAAATTATACTAATGTAAAAGTTTATTGGCAGCTCCCGCCGGGAGTAACCATGATTACGACACCGCAAGTGAACTATAGTCTTAAAGCTCAAGTGGATAAAGGAGCAGAGTAATACGTGGACTTACTATGGTCAAATTTGAGAATTCCTGTTGAAGAGGATGTTTTCTTAACGACTACGATGGCTCACAAGTTAAAAGTACCTGAGCAAAGTATAAACAATCTCCGTTTTCTGCGGCGTTCTTTGGATGCCCGTAAAAAACCTCATCTTGCCTTCGTTTATTCGCTCCAATTCTCCCTTGATGTGCCTAGAACTGAGGGGAATCGTCTTCTGGCTCGAGTTCCCGGGCTTAAGGAAGTGCCGTTAGAGATTCCCATCTTATGGCCTAAACCAAGCAAAACCCTGACCCATCGTCCCGTAGTAATTGGTGCGGGACCGTCAGGGTATTTTGCTGCGTTAGCCTTAGCCAGAAGAGGGTATACTCCGCTTGTACTTGAGCGGGGTGACTCTGTTGAGGACCGCACCCAAAAGGTTCGGGAATTTTGGGATACAGGCAAGTTAGACACGGAGAGTAATGTACAATTTGGGGAAGGTGGGGCTGGGACATTTTCGGATGGCAAGCTAACGACTCGAATTCAAGATCGACGGATTTCGGATGTCTTGGAGACGTTTGTCAAACATGGAGCTCCTGCTGAGATTCAATATCTGGCAAAACCCCATATAGGAACAGACATACTTAAAGATGTCGTGAAAAGAATTCGTCAGGAAATTGAGTCTTTAGGCGGCGAAGTTCGTTTCCGGGCTAAAGTAACGGGATTGAAGGCTTCTGGTGACCGTCTGAAAAAGGTTATCGTCAACGGTGAAGAGGAAATCCCTGCCGATGCAGCGATACTCGCTGTTGGGCATAGTGCCCGGGATGTCTATAGATACCTATTTGACATGAATCTGACCCTTGAAAAGAAATCATTTGCCATTGGTCTGCGAGTCGAACACCCGCAGGCGCTTATTAATAAATCCCAGTATGGAGTCGAGGAACACCCTCACGTTGGACCAGCGGATTATCAGTTGACGTATAAAGATGCACGAACTGGACGCGGGGCCTATGCTTTTTGTATGTGTCCAGGAGGTAAGGTTGTGGCAGCGGCTTCGGAAGAGGGAGGAGTTGCCACGAACGGAATGAGCGAATATGCTCGGGATACGAAGATCGCTAACAGTGCAATTGTTGTGACCGTTGGAGCGGACGATTTTCCGACGGTGCACCCCCTTGCTGGCTTGGAGTTCCAAAGGGAATGGGAACATAAGGCGTTTAGAGCAGGCGGGTCAAATTATAGAGCTCCGGCTCAACGTGTTGTTGACTTTTTAGAGAGACGTGTAACGAATCGTTTTGACTTGTCGCCTACCTACTCGCCGGGGATTGTGCCTTATGAATTACATGAGGTGCTTCCGGCTGCGGTAGGAGAGGTTTTAGAACGGGCACTTCGAGATTTCGATAGGAAAATCAAAGGATTTGCCGGGGAGAAGGCAACTCTGACAGGGATTGAGACACGGACAAGCTCTCCAATTCGCATTGTACGAAATACTCAGGGAGAATCTTTAGACTTAACAGGGCTTTATCCGGCCGGTGAAGGAGCGGGATATGCCGGAGGAATTACCAGTGCTGCTGTCGATGGGATAAGAATTGCTGAATTTCTTATGGCGCAATTTGCTCCTATAGAGTAAACTAGTGTAAGTTAACTAGTATCATTAAAAATAACAATACTGAAGATTAAGAACATTTAGCTAAAGACGTAATACACTAGATAGGAAGGGAGGGATCGATTTGGGTCGACTCTTTGGAACAGATGGGGTGCGTGGTGTGGCTAACAGCCAGCTAACCCCTGATCTCGCTTTTTGCCTTGGGCAAGCAGGTGCTTATATACTTAGCAAGGAGCATCCACATCCCCGAATCGTCATCGGTAAAGATACCCGAATTTCTGGAGATATGCTTGAATCGGCACTGATCGCTGGGATTTGTTCTGTTGGAGCGGATGTATTAAGGGTTGGAGTTTTACCGACGCCTGGAATCGCTTTTTTAACACGAACCCTTGATGTCAGTGCTGGTGTTGTAATTTCCGCCTCACATAACCCTATTCAAGATAACGGAATTAAGTTTTTTAGTTCAACAGGCTATAAATTGCCGGATGCTATTGAAGATGAGATTGAAAGAATCGTAGTAAGTAAAGAAAAACCTTGGGATGTCCCGATTGGCGGGGAAGTGGGACGGGTGATTGACGTACCTGATGCCGAGTCTCGTTATAAAGATTTTCTTAAGATGACGGTTGGACGCTTGGATGGGATTAAAGTTGTTTTAGATTGTGCCAATGGAGCAGCATCCTTTGTGGGACCTAAAGTATTGCAGGAGGCAGGGGTTGAGGTAATCTCTATCTGTAATACGCCGGATGGTGTAAATATTAATGCTGACTGTGGGTCAACCCATCCGGAAAGATTACGGAGCGCAGTTTTAGAACACGGTGCAGATCTGGGACTAGCTATGGATGGAGATGCTGACCGCCTTATTGTAGTCGATGAACAAGGAACTATCTTGGATGGGGACTTCATCATACTTATTTGTGCCTTAGCTCAAAAAGCTAAGGGAAAATTAGCTCAAGACGCTGTTGTTGTAACCGTCATGAGTAATTTAGGGTTACACCTGGCCCTAAAAGAGGCTGGAATCAAGATTTACGAGACACAAGTTGGGGATCGCTATGTCATGGAAGAATTAATCCGAACGAGGGCTCAGCTTGGCGGAGAGCAGTCCGGACATATTATTTTCCTCGACAGCAACACAACAGGGGATGGACTATTGACGGCCCTTCAGTTGTTATCCGTGGTTAAGGAACGACAAGTTCCGCTGTCAAAGCTCGCTTCTCAAATGCGGCGCCTACCTCAAGTTCTCCTTAATGCCAAGGTTCAACATAAGGAACGATTGATGACGGATGCCAGAGTACTCGCAAAAGTACATGAAGCTGAAGAAATCCTTAATGGCAAAGGCAGAGTGCTGGTACGTCCATCCGGGACAGAATCGTTGATCCGAGTTATGGTTGAGGGGCCGGATCAGCAAACATTAAAAGAGCTGGCCCAAGAAGTTATTGACACAATTATTCAATGTGATGAATAAAATACTATTGATAACTCTTTAGATTTGGTTATAATGGTTCATGTGCCTTAAGTACTAAGTATTTTGTGGAAAAGGGCACATGAACCTAATTCGGAAACTAAATCTAAGTCATATTTAGAACCATATCGAAAGAGGTGATGCTTATACGTAAATCGTAATGTAAAATATATTTGATGGACGGTTGAATCAGTTAGGCAATCATATAAAGCGCCAGGACCTTAGCAGTTAATCTCTGAGGTCGACGAGGAAGAGGGTTATCGAAGGATTCGGCGGGTCCCTCTCGGTGGCTTGTCACCGTAAAGCTTACTTAAAACCGAAGAGTAATTTTCGGGACAAAGGTGAAGCTGACAAGACAAGGGGAAACTATGTTTATTTTGATCCTCCTTGCTTGTGTTGCCTTTAATTTGAATCAACAAAGTCGTCCATATTAGGGCGGCTTTATTATTTCCCGAAAATCGTTTAGTACGCACATAGGATTAAGAAAAATTAATTATTAAAAATCTTGGTTGGAATGACCCCAACCCGTTTAATTTGAAAGGAGATACATGTATGTGTGGTATCGTCGGATATATCGGAAAACGTGCAGCTATTCCCATTTTGGTAGATGGCTTAAAAAAATTAGAGTATAGAGGGTATGATTCCGCAGGCGTCGCTGTCTTGGATAATGAGAAAATCGTGGTTTCGAAAAGCGTGGGTAAGTTAATTGCTTTGGAAGAAGAACTTGGCCAGGGCTATTCACAGTCTTGCATCGGGATTGGACACACCCGATGGGCGACCCATGGACGACCTTCCGAGGTTAATGCTCATCCGCATTGCGACTGCAACCATGATTTTGTTGTGGTGCATAATGGAATCATCGAAAACTATCTGGAATTAAAGGATATGCTCCTTGAAAAAGGGCACAGATTTGTTTCGGAAACGGATACAGAGGTTTTGGCTCACTTGCTCGAGGATTACTATGAGGGAGATCTCGAGGGAGCTGTACGAAATGTTCTAAAGAGGATTCGCGGTTCCTATGCCATTGTTGTCTTAAGACGTCAGGACCCTGACAAGATTGTTGCGGCCCGTAAAGACAGTCCGATGGTGGTTGGTCTTGGAGACGGGGAGTTTTTTGTGGCTAGCGATATCACCGCAATTTTAAACTATACTCGCAGAGTCTATATTTTAGATGATGGTGAAATGGTCGTTATTACCGAAGATGGAGTTAAGGTCTCAGACTTCGGAGGCAATCCCCGTACGAAAGAAGTTTATGACGTCAAGTGGGATGCGGTGGCTGCGGAGAAGGGCGGATATGAGCATTTTATGCTCAAGGAAATCAACGAACAGCCTAAGGCGCTGAAAGATACGATGTTGGGACGCTTGGAGGAAACGAAGGTTGTCCTTCAGGAAGTGGACTTAACTCTTGAAGAATTAGCGCAAATTCATAAGGTCTATATTGTCGCTTGTGGTACAGCCTGGCATGCCGGATTGGTCGGTAAGACCCTGATTGAACGATGGGCACATCTACCTGTTGAAGTAGATATTGCCTCGGAATTCCGCTATCGCTCTCCCCTTGTGGATGAGCATACTTTGGTTGTAGTAGTAAGCCAGTCCGGCGAAACAGCGGATACGTTAGCTGCTCTGCGCGAAGCTAAAAAACGAGGTGCACGTGTGGTTGCGGTTACGAATGTCGTTGGGAGCACGGTATCCCGGGAAGCTCATGATGTGATCTTTACCTGGGCCGGCCCCGAGATCGCCGTAGCTTCGACAAAAGCTTATACAACTCAGCTGGAAGGAATGGTTCTGCTGGGACTCTATCTCGCACAGGTCAAGGGGACATTGCCCTCTGAAAAAATAGGGGAGATTATTACTGCCTTGAAACAGATTCCGGCTCAAGTCCAGGAGCTTTTAGACCAGTCCGGTCTAATTAAAGAGGTTGCAGAGTCGTTTGCTAAGGTTGAGAATACCTTCTTTATCGGCCGTTCCTTAGATTGGGCGGTTGCCATGGAAGGGTCTCTGAAACTGAAAGAGATTTCCTATATTCATGCTGAAGCTTATGCAGCAGGCGAGTTGAAACACGGCACCTTGGCTTTGATCACAGAAGCTACGCCTGTCGTTGCGTTAGCAACCCAGAGAGATGTCTATGAAAAGACGATTTCTAATGTCAAAGAGGTAAAAGCCCGGGATGCCAAAGTGATCGGATTGACCTATGAGGGGAATACCAGCATGGCTAAGTCAGTTGATCATGTGATTTATATCCCGGAGACATTGGATGAGCTTTCGCCGATTCTGACGGTTATACCGCTGCAACTTCTATCGTACTATGTATCGGTTGCCAGAGGGTGTGACGTTGATAAGCCAAGGAATTTGGCTAAGAGTGTTACGGTGGAGTAGGTGGGAATAACCCGGACAGTTGTGGTTAGTGTGAAAATAACGCTATTGCTATTATGGAAAGGGAAAAAACGCTCTGTGCAAAATGCTCAGAGCGTTTTTTGATAATCTCACAATCTATTAAAACATCATTGGTTAGAAGTTTACACTTCCTTTATGTGTAATTTCACTTAAACTTCCTTGAATATATAAATTCGGTAATTGGTAGTGTAATAAATGTAAGACCAACTACAATAAGTAAAGGATAATTTTTAATGTCATTTAAATTAGACACACCTTCAGAAATAAACAAAATTAACGCTGATAGAACCATTAAAACAAAATAACCAATCTTAGCACTTCGAGTTTCAATATGCCTGTCTAATTCGTCTTTTTCTCCCCCTCCTTCATGTTGGCCCCAAGTAATCCAGTTGAAAAAGTAGGATAAGGAAAGAAAACTAAAAAATATAGAGCCTCCATCTATAGCTCCAAATCTTATCCACTTGTATAAGGAAAAACCTGCGACAATCATAAAAACAATAAAGACAAAAACACCTATGATTTTCGGCTTACCCATTTCTTTTCACACCATTCTTTGAATTAATAAATAAATCCTCCATAGCAGTCCCTAATACCCTTGCAATATCAAATGCCAACTGTAAACTTGGGTCGTATTTATTATTTTCGATGGCATTAATCGTTTGTCTGCTTACATTGCATAATTCTGCTAACTTAACTTGGGAAAGACTGTTTTTTTCTCTATACTCCTTAATTTTATTTTCCATTCCATATGCCTCCACATTGCAAGGTTTAAAAGACTCTTGACACCTTTAGGCTAATATAAGCCGAAGGGGATGTCAAATATGTTTTACATCTCTTTTGTTTTAGTGCGCCACGCATGGCGATTTACTTGATGGCGAAAATCCACTAAGGGACTTGTAGTTGCTAACCATTAATCGAGAGCAAGGGTTCCATCGCCTTGCGCCTTGAATTCTGTGTGAATTGTAGCTGATCGGGATATCCCAAAAGAGGTTGTGAGAAATATAGAATGGTACATACGGCATTTCGTCTGGAACTACACCGGTTATCAATTGACAATTGGGACAAAGTGATTTAGTCTATGAAGAGATAAGATTTGTGATAACTTTAACGAGAAAACTATTTAAAATATGGCTCGAATTGAATTCGGAAATAGAACCATTTCAATCATGAAATGGTTCGTTTCACTTAAGTTGTTATCTTAGCTTAAGCACAGAGAACAACGTAGAGAAACTATTTCAGTATTGAATGGTTTCTCTGAAACGAATTTTCAATTGGGATTAAGGATATAGATTAATGCTTTTTCTAGAAGAGATTGGAAGCCTTATTATCTTTGAGGTAGAGTAATGGGGTTTGGCACAAATCTTGCTTATTATTTTAGCAAGGTTGTTTAATGTCCTTCTTTAAGACAGGTGAATGGGGTGTAATTATACTTACTCTCCAGAAATGTATCCTACTTGGGCTGTGCAACTGGCACAGGTTGGCAACAGGTTAGCAGTTCCTGTTATTGTTGCAGAACCACTTTAGAGATTTCGATAACAATATAAAGGAGAATACAATGGGAAAAACAATAGCTGAGAAATTATTTGATGCACACAGGGTAAATATGCCGTTTCCTGATACGCATGTTTTAAAATTGGATAGGGTTTTCTGTCATGAAATTACCACTCCGATTGCCATCACGGATCTTATAGCTAGAGACATGGACAGAGTCTTTGATCCTACGAAAATCAAAGCTGTCATAGACCATGTAACACCTGCCAAAGATTCTAAAACTGCCGAACAGGGAAAGATACTGCGGGATTGGGCTAAAAGACATGGTATTAAGGATTTTTTTGACGTTGGAAGAAATGGTGTTTGTCATGCGATTTTCCCGGAAAAAGGATTCGTAAGACCGGGTTATACAGTGATCATGGGGGATTCCCATACATGTACCCATGGAGCGTTTGGAGCGTTTGCTGCAGGGGTTGGAACCACTGACCTTGAAGTAGGGATACTTAAGGGTGTATGTGCCTTCCACTTCCCGAAAACCATTAAAATGGTGCTTAATGGCACCTTAAAACCGGGCGTTTATGCCAAAGACCTGATCCTTTTTATTATTAAAGAACTGACTGTAAACGGTGCCACAAACATGGTTATAGAATTTACCGGACCGGTGGTCGATGCCATGTCCATGGAATCCCGTATGACTTTGTGCAATATGGCCATTGAAGCCGGAGGGACTTGTGGAATATGCTACCCGGATATGACAACCGTGGAATACCTGTGGGAATTCATTAAAGACGAATTTAACACAAAAGAAGACGCTTTGAAAGAATACTCAAAATGGGTTTCGGATGCGGATGCTTCCTATGAAAAAGTCTATGAATATGATGTTACGAATTTAGAACCAATGGTTACGTTCGGGTTCAAACCTGACCAGGTTAAAACCGTCCATGAAATGTCGGGTACAAAAATTGATCAGGTTTATATTGGAAGCTGTACCAATGGCCGCATAGAAGATTTGAGAATTGCTGCAAGCATCCTTAAGGACAAAAAAATAAGTGATGACCTGCGTGCTATTGTCAGTCCTGCAACCCCGGATATCTATTCCATGGCCTTAAAAGAAGGACTCATTGAGGTCTTTCAGAACGCTGGTTTTTGCGTTACCAACCCTACCTGCGGAGCTTGTCTCGGCATGAGTAATGGGGTTCTTGCTGATGGTGAAACCTGTGCTTCTACGACAAACCGCAATTTTAATGGCAGAATGGGAAAGGGCGGTACCGTTCATCTGATGAGTCCGGCTACTGCAGCAGCTTCAGCGATTGAAGGAAAAATAGCCAATTCAGAATTGTATAAAGTGTAAGTATCGGAGGTAAAAATGAAAGAATTTAGCGGAAAAGTCTTATTCTTAGATAGAAGTGATATTAATACCGATGAAATCATTCCGGCAAAGTATCTTACTGAAATCACCAAAGAAGCTTTGAAACCTTATTTATTGGAGGATTTGTCTCTGACCGGATTTAACAATAAAGACGATATAAAGGATAAAGCTGTGCTTGTGACAAGAGCTAATTTTGGTTGTGGTTCTTCCAGAGAGCATGCTCCCTGGGCGTTAGAAGTCAATGGAATCAACGTAGTGATAGCTGAAAGCTTCGCGAGAATATTCAGACAGAATATGTACAATTGCGGTATGTTCGCCATAGAATTGCCAACAGAAAAGATCGACTATCTTTTTGAGAACTACGCGGGGAAAGATACTTCGCTAACTATTGACATTGAAAACGATAAGATTATCGTCGTTTCTACAGACCAATCAGAAGAGATTGATTTCAACGTCGGCGAGTTTGACAAGACGCTTGTTAAAGAAGGCGGCTGGGTAGGTTACGCGGATAAAAACTATTAATGTATTAACCTATTATTTATCGCGTAAGCAAAAGCCTTAAGCAACATTTAACGGCTTGGTTCCGAAATCAATCGGAGCTAGGCCGCTTACTTTTAATGGGTAAATTATCCTAATGGGTAAATTTTTCTTTCTTGTGAAATCAATTGGAACCTATAATTAGGGCTTGCTAATTTATCAAAAACTCTAGATTCTCCAAGGGTTTAAGGGTGGTTTTGCGTAATCTATGTGCATGGAAAAACAGCTTTTGGCGTCAAAAACCGTGCACGTGGAGTTAAAATCGATATAGTGTAAACAAATGTTAACGTCAGACTCGACCAGGCTTGTACCAAGAATCTTACGCGCGTAAGATTCTTGGTACAAGCCTAGGGCAAGCCTCCCGCTATCGGGATCGCCCAATGTCTGAGTTGGATATTGGTGTGAAAAAATCCTAAGATTCTGGTGGCCTAAGAGAAAAAAGAGGTTTAGTTAGCAAACCCTAATTATGGCCGATTCACTTGGTGTGGGAAAAGTATGTAGGATTGGCATTATATAGTTGTTTAAAAAACGTTGAAAATTCCGTATTATGAATAGACAATATATTACCCGAATCTCCTTTATATTTGATCGCTTTGAGAGGTGGATGCTTGTGTGGGATCCAGAGTTTGAAAATCTTGTTCATATTCTCCCAATTTTAGCGAAGACCACCGGTGGTTATGCCGCTATTGCGGATTTAAATGGATCGCTGGCGATGGCATTGGACTGTAATGGTAAAGCTGTATCGGAATTAGAAGGAGATATACTTGAATTAGCCAGAAAAGCAGGAGAGTTAGGTTATTCGCAAATTGGAGCCCCGAAGTCATGTGAAGGGGCTAACGCTTGGGCCTTGCCCATAGGTAAATATGTCTTAATTTCTAGTAACGCTGAAAGAGTAAAACGAGAACATCATTTGAAAGAATCCTTGCTCAGAGCTTTACCAATGATTGCACAAGTAGCCGGTGGAGAAGCCGTTTTGTTTAATGGTGCTGGAGAACGGATCATCAGTTTTAATAGCGATGGGACTGAAAGAAAACAATATAAAGGCAAAGTCAGCGGTCCGGCGAAAATTGCGATTGAGAAGCAAGAACCGGTAGTTGGGAAGTCCTTTTCAATTAACGGGGCAACTGCTGTACGTATTCCGATGACTAAAGAATTCGGATTTGGTTTTAATAATCAGGATATAACCCGGCAGCAGCAAGTTCTTTATGAAGAGATTAAAAGGCTTCAACATACGAATTATACGTTTGACGATATCATTGGCGGTAGTCAGGAATTGATGAAAATAAAGAGTATGGCAAAGTTCGTAGCTAATGGTGTGTCGACGATCCTTATAAGCGGTGAAACGGGCACGGGTAAAGAATTATTTGCCCAATCCATTCACAATGCAAGTGAACGTTATAAGAAGCCTTTTGTAGCTTTGAACTGCGGAGCACTGCCTGGTTCACTCATTGAAAGTAATTTGTTTGGATATGAGGAGGGGGCTTTCACTGGTGCTAAAAAAGGGGGAAGTCCGGGCGCCTTTGAACAAGCTAATAATGGAACTATTTTTCTTGACGAGATTAGCGAAATGGAAATCGGGTTGCAAACGAAGCTTTTGCGGGTATTACAGGAACGTGAAGTTGTTCGCATTGGCGGATTCAAGCCGATTAAAGTTAACGTCAGGGTCATATCTTCGACGAATAAAGACCTAAACACGTTAATCGCCAATGGAAAGTTTCGCCAGGATCTTTTCTATCGCCTGAATGTCGTTCAGATTAAAGTACCGGCTCTTCGTGAGCGGTCATCAGATGTGGAGTTATTGAGCAGATATTTTCTGCAGAGATATAATACCTTGTTAGGCAAATATATTGAAGAAATTGATTTAGAAACATTAAAGATTCTTCAACAACACACATGGCCGGGAAATGTTCGTGAACTCCAAAATTGTATTGAATCGGCTATGAACATGGTCGAACAGGAAGAGTTTCGGCTTATGCCCAAACATTTGCCAATGTATCTAAGGCATAGTCCTAAGAATGTTAAGGAGTCTGTGGTTGTTGAGATCGGGTCAAGCGGGGTGAATTTAAAAGAAGCATTGGCTGAAACAGAAAAAGCCATTATCCGGAAGGCATTGGAAATGGCTAGGTATAAACGAACAAAGGCGGCTGGTTTGTTAGGAATAAGTACCCCTACTTTATGGAGAAAAATGACTGAATACGGTCTTGATAAGGAGTAATCAAACTGTATTTTCCAAGATTGACCTGCTCACGAATGAAATGGTCAAATTTTTTGGAATCAAGTAAATAAAATTCGTGTTTTTTTCGCGGATACGTGGTATCCCAGAAAGGGGCAAGAAATAAACCTTTCACCAATGAAATGGTTTATTTCTTATTTGAAGGACTAAACGCCCTTGAAATTACAATGAATTTTATGAACGTTTCGACATTGAAATATGCATAATGTGAACGACTGGAGTAAATAACCATATTATAGGAAATTGAGTCGAATTTAGCAGTTTAAACATGGTTATTATAGGTTTGATGCTTAGTTTATATTGGCATGATAATTGCTTATATAGTTAGATGTCGGCGGCATAAGTTTACGTGGATTTTATCTAAGTAGAAAATAGTGGAGGTAAAGAAGATGGCAAGTTATTCAGAATTAGCGCAAAGCGTAGTAAAAGGCAATGAAGGTCAAGTAAAAGAACAAGTTAATGCCCTCGTGGCAGCGGGCAATAACCCTATGGAAATTATCAACGAAGGATTAATTGCGGGGATGAATATTGTGGGTCCTCGCTTTAAAGCGGGAGATATGTTTGTTCCGGAAGTTCTCATGTCGGCACGGAGTATGGCTGCAGGGGTTGAGATTGTAAAACCGTTAATTGCTGATGGAGACATGAAAAGTCAGGGTAAAGTAATTATTGGCACTGTTAAAGGCGACTTACATGATATTGGCAAGAATCTTGTAGGAATGATGGTTGAAAGCAGCGGTTTGGAGGTCGTTAATCTGGGAGTGGATATTTCAGCAGACACATTTGTAGCGGCGGTTAAAGAACATAACCCTGATGTGGTTGCACTCTCTGCCTTATTGACAACGACCATGGCAAATATGAAGGATACGATTGAGGTATTAACGGAAAATGGATTAAGAGACAAAATTAAGATTATCGTTGGCGGAGCTCCTGTTTCTAAGGAATTTGCGGATTCCATTGGTGCTGATGGCTTTGCCCCTGATGCTGCTTCTGCTGCTGATCTGTGCAAAGAATTAATTGCGAAATAGGAGATAAAAAAATGCTTATTGTTGGAGAATTGATTAATACCAGTCGAAAGGCGATTAAGCCTGCTGTTGAGAGTCGGGACGCCGCCTATATTCAGAGTATTGCTCAGCAACAAGTAGACGCGGGAGCGAACTATGTTGATGTTAATTGCGGGACCATGGTTTATAACGAAGAGGAGACTATGGCCTGGTTAGTGGAAACGATTCAGCAAAAAGTGACGGCCCCCTTATGTATTGACAGTCCGAATCCAAAGGCACTTGAAGCTGGGCTTTCCTTAGCCAAAAATGGACAGCCAATGATTAATTCAATTACGGGTGAAAAGGAACGCTATGAGACTATTCTTCCTTTGATACTTAAGTATAAACCTAAAGTCGTAGCACTTTGTATGGATGATACCGGTATGCCAGAGACTGCTGAGCAGCGCTTAAAGATCGCTTTTAAATTAATTGGTGATTTGGCAGCAGCCGGGGTACCTGAAGACGATATTTATATTGACCCCTTAGTAAAGCCTGTAAGTACTGGGGATACTGCGGGAATGGAAGTCCTCGAAACGATTTATGGAGTTAAACAAAAATATCCAAAGGTCCATGGGATTTGTGGCTTGAGTAATGTCTCCTATGGATTACCGAATCGCAAGGTTCTTAATCATGCTTTCATGATCCAAACCATGACTATGGGAATGGATGGATATATTCTTGATCCGCTCGATAAGACCATGATGGGTTTTGTACATGCATCAAAGGCATTGCTCGGCAAAGACGCTTACTGCATGGAATATTTAGTCGCTCACCGTAACGGTCTATACGAAACAAAATAGAAGTTGATGGGGGTAAAAAAATGGCTCGCAATTTAAGCGCTCGAATTCTAAGTGCTGAAGAAGTTGAATTTCTAAAAGAGAAAATCCAGGTCTTGCTTGAAACTAAAGGCATTCATATTGAGCATCCTGAGGTCATGGAGATATTGAAAAAAGCAGGAGCTATTGTATCGGAAGAAACAGGTTCTGTAAAATTCCCTAAGGCTCTTTATGAAGAAGCATTAAAAGCAGCGCCGCGTGAGTTTACGCTTGCCGGTATCGATCCGAAAAATGATATGAAATTCCCTCATCCGGAAGGATCGTTTTATGTCAGAACCAACACCGGTGGTATGTATTATCTAACTGAAGAGGGCGAGTATCGCAACATCGTTCTTGATGATGTTGCGGAATTTACCCGGCTCGCTAATGCATTGCCCAATGTTAACTATTGGTCGTTGCCATCAACGGATCCTGTCGATTTCCCGGCTGAGACGATTGACATTCATACCCTGAATACAGTCTTAAGGAATACCACAAAACACGGATGGGTGCAACCTTATGAAGCCGAAAACATCAAATATTTGATTGAAATGGCAGCCGCGGTCGTTGGGGGAAAGGAAGAACTTCGCAAACGTCCTATCATCAGTGCGATCTGCTGTTCAGTACCCCGTTTGACCTACAAATATATGGATATGAACATTATTTATGAGTGCTGTAAGGCCGGCGTTCCTCTCCAACCTTGTGCATTGCCTGCTGCAGGGGCTAATGTACCGATTACTCCATCAGGTTTAGCTTTGATGGCCGCCGCAGATGTTGTGGCGATGATCGTTATGGCTCAGATTATTGCTCCCGGACATCCTTGTGTTGCAACCCCATTACTCTTTGAAATGGATATGCTGACAACCAATACGACTCAAGCCACCATGTCCACGACAATGGGCCGCATGATAGCTATGCAGCTCTTTAAAGAAGGATATGGTATCCCTGTTCACACCTATGCTACAGGAACGGATAGTTCTACATTAGACGCCCAGGCGGGATTTGAGGCAGCTTCCTTAAGTCATATGGTGGCTTTGTCCGGTGGTTCTGTTCTTGGCGGAGCCGGACAAGTCGAGACAGCTAAAACAATTAGCCCGCTTCAATTAATTATCGATAATGATGTCTTTGGCATGGTTAAACAACTTAAAGCCGGTCTTGAAGTGAATGAAGAAACGATTGCCTGGGATGACATTCAAGCCATGACCTACCAAGATAGCTTTGTGGATAAGATGCATACCTTTAATCATTTCAGGGATGGCTATCGGGCAAAAACCTTTACTCGTGATTCCAGAACGACCTGGGCTGAAAAGGGCTGCAAGGATCTTGCTGCACGGGCCAAAGAACAATATCAGATCATCAAAGAAAACTATGAGCCCGTTACACTGACGAAAGAAGTAGCCGATGCTTTGGATGCTATTGTCGCACGCGCTGACCGCGAACTTGGTCGTAAGTAAGTATTAACCATACAAGGCTCTTAATGTGTTCTTCCTAAAAACTTAAAAATAGGCTATGGAACACATTAAGAGTCACTACTTTATAGGGTGGGTTACTATGCCAGAATGCAGTGTATATTACCAACCAGAATCTATCTCAGATGCCGTGAAGTATTTGGCAAGCGCTGATAAAAGGTTAAAACCCTTAGCAGGCGGAACAGATATTGTCCCAGCTATGCGAAAGGGCGAAATGAACGTCGATGGATTAGTTGACTTATCAAAGATTCCAGGCCTTCGAGAAATTAATATAGATGATAATGAACTTAAACTAGGAAGTTTGTGCACGTTTGCGCAGATTGAAAAATCCCTTTTGATTCAAACCCAGGTGCCGCTTCTAGCGCAGGCCGCAGGTGCAGTCGGTTCACCGCAAATACGTAGTTTGGGGACCATTGGCGGAAATATTGCCAATGCTTCGCCTGCGGCTGATACGGTTACAGCATTTGTGGCTTTAGATGCCAAGGCAAGGCTGGAGTCAACGCGGGGAACGCGAAGTGTTCCTGTCAGTGAGTTATTATGTGGGGTTGGCAAAACCAATATTTCCCGAGATGAAATAATCGCAGAAATAAGGTTTCAAATACCTTCCGAAAATAGTCAATCAGGCTTTATTAAGTTAGGGCGTCGGAAAGCTTTAGCGATTGCCCGGATGAATCTAGCCATAATTATAACAGAACATGACGGGCTTATTGATTTTGCCCGTGTAAGTTTAGGTGCAGTCGGCCCTAATCCGAGTCGGAATACCAGTCTGGAGGAATTTCTGATTGGGCAAAAGCCTTCAGAGTCACTAATCGATAGTTTTGCGCGGTTTGCAGGTGAAGAAGTTTCGCGAATGCTCGGTTCACGGGCATCAGCCGCTTATAAATGTGAGGCGGTTAAGGGTATTGTTCGGGATTTATCCAGCCGATTGTTCTTAGGTAATGAGCAGGTGGTGATTTAATATGGCACAGTATCATCTCGAAATGACGGTCAATGGAAATTCAGTCGCTCTCGATATCGATCCGGGACTTCGTTTGCTGGATGTTTTACGTGATTGCTTACATTTAACGGGGACTAAAGAAGGCTGCAGTGAAGGCGAATGTGGCGCTTGTTCTGTTATTCTGGATGGTGAATTAGTGGACTCCTGTTTAGTTTTTGCTCCTCAGGCCTCAGGCCGGGAAGTTATAACCATTGAAGGGGTGGCGCGGAATGGGGAATTAGATTATCTGCAACAAGCTTTTTTAGATGCGGGCGCTGTCCAATGTGGATATTGCACCCCGGGAATGATTCTTGCTGCAAAAGTTTTACTTGACCGTAATCCCCATCCTACGCGTCAGGAAATTTTGAAGGCTATATCGGGTAATATTTGCCGCTGTACAGGTTATACCAAGATGGTGCAAGGAGTTGAATTAGCCGCAGCGAGTAAAGAGGCGAAGGAGGGTGCTGCCCGTGCCTGAATTCAGTGTTATCGGTAAATCGGTGCAACGACTTGATGGTCAGGAAAAGGTGACCGGAGCAACTCAGTTTGCGGCGGACCTTGATCTTCCGGGAGCACTTTGTCTTAAAGTACTGCGGAGTAACGTTGCCCATGCTCATATTAAGACGATCGATGTGGATGAGGCTCTCCAAGTACCTGGAGTTGTCGGAATATTCACCCATAAGGATATTGACGGAATTAACAGTTACGGGATTATTGTTAAAGATCAGCCCGCCTTAACAAATAAAGTTCGTTTTAAAGGGGATGCTCTGGCCTTAGTAGCAGCTGAAAATGAAGCAAGCGCTAAAGAAGCTCTTAGACTGATAAAAGTGGAATTAGAAGAGCTGCCGGCGGTTTATGACGTTTGGAGCGCCATGAATGATGCAGCGCCGGCGATTCACGAAAACGGCAACATTCTTACAGTAAGTAAGATTAAAAAGGGAGATGTGGAATCCGCCCTTAATCAGGCTGCAGTTATTATTTCGAGAAACTATACAACTCAGAGGATAGAACATTGCTACATCGAAACCGAAGCCGGTGTCGCTTATATGGACGGAGATAGTCTCGTCATAAAAGTTTGTACACAGAATCCCCATTATGACCGGCGTGATGTCGCTCGTGTGTTAGGTATTCCAATGAACAAGGTCAGGGTCATCCAAACGGCTACCGGGGGCGGCTTCGGGGGGAAACTTGATATTACGATCCAGTGTTTTCTGGGCTTGGCTGCCCTGAAACTGAGACGTCCCGTAAGAATGACCTATGACCGTCATGAGTCCTTCATCGCCAGCGGTAAACGTCATCCGTTTTTTATTGATTACACGACGGCGGCAGATAAAGAAGGAAAACTCCTGGCAGTCAAAGTCAGAATTGTGGGGGATACCGGTGCCTATGCTTCCTATGGACCTGCTACGTTAATTCGGGCAGCCGTCCATGCGACAGGGCCTTATGAAGTGCCTAATGTGGATATTGAAGGGGCTTGTGTGTACACCAATAATCCGTTCAGTGGGGCAATGAGGGGTTTTGGTACTCCCCAATTGGCTTTTGCAAGCGAAAGTCAGTTAGACATTGTTGCCCGTGCTTTAAATATAAGTCCGATTGAAATCCGCCGCCGCAATATAGTCCATGAAGGTTCGATTACGGCAACAGGACAGAAGCTCGAAGGAAGTATCGGAATCAGTAAGACGTTAGAGGCTGCCTGGGATAAGGCTCTCCAGGTTATGCCTGGCCTGGAGGGACGAAAGTAATGAAAAAGCGCGGTTACGGTATGGCTAACATGTGGTATGGAATAGGAAATACGGCGGCCAATAATCCATCCGGTGCCTTTGTTGATATTTTAGATGATGGCACAGTGATTGTTTTAACGGGGTGTGCCGATATGGGCCAGGGCTCAACGACGGCTTTAGCCCAGATAGCCGCTGAGACTGTTGGGGTAAGGGTTGAAGATGTTGTGGTTGTTTCAGGGGATACGGGAGTTTCCCCGGACGCAGGGGCCTCATCTGCCTCGCGGCAGACTTACATTTCGGGAAATGCGGTCCGTTTGGCAGCCGAAAAGGCACGTGAGCAAATCATAGCTAAAGCGGCTCAGATGTTAAATACAACGATCGATTCGGTGAGCCTGAAGAGCGGTCGAGTATGGAATGGAGAGGAACAAACGAGCTTAACCGTCAAAGAAATGCTTGCTCAGTGCCGCGGTGAAGGAGTATTGACCCTTGGTCATGGTTACTTTAACCCTGCAACGACGAAACTCGATCCGGAAACCGGACACGGGAAACCCTTTGCTACGTATGCTTTTGCGACTCAGGTTGCGGAAGTCATCGTCGATACGGAAACAGGGGTAGTCGAGGTTACCAAAATCGTAGCGGCCCACGATGTGGGAAGAGCCATAAACCCCCAAAGTGTGGAAGGGCAAATTGAAGGCGGTTGTGCCATGGGCTTGGGTTATGCCTTAGTAGAGGAAGTCATCCTAAAAGACGGAGTCATTAAAAACCCCGAGATGTCTACTTACCTTGTCCCTACGTCAATGGATGTTCCGGAAATCTATCCGATCATTATTGAAGAATTAGAAGCAAGCGGCCCTTATGGCGCAAAGGGGGTAGGGGAACCAGCCTTAGTACCGACGGCCGCGGCTATTGCCAATGCGGTCAGCGATGCTTTAGGTGTTCGCATCTACGATCTGCCAATGACGCCTGAGCGGGTCGTAGCCACGATCAAGGCGGCTCAGAAGTAGTCATTGCTATGAAACTTAGAGGAGGTTAGACGAATGTCTGTAATTGCACTTACAAATATCGGAAAGCTCGTCACCGGCAATATTCAAAAACCTCTGGGTGAGGAAACTACGATTGTCCTTCAGGACGGATTAATCGCTAAGATGGGTAATTCAGATATTCTTCAAGATTACACCGTCGAAAAAGTAATCGATGTTAACGGTATGACAGTAACTCCGGGTCTGATCGACTCACATGTACACACTACCCTCGGTGATTATTCACCGCGGCAAAAAACTCAGGACTATCTCGATGGCTCGGTTCATGGTGGTGTAACCACATTTATCTCAGCCGGAGAATGCCATACGCCGGGCCGTCCAAAAGATCCTGCCGGTACGAAAGCATTAGCTATCCTTGCTCATAAAGCCTATGCTAACTTACGTTCAACCGGACTGAAAGTTCATGGCGGAGCCGTCATTCTGGAAAAGGGACTGACTGAGGGGGATTTTGCTGAAATGGCTAAAGAAGGGGTCTGGCTGGTTGGCGAAATCGGTTTGGGAAGTGTAAAAAAACCAGAAGACGCCATCCCCATGGTGAAATGGGCAAAAGAAAACGGGATGAAAATCGCTATGCATACCGGAGGAACCTCTATCCCCGGCAGTTCAACAGTCTCTGCAGCCGATGTAGCCGCCGTTCAACCCACGGTTGTGTCCCATATTAACGGCGGCCCGACAGCGATCGCCCCTTCCGAAGTAGAAAAACTGATCAATGAGACGGATCTGGCGTTAGAGATTGTTCAATGCGGAAATCCCAAAATCGCCGATTTTACGGTCCGCAAGCTAACCGAGAAGGATCAATTAAACCGGGTAATTATCGGAAATGATTCCCCTTCTGGTACCGGAATTATTCCTTTAGGTATATTAAGAACGGTTTGCTCTATCTCCTCCATGTCGGATGTGGCACCGGAAAAAGCGATCGCTATGGCCAGCGGCAATACAGCAAGTACGTTTGGCTTAAATACCGGGATAATTGCTGAAGGAAAAGAAGCTGATTTAGTGGTAATGGATGCTCCTATGGGCTCAGTCGGTGAAGATGCCCTAGAGGCTTTAGCGGCGGGTGATCTGCCGGCAGTTGTCATGGTATTGGTTGATGGCACAATCCGAGTCAATAAAAGCCGCAATACACCACCCTCAAGTCGCAGCTGCAAAATAAAATAGATTTTGAACTGGGGGCGATTAAGTGATCGTTATAGATCTTGAGGTTTGTAAGGGTTGTGGGATATGCGCTAAAGAGTGTCCGAACAAAGCAATCCTCATAGAAAATAAAAAAGCAGTGATTCAGGAAAACTGTTCAAGCTGCGGGATTTGCACCCGGGTTTGTACGTTTAAGGCCGCACGTAGAACGTCAGAAATAAGACAAAGCGCGGTTAAATGCGCTTCTTGTCCCGTTCAGTGTGAGATTATCGAGGGTTTTTTAGGGGCCTGTCAGCGTTATCGCAATGAAGCAGGTAAGCTTGTACGTAACCGAAAACTGGTGACGGAAATTGGGAAAAAGGGTCCGCTCCTTACCGCAGTCGGTGCCGGAACGAACTATCCTTGCTGCCGTCCGGCCCCTCACATTGTTCAGGATACGGTGGATGGAATTGAAATGGTGACGGTTGTTACAGAAGCTCCTTTAAGCTATAGCGGGATCAAGGTCAAGATTGATACGAATAGGCACATTGGTGAAGAAGGGGCTAAAGTAAAACGTAACGGTAAAGTTATCGGGATGGTTGATACGGAAGAATACGGTTCGAAAATGCTTTCGATTGGCGGTGCGAATTTGCTCACGGGTAAGGATGGTTTCATCGTCGCCCGGACCATCGTCGAAATCGCAAACGGTGAGCGGGTTACCCTGAAGGTTGAAGGGGATAACACAACGTTAGAACTTCAAGTCGGGCATCCTCCGATCATTAATGGTTTAGAAGACAATAAAATGCGGGTTGGTTGTGGAAGTGCAACCGTCGGTATGTTCGCAAATCAGTTAAAAGACGTTGTCGATGAGGCGATTGTTTTGGATTACCATGTGGTCGGCTTGCTTTCTGAGCATTTAGCCGGGGAAGACGTAGGGATGACCTGGAGCGGAGTTGTTCCAAATGCGAGAAAGAGCACACGAGGGCGTTATTTTGGAGAACTCGGACACGGCTGGGGTGGAACTACCATCGAAAAACCGAGTGATGCGATTCAATCCATTGATATGACTCATGCCAAAGCAGGTATGAAAATTCTCGTGACTGAAACAACCGGCCGGCAAGCTGCCTTATTTGAAGTACAAGCTGATGGCTCGCCTAAAGAAATTCCGATGATCCCTGAGGTTCAAAATGCGGTTGATTTCATTTCGAGTAACTGCGAGAGTTCAAGAGTTTCAGGAATTTATGTGGGAGGTACTGGGGGCAGCGCCCGGGCCGGGGTAACTGTAAATCCTATTAAAATAACCCAGGCTGTTCATAGTGGGGATGCTAAATTAACCATTGGCGGCGCTGAGACCTATGTCTTACCTGGTGGCGGCATTAATTTTATGGTTGATGTTGAAAAAATGGTACCCCAAGCGTTCACATGGGTTCCGACACCTGCGACGATTGCACCAGTCGAATATACTATGTCCCGCGCAAAATATGAAGAAATAGGCGGACATATTGAATATATTAAAAAACTTAAAGAGCTGAGAACAGGCAATGATTGAGGTTTTAGCTGAGGACAGGGTATTTCTTGATTATGGGCCGATGCAGATCCATCTTAAGGCGGACCGCTTCGGACAAGGCATGACAACGGAGTTGCAAGAAGCGGCAACCTATGGAATTGAGATGCTGAAAGAATTGGCAGGGGTTCTTCCCCTGGCGAAGGATAAGCGGACGTTAGGCTATCCGCATCCAGAGAATCTTCCGTTGCCCCTCCGTTTGATGCTTGAGGCTGTGTCGGTTACAAAGGATCAGACCCTAACACCGATGGCTGCAGTGGCCGGGACATTTTCCGATCTTCTCGCTGATTGGTTAGTTGCTAAAGGGGCTACCAAAGTTTTGATCAATAACGGAGGGGATATCGCGGTTCGTTTGCTGGAAAAGGAACGAACAAAAATCGGACTCACCCCGAGTATTGAGGCTCCATCATTTACCCATGTCCTTAGTTTAGAGGCATCCCATAAAATCGGCGGAGTTGCGACGAGCGGGTTCGGTGGACGAAGTTTTACACAAGGAATTGCCAGTTCGGTAACAGTCCTGGCGAGGACATCCCGGGTGGCCGATGCTTGTGCGACCTTAATCGGCAATCATTGTTTTGTTGAAGATCCGGGTATAATCCGTGTATCCGCAGAAACCTTAGATCCCAACACCGATATTCCTGGTCTCCCTGTAACGGTAGGCATTGAAGAACTAAGACCGGAGACTCCGTCCCTGGCTATGAATAGCGGGCTGTTAAAAGTACGCGAACTTTATAATAAAGGAATTATTCAAGGGGCAGTTATCTGTATTGGGTCACTTGTTGCAATGCATCCTGAAGGATTGTGTCAAGCAATATAAGTTGGATTTAAATAGAAATGGGACTAAAAAGAACGTTATGGAGGGATAAAAGTGGAAATTCGTAAGATTGTTACGGTTGTCGAGGAAACTCATAAAGATGGTGTTAAAGCCCTTGATAAAGCAACCCGTAAAGCTGCGGCAGTGGCTGTGATCAAAAATCCATTTGCCGGCCAATATGCGGAAGATTTAACGGAGTTAATGGAAGTCGGAGAACAATTGGGCGAGTTGTTGGCGGCACGGGCGGTCCAAGCTTTGGGACTATCCGGTGGAGAAGCACACAGCTATGGCAAGGGGGCTATTGTTGGGGAACAGGGCGAATTGGAGCATGCCGCGGCAATCCTTCATCCCCGCTTAGGCAAGCCTTTCCGGGAGCAGCTCGGCGGAGGTAAAGCTATTATCCCTTCCGCTAAAAAGATGGGTGGTATAGGCACCGCTTTAGATGTACCGGTTCACTATAAGGATGCCGCTTTCGTCCGGACTCACTATGACGCGATGGAAGTCAGGGTACCCGATGCTCCCCATGCAGATGAGATTTTGGTAGCACTGGTTGTAACAGATTCCGGTCGCCCGCATCCACGCATTGGTGGGTTACAGCGTGAAGAGATCAAAGGGGAAGATGGACTAAGATAATTGGAGGAAAATAATGTGCGTGTAGGATTTATCGGTATTGGTGCGATGGGGAAGCCTATGGCGGCCAATATTTTAAAGGCTGGCTATGGATTAGTTGTCAATGATGTTAATGCCGAAGCCGTGAAAGAATTAGTCTCCCTCGGTGCCGACAGTGCAGCGACTCCGCAAGAATTAGCCCGGTCGGTGGATGTGGTGATTACGATGCTGCCGAATGGAGGGATTGTGGAACAGATTCTATTAGGGGCACAGGGAGTTTTTGCCGGAGCTAAGCCGGGATTTGCCATTATTGATATGTCCAGCGTTTCGCCGGGTTTTACCCGCAAGATGGCTAAGCTTGCTGAAGAAAGAGAGATAGGCTACTTAGATGCGCCTGTGAGCGGTGGTGTTAAAGGAGCCGCAGAAGGCACTCTGACAATTATGCTTGGAGGGAATGCGGAACTGGTTGCCAAGTATCGTCCTTTACTCGAGGTTATGGGCAAGAAACTATATCATGTTGGTGAAGTAGGTGCCGGGGATTCTGTTAAGATCGTCAATAACTTATTATTGGGGATTAATATGACAGCGGCGGCCGAGGCGTTTGCTTTGGGCACAAAACTAGGGATTGCCCCACAGGTTTTACTCGATGTTATCAGTGTGAGCTCGGGAAACAGTTATGCGCTAACGGCTAAAATGCCGAACTTTGTATTCAAGAGGAATTTTGCACCGGGGTTTGCCGTTGATTTACAGTATAAGGATTTGGAACTGGCCACCCAAACGGCCAAAGAACTAAACGTCCCTTTAATGCTGACCAACATTGCTCAACAAGTTTTTGAACAAGCAAGGGCTAAAGGTTTAGGCCGTGAGGATATTTCGGCCGTCATTAAATTATTGGAAGAAATGTTGGATATTGAAGTTAAAGCCTAGATTAAGGCCTATAAGGACTAAACATGAGCTGGGGGATTTTTATGGAGAAGATTCAAGAAATGGTAAAAGCGAAAGGATTTCAATTCGGCAGTTTGTCCTTGGGCCAGACGGTCGAGATTGCTGCAGAGTCCGGACTCCGGGTAAGTGATGTCGTAATAGCCGAAGCCATGTTTGAGAATTATATGACAAAGGAAGAGGTCATGGATGCGGTCTTAAATTCCTTCGCCCATAATCTTTACGCTTTAAACTCGGGCATTACGACCGGATCGAGTTTCCTACTTGGTGAAGTTCCGCAGGAACTGGCGGAACGTGATTTTGCCAAGCGGTTAACCGATGATGATTTGGTTAATAAAATAGTTGTTTATACCTTAGGTGCGCAAGTGGGAAATCATACCTGCGGGTTGCAGCCTTGTGCAGGGACGGGTGATTCTTGTACTTATACGGGACTCTATCGGGCTCTTAAAGACGTTATTGAGGATAAAGAAGAATTAGCCAGGATAGTCGCCGTGATGCTTAAAGTAGGAACCATCTTCCGCGCGGGCAAAACTTCAACCGGATGCAATATGGAAGGGTTCGGAGCCGGCGCCGCTGCGACAGCAGCTACGCTTGTCGAGTTTTATCAAGGCACTCCGGAAGCAATGGCCAAGGCTGTTGTACTGGCCTTGTCACCAACCATAGGGAATCCCTGTACGCCACGGGTGATGGTTGCGGGACTCTGTGCAACTCATATCGGCGGGGGAGTAGTTATCGGGAATCTCGCGGCCAATCTGGCCCTTAAGACCAATATTCCCGTCAATGTACCGGTGGATGTTATGATTGCTATGGCGGCTGCCGTTCATCCTGTATCAGCGAAACAAATTGTGCCTGTTGTGATTAAGTATATGCAGCCCTTTTTTAAAACCAATCTGGATGTGGAATATTTTGTCGATGAGGGTATTAAGGACGAAGAGCGGAACGTGATTCAGGAAACCATGACCCTTGCTTTAAATGAGGCCCAAGCTTTAGCGGCGAAAGCGAATTCTATTATTAAGCCCTTTGGCGAAGCCGTCGTTGGCGGAAGCAGTCAAGCGGTGGGTTCACCGACTAATACGGCACGGATTGCTCATGCTTTGACAAAAGGTGAGATTAAGGGCGTTAAGATCGACTTGTATCCCGAACTTTTTGCCCGCCGGGGGATCAATGTCCCCGGTATTCTCATGGGAGCTGTCTTAGGAGCAAGCACGGATAATGGCAAGGCTTATAAAGATATTATACGCCAGGTGCGTGAGAAAAAGATTAAGGTTGAAATTAACCAAGTGAATGAATCTCAATTACAGCGCGTAACAATCGAAGCGACAAAACAGGGGTCCATGGTTGAAGCCCTTAATCGTGGGGGGGCGCGCCTCGCACTTAAAAAAGCAACCCCTTCTTTGGAAGAGGCTTACAAAGCTGCCCAACGTCTGGGGATTGTTCTTGTCGATTGATTTGGTTAAGAGGAGGCGTACTAAATGCAGGAGCGGACAAAGCAAATTATCCGCGAAGACTATGAACGGGTACAAGCTTATGAACGGGTTTTCGGAGTAGAAATGCCCAAGGTTCTCGAGGATGGTTCTATTAGTGGTTTGCCGGAGCCCTTTCCCCGGGTTGTCAATGGGGTTGAACGAAGTGGTTACCGCATCGCTGAATTAGGGCGGCTTGCCGCTCAGTCGGGGATACCCGTCCAAAACCCGATTCTAGGCAGAAACACTGCGGAAGAAACCTATAAAGAGTCCTTGGAAATGTACAAGGTTGCTGAGGAGTTGGGGATAACCCTATTTCAATTTGTGCATTCCGAGGCAACACGACATATTGATCCCTTAAATGGGGCGGAGCTGATTGAGCAATCAAGGGGTAAGGGCGGAATTACTCCGCTTGGGGAACGTGAATTTGTGGCTGCGGGCGGCGGATCGAAACACCCCTTGCGCATCAATGCCACGGGAGATACGCCTCATTTATCGATTATCAATTCTTTAATGGCAGGATTTGATGGGACGGACATCGGCCCGGTTATCCATGTCCACTTCGGAGGTCGCGGGATTCACGATTATAAGACAAAAGTTATTAATGGCTATAAAGCCTTACAGATTTGCGCTGAAAACAATATTTTTGTGCAAACAGACTCCCATAAGCACCTTAATAATATTGGCGGAACCGATGGCATGGCTTTAGCAATGTGTTTACTTGCCGAAGGATTGGCTATTCATGCGGGTCTGCCCAGGGGGCTAAGCGCAATTCAAATGAATGTCGGCGGGATTAATCTTCTGGCCGATTTAGCGGTGATGAGGGCCTTTAAAAAGGTGATGTGGAGTGAATTCCTAATTGTTGTACCAGAAACCTTCCAAAACCCGCCGGCTGATCTTATTGCTGAGCAGGCCCACTTTGCCCGCATGGCCTTAAGCGCCAAACTTGGCGGTGCGAACTTCTACCGGCCTAAAGCAGCAGAAAATGTGGGGATTCCGACCGGTGCATCAATGGCCAAGGCCATCTGGGCAACTCAAAACGTATTTGAAAACACGGCCTCTATTACGATTAATGATCCGGAAATCGATCGCCGTGAAGCTGAGATACTTGATGAGGCAATGGCTGTATTAGCAAGGGTTTTCGGACTTAAGGAGCTTCATCCTGAAGAGATCAGGCCGGAGTTCTGGTTAAAGTATGGGGATATGGAGCTGGTCGATCTCATTGTAGCGGCCGGTAAAAAGGGAATCCTTGATGCTCCTAATGCCGGGGGATGGGATTTAAAACGAGGCGTAAAGACCCATCGGGATAAAGATGGCATCAAGCGGTATGTGCCTGGTTATGGACCCGTTGGAATCCCTCAGGATAAATTAGCGTTTACCCAAGAGTCGATAAGAGTCAAGGGGAAACCGGTAATAACTCAAAAAGAAAAGGTTCTTTTAGCGACAGTGGGAGCTGATGCTCACGTTGTAGGGATTAACATGATTCGTGAGGCATTTGAACAAGCAGGATATGAAGTGATCTATCTGCGCGGAATGAATTTGCCGGAGACCGTAGCTGAGGTCGCTGCAGAGGCAAAAGTTGATGTCGTGGGAGTCAGCAACCTGTTGGGCTTGGGGCAAATCCTCTTTAATCGCGTGGAACAACGACTTAAAGAACTGGGGATCCGGGATGAGGTCATTTTAATGGGTGGTGGCCGAATCGCGGAGAAAGAAGAAGAACATGCTCAGGTCCAAGAGAAGATTAAAAACGAAGGCACCCGTTTCCTCGGTGTAGACGGATTCTTCGGACCGGGTACTGATCCCCGGGAAGCTATTATTTGGGTTCAGGAAAGAGTGGAAGGGAGACGAAAATAAAATGAGTGAACAACGTCGGATCCGCTGCACAATTTTGCGCTGTGGCACAAGTAAAGGGATTTTTCTCATGGAGAATGATTTGGCAACGGATTCTCAAAAACGGGATCAAGAAATTCTCGCGATTTTCGGAAGCCCTGACGTAAGACAAATCAATGGATTAGGAGGAGCGGATCCTTTAACAAGCAAGCTTGCCATTATTGCTCCCTCCACACGCCCCGATGCCGACGTCAACTATACGTTCGGTCAAGTGAGTTTCACGGATACCTTCGTGGATTATTCCGGGAACTGCGGCAATATTTCTTCCGGGGTGGGTCCCTTTGCTATTGATGAAGGCCTGATCTGGGCAGTAGAACCAATTACGACCGTGCGCATTCACAATACAAATACGGGAAAGATTTTAGTTGCTGAGGTCCCTGTGAGAAATGGAAAGGCTCAAGTAGCGGGAGATTATCAAATTGCCGGGGTTCCGGGCAGCGGGGCTAAAATCATGTTGGACTTTGCCGGCACAGCGGGCTCGGCCACCGATAAGGTATTACCCACGGGTAAAGCCAGAGATACCTTGAATATTGAAGGGTTCGGGCAATTAGAGGCCTCGATCGTAGATGTTGCCAACCCAATGGTTTTTGTCAGAGCGAAAGATCTGGGATTAACGGGAATTGAAACACCTGCAGAAATTAATGGCAACCAAGAAATGTTGGGTCTCTTAGAGAAAATTCGCGGCAAGGCGGCAACCATGATTGGTATGGCTAAAGATGAAGCGGATGCCTTGAAGCACAGTCCCGCTTTCCCGATGATTGCTTTCGTGAGTGAACCTCAGGATTACGCCGATTTTACGACGGGAAGGATGATTCGTGCGGATCAAGTCGATTTCGTATCCCGGCTGATGTATATGCAAGTCATGCACAAGACCTACGCAGGGACAGGAACGACCTGTACCGGTGCAGCGGCGAAAATTCCGGGGACAATTGCCTATGAAGTCTGTCAGGCAAAATCCTCGGAAGTTCGTATCGGTCACCCTGCGGGAGTCATTGAGATCGAGGTCGAAGTTGAAGCGAAGGCCGCTGAACTACAGGTCAAAAGAGCTGCTTTCGGTCGGACGGCGCGGCGCATTATGGATGGATATGTCTACATCTTAGAATAGGAGAGAACAACATGATCGAGGTAAGCTTTCTTGTTTATGATGTTGGGAGCACCTATACCAAACTATCCGCCTTTAATCGAAATGGAAATTTGTTAGAGTTTGTTGGGCGTTCTCAAGCACCGACGACTGTACAAAATATAGAAATCGGCTTAAATAACGCAAGAAGTAATCTCGAGAAGGTTTTGGGCTCAGGTCCAATTTCGGCCCGGTTTACTCTGGCCACAAGTTCGGCAGCAGGGGGCCTGCGAATGGTGGCGATGGGATACATGCCGCGTGTGACTGCGAAGGCGGCCAAAGAAGTCGCAATGAGTGCCGGAGCCAGAGTTTTAGAGATAATTTCTTTTGAAACGCCGGTTGATTTTCGCTTACAAATTCTCAAAGAAATCAAACCCGATATTATTTTGCTGGCAGGCGGCACCGATGGAGGGGACCAGGAATCCCTTTTTGAGAATGCAAAAGTGATTGTTCAAGCGGAATCCTCCGGGGTCGTGATCATCGCGGGGAATAATGAAGCTCAGGCAAAGGTTGAGGAAATCCTTGAGTCCGGCGGCATTCGGACGCAACGTGTCCCTAATGTCATGCCCACCATTCATGAACTAAAGGTCAAACCCGCCCGTGAGGCGATTCATCAGGAGTTTATCCGTCAAATTACCCGGGCAAAAGGGTTAGGGGCGCTCTTAGAGAAGGTATCCAACCGCAAAGTAATTCCTACCCCTGGCGCGGTTTTGATGGCCGCGGAACTTTTGGCGATGGGCACTCCGGAGCAGGATGGTTTAGACGGGCTCTTAGTTATTGACCTTGGGGGGGCTACCACGGATGTTCACTCCGTACTTCCGAGCTTAGCGAAATTAAGCAATGAAGAAAAGGGCCTTGTGATTTCCAATGAAAAGCAGGTTTCTTATCGTACGGTCGAAGGAAACTTAGGTTTAAGAGTGAGTGCGACGGGAATCGTCGAAACTGCCGGCGCGAGCGGGGTTTTAGCTAAAGTTGGCTTAGAGGGTGAAGAGTTAAGCAAAGAACTAATAAATTATGTACATTTTTTAGAAAGTGAACCTGAGCATCTAAGCAGCGGCGATCAGGAGCACATTTTTGATAAGGCACTGGCAATTACGGCGATTGAACTGGCTTTAAAACGGCATGCAGGGTATTTGGCCCAGGGTTTTGATCCGGTAATGGGCATTATTCCGGGCTCCCCGGTCGGGCGGGATTTGCGAAGGGTTGAACGAGTGATTATTGTGGGCGGAATTTTCGCCCATGCTTCGGAAGAACAAAGCCGGGAAATCGTCAAAAAGGCTCTCGCCAATCCGGGAATTTCGTTATTGCCCCATGATCCCGCGATTATCGTCGATAAGAACTATCTTCTTTACACGGTAGGGGCTATCGCCCAGGACCACGCCAACGATGCTTTAGCGTTAGCGCTGGATTTTTTTAACTAATAAGAGAATTAAGGGGAGTTTGAAATGAGTAAAGGGAAAGTATTAAGAGAACTGATCGCAGCAAAGGAGATCCTCGTTGCACCGGGAGCACATGATGCCTTGACTGCGAAAATTATTGAAAAGAGCGGTTTTAATGCCGTTTATATGACCGGTTATGGTCAGGCTGCCAGTCACTTAGGAATGCCCGATGTTGGCTTATTGAGCATGACAGAAATGCTTTCCAGAGCTAATAACTTTGCCAGTGCGGTAAAGATACCCGTTATTGCTGATGGAGATACAGGGTTTGGCAACGCTGTTAATGTGATGCGTACGGTCAGACAATATGAAATGGCCGGTGCAGCAGCAATTCAATTGGAAGATCAGGTAGCACCGAAACGATGTGGACATATGATAGGGCGGCAGGTTATTTCCAAGGAGGAAATGGTGGGTAAAATCAAGGCTGCAGTTGAGGCACGTGAGAATCCGGACTTCGTTATTATTGCCCGTACAGACTCCCGAACCGTTCATGGAATTGAAGAAGCCATTCAAAGAGGGAAAGCTTATCAAGAAGCCGGTGCTGATGTCTTGTTCATTGAGTCGCCGGAATCGGTTGAAGAAATGAAAGCAATAACATCAAGTTTTGATATACCTGTACTTGCCAATATGGTTGAGGGTGGGCGGACCCCGCTTCTTTCGTCCAAAGAGCTTGAGGAGCTGGGTTTTAACCTGGTGATTTTCCCGACGGCTTCCACCTATATTACAGCCCAGGCAATGAAAAACTTGATGGAGGAAATCAGGGACAAGGGAACAACTAAGGATCTAGTGGGTCAAATGATTCCATTTGAGGAATTTAATCAATTTATTGGCTTAGCAGAAATACGTCAATTGGAGTCAAAATATATATTAGATTAACTTGGCTTTGTCGAAAGCTTTGTAGGACTTGTGTTACCATCATTTTGGAGGGATCCCTTCCTTTCGATTGGCGTGTTTAGTTACCTACCAATTCTCGTACAGGAAGGGCATTCCTCTTTTTTGCTAAAAAATTCAGGACGGGATTTAGGGCCAGAGTGTTGGTATTCCTGGGTTAGGACATTGTACTTAGCGGAAACAAGATTAAAGAAAAAGGAATACCTTAATCCTTTTCATATTTAAGATGTTTATTTCAAATATGAAATAAACATCTTAAATGGAACCCTCTAAAACCCAGGATATTCTCAAATCATTTCATTTGTGAACTATAATCCTGTTGAGTGGGTAAAAAAATTGTTATACTGAGCCCAAAAAGCCTAGAAAATGCAGGATTATTATCGAAATATTCGATACAAATTGGCATGAAAATTGCAAATACTATAAATACCTTAAATTATCAGTATTCTATGCAAGGGAAATTTAAGGAATGATTTAAGAAGATGATCATAAAGGAGTGAGCGACACAAAACATCCGTAAAAACCCTTTAGTAAGGCTTCTGTAAATGAAGATGTTTAAGATGTAAGGGAGGATACACGATGGCTAAAAAGCAGGAAGCTTATAAAAGAACCGAAAAATGGTGGTTAGGCTCAGTAATCTTTTTCTATGCCCTATACAATTTACCTGGGGTTCCCAATTATCATGATCCAAAGGCCGCACTTATTCACGGGGCACTGACAATTATACCGCTTTGGATTGTTACTTATGTTGGATTGGTTGTCGTCAATAAGCAAAGAAAGCTGAAAAATACGACCGAAGCCGTTGGGGCTAAAAGTGATGATAACTCGGCTAAAAATAAGGAGGGTGCAGCATGCTAAGCGTTGTAACTACCTGGGCATTATATGTTATTTATATGGGTGCCCTCGTTGGCTTCGGAATTTATATGTGGTGGCGTAATCGAAATGCATCCGCCAATGAGTATTATACAGCAAACAACCAGATTCATTGGTTCGTTCTTTGTATGACCTATATTGCTGCACTAATGAGTACCTGGGTATTTTTCTCAGGGCCAGGAGGTTACTATCGGGGCGGGTTCGGGTATTTTATGTCAGAGCTCAGTTATATGCCTTTGTTCCCCGTTCTGACGTATTTTGTCATGAACAAGGTATGGCTGTTAAACACTCAAAGAAACTATACAACTCCGGCGGATATTTACTATGATCGTTTTCGGAGTCCTGTTTTAAGGTTGATTTTAGCTCTAGTATTCTTTAGCGTATCCTTACCGTATGCTGCGGCAATTTATATTGCCTGTGGTCAGGCTGCACAAATCGCCAGTGGTGGAGCGGTTTCCTATAATGCAGTGGTTATATTTGTCGGATTGACGGCGTTGTTATTTATTCCTTTCGGCGGCGTAAAATCTGTAGCCTTTGCAGCGACAGTTCAAGGTTGGATTTTCATGGTTGCGTTGTGGGTAATCGGCATAGCAGGATTGAAATATGGGTATGGCGGCAATCTTCCAGCTGCTATTTCGAACGTATGGAATAATGTGAGTTCATGGTTTTCTTATCCCGGCCCGGACAATTGGGTTCCGTATTCCGCCCGGTTTGGCTATCCGTTAGCTTGTGCAATCGGTTGGACGATTATGTTGCCGGATGTCTTTATTCGAGCGGGCTACATGGGTAAAGATCTTGGAGCCCAAAGAAAACTGATGGCCTATCAACCGATTCTTCAGATTATCGTTTGGTCGGGAACCATGTTTATCGGATTTGTAGCTATTGCTTTACTCCCGGGGTTAAAAGGCAGTGAGACAGAACTCGTAATTCCTTTATTGATTGAAAAAGTCATCTCTCCACATACGATTGGCGGTGCCGCACTTTTAATGGGAATTTTCGTATGGGGTGCTTTAGCAAAAGGGTTATCAGCGGCAACATCTCACCTTCTCGTGGCAGGCTCGATCATTTCTGAAGATATTTTAGCGAACACATTCAAGTTGAAAGTTAAGCCGAGTGTTCATACGACGATTGCGCGTTGTTCCGTAGCACTTCTGGGCTTAGCCGCTCTAGGGCTCGCACTCAAGCCGCCCGAATTAATTTGGACCTTGATTATGTTTGCTATTGCAGTGGTTATGCCGATGTTTCCCGTCCTTGTCGGGGCACTCTACTGGAGAAGAGCAACAGCCCCCGCAGCCACTATTGCTTCGGCCGTTGGGGTTATCGGTGTATTGCTTACGTATAAGTTTGGATATGGGGATAGCTGGTATGGAGTCTTTGGTATGCTGATTTCACTGGTCCTTTTTGTCGGAATCAGCTTAGTAACGAAACCAACGGACGAAAATGTTCTGGACGAGTTTTATGGAGCTCTTGAAACGGCGGAATCAAAATATTATGCGAATTAAAATGGTTTAACAAAAATTATTAAGCAGATCGGGGTAAGGATATCCCGATCTGCTTATCCGATCCGGCCCCGATAGGGTATTATCAAGTATTTCCCCCTATCCAAGGGGCCTTATTTGATAGTCTTATTTTCTTACCTAGTTGCTGAGGCAAATTTAGTACGGCCTTGTGTTTTAGTAATAATTTAAGATGCTAATTTCTACGATAATGAACATTTCAGTGAAATTGAGGGAGGAACTATTAATGTCCTACGTTCAAGGTGTCCTTGAAGAAGCAATCAAACGCAATCCAAATGAAGTTGAATTTCATCAAACACTTAAGGAAGTACTTACTTCTCTCGAACCAGTTTTTTCAAAGCGTCCCCAATACGTAAAAACCGGAATACTTGAAAGGTTAGTTGAACCGGAAAGGCAAATCATTTTCCGAGTTCCCTGGGTTGACGATCAGGGCAATTTACAAGTTAACCGTGGTTTCAGAGTACAATTCAATAGTGCAATCGGACCTTACAAAGGGGGACTGCGCTTTCATCCATCCGTTAATTTAGGCATCATGAAATTCCTTGGCTTTGAACAAATCTTTAAAAACTCCTTAACCGGTCTTCCTATTGGCGGGGGTAAAGGCGGCAGCGACTTTGACCCTAAAGGTAAGTCAGAGCGGGAAGTCATGGTATTTTGCCAAAGCTTCATGAATGAAATTTATCGTCATATTGATGCAGACACTGACGTGCCTGCCGGAGATATCGGAGTAGGTGGCCGGGAAGTTGGCTATATGTTCGGTCAGTATAAAAAACTTGCCAATAAATTTACGGGTGTACTTACCGGAAAAGGTCTCACCTTTGGCGGAAGTTTAACGAGAACGGAAGCAACGGGTTATGGAGTCATCTATTTTATGGATCAAGCCTTAAAGGCCCAAGGCAAATCCTTTGCCGGTGCAACCACGGTCGTATCGGGTTCCGGAAATGTCGCTATCTACGCTGTAGAGAAAGCTCAGCAATTAGGCGCCAAAGTCGTTGCTATGAGCGACTCTGACGGATACATTTATGATCCGAAGGGTATCAATATCGGCACCATTAAACAACTCAAAGAAGTTGAACGGAAACGCATCAGTGAATATGCCAATATTCACCCAACCGCCGAGTTCCATGAAGGATGTTCAGGTATATGGACGATTGCTTGTGACATTGCCCTCCCTTGCGCTACCCAAAATGAAGTGACTGAGGAGGCTGCCAGAAGCCTTATTGCCGGCGGCTGCTATGCTGTCGGTGAAGGCTCGAATATGTCCTCGACTCTCGAAGCCATTGAATATATTCAAAGCAAAAATGTCCTGTTTGCACCCAGTAAAGCAGCTAACGCAGGCGGTGTCGCCGTATCTGCTCTGGAAATGTCTCAAAACAGCATGCGCTATTCCTGGACCTTTGAAGAAGTCGATACTAAACTTCAAACTATTATGGCCAATATCTTTAAAAACTCGAATGAAGCTGCTAAAGAATTCGGATATGAAGGAAATCTCGTTGCCGGTGCCAATATCGCTGGCTTCCTGAAAGTTGCCGAAGCCATGTTGGCACAAGGAATTGTTTAAGAAAAAGTGAGCGGGGAGGAAGGGCAGCCTTTAGTTGATTGGCCGACCTCCCGCACTGTGCGTACCATCAGGCTGAAGATATAGTTATAACAATGATTCTATTATGAAGGAAGCAACAGACTTGAACGATTCTATTATGTTAAACAAGCGATGGAAAGGTGCTGCAGCTGTTTTATTATCAGCTGCCAGCTTTGCCTTGTCATCAATTTTATATAAAATAGCCTTTCGTGCTGAACTAACCCCTGCTCAGGTTCTTGCTGCCCACACATGGATTGCTTCGGGATTACTTACAGTATATGTAATCTTATTTCAGCGTAATATCCTGCGTTTGAATTGGAGTATACTTGGGGCTATGGCCATTGCCGGATTATTAGGAAAGCTTGGTACGAACATTTTATTCGCTTCCTCTCTTCAGTATTTGCCAGCATCCTTAGCTACTTTGCTACTCTACCTCTATGTGGTTTTTGTCATAGCTTCAAGGATAATTTTTCTTAAAAAGAAGACGAACCTTGTGGAGGGAATAGCTTCATTAATAGTTTTGATGGGTGCCTTCTTAGCAAGCGGAATTATGTTTAATGCAGAGTCTATGTCACTCATAGGTGTTTTTATAGCTTTAGGAGCGGCTTTCTGCTATACCATCTACAATATTTTGGGCGAAGTATTTCTCGGCAAAATCTCTCCTCTGGCGGTGATGTTTTATACCCAATGGTTTTCAGCACTGGGACTTTTGGGATATCTGGGAAAAGAGGTTACTAAAATACCTTGGGGTAATCCCAGTCTATGGCTTATAGGGGCAGCAATGGCTTTTATTTGTTCCATTTTGCCGTTTTATTTGATCTTGTATGGTATTGCAAGAATTGGTTCTAGTAAAGCATCTATTCTTAGCACCTTAGAGTTGCCTTTGGCGTATATATTAAGCGGAATTTTGTTAGGGGAACTGCCAACCTGGAACCAAACACTGGGTGGCTTATTCGTGTTGATCGGAATAGTTTTTTCGAATTTCCGGAAAAGGGTGCACATAGAGAATTAAACGATCGATAATGGCAAATCCGCCGAAAGACGGGGACGCGAAGCTATAGAGGGGGATCCTTATGAAGACAAGTGATCTAGGTTTTTCAGGCATGAGGACTAAATTAATGATGATTTTTTTAATCTTAGTTATTGTGCCGATCGCTTTTATCAGCTATGGAGTAAATAGTTATGTTAAAAATCAGGTTCTGGATAACTTTGTCATTTCAACAACCAAAGAAATTACTCAGGTAAACAATATGATTAATACCTTTTTTGCCTCAGTAAGCGATAACTGTGATTTGCTGGCCAATGATGCTGCTGTTGAAAAGGCAGATCAAACGATTACCACATATATAAATAAAAAAGGTGACGGAACTAAAATGACACCGTCCCAAAACGGAGGCATTGAACAAGAAATATATAATAGTTTTTTAAGGTATGCACAAACGCACCCTAATACCGCTTATTTATACATGGGGACAACCCATGGAGGATATATTCAATGGCCTGAAAGTAAAGTTGCGGATAATTATGACCCAAGAGAACGGCTCTGGTATAAAACCGCTATGAATAATAAAGGCAAGGTAGTCAGGACTGCTCCTTATTACTATGAGACGGATAATTCAACGTATGTTGATACCGTAAAGACTATTTCCAATAATTCAGGAGAAATTATGGGGGTCCAAGTACTTAGTATAAGCTTAAATAGGATCACAGAAGAGATTAAAACTATTAAAGTTGGAAAAACCGGTTATCTAATGTTAGTGGATAGTGATGGGACAATTATTGCCAATCCTAATAAACCTGAGTACAATTTTAAGAAGATTTCGGAGTTAGACATCCATGAATTAAATAAAATTACAGAAATTAATTCCGATTACTTCTATGCCAATATTGATAAGCAAAGGAATATTGTCAATGTATATACGTCTCCTGAAACAAATTGGAAATTTGTTGCGATAATCCCGGAAGTGGAAGCGATGGCAAGTGCCAGTCAGATTCAGAAAACGATTGTCATTTTGGCCCTTATTTTTGTTGCTGCAGGTTTGTTGGCTGCGTTTATTATTTCTAAAAAAATTGCCAAACCTATAGCTGTAACGGCTTCATATTTGGATACGATGAAAACGGGTGATTTCAGCAAGGAATTTCCTGAAAATCTCTTGCGCAGGAAGGATGAAATAGGAGTTTTGGGAAAGGCTGTAAAGGATATGTGTCATGACATAGGAAATTTGATAAAACAAGTTAAAGATTCTTCAGGTATGGTAAGGAATACCTCAAATTTTCTGACAGACATGACTACGCATACAGACGACGCTACCAAGGAAGTTGTAGGGGCCGTCCGACAGATAGCCCTTGCAGCTGCTGAACAGGCCAGGGAGTTGGAGATTAGTTCCTCAAAAACCAATGAATTAGCTGAGCGCATAGAAATCGTTAGTAAATCTGTTGAGGAAATGGGGAAAATATCCTCACAAACAAGCGGGCTGAATTTAAAGGGTTTAAATATTATGAAATCACTGATCGATAAATCAGTGGCTACAAAAGAGTCGGCTCAACAAGTGAATGATTTAGTACTTGGAATGGATAAGATGTCGGGGGAAATCAGTGCCATAACGGAAACTATTCGTCAAATTGCCGAGCAAACTAATCTCCTGGCTCTAAATGCGGCTATCGAAGCGGCTCGTGCCGGAGAGCATGGAAGGGGATTTGCAGTTGTAGCTGAAGAAGTAAGGAAGCTTGCTGAGGAATCCGGAAATGCTACAAAGGATATTAATAAGCTAATCGGAAACCTTCAGAATCAAACGAAAGATGTTGTTTTGGCAACGAAGAAATTGATTAACTTCACCAATGAACAAGAGAACTCCGTCAATGAGACTGAAGAGATTTTCCGTGAAACCGAAAACGGAATAGGAGTATTAGATATAAAAGTCGCAGAAGTAAAGGAACAAAATAGGCAGATGGAAGAAAAAAAGGATATGCTTATTAGTTCCATAGATAACATTTCGGCCGTATCTGAAGAAACCGCCGCCAGCACTGAGGAAGTTTCCGCCTCTATGGACGAACAAGCGGCTGCTATTGAACAAATTACTAGATATTCAACAGAGTTAAAAAGTCTGGCCGGAAATCTACAAAGGCTAATTGAGAAATTTGTCATTTAAGGGAATGTAAATTATTTTGGGTAAGGAATTTTTGCCTAGAAGGAAATTTAGTTGGCCGATTCAAATCAGGTGGTTCGTCTAAAGTCATTAAATGTCAGTGAATTTAATAGTTGGTACTTCATGCTTTAATGTCAATTCGATATGGTTTATATCCTCTATCTGACGTTTATAGACGGAAACATCTTCTAAATCAACCCAGTGTTTGGTAAATGCTACCTGTTCTTCCCCTAAAAGTATGCGAATAATCTCTGGTGCAGCCAGGTTGGCAGGGGCTGCAGAAAAAAGGTCTTTTTTTTCGATTACGAGTTCTTCGCGCTTAACCGGCACAGTGAAATTCTTTTCCTGAGTGTAAGTTTCTCTATAAATTTTCACCTCTCCCGTTTGTAGCCACTTTTTGATTATCTTGAGCTGTTCTGCTTTAATCTGAAGGGCTGCATCTTCATTCGAGCAACTGCCTTGAAATGGTGAGTCCGTTTCCAATGATGACTTGTCTTCCACTTTTGTCCCCCCATTTAGAGAACCACCTCACCAATCATGGGTACGATGGGTGAGGTGGTTTTAGTTGTTATTGTAATTGCTGATCTGTTACATTCTCGATTACATCGGGATTACCATATTTATTAACCCTGGCCTCTTCATGTCTAAGAGTTTCATCGATATGCTTAGTATCTTCTACAATATTCTTGTGAGCTAAAACCTCTCCTGTTACAACGGTATATTTATCCACAGTAACCGTTTCCTGACTAACGGGAATCCGTATGGTTTCTTCGTTAGTAATAGGTGAATCCGTCGCTTCGTTATTTAAAACTCTTCTTTCAATAACGATTTCTTCACGCATTACAGGAATATCAACCGTTCTTTGTTCCTCAATGATTTCCTTACTAAGTTCTACTTCACCTGTTTGTACTCTGTCTTTTTCGATATTGAGTTCCTCTTTGCGGAGAAGCAGTTTTGCATCATCAACAGCAGTATTCGTTTGATCTTTAATCTCTTCCCGAGTCTCTCCTTGTATTTCGTCAGCATTTCCATTTCCAAAAATATCATTTAAGATTCCCATAATTATATTAATACCTCCTTGTTTTATCCCTTTGAAGTTCACTATTTATATTGCCCGCCAAAAGAACAATCTATGAAATGAAATTCTTGCTGATTTTTGGTACAATAACGGGAAGAATAAACTAAATACCTTGAAAGGGATGATTAATATGAGTCTTAAAGAAGATGTGTTAAATGCAATGAGAGATGCAGGAAAACCGGTAAGCGCGGGAGAAATTGAGAAATTAACGGGACTTGACCGAAAAGAAATTGATAAAGCATTTAAAGAATTAAAAAAGGACAATTCAATTACTTCTCCTGTAAGATGCAAATGGGAACCAACGAACTGAACAAAAAGCAAGAAAACTCCTGTTGCGGATTAAGGTTTGTAATCAGCAACAGGAGTAAATAGTTTTAGTGATATTTAAAAGCATCCCATAAATCAAGAATCTTACTGTGTTAAATGCGCATAAAGAAATAGACAATCATTAAGATTTCAGCACATAGTTTTAAGACCGTTCCACCGAGGATACCAATAAGAGTGCCAAATCCAACCCGGATTGCTTGATTGAGTTCTATTCCTCGCACTAATTCAGCTATAACAGCACCTAAGAAGGGACCAATGACGATACCTAAAGGACCGAAGGAAATTATACCAAAGATTGTGCCGATGACTGCCCCCCAGGCTGCCTGTTTACTGCCATTGGAACGCCGTGTGCCGGCAGCAGAGGCCAGAAAATCTATGGAAAAAATTAAGATCAGCACGAGTGCTTGCAAGAGAAAGAAATTGACATCGAGTGATGCGAACTTAGTCATGAAGCCGTACAGAAGCATTCCGCCGTAAATTAGAACGGCACCAGGCAGAATAGGGAGTATAGTCCCCAGCAGACCGGCTATAAATAGAATGATCGATAAGATTAGAGCTGTTGTCTCCAATTTCGTTGCCTCCTTTAGCAAGGAAAGTAAATGAGACGGACCCAAGCTGAAGTTGTATCTTGCTAAGAATAGCATATCATAAGACATGAAGTCCCGGCAATCTTAAAAGGACTAAATTTAGACCAGAAGTTTTGCGACAAACAACTTTGGTGTTATAATAAAGTTGTTTGATCGATATTCTTGGGCGTTGACAACATAAGAAGATAGAGCATAAGAAGACAGATAGGTTAGAAATAAAACAGATCGCTTGGGAATAAAATAACAAATCGGCAAGGATTATCATGTAATGAAAGGTGTTAATAATGAATATCAAATTACCGGCCTATTTTTCCAAGAAAGGTCATGACTTATGGTTAACTGAAGACGAACGTGAGGATTTGAAAATAAGTTACCGAATTAAAGAAATTCTTTATGAAGAACAATCTGAGTTTCAACATGTTATGATCCTGGATTCCTATAGCTTTGGACGTATGCTCGTTTTAGATGGTATTGTCCAGACCACTTCTTTAGATGGGTACATCTATAACGAGATGATTTCTCATATACCCCTATCCATCCATCCTGATCCAAGACGAGTGCTAATTATAGGTGGCGGAGATTGTGGGGTGGCCAGAGAAGTATGTAAGTATCGTTCTGTTGAACGGATTGATATGGCTGAAATTGATAAACTGGTGGTTGAAGCCTGCCTGAAACATTTGCCGGAAGTATCAGGGCGTTTGTCTGATCCACGAGTTCAGTTCATTTTTGATGATGGGGTAAAATTTGTCTTGAACAAAGTAAATGAATACGATGTAATTATCGTTGATTCATCCGACCCTATCGGACCGGCAAAGAGTCTTTTTGAAAAAAGTTTCTATCAAAGCTTACACAAGGCTTTAAAAAAGGACGGCTTAATGGTTTGTCAAAGCCAGTCTCCGATTTTCCATGCTGAAGTCATGAAGCAAACGTTCCAACGGATCAGGAGTCTTTTTGCTGACGTAAAATTATATACGGCCGTTGTCCCTACTTATCCCGGCGGATTATGGAGTTTTACCCTGGGATTAAAGCGTTCTGCCGCTCCAAATCCGGAAAAGCTAAATGAAAATGATACACATTATGTCAATAAACAGATCATTGAGAGATGCTTTTCACTACCTCAATTTATGCGTGATCAATTGAACCACTAGTTTGCTGCGACGGTTAAATTAAGGGATAGCAGCTGATATGGGTATCAAAATGAAGTTTGGCGTGTTATACTTAAAGTAATGTTATTGAATGGAGGGTTGTCTTAAAATGGGTATTTGGTATATTAGATTTCGATTTGCTACTTTATGCAACTAATTGAATAGTGCTTAAAGGCTCTGCCTATGTGTAGGGTAATCGGGATTGGTATGCCTATTTTTAAGACGCCTTATTAACGATATATGGAAGTTCGTTAAAGAGGGAGGGATAAATATACCCTCTTTTTGTGTATCTTGCTAATGAATATAATCTTCTTAAAGAGTCTGGTTCTTGAAACGTTCCGCAACATCTTTCTGAGAAGATCTATATAATTGGTAAAAATGCTTGTTTTTCTATATTACTAAGGGGTTCTTTCGTCTTTTATTCGGCATCTCCCGTTTACTCAATGCACAGGTAATCAGCCTGTGTATTTTTGTTATCACAAATGGGGGTATAGATATGCGACAAAAGCAAAAAGCGATTCTCGTGGGAGTTAACCTTAACAACCAGCAGGACTTTACAAACTCAATGAAGGAATTATCTAACCTGGCTGAGGCTTGTGAGATAGAGGTAGTTGGCGAAAAGAGCCAAAACTTGAATAGTGTGATAAAAGCTTATTATATAGGTAAAGGAAAACTACAAGAAGTATTGGCGCTAATCCAAGAGAAGAAGGCTGATATGGTGATTTTCAATGATGAACTGTCTCCTTCACAAATCCGCAACCTGGAGGCCACGCTAAAATGTAAGGTAATAGACCGTACGGTACTGATTTTGGACATTTTTGCTCAGAGGGCTAGAACCAGAGAAGCTCAACTACAGGTAGAGGTAGCCAAACTTCAATATATGCTTCCGCGGCTGATTGGCTCCGGAGAATCGTTGGGCCGTCAGGGGGGAGGAGCCGGCCTTAAAAACAGAGGCTCAGGAGAGACTAAACTAGAGCTTGATCGCAGAAAGATTGAAGAAAGAATCAGCAGCTTGAACAAAGAATTAGAGATACTTGTAGCTCAACGTCAAAACCAACGGAAACGACGTAAGAAGAAAGAAATACCTGTGATTGCCTTAGTAGGATATACGAATACAGGCAAGTCAACGATTATGAATGTCATGCTGGATCTGTTTAATCCAACAAGCGAAAAGCAGGTGTTTGAAAAAAATATGTTGTTTGCCACCTTAGAAACCTCGGTGAGGAGTATTGAATTACCGGATAATAAGACCTTTTTGTTAACTGATACCGTAGGGTTTATTAGTAAATTGCCTCACCATCTGGTAAAGGCCTTTCGCTCAACGTTAGAAGAAGTTGCGGAAGCTGATCTTCTGATTCATGTCGTTGATTACTCAAATCCTTTTTATAAGGAACAGATTGAGGTTACGAAGGAGACCTTAAAGGAGCTTGGAGCAGATAATATCCCTGTGATTTATGCTTATAACAAAACTGATTTAGCAGAGGTTGAAATTCCAAAGGGTGCTGAAGATAATGTATACCTTTCAGCTAAGAGAAAAACGGGGATTGATGATTTAGTCGGGGCAATCAGGGAAAAGGCTTTCGCACATTATGTTTGCTGCGAAATGCTGATTCCCTATGACAAAGGAAAGGTTGTATCCTATTTTAATGATAATGCCACGATTAAATCAACCGTGTATGAAAGCAATGGGGTATTGATTTCTATGGAGTGCAAGGAAGCCGATTATGAACGATATCATCAATATTGCCTAGTATGAATATAAGCAAATGGCAAAAGAAGCATTGGAGGCTTAACTTAAGGTTATCAAGAAATTATAGTTTAGTTGGCTGCATTTAACGAAACCGGTTGAGGTGAATTGATATCACCTTGACCGGTTTTTGTGTTGACATATACAGTCCGACTGACTATATTGACTGTAGTCGGAACTAAAAATTGGAGTTGTGAACCTGTCCCTGTGTTTCGCCAGTTGGAGTGTATCGTCTTACATATTTCGACAATAATCGTTTTATTATATCTAATTGTGTGCTATATTTTAAAGATGACAGGGTGAAGCAATCGAAGAGCTTACGCTAACTGCGTGAGCTTCAGTATATAAATGCTAATTATTGAGAAGGGAATGAAATGTTGTTGAAGTTTAAAAACCGGAATAGAAAAGGTTGGGCTGCTATAGTGCTGGTGATCCTGGCGGCAGGAATATTAACAGCTTGCAACTCGGACAAGAATGAATCGTTTGAAGCTGACGGCTTTGCTATGGGGACGGTCATTTCCCAAAAGGTTTATGGAGTAAAAGGACAAGCTGTAATGGATGAGGTTATGGAAAAGATAAACTATCTGGACGGACTCTTAACCTTTAATGCCCCGGAAGGGGACATATTCAATCTGAACCAAAATGCAGGAATAAAGAATGTGGAATTGAATCCTGAAACTGTCAAGATAATAAAAAAGGCTCAACAAGTATCTGAACTGAGCAACGGGGCTTTTGATGTCACCATAGGGCCGGTGGTTAAAAGCTGGGGAATAGGAACCGAGCAAGAACATATTCCGGGCAATGAAGAATTGCAAAAATTACTCTCCTTAGTTAATTACCAGGATATTTATATAAATGAATCATCCGTCGGACTGAAAAGGGCCGGGCAAATGGTTGATCTTGGGGGTATTGCCAAAGGCTATGCAGGAGATGTTGCTAAGGAGATTTATAAAGAGAAAGGTATCCATTCCGCGTATATTAACCTGGGCGGGAATGTCGTAACCGTAGGAAATAAGCCCGATGGAAGTCCTTGGAAGGCAGGCATTCGTAATCCGCGGCCTGTAGGGCAACAGAGCGGACAAGTCGTGGGGATTGTTAAGGTAACTGATAAAGCGGTGGTAACTGCAGGGGATGAACAAAGATACTTTGAAAAAGATGGTCAACGCTATCATCATATTCTTGACCCAAAGACAGGGTATCCGGCCAAATCGGATTTGATGAGCGTTACTTTGGTCACAGATTCTTCGTTGGAGGCAGATGCTCTTGATACAGCGGTCTTTATCTTAGGGTTGGAGAAAGGTAAGGAACTTCTCCGTCAGTATGGGGGTGTTGAGGCTGTTTTTATTACGACGGATAAAAAGATCTATGTTACTGAAGGGTTGAAAGGGAACTTTGAGTTTCATGATGAAAGCAAGCAATTTGAGTATATTGAGTAGAGCTATAACAGAAAAAAGGAGGCAGGATTCCTAAGATGAAGGCAAAACGTGGATTCAAAAAGGGTGACATAGTTCTGGTGTTATTCATTGGAATTATAGCCTTAATCCCTCTGTTATCGACCTTTCTCGCTGACGGAGGCAAGCCAGGCGATGAGCTGATAGCAGTGATCAGCCGGGACGGAAAGCGTGTGAAGGAAATTGACCTCAATAAGGTAGAGGAGCCTCAATATATTAAGTTCGAAGACGGTCTTAAGGTTACTATTTTAGCGGAAAAGGGACAGATAAAGTTTTTAGAAGCTGATTGTCCCGATAAAATATGTATCAAAACCGGATTATTGACTAAGCGGGGCGATAAAGCGGTTTGCCTGCCTAGTAAAACAATCGTGACAATTGAAGGCGAAGGTACTGAGTAATGAATAAAAATAGAAAGTATGCCTTGATCATAATTCTAGTCACCAATGCCATTATAATCTCATTTTTGGAATCCTTTATTCCTATACCGATTCCTATACCAGGTGTTAAGCTGGGATTAGGAAATATAATCACCATGATTGGGATTGCTTTTCTCGGTTTTAAAGATGTCCTTTTTATTGTGATTGTGCGCAGTTTTGTTGTAGCGGTCCTGACGAGGGGAGTTATGATGCTGGCCTTTAGTTTAACAGGCGGCATTTTGAGCGCTGTGATCATGTGGCTGCTCTATAAAAAGTTCTCAAGCTTCTTTAGTATCAAGGGTATAAGCATTGCCGGAGCAATCGTTCATAGTACGGCACAAGTCGTGGTTGCAGCGATGATCTTAGGGCAGACTGTCGTTTTGCTTTATTTGCCTATTCTCTTAGTCTCCTCCGTAGTAACGGGTTTAATCACGGGAAGCATTGCTGAACTATCGATCAATGAAGTCAGAAAAAAAGGGGTTTTCGAGGATGGATAATTCGCGGAGAGAGTTATGTGAGCTATGTTGAACAATTCAACGTTAAGCAGTTCAAAACCTCAAAAAGACGCTGAATCCTGGGACATGGATGGGCTTATTAAGTTTATCTTAGCTATGGTTCTTTCTATTATGCCGTTTATAGTTCATGAGCGGATGAGTTTTGGAATTCTGGCAGTCTATTTATTGATAGTGACCTTAGTCTCTAAAATTAAATTACGAATCTTAATTATCAGTGCTGCCTCATATGGAATTATTGTTTTGATTCCTTACCTTTTTGGACTATTAATGAACAGCCTTTTATACACCTTCGCTGATATTCAATTCTCAGATCAAGGGTCGTACGAAATATTAATAAGACTGTTTAGATTGTTAGTCATCTGGTATGTCAGTATCCTGTATTTTCATACAACCCCGATGAAAACGGTGCTTGGGTTGGTGGATAAACTTTTTACCCCGTTGAAGTTAGTGGGTATTCCAGTTAAAGACTATTTAAACGTAGTTATGTGTATTGTTTTAGAACTCAAAGAGACGGGAGCTGAAGTGACCAAGGGTTTAGGAGAACGTATGCGTTCAGTCACGGGGGAGGGCAAGAAAAGGTTTAAAATAAATATCAAGGGGATATCCCAAATTATCGTTTCTTTGATTGTTAATTCCTTTGATAAATTGGATAAGATAGAGCACTTGGTTGAAAAGGTCAATCCGGAGGATTTATATAATTACAGGTTTAAACTATCTAAAAACGATCTGATTGGAGTACTAAGCTTTATTGCGCTGACAGCGGTAGTTTTGATGATTGAAAAGGGGTAAGTGTCCATTTGAATATTAAATACTTTAAAACTCCCGTTGCCTGGAATCATTAAGATCCAAAGCCCGGGGGTTTTTTGTATCCGTGATTTTGCTTTAAAATTCGTTCTGGCTAGGGGTAGTTATTATCACCCTGCTACTTTGTGGATTCTATGGTCCAAACTACCACAAATTTCGCACAAAATATTACAAATAATTATCTAAACTACACTATTCGACATAATTATTATTTATACACTGTTTATTGACAAAATGATATAGTATTTGCTATTCTCATAGGGAGCTGAAGATTGTTAAGAGAAGTACAAGAACTTGGCTAATTATTGACTTCTATAGCAAGCGAATTCATGCTCCTAAAAGTGGCTGGCTATCAAGTCGAAAGATGTTAAAAAACTAGGTACTTACTGATTTCAAGATATCAGAATCAGGAGTAAATAACCCACTAAATGAAAAGGAGGGTTAGGGTCAGAAATAAAACTTAAAGTTTCCTGAACTTGAACTTATAGTAAAAAAATATAATTAAAAAGGAGACTATTCATATGAAAAACATTAAAACAATCACAGTTGGCTTAACTCTGACAGCAGCGTTGCTCGTTTTAGGAGGATGCGGTGCCAGTACTCCTGCGGCAAATGATAAGGCTTCCGGAGCAGACGTTAAATTATCCCAAGGAATGGGTCAAACTTCAGTTTTCCGTGTAAAAGTAGATGCGGCAACGAAAAAAGAATCATACAGTACGAGTACAGTAACTGCAAGCGCAGTTTTTGATCAAGACGGCAAGGTTGTCAGTGTTTTATTTGATACTTTAGAGATTGTTCCGGAAGCCAAAAAAGAGGGTTCGACTGTATTCCCGGGATGGCCTGGCGGAACGATCGTTAGCGACAACGTGAAAAAAGATGTTGCGAACTGGCAGACAAAGCGTGAGCGCGGTGATGCTGCCTATGGAATGAATTGGTCAGAGCAAGTTGACCTTTACCAAGAGTTCTTTAAAGGTAAGACGGTTGCGGAAATAGAAGCATGGTACGCTAAAAATACGTCAGATGCCAACGGAAAACCTTTAACAGAGGAAGCAACCAGTGATGCAGATAAAGCGAAGTTTGCCAAGCTTTCAGATGCAGAAAAGGAAGCGCTTGCTGATGTAACTTCCGGCGCTTCGATCAGCTTGAAAGATGATCATGGGGATTTCATCGGAGCACTCAAAGAAGCTTATGAGAATAAAAAGGACATCTAAGAATCTAACCTAAGAAATTAAGTTTGATTTAGGTAGTCTAACTAGAGGGTATCCCGAAAGGTAATTTTATTACACTTTGGGGATACCCTCATATTTTGTTTACTCATCTTTTTTTGTTTGGCATTACCCTTTATCAAAGCACAGGTAAACCAGCCTGTGTTTTTTATGCGGATCGGTCTTTAGGACATAGACCTAAATGAGAGGGGATGTGTAATGGAAAAATATGATAAGATAAAATGGGTAAGAAACGACGTAATAAAATAGGTGTATCATGGCAGTTGATTTTAAATTAAATAAGAAGGATTCATTTCCTGAAAGTTAGTGGAGGAGGAGTTAATAATGAAGAGAATTTTAGGGTTGGCAGCTTCTCAGCGTAAACTGGCCAATGGTGAGATTCTTACAAAAGAAGTGGCTGCTGCGGCGGGAAAGGATTGCGAGCTGGAATTATTAAGATTGGCCGATTTAAAGTTAGAGCTGTGCCGTGGCTGTTATGCCTGCTTGAAACCAGGTAAGCAATGCCCCCTAGATGACGATCTTTATCTTCTGGTCGAAAAAATTAAAGCTGCAGATGGAATTATTCTTTCTGCTCCTTGTTATGCTCTGGGCCCTGCCGCCGTGGCTAAAGTATTGGGTGATCGAATTATTGCACTTGCCCAAATGATCGACGATTTTTGGGGGAAGCCCTGTGTAGTTATTACTACTGCAGGCATCAAAGGCTGGGAAGGGTATACTTCATCTGCTATGAATACTGTAGCTCGGTTTATGGGCTTTGATCTTAAAGACAGCCATATGTTTATGGGAGCTTTACCTGGAGAAGGGATATCAGGAGAGGGAGCCTTACATAGAGCAAGAGAGATGGGGCAAGCATTATTCGGGCAGGCTCGTCAGCCTGGAAACGGCGAGTGTCCAACTTGCTGGTCGGATATTTGGAAATTCCCCCAGGCCGGAACTGCGGTTTGTTCTATCTGTGGTCAGACAGCTTACCTGGCATCAGGCGAAAATGAGATTAAATGGGTTTATAATGAGCGGAGTAATATGTTTGGCAAAGAACCGTTGAAACATCATTTTCAGGAGTGGTTAAACGGTAAAGTACAAGAGTTTATATCCCGCAGAAAGGAGCTGTCGGCAGTACGAGAGCGCTATAAAGAGATGCCCTTGTCAGGAGGGGCAGAAAAGGAAGGATGATTGCTAAATCCGGGATATGTGAAACAAAAAGAGCAATAAGCTCCAAATAAAAAGGGGCTATTGCTCTTTAAATGGCTTTTACCGGCTTCTTTAAGACAAAAATGTTATTAATTATTTAAGTATCTTTGAAAAGCACCAAGCATTAAAATTGTTTGGTGCTTTTTTTCAGCATTTGTTATAAAGCCTAAGCATATGACATGCATCGACATATTTGCCAAAGGAGATTGTTAATCAAATATTGAATCACTACAAGACATTAAAGTGTTAACGTTCACATCTTGCAGAAAGGAAGTGCAACATGAGGCTTAAAGCGAGGTTATTCCTAGGATTTACAACACTTTTGTTTATGATGGCTGTATTCTTTGGAATCTCAATCTATTCTTTGGATCGGGCCAATAAAAGCGTAGAAAAAAATCAACAGGAACGCTATCAAAAAATCAAATATTCTAAAACCGTTGAAAATGAACTTAATAATATCAGCAGATACCTAAGGGACCTGGCTTTTATGGACAGCGGTTATGATTTCGAAGTGACCATTGGTTTGATCCGTGATTCCAGGGCGGAGGTAGAGTCGGCGCTGCATGCCCTTCAGATTACGGCGATTCGCGATTCTGTAAAAACCTTGCTTCGTCAGATAAGAGCCGAAAATCTTATTTACATAGAACTGCAAGAGAATTGTATCGCCTTAGCTTCTTTAGAGAATAAAGAGGACTACGAGCGGGCAATAAAAGAGGGAGCAGTGGAACGAGGTCAGATATTCAAGTACGTTGAGGAATTAAATGCTTTGGAAGATGAGGCTATGAACGATTTGATGAAATCCTCTTCTGCGGCCTATAATCGGGCAATCTTGTTCTTCTTCATTTCTCTAATGTTAACATTGCTTGCAGGAGTAGGAATAACTCTCTTGATTACACGAAGGATTACAGGGGATATACGCAACATCACTAACGTAATGAACCGTTTTTCGTGGATTCGGGATCATTCTGATTTACCGCGTATTGAAGTCCATACAAATGATGAGATTGGAGAAATTGGGGAGTCTTTTAATGAAATGGCACGTTCCTTGGAAGAACACGCCATGAATGAGAAAGAATTTATCAATAAAATAGAAGCTCAAAACTGGTTAAAGTCCGGGACGGCAGAAATTACTGCCTTGTGTCAGGGGGTAGAGGACCTTCAAACTCTGGCTAATCTTTTGATCACCAGGATAATTCCCATGGTCGAAGCCAGTTATGGCATATTTTATATACTGGAGGAGTTTGGAAAAAAACAGTGCATCAAACGGTATGCTGTTTATGCACCTTATTCGCTGGCCTCAGCGCGAGAGATTTTTCTTCTGGGGGAAGGCTTGGTTGGGCAATGTGCCTTAGAAAATAAAACGATTCTGATGGATAGGGTCCCAGAGGATTATATAAAGATTTCCTCCGGCTTAGGTGAGACGTTACCTCAAACTATTATTATACTTCCGGTGGCCTTTGAGGGTCAGGTAGTGGCTGTTATTGAGATGGCATCTCTTCGGCCTTTCACAGATCTTCAACAGGAGCTGCTGGAACAGATCTCTAAAAATATTGGAATTACCATTAACCGGGTTCAAGCTCATATGAAAATTGGAAGCCTCTTGAAGGAATCGCAGGTCCTGACTGAAGAGCTTCAGTCTCAATCAGAAGAACTACAGGTGCAGCAGGAGGAACTCAAAATCTTTAACGAAAATCTTGAGGAGCAGTATAAGAATTCAGAAAGGAGGGCAACTGAACTCGAAGCCTTAAAGGCTGCTCTTGAAGAGAAGGCCAGGGAACTTGAAGAGAGTTCCAATTATAAAACGGAGTTTTTGTCCAACATGTCTCATGAGTTACGGACGCCGCTGAATAGCTTATTGATCCTTTCTCAAATGTTGACCGAAAACAAGGAAGGGAACTTGACTCCCGATCAAATTGAGTATGTGAAAACTATTTTTTCCTCCGGTAATGAACTATTGACTTTGATTAATGATATATTAGACCTTTCTAAGATTGAAGCGGGGAAGGTAACAATACATCCCGAGGTTTTGAGATTAGCTGATATGATGGACTATCTTAAAGAGTTTTTTGCTCCTGTCGCTCGGCAAAAAGAATTAGATTTCATAATTGAAATAGATGAAGATCTGCCTGATACTGCTCATGTCGATGAATATAGGCTTTTACAAATCCTGAAGAATTTATTATCAAATGCCTTTAAATTTACGGAAAGAGGCAGTATATCCCTGAAGGTTAGAAGGGCAGAAGATCAAGTGATCGAAAATAATGACGTTTTTAAGGAGTCGGAGTGGGTTCTGGCCTTTTCCGTGACGGATACCGGTATTGGAATTCCGAAATTTAAGCAGAGTATGGTCTTTGAGGCCTTTCAGCAAGCCAATGGCACAACCTCCAGGAAGTACGGGGGTACAGGTCTGGGCTTAACCATTAGTCAGAAGCTCGCTAACTTGTTAGGCGGGTTTATAGATATCGACAGTGTCGAAGGAAAGGGGAGTACTTTTACCCTTTATCTTCCGGGCAAAGAAGTTTCAGATAGTTCCTGCGAAGAAATCGCTGCAAGCGCAGAAAGCTTTTCAGCTCAAGACGTTGATTCAATCACAAGCGTTTCAGACGAGAACTGGGAAGCGGACAACCTGCAAATATTAGAGAATGGGAATGGGCGCTTAGAAGGTAAAAAGATCCTGGTTGTGGACGACGATATGCGGAATGTGTTTGCACTTACGACAGCTCTTGAAAATCGAAATATCCAAACCGTGTTTGCTGAAAATGGCAGAGAGGGCATTGAGGTTTTGCAGAAAAACTCGGATATTGACTTAGTACTTATGGACATCATGATGCCTGAGATGGATGGATATGAAGCTTTACAATGCATTCGCCAAATGCCTGAGTATGTGAACTTGCCAATTATTGCGCTGACTGCCAAGGCTATGAAACAAGACAGGGAAAAATGTATCGAAGCGGGTGCATCGGATTACATTAGTAAACCAGTTAATCTTGAACAGCTGTTTACATTAATCAAGATCTGGTTATTTAGATAGGGATGATAGATAGGGTGAGTTCAGATAATATTGAAAAGTGTTCGGAAGCGGAAAGCCGGGACGAATTAGAAAAAATTGAAATACAATTGCTCTTGGAAGGTATTTATCGCTACTATGGCTTTGACTTTAGAAATTATGTGTTTGCTTCTATTAGGCGAAGAATTTGGTACCGCATCCGGTCTGAAGGGTTAAAAAGTGTATCCAGGCTGCAGGAAAAGGTGCTTCATGACTGCAGCGCCATGGCAAGGCTGCTCTCGGATTTTTCAATTCACGTATCTGAGATGTTTAGGGATCCTAATTTTTTTAAGTCGTTTCGAACGGATGTTGTACCGATTCTTAAAGAACTTCCCTTTGTGCGGATTTGGCACGCCGGATGTTCCACAGGGGAAGAAGTTTACTCCATGGCCATTATTCTGCATGAGGAAGGTTTATACCATAAAACAAAGATTTACGCTACAGATATGAATGAGGATTTGTTAAGAACGGCCAAAGAAGGGATTTATCCTTTAGATAAAATCCAGACATACAAAGACAATTACCTGAAAGCCGGGGGAATAAACGAATTTACAGAGTATTTTTTGGTCTGCCCGGATAAAGCAATTTTCCATCCTTTTATAAGCCGAAACTTGGTGTTCGCCCAACATAACTTAGCTACAGACTATTCCTTTAATGAATTTCACGTAATAATCTGCAGGAATGTCATGATCTATTTTGATAAGGTCTTGCAAAACCGTGTACATAGGTTGTTCTATGAGAGCCTTTGCGAGCCGGGATTTTTGGGGTTGGGCGGAAAAGAGGACATCGCCTTTAACAATTATTCTCATTATTATGAATCATTTAACTCGGAACAAAAAATCTATCGGAAGATAAAGTAGCTAAATACCATGGAAGTTTAATCATTATGACAGAAATAAAGGATCTGAGGGTACCGGGAGAGAGGAAAAAATGAAAATATTGATTGTGGATGACCGCAAGGAAAATTTACTGGCCTTAGAAGCTGTTCTTACATCACCAGATTATCAATTGATGTTTGCCAGTTCTGGAGAGGAGGCTTTAAGGTGCTTATTGAAAGACGATTTTGCTGTGATTATACTGGATGTTCAGATGCCGGGCATGGATGGCTTTGAAACTGCCAGACTGATTAGAGCAAGGAAACGGCATGAAGGCACGCCCATTATTTTTATTACAGCAATTTATCAATCCGCAGAAAATATTAAGCAAGGGTATTCCCTAGGCGCAATCGACTATTTGTTTAAACCGTTTAATCCCGAGATGTTAAAATTTAAGATCGAAGCCTTTGTAAAGCTGCATTTTAATAAGAAGCAAATCAAGCTTCAGAATGAACTCCTTCAGCAGCATGCCATTAAACTGGAAGCGTTAAATGAAAGCTTAGAGCAGACCACTTCGGATCTGCGTAAGGCTGAGGCCCTTGCCCGCGTGATTGGAGAAACATCTATAGATTCTGTGATCACCATGGATGCTTCAGGTAGTGTTATAAGATCTAATCCTGCAATAACTGCGATGTTCGGATATGAACAAGAGGAATTACAGGGACAGCATGTTTCAATTCTTTTTCCGAAAGATTACGTTGACTTTCTGAATGAGAATGCTCTTGTTATGAGTAAACGCAGAAAAATCCAAGACGCTGTAGCAATACACAAAAATGGGATGACGTTTCCTGTAGAGATTCAGATCGGAAGGTCGAGTATTGAAGGGCAGCAGATTATTGTCTGGTCCATTAGGGACATCACTGAGCGGAAACAATTGGAAAAGGAGCGCGGAGACCGCTGTAAAACCCTTGAAAGGCTTGTTCAGGAACGCACTTGTGAACTCTTCCAGACGAATGAAAAGCTTCGGGAAGAGATATTACAACGCAACAAAGTAGGGAAAAAACTAATTGAGACAAACCTGAGGATTACTAATATTCTTGAAAGCATAACAGATATCTTCTTTGCCTTGGATTTTGAGTGGCGGTTTATTATTGTTAACAAAGTGGCGGAGAAATATTGGCAGAAGGACCGGAAAGAGTTGATCGGACGAATTATTTGGGAGGTTTTCCCTGAGCTGATCCCCAAGTTCCAACCTTTTCTGCAAAGGTCCATGAACACGAGAGAAGCCGTACATTTTGAGTTTAAGGCACAACATTCTAATGCACCCTATGAAGTGCATGTCTATCCGTCTGAGGAAGGCTTGTCTGTCTATTGCCAGGATATTTCCGAACGCAGGATGTTTGAAAAGGAAATGGCACGCTTGGATCGCCTTAACCTTGTAGGACAAATGGCGGCGGGAATAGGTCACGAAGTCAGAAATCCAATGACGACCATTCGAGGGTTCCTTCAGCTATTAGGGGCAAAAGAAGAATTAAAACAGTGTAAGGGTTATTTTGAACTGATGATTGAGGAGCTTGATAGAGCAAATTCTATTATCTCAGAATTCCTGAGCCTGGCCAAAAACAAGACCGTCGATTTGAAACCCTTGAGTCTGAACAGTCTGATTGAAAACTTGTTCCCACTGATTCAAGCGGGGGCAATGCTCAGTGACAAAAACATTATCATAGAGCTACAGGATATTGAAGTCTTGTACCTGGATGAAAAAGAGATTCGCCAGCTGATCTTAAATTTAGTCCGAAATGGAATGGAGGCAATGCCAGGCAGCGGAACGCTGACCATAAGAACATTTTCGGATGGCGGGGAGGTCGTTCTGTCTGTACAAGACGAGGGGACCGGCATCAAGGCCGGGATCATCGAGAAGGTTGGGACCCCTTTTTTCACCACTAAAGAGGATGGTACCGGTCTGGGGCTGGCTACTTGTCACAGCATTGCTGCCAGGCATAACGCAAATATAGAGATTGACACGGGAGAATCCGGCACAACCTTTTTCGTACGGTTTAAGTCGCACAAATAGTCTCCCGAAACAAGGGGACAGGTTCACTGTTTTTAAAACAGTGAACCTGTCCCCTTGTTTTGTTTCTTATTGGGTTTCATGAATTATTAAAAGAGAACTGAGAATTCTATAATATGAAAGGTTTTAGAAAATAGGTGATTTAAATGCAATTTTATAAGAAGGGCTTCATTATATTGGGATTAATTTTTTTAGTTATATATGGTGCACATAGATTTTCCTATGCTTGGTTTACTCATTCCTCTGCGTGTATAAGATGCCATGAAATTGAACCGTATGCTGCATCCTGGGAAAAATCCCCTCACAGTAATATAGACTGCCGGGACTGTCACGAAACCAGAGGGCCGTTTAGCAGACTTGATACGACTGTTCGTGGAGTAAGAGATATTGTAATCCATTTAAAAGGGCGGTACTCTTTTCCAATGCGAGCTGTAGTTTACGATACTAATTGTATTAATTGCCACTTGGGTATTTTTAAACCGGAAACTAATGCCCCCTTATTGCCTAAGGGCCATGCGGGATTAATCAAGAACGGCGTTGGCTGTAATAACTGTCATAGAGACACAGGTCATGAGAACGGCCTTGAGGTTGAGGCAAAGTTAGACTCCATAATACGGCAAAAGTAACATTGTTGTTAATCAAGGGGCTTGAAATCATGCGGGAGGCCCTTTTGAGTTCTGATCAAATGAGAATTACTATCCTGGGGATGAATATAGAAGATTGAGAATATTTAGCGAAAGTCTTTGGAATAAATCATAAATGTAGCAAAATGAGCATGATTATGGTATTTTAGAAAATTAAGAAGATGATATGATATGTCATAAATACGGTGTATTAGAAGTAAATCAAAGGACGGTATCAATCCTTAGTCAAGGTATTTTACTTCGAACCAACATTTAATTTAGGAGGGGGAACTAAGAATGACTGAAAAACGCAGTTTTTTCGGCAAAATTGATCGTCCCATCTTCTCAATATCTGCGTTGATTATGCTGCTGTTTGTCTTCTGGACACTTCTCCAGCCTAAAGAGGCAGGCAACACATTCAGCGCAGTACAGAAATTTATTACGGACAATTTTGGCTGGAGTTACTTAATTGGTGTTAGTTTCTTTTTGTTTTTTGCTTTTTTTGTGGCCTTAAGCAAATATGGCAATATTACCTTGGGTAAAGATGGGGATAAGCCGGAGTACAGCACTTGGAGCTGGTTTGCCATGCTTTTTGCGGCTGGTATGGGCATTGGACTTGTCTTCTGGGGAGTCGCTGAACCGATGACGCATTATGCTAATCCTCCCTTCGGTCAGCCCTCGACCATAGAATCTGCCCAAACGGCTATGCGCTATACCTTTTTTCATTGGGGCCTACATCCTTGGGGCGTTTATAGCATTGTAGGGCTGTCTATGGCTTATTTTCAGTTCCGCAAAGGTCTGCCGGCCTTAGTAAGCTCCACTCTTTATCCGTTGTTGGGGGAAAAGGGCATAAGCGGCTGGATTGGCAAGGCAGTTGATATCTTAGCTGTATTTGCAACCATATTTGGAGTTGCTACTTCCCTGGGATTAGGTGCTTTGCAGATCAGTACCGGCTTGAATTACGCCTATGGACTTCCCACCGGTACAACGACGACGGTTATTATTATCGTTGTGATTACGGCATTATTTGTAACCTCCGCAGTAACTGGAATTGAACGGGGAATTAAGTTCTTAAGCAACGCCAATATGCTGCTGCTCTTCTCTATTCTAGCTTTCATGCTAATTATTGGTCCGACCAGGTTTATCCTTAATGGGGTTACTGAAACCATAGGGGTTTATTTGCAAAACCTTGTTCAAATGAGCTTTTGGGCAGATACGTTTAATATGAATCCTGGTTGGGTAGGGGGGTGGACCATTTTCTACTGGGCATGGTGGGTTGCCTGGGGTCCTTTTGTTGGTTCGTTTATTGCCCGTATATCCAGGGGCCGGTCAGTAAGAGAGTTTGTTGTGGGCGTGCTTATTGCTCCTACTTTAATGAGTTTTTTGTGGATGGGAGTTATGGGCAACAGTGCGCTGTATATTGATGTTTTACAAAATGGAGGAATTGCCGCTCAAGTAGCTAAAGATATAAGTACCGCTGTTTTCGCTATGTTCCAGTACTATCCGCTCAATGGCATCCTGACAGTTCTGACGACCTTGATCATAGCGGTTTTCTTTATTACATCGGCTGATTCTGCAACGTTTGTTATGGCAATGTTTACTTCGGGCGGTGATCTAAACCCTAATGCAGGGCTGAAGATTACCTGGGGAGTGATCGAGGGTGCTGTAGCTATTGCCTTGTTGATCGCCGGAGGGCTAAGTGCTTTGCAGACCGCCTCAATTGCTTCGGCATTTCCATTTATGATCGTCATGTTTGCTATGACTGTATCGATTATTAAGGCATTCAGGGGGGAATTTAAGTAAAATTACCCGATTTCACAGGAGACCTCATACTTTGTAGTATGAGGTCTTTATTTGTTTAATTCGGTCATTTTTTGAAAAGTAGTTGAGAAAATGTGAAAATAATATCAAAAAAGGAATAATCGGAATTTTCATTTTTGGCTCCGAATGTAGCAAAACGAGCATAACTGTAGTGTTAATACCCAAGAACTATGGTGTTATGATGGATACATGGAAAAGCCGTTAAGAAATTGTATCCGTCATCAGTATTTAGGGGGTGAACTGCTTAGTATTGCGGCAGCGTATTGGTAAATGAGTAATGTTCCCTATGTAAAAAGGTTTGATAGCGAAGGGAATTCTTGGCCAAGATATTAATAATTGCAGGCAAAACCTTGAAGGGGTTCCAAATAATATAAATGGGGGAGTTTATAATGCTAAAGTATACGACAGAACAACAAGTTTATGATATCAACGGAGTTAAGGTAGGCGGACAGCCCGGACAATACCCTACTGTGCTTATCGGAAGCATCTTCTATCGTGGTCACAAAATTGTTCAAGATGGAATGAAGGGTATTTTCGATGAAGCTGCCGCGAAAGCTCTTCTGGATCAAGAAGCTGAATTGAGTGCGGAAACAGGCAATCCATTTATTCTGGATGTCTTAGGTGAATCCGTAGAGGCCTTAACTCGTTATGTAGAATTCGTCATGAAAAACTCGAAGGCTCCTTTTTTACTGGACAGCATTAGCCCTGCTGTACGCATAGGTGCTTTAAAAGAACTTGGCAAAGATCCTGAAGTACGTAAAAGACTGATCTATAATTCCATTGAGGAGCATTATTCTGAAGAAGAGTTAGAAACAATTAAAGAAAGCGGAATTAAAACAGCGGTTATATTGGCCTTTAGCAACAAAGCGTTAAAACCCAAGGCCAGAATTAAGCTCTTGAAAGGAGACGGGGAGAAAGAGGGATTAATCGACGCCGCTAAGCGGGCAGGCATTGAACAGTTCCTGGTTGACCCGGGTGTCTTGGATGTACCTAGTGCCAGCTGGACAAGTGAAGCTATCAATGTGGTCAATGAAGAATTTGGTTATCCAGGAGGATGCGCTCCCTCAAATGCCGTTTATCTTTGGAAGAAGATGCGTTCGAAAGGAACTCCGTTCTTCGAAGTGGCTGGGGCTTCCGTATTCACTTATCCCATAACTCAGGGTGCAGCCTTCATTCTCTACGGTCCTATGGTAAATGCTCCTTGGGTATATAGGGCAGTTGCCACCACAGACGCCATGATGGCTTATAATAATAAACTTACCGGCGTCAAGTCAGGAACACCTGATTATCCGCTAGTAAAGATCTTCTAAGAACGGTTCAGCAAAGTCTTGAACATGGAGACTTCAGTCGGATCTACACTGAAAAAAGACCATAAAGACCTGCAGAACAATCCCCAGATCCCGCAAGCAGGGCAGCTTCGTCCACAGAAGCGAACCCATTGCATGAAGAGGCGGTAAAAGCCCACAAGACGGTGCGGGAAGACGGAGCCACGGGTTCACATCAGGTATTACCCGGAGGTTTGGCGAAGTCCCGCATCGGCGAGTGGGTGAGCCTCGGAATGCTGCGGTAAGCGGATGTGGGCGAAGCTGCCCGACCAGAGCGACCTCATTTTCATCATCAGCTGGTGCCGCCTCAGCGGCATAAGAGCTACTCTAAAAGGGACTACTAAAAAATGTTAAAGGGGTGTCAAGTCATGTTGCCAAAGTATAATGTTCTGACCCAAGAACAAGTAGAGATTATTCATAATGAATCCATCAAAATCCTTGAAGAAATCGGTATGGACTTTGAATATGAACCAGCTCTGGAAGTTTTTAGGGCACAAGGACTTAAGGTAGAGGGAAACCGGGTGCATTTTACGAGAGAATTTATTGAGGGAAAAGTCAAGCTGGCACCTTCGGAATTCACCTTGCATGCGCGCAATCCGGAACACAATCTGGTCTGCGGCGGTGAAAACATTATTTATATGCCTGGTTACGGGGCACCCTTTATCCAATTAGCTGACGGGTCCCGCCGTAAAAGCACCATGCAGGACTATGATAATATCGTTAAATTAGCCGGAGCCAGCAAAAACTTGCATATGACCGGCGGAACGGTAGCAGAACCTCAGGATATCCCGGATGAAATCCGGCATCTGAAAATGATTTACAGCTCCATTAAAAACTCGGATAAGTGTTTTATGGGCAGTGCTGAAGGCCGGGAACGGGCAGAAGACTCAATCGAAATGGTGTCACTCCTTTTCGGCGGCAGAGATGTTATTAAGGAAAAGCCGGTTCTCATTTCCCTGATTAACTCCCTGACTCCTTTGAAATATGACGAGAGAATGCTGGGAGCCCTGATGGCTTATGCTGAAGCAGGACAAGCCGTGGTTATTGCTTCGTTGGTCATGGCCGGTTCTACCGGACCTGCGGCCTTAGTCGGTACCTTAGCCCTGCAGAATGCCGAAGTTTTAGCAGGGATTGCTCTGGCCCAAAGTATTAATCCCGGGACACCCGTTGTTTACGGCTCGACCTCTGCTCTCAGCGATATGCGTAATGGCAGCCTCTCCATCGGCAGCCCGGAGTGTGCTCTGTTTATTTCGGCCAGCGCTCAAATTGCCCGCTACTATGGGATTCCCAGCCGGTCCGGCGGCGGCTTGAACGATGCCAAGATTGTCGATGCTCAAGCCGGTTATGAGTCAATGATGACATTGATGGCAGCCAGTGTCACCGGAATCAATTTTGTTCTGCATACGGCAGGGATTTTGCAATATTTCATGGCAATTTCTTATGAAAAGTTTATGATGGACGATGAAATGGCCGGCATGCTCTTGCATTATATGAAGGGCTTCAACTTTGATGAGGACGGTTTGGCTTATGATGCCATTGCTAATGTAGGACCGGGCGGACACTTCCTCACCCAAAAGCATACTCGCAAGAATCATAAGAAAGAGTTCCGTACTCCTCAATTGAGTGATCGCTCTGCTTACGAGGCTTGGTCCAGAGAAGGCCTGGATACAAATCAAAGAGCCCATAAACAATGGCAAGAAGTATTGGCTAATTATGTACCCCCAGCTCTTGATGAAAGTATTGATCAAAAACTATTAGAATTCATCGCCAAACGTGGTTAGACGTGAATGCTTTCTATTGTAATAGAAATGGCTACCCATCTTAATTAAAATTGGAGGAATAGAAAATGAGTGAAGCAGTTTTTGCAGGATTAAAGCAAGCCGTTATCGATGGTGACGAGGATATCGTTGAAGAACTTTCCAACCAGGTACTTGAGGAATCCATTAACCCTGTTGACGCTGTGCAGCTGGGGCTGATCAAAGGAATTGAAGTTGTCGGAGAGTTATGGAAAGCCGGAGAAGTCTTTTTGCCGGATGTCATGATGTCGGCTGAGGCAATGAAAGTAGGGCTGGGTCTTCTCGAACCTGAAATTGCTAAATTAGGTATGAGCCAAGGTGAAGCTAAAGGCAAGATCGTGTTAGGAACCGTCGAAGGTGATATTCATGATATCGGAAAAAATATCACAGGCGCTATGTTTACAGCAGCAGGCTATAAAGTGTTTGATGTCGGCACAGATATTAAAGCAGCAGATTTTGTCGCAAAAGCTCAAGAAGTTGGAGCGGACATTATTGGAGCCAGTGCTCTGTTGACTACGACGATGAATGCCCAAAAAGAAATTATTGATTATTTGAAAGAGCATAATCTCAGAGATCAGTTTAAAGTATTCATCGGCGGCGGCCCTACCAGCCAGGTTTTTGCGGATGAAATCGGTGCTGATGGCTGGGCTGAATCGGCAGATCAGGCAGTCGAACTGGCGGACCGTTTGCTGGCTAAATAAGTTTCTGAGGTTTCTCCTGATTAAATGATTAGAAGTCTCAGGATTGAATGAAATTTTAACGGCGGAATTAACTTCTAGGGACCTTATAATATGCAATGCTTAAAGTCCCTAGAAGTTCTTTATACCTAGTCGGATGCTCATCCTTCAATGCACCATCATTAAATGAGCTTTTCAAAGGAGGGTAGTAGGGAGTGTTTTAAGAACCCATTAAATTTGTTATGAGAGGAGAATGCTATTCATGTCAAATCCTAAGGGATCTACTCAGAACCGTAGCGTTATGTATATTTCCTCTGCCATCATAGTTTTGTTCGTAATTTTCGGAATGTTCTTACCTAAAGAAATGGGAAAAGTAGCTAATGCCAGCTTCGCATTTTTAACCACGGACTTTGGATGGCTATATTTATTAGCGGTGGCCTTTTTCACGGTTTTTGTTTACGGGATCGCCTTTAGCCGCTTTGGTTTGATCAAGTTGGGAAAAGAGGGCGACAAGCCTGAGTTTACTAACTTTCAGTGGTTTTCTATGTTATTCGGAGGAGGTATGGGTATCGGGCTTGTATTCTGGTCGGTCGCCGAACCCATGATGCATTACCTTACCCCGCCGATGAGCGAGGCGGGTACTCCTGAGGCCATGCGTACAGCCATGCGTATTATGTTTTTTCACTGGGGTATTCACCCTTGGGTAATTTTCGCCATCGGCGGCTTAGCTCTGGCTTACTTCCAATTCCGCAAAGATCTGCCCTTCCTGGTCAGTTCTGCTTTCTATCCGCTGATAGGGGATCGGATTTACGGCCCGATTGGTAAAGCCATTGACATCTTGGCCGTATTTGCTACAGTGTTTGGTGTAGCCACCAGCTTGGGTCTGGGCTCTAATCAAATCGCCACAGGGCTGCAATATATCTGGGGGATTCCGGCGACGCCCACAACCGTCTCAATTGTTATCGCCGTAATGACTCTGCTCTTCACTCTTGCTACGATCTCCGGTCTGCATAAGGCTATGCAGATCGCCGCTGATATCAAGATATGGCTTTCCATCGGTTTCATGGTATTTATCTTCTTGTTTGGCGGCACGGTTTTAATTCTGAACAACTTCACAGATACTTTAGGTGCCTACTTGCAGAACTTTGTCGGACAGACCTTCTGGATGGGCAATATTGAATGGCTCAATGGCTGGACTGTCTTCTACTGGGCATGGTGGATCGCCTGGGCTCCCTTCGTCGGACAATTCGTTGCCCGTGTTTCTAAGGGCCGTTCCATCCGGGAATTTGTTTTGGCAGTAACCTTGCTGCCATCGGGATTTTCCATGGTTTGGCTATCAATATACGGCAGCGCGGCTTTCAACCTGGATAAGCTTTCTAATGGGGCCATCCAAGAAGCCGTTAAAACGGACTATACAACTGCTTTATTCGCGATGCTGCAACAGTTACCCTTATATTCAATCACCGCTCCTTTAGCAATTCTTCTCATCGTTGCCTGCTTCGTAGGTGCAGCCAATTCCGCAACCTATGTTCTGGCCATGCTGACTTCCAACGGCGACATGGACCCCGGCAAGAAACTGCGTAGTTTCTGGGGTGTTATCCAAGGTGCTTTCACCATCATTCTGATTCTGGTCGGCGGAGGTACAGCAGCATTAGCCGTCTTGCAGACAGTTTCGATTGTCGCGGCCTTCCCCTTCATGCTGATCATGATAGCCATGTGCTTCAGCATTTATAAAGCACTTGTACAGGAAAAGCCTTTAGGCTAAAGTAAACTTGTTCAACTAAAAGCTGAAACATCCAGGACATGGGTGGTCACTCTGAAAAAGAAGACTCCTGTTTTTATCCTCTACTGGTGCCGCGGCAGCGGCATGGACGGTTACTCTGAAAAAAGACCCGTAAGCAGGGCAGCTTCGTCCACAGAAGCGAACCCATGGCATGGAGAGGCGGTAAAAGCCCACAAGACGGTGCGGGGAGACGGAGCCACGGGTTCACATCATGTACTACCCGGAGGTTTGGCACGAAAGTGTCCGGTGGACAGTTTCGCCGAAGCGGCTATCTCCAAAGAATGCTTATCCGCTGAAGGCAGCTCCCGCACCGGCGAGTGGGCGAGCCTCGGAATGCTGCGTGAGCGGATGTGGTGAAGCTGCCTGACCCGAGAGCACTCTCGTTTTCACCCTCTGCTGGTGCTGCAACAGTGGCATGGGATCTACTTCACGAATAATCAATACTAAGACAACACTAAGACCTAAAAAAGAACGCCCAAGTTAAAAAGACTTGGGTGTTCTTTCATACAATTTGAATAAACAGTGCCGGGGAGGTAGGATTTGGTGGATAAAGATATAAAACTTATTATTGCTTGTGAGGCCTTCAAAGGTGAGCTGGAAGCCTTTAAAGATTCCATTACAGTCGATATTTTATGGATTGAGCAAGCTTTGCATAACCTCCCGGATACGCTGCATGAAAAAGTTCTGGAAAAGATTCAGGATGCCGAGACCTATTTGAATCCTGGGGATATGGTCCTCTTATTCCTGGGGAACTGTGGAGGGGCTCTAAAAGGGATCTCTTCTCAAACCCTGACGCTTATCTATCCCAATGTCGATGATTGCATCCCGGTGATTTTAGGATCTATGGAAAGGTATAAGGCCATTCAGGCGGAAAGAATAGGAACGTTTTATCTCAACAAAAACTGGATTGATGCCGGGGAAGATCCTTTGAATTCCAGTAAGAAATACATTGAAATGTATGGAGAGAAGAAGGGCTGGAAGGTTTCTAAGCTGATGTATAAAAACTATACTCATTTTACCTTGATTGATAATGGCTGCTACGAACTTGACAAATATCGTCTGCATGTGCATGAAGCATGTGAAAAATACGGTAAAATATATTCCGAGGAAAAAGGGGATCTTAAATTTGTAGAGGCAATTCTTAACAGACAGTGCAACATGGTGACTGTACTTCAGAACTCCCAAAGCGATGATCTTAAAGAGACCTACCAAAGCAGAAAGGCCTTTTTTCCGGAGACTTAAAAATCATAGGGTTTTCAAGTGTTATGGAGGATGATACAGATGAAGATTAAGTTAATTGGCTGCCATTCGACCATGAATGAAGTCCGTGCTCAAGTGTCCGGTCAAGGGATTGATTGTGAATTCTTAGATTACAGTTTTCATGCTCAGCCTGAGAAGTTACATGCTAAACTCCAGGAGATAATCAATGAAAGTCAAGCTTATGATTTAATCATTCTGACCTACGGACGGTGTTCCAATTCCATGGTTGGTTTGCTCTCTCCCCATGTGCCGCTCTTATTTCCGGCGACACACGACTGTATAGGCCTTATGTTAGGTTCGACAACCAGGCATATGGAATTATTTAAGGAGAATTCTCTTACCTATTATTTCAGCCAGGGATGGTTGGACTATGGGCGTACTCCTTTGGCAGAGTACTACGAATATGAGACACAGTTTGGGGAGAAGAAAGCGCGTAAACTGATCAAGATGTTGTATGGAAGATATCAAAAGGCTGTCTTTATAAAAACACCTGGCATTAACGACCCTGAACGATATCAAAAGAAAGTTCGGGAAATTGCGGATTTCTTTGGCTGGGAGGTTGGAGAAATCGAGGGGGATATAAGTCTTCTCAGCTCAGTTGTCAGAGGAATTAAGGTACCGGAATCCATCTATATCGAGGCAGGGCAAGTAATTACTTTAGAACTATTAGCCGGAGGACGGCAGAAAAACAACGATTAACCCAAATCGAGTTGTTAAAAGGTGAAGGCGGGCGGAGATCTTTGCTTCCTAAGCTGAAAGCCCATAGTAGCTTAAAAATAGGCTGGTTCCTGATATTGATCAGAAAAAATTAAGACAGTAGGAAATTTAGCCCATGAGGGGCGATGCTTCGGGGAGTGAGAATTATGAAGGCAAGAAGATTAACATTTATTTCGCTGGTATGCATCATACTAAACTTGATATTCTTTTCCTTAATAAGAACGTATCAGGATCTTAGCCTTCTAATATTTGTAGTTACACAACTTCTGATTGTGATTACAATAGTTGTTGGATATGGAACATCATTTAGGCATAATAAAACCGATAACGGCCTAAAAGTTATCGATGATTTGATAAACGGAAATCTTGCAAATGCTGAACGGACTATCAATGAGGGTGAACTTGAAAGGAAACTGGCTGAATACCTGAGTGATATAAGACGTGTGATATCAGAAATATATGGTGTTGCAAGAATTGCCAGTAGTACAGGAATTTACTTAACCAAAGATATTAATAATATATCCCAAGCTACCGATAATATTGCGAGTACCGTAAATTATATGGCACAGGGGAATTCTGAAGTTGCAAATTCAGTAGTGAAGGCCTCCGAAAACATGACAAAGATATATCACTATGTGGCAGGCCTGAAAGATCAGATAGACTTAATAAACGAAAGCTCAAAGACGACAATGCATACAGTTGACGAGGGGAATAATGCTTTAAAAATACAAGGCCAAACCTTAATTGAAACTATCGAATCCTTTAAGAAGGCTGGCAGTGTTATCAGCGACCTGAAAAAGATGGCCTTTGAGATCAATTCAATTGTTGATACTATTTCCAATATATCAAGCCAGATAAACCTGCTTGCGTTAAATGCCGCTATTGAAGCAGCACGTGCAGGTGAAGCTGGCAGAGGCTTTACTGTAGTTGCAAGTGAAGTAAAAAAACTGGCCGAAGAATCTAATAGCGCTGCCACAAAAGTAAGAGGGTTAATTCAAAATGTAACCATTGGCATTGATAAATCCGTAGAAGTGATAAATATCAATAATATTGCCGTAACAGAGCAAGAAATACATTTAAAAAATACGGAAAGTGCCTTTGAGAATATTAATACAGCCATGAATACTGTTGAGGGAGAGATACATGAAATATTTGCTAAAATCAACGAACTTACTGTCTTTACAGAAAGTGTAAGTACAGATATAGAAAGCATATCGTCAGTATGTGAAGAATCGGCCGCCAGTTCGGAAGAGATTAGTGCAACTATGCTTGATAATGCTAATTCCATGGGTAATATAACGGAAAGATTCAGTGAATTAACAAAGAAAATAGAGGTGATTTCTGATCAACTAGAAAAATACAAATATGTTAAGATCGCTTACAATGAGTACTTGGAATCAAACTTCCAACTAGAAGTGCTAAAAGAAATGATAAAACAAAAACTTGGCTTAGCCGCCGAAGGGATACTGGTGAATAACCAGGAAATATTCAGAATGGTGGCTGAAGGCAAAGCGGATTTTTCCACTGCACCAATGCTGCCTTCCTGTGAGGGCTTAGAAATAGAGTATAGGGGCCGGTTGGAGAACTTAGGTTCTAACTTGGATGGGTGTAAATTGGGTTTAATCGTTCCATCATATGTTGAGATTAATAGTATAAGCGAAATGAAAGGCAGTGCGCCTAGATTCAAAAACAAGATATATTCCCTTCAAAGGCGTACAAATCTGGGGCGAATGGCCGGAGAGGCCCTGGAATCTTACGAAATATATGGCTATACCATAGAATATGATGAGGAAAATATCATGTTGGAAGCCTTGCATAAAGCTATAGCGAAGAAAGAATGGATTATAATTACAGGCTGGCAGCCCCATTATATGTTTAGTGTATATGATTTGAAATATCTTCAAGACCCCAAAAAGGTATTTGGCAGTGAAGATCATTGTGCTACCTTAGTTAAACAAGGGTTAAAAGAAGAAAACATGGAATTATATCAGCTGATTAAGGATTTCAAACTGGATATGACGGCCGTAAATAAGGCATTATGGGAAATAAATAAAGGAACAAGTATTAAGGATGCAGCTCAAAGCTATTTGAATTCCCTGACAAAGAAAGATTAAAAAAGGGATTAAAGAGTATAGAAAGAACTACTCTCGCGGGAAGAGTAGTTCTTTTTGGTTAATAAGAATACAATCTTATATCTATTTTGAAGAAGAAGACTCTCATTTTTATCCTCTGCTGGTGCCGCAGTAGCGGCATGGCAGGCTTACTCTGAAAAAAGCCTCCTGGGTTAGACAGGAGGTCGGTTCTACTGCCTGGCTCTGGGGCGGAGCGCTTTTCAGATGTGTTAACCCGTGCGAAGACGGTGTCTTCGGTCTGCACGCGTCTGCGAGTTCCGCCGCTGGCTCGCTGGACGGTTCGCGAGCGCGTCCGAACCTCCTGGGTATTTCTGGCCGCATGCTATGCCATCCATGGCGCATGCGGCACTAGGAACATCGTGTTCCGTCGCATGTGAACCTGCGGCGCGCTACGGGGACGCGAACCGTCTGCGCTCGCCTTAGCGCGGCTCCACTGACGCATCCGCTTAGCAGACAAGCGCTCCTTCAGCCAGTTTGTTGGGAATGTAAGCAGAACTTTGGGGGGAGGCTGGTAAGGCTTCGTGGAATCTTTTTCATCTTCTGATGGTGCTGCGGCAGCAGCATAGGCGGCTACCCTGAAAAACCTCAAAGACATGCAGAAAAATCCCCAAACCCGCAAGCAGGGCAGATTCGTCCACAGAAGCGAACCCATTGCATGGAGAGGCGGTAAAAGCCCACAAGACGGTGCGGGGAGACGGAGCCACGGGTTCACATCAGGTATTACCCGGAGGTTTGGCGAAGTCCCGCACCGGCGAGTAGGCGAGCCTCGGAGTGCTGCGGTAAGCGGATGTGGGCGAAGCTGACCGACCCGAGCGACCCCATTTTCATCCTCTACTGGTGCTGCGGCAGTGGCATGGGTGTCTACTCCGAAAAAAGCTTATTTATGAGCCGATCCGTTTTGACCCCAATAATTTGGTTAAGTTCTCCTTTAAAAATCCGTAAAATTCAAAAGCATCTTCAAAGGTATAGTCTGCTCCAATTTCCTTGGCAAAAGCATCCGTTATCGGCGCTCCGCCGACGATTATTTTAATCCCGCTGCGCAATCCTTGAGCTTCCAATTCGGCAATCACATCTTTCATAACCGACATGGTTGTGGTTAATAAGGCCGAGATCATTAAAATATTAGGTTTTTCCTTGCGGACGGCACTGGCAAATTTCTTAGGGGTAACATTTACCCCAAGATCAATAACTTTGGCCCCCGTCGACATGGCCATGGTTTTGACAATACCCAGTCCAATATCGTGTAAGTCCCCGGCAACTGTCCCCAACACTATTTTGCCCAGCCCTTTTTTGGCCGGTGCAGTTAGAATTGGCTCAATGACAGAAAGGCCTGCATGCATTGAATGAGTTGCCATCAGAACCTCCGGAACATTAACTTTTTCGGAGCGGTATTTATCAGCAATGAAATTTATACCGGTAATCAGTCCTTTTTCAAGAATGGAAGTCGCAGAATATCCTTGAGCTAAAGCTTGTTTACATAAATCGATTGTATCCTCAGATTCACCTTCAGCTATGGATTGGATAATATCGTCAAATATCAATTGAATCGCCCCTAAAATAAGCTATTTTTGTAGACCAAAGGAGTTACACCGATATATTTTCGGAAGATTTCAGCGAAATAACTTTGGTTTTTAAAGCCTACTGCTTTAGATACTTGTTCGACGCTAAATTCCGGCTTTTTCATCAGTTCTACCGCTTTTTCAACACGAACTCTGGTTAGGTAGTCGTTAAAGGTGCAATCTAATTCCAATCGGAATAGACGGGACAGGTGGGAGGGACTAATAAACAGATGATCGGCGGTTGCTTTTAGTGTCAGCGGTTTGTGGTAATTTTCCATAATGAAGTTTCGGGCGTTATTGACCAAACTAAGATGCTTTTTGTCAGCGAGTTTGAAAATTCCATCGAGGAACTCTTCTATGAGTTTATGGACTTTAAAAAAGAATTCTTCTATGCGTTCGATGCGGTTAACCTCATTGTTAAAATCCTGAAGTTTAACCATAGCCTGTTCGGCATCAGCTCCCCCTTCGACGGCCGCTCTCGATGAGAGTGCAGCTAATTCAAGCACGCGGCTTTTTATAGTAGTTTTATCCCCGGCAGTTTTAGTTAAGAGGTCAGTCAGTAGGTTTTTCAAAGTACTCTCGGCCCTGGTTTTATCACCAAGCCGTATATAGCTTAAAAAACGCCGTTCATTCTTAAGATAGGTTGCATAGTCTGTAAACTCGGTGAGGTTTTTCTTTTTTCTGTTTTCGAGATCAGCTTTTATTTGCAGACGTTGTAAATGATAGGCATTTTCCTCCTCCATAATATGAAGGTTTCTTTTTACCAGATGATTTACAACAACAAAGAGCATATCTGCCGCAGCTTGAGATTGTTCAGGAGAGGTGATGGAAAGGCTGTTCACTTTTTGCTTTAATGTATCAAAATCCAGATTAGAATGGCTCTTTTTTAACTGGCGAAGAAAAAACTCATCCGGTTTCCATAATAACACTTGCCCGCAAATAATACTCCCTAAAAATACATTATCTATAATAATAGGAACAGCCCAGATCACAACTCCGGCATGGCAACGGAAGAAATAGGGTTCATTCCATTTGGCGGCTTCTAAGGTTGCTTCTTTATAAGATTCGATACACTTCTTTTCCTCTTTGCTATTACTGCGGATGAACTGACAAAAATCGCTTCTGCTTTGGTTACCCAATATGGTCAGTGTTTCTCCCTTTCTATTGACGGCTTCAATCCGTAAGCCTGTAGCCTTAGAGAAACTAGCGAGTATTTCTTCCAAGTATTTAGGATCGAGGAATTTTTCAATAGTTTCTTTAGACATAGTGGTCTCCTCAATTTGTAGTTAAATGTAATAGTATTCGAAAATAAAACATAGAATATTTAGTTTTATTTATTATTTCGATATAAGATCTGTAATTCCTTTAGATTATGCGATTTTTATACAAACTAAAAATTATCAACGTATTTTTCCAGAGCTAAAAGCTGAGAAACATGTGTAAGGTTGAAGCCCGTAACAGGTCTTCCGTCACGGGCTTCTTTAAGCAATATTCAGTCTCATAAGGTACGGTTCAAAGAGGCAAAATCCTATGGTCTAATGAATTCCTGTTGTCTGATGGGGCCTGCTGATTTCAATTAACTTAACGATACCCCAAGCCAGAACGGCATATACAATCATAGCAATAATGGTTGTCGGCTCTAAAACTGACTGGGCTTCAATCCCTTTTGTGACAGCCGCTCGAAAAATGCCGTTAAAAGGAGCTAAAAATGCTTGTGAGACAGAATAGATGAAGGACACAAAGGGGCTTTGAGGATTGGCGCCCAGAAGTTTGAACACAAGACGGAAGGCCAATAATACTTCTAAAACACCCAAAATATAGTAAACAATATTCTTTGCTTTCAACGTTTGCTGGTGAGTTTTTGGATCCGTAATTTCGTTCATTGAAATCCCTCCATAACTGAATTTTAAGTTATCTTTCCAAATTTCATAACGAACTATTACAGCTTAAGTCGATCATAAGTTGGTTTCCGATTAATCCTTCCCAAAATTAGTGCCGAACATCGGATATTCGGCGGGAGATTTTTCATAGGTGATTTAGTCTAAAACCTTAGAGTGAAGCCGGAACGGTATGTACATATTTCTCATTGCAGATGAGCAAACTTTCTTATAGTAATTACTAAAGGGGGATGGAAATGTCTGAAACCATACTGGAAAAGACAGAAGGTCGAGTAAGTTATCATGACTCTGTAGAAGAAATGTTAGGAAGAATCAGGGAAGACGGGATGTCCAATTCCTTTGACCGTTGGACTGAGCAGGAGAAGATTCGCTGTAAGTTTTGTCTTCAAGGGTTAACTTGTCAACAGTGTGCTCAAGGTCCTTGCCGAATTAGTGAGAAGAGCGGGCAGGATAAAGGGGTTTGCGGAATCGGACCTGATGCTATGGCTATGAGAAAGCTGCTTCTGCAAAATATTATGGGAGCAGGAACCTATAGCCATCATGCTTATGAAGCCTTCAGAACCCTTAAAGCGACTGGAGAAGGAAAAACTCCATTTAAAATTACGGATGTCAATAAACTTAAATGGATGTGTGAAAAACTTGGACTCGATACGAATCAGGATACTAACCAGATGGCCATACAATTAGCGGATCTGCTGAATGCTCAAATGAACATTGGCGTAGAAGAACCGAACCTCATGGTAGAAGCCTTTGCTCCGAAGAAACGAAAAAAGGTCTGGAAGGATCTACATATTTATCCGGCAGGAGCTGTTCATGAAGAGCAAAACGCTGTAGCGAGCTGCTTAACCAATGTGGATGGAGATTATGTCTCCTTGGCTCTTAAAGCCTTGCGCTTAGGACTGTCTACCATCTATAATGCCCAAATTGGCTTGGAAATGACTCAGGATATTTTATTTGGCACGCCTAAGCCACATGAAGTCAATGTGGATCTGGGGATCTTGGACCCGGATTATATTAATATCGTGTTTAATGGTCACCAACCCTGGCCTGGCGTTGCAACCATTCAAAAAGCTAAAATCGCTGAAGTCCAAGAGCGGGCCAAAGCGGCTGGGGCGAAAGGGCTGAGAATTGTCGGTTCTATTGAAACGGGACAAGAATTGGTTCAGAGATTTCCCGTTGATGATGTTTTTGTAGGTTTAATGGGGAACTGGCTGACCATTGAGCCTTTGCTGGCGACCGGAGCGGTGGATGTCCTGGCTATGGATGAGAACTGTTCGCCGCCCGCTATCGATATGTACGCTGAGCAATACCAAATAACTCTGGTTGCAGTCAGCACAATCATTGGTCTGCCGGGACTTCAGCATAAGATTCCCTATCATCCGGCTGAAACGGATGCTATGGCAGACCGGCTTATTGAGCTGGGTATTGAAAACTTTAAGAAGAGAAAAGGGAAGATAACTCCAAAGGTCCCTCAAATTACCCAAAAGGCAATGGCAGGATTCTCCACTGAAGCAGTTCTGGAGGCTCTTGGCAACAAGCTGGACCCACTCGTCGATGTCATCTCCGCAGGAAAGATTCAAGGGGTCGTCGCCTTAGTGAGCTGCTCAACTATTAGGAATGGCCCGCAGGATTGGAACACGGTAAATCTGGCCAAAGAACTTATTAAAAGAGATATTTTGGTGGTTTCCGCGGGCTGCGGAAATCATGCCTTGGAAGTTGCGGGAATGTGCAACATGGATGCCGTTAAAATGGCGGGCAAAGGGCTAAGTGAAATATGCGGCGCTTTGAAAATTCCTCCGGTCTTAAGCTTTGGAACGTGTACTGATACCGGAAGAATATCCATGCTTGTGACAGCACTTGCCGACCATCTGGACGTTGATGTGCCTCAATTACCGATTGCAGTAACTGCTCCGGAATGGATGGAGCAGAAAGCGACGATTGACGGTGTGTTTGCCGTGGCCTATGGAGCATATACACACTTATCTCCGACTCCCTTCGTAACGGGTGCACCTCAACTGGTCAAGTTATTGACTCAAGATGTCGAAGGGCTGACCGGAGGGAAGGTCGCTCTGGGAGATGATCCCGTTGAAGTAGCCAATAATATTGAAGCCCATATTATGGCTAAACGAAAAGGGCTCGGTCTAAGCACGAACCAAGCAGCAAGGTGAACAAGAATATCGAACTAAGGGAGATGATTAGCTCATCTCTCTTAGTTCGTCGTCATCTATGCTTTCCAAGTTCAGTTATTTCTCTATCTGAACTAGAGGCTAAAGTAAGGATTATTGGTGCAAAAAGTACACAAACTATGAAAGAGACTTTAACAGCAGTTAGGAGTTACCTGCAAAAAAGAAACCAGAAGGGAAGTTAAGAGCATGAAAACTGATATCGAAATCGCCCAGGCAGCAGTTATGAAGCCAATCTTAGAGATTGCTAAAACCCTTGATTTGCAAGAAGATGAAGTGGAGTTATATGGCAAGTACAAAGCCAAGGTGAATTTGAGTGTTTGGAACCGCTTAAAGGATAAGCCTAATGGCAAGCTGATTTTAGTAACGGCTATCAATCCGACTCCTGCAGGAGAAGGTAAAACCACAACAACGGTGGGATTAGGGCAAGCGCTTTCCAAAATGGGCAAAAAGGCTATGATTGCGGTACGCGAACCATCCCTTGGACCTTGTTTCGGAGTTAAGGGCGGAGCGGCCGGAGGCGGGTATGCTCAAGTTGTGCCCATGGAAGATATTAATCTTCACTTTACCGGGGATTTCCATGCAATTACGTCAGCTCATAGTCTTTTAGCCGCGATGTTGGATAATAGTATTCAGCAGGGAAACCCTCTGAATATCGATCCCCGTCAAGTTGTTTTCCGTCGCGTGGTAGATATGAATGATCGGGCCCTGCGCAATATTGTTATAGGTTTGGGCGGCAAGATGGAAGGAGTTCCCCGCCAAAATGGCTATGATATTACTGTAGCCTCTGAAGTCATGGCAATCCTGTGTTTGGCCAGTGATCTAATGGATCTCAAAGAACGTTTTGGCAGGATTGTGGTAGCTTATACTTATGAAGGAAAGCCTGTAACCGCCCATGATTTAGAAGCTGAAGGGGCAATGGCACTTCTAATGAAAGACGCCATTAAACCAAATCTGGTTCAAACCTTGGAAAATACGCCGGTATTTATTCATGGCGGCCCATTTGCGAATATTGCCCATGGCTGCAACAGCATTATGGCAACGAAACTGGGCCTCAAGCTAGCGGATTATTTAGTTACAGAAGCCGGCTTTGGCGCCGACCTTGGAGCAGAAAAATTCTTTGATCTGAAGTGCCGCTTCGGTGGCTTGAAACCGGAGGCTGTGGTGATTGTGGCAACGGTTCGGGCCTTAAAAATGAACGGCGGGGTAGCCAAAGATCAATTGGGAAATGAAGACTTAGAGGCTTTGGCACGGGGTGTGGTCAACCTGGAGAAACATATCGAAAACATGGCCAAATTTGGGGTTCCGGCAGTTGTCGCGATTAACCGGTTCCCAACGGATACAGAAGCGGAGTTGAACCTGGTGCGGGACAGGTGTCAGCAATTAGGCGCGGAGGTAGCGCTTTCCGAAGTATTTACGCGGGGCGGAGAAGGCGGCGTGGAGCTTGCTGAAACCGTACTTTCCACACTGGAACGCAAAGTATCCAACTTCAGGGTTCTTTATGAATTAGAGCTGTCCATTGAGGAGAAAATCGGCAGAATAGCTAAAGAAATTTATGGGGCGGACGGAGTTAACTTTGATAAAACGGCTCAAGCTTCCATAAAGAAATATGTCGAGTTGGGGTATGGCAATTTGCCAATCTGCATGGCCAAAACACAATACTCTCTCACAGACGATGCCGCTCGATTAGGGCGGCCGACGGATTTCACGATCACCGTCCGGGAAGTTCGTCTTTCGGCCGGAGCGGGATTCCTGGTTGCAATTACCGGTGCAATTATGACCATGCCGGGACTGCCGAAACGGCCTGCAGCAACGAGAATGGATATTGATGCAGAAGGAAGAATCACGGGATTGTTCTAAGCAGAACTGCGAAAAGGTGCATAAAAAGAAACAAAGTTGTCCGATGTCCGGACAACTTTGTTTTTAAAGCTTGATAAACTTGTTATTCAGCGGGCACCCAGGTCATAGGGAGTTTCTTGATAGACGTAGTAATTCAGCCAGTTTTGAAAAAGAAGATTAGTATGGGAGCGCCAGTTGTGAATGGGTCTTCGGGTTGGATCATCATTTGGGAAATAGCTTTTGGGAAGAGCAATGGAAAGCCCTTTAGAGATGTCCCGGTCATATTCTTCTTTCAAGGTTAATGTATCGTATTCAGAATGTCCTGTTACAAAGACTTGTCGTCCATCCTTGGATACGACAATGTAAATGCCGGCTTCGTCCGACTCTGATAAAATCTCTAATTCAGGGTGTTTTTCAAGGTCGGAGTGCTTAATTTCCGTGTGGCGGGAATGGGGAACATAAAATTCATCGTCAAACCCTCTGAGAAGCTGCATCCCATTTAAACCGCTCTTATTAACATTGTGTTTGAAGATACCAAACATTTTCTCAGGGAGAGGGTATTTAGGAATCCCATAATGATGATAAAGACCTGCTTGTGCTCCCCAGCAAATGTGAAGTGTGGAGGTTACGTGGGTTTTTGTCCAAGCTAAGATGCTTTTAAACTCTTCCCAATAGGTGACTTCCTCAAATTCCAAGTGTTCAACCGGTGCTCCGGTTATAATCATACCGTCAAACTTTTGGTTTTCGATATCACTGAACCTTTTATAAAAGGAATCTAGGTGTTCTTGGGTTGTATTTTTAGATGTATGTGTGTCTATGCGCAAAAGCACAATATCAACTTGCAAGGGGGAATTGCCGAGCAGTCTTAAAAGCTGTGTTTCCGTGGTTTCTTTGACGGGCATGAGATTGAGAATAACGATTTTTAAAGGACGAATGTCCTGGTGAAAGGCGCGTTCTTCCCCCATCACAAAAATGTTTTCTTGATGCAGTATATCCAGAGCGGGCAGATTTTCAGGTATTTTAATGGGCACTGGCAAAACTCCTTTCCAGGTGTGAGGCTCGATGCAGGACAGATGAATTAAGTCTCGTTTGAGCTTGAGATTATGCTTGCTGGCTTGCCGCTAAAGCTTGGTCTAAATCATAGAGCAGGTCGTCAATGGTTTCGATTCCGATGGATACGCGGATCATATCCGGGGAGACTCCTGCGCCGCGTTGGGCTTCTTCATCAAGCTGTTGATGGGTGGTGCTTGCTGGATGAATAACCAAGGATTTGGCATCCCCGACGTTGGCTAAATGAGAAAATAGCTTAAGGCTGTTAATAAATCGTTTTCCCTCATTCAGACCGCCTTTAAGGCCAAAGGTGAAGATTGCGCCAGGCCCTTTAGGCAGGTATTTCTGAGCCAGTGCATGATACGGGTTTTTTTCAAGACCCGGGTAGTTAACCCAAGTGACTAAGTCATGCTGATCGAGAAACTCTGCCACCTTTTTGGCGTTTTCAACATGGCGTTCCATGCGTAAGGGGAGGGTTTCCAATCCTTGCAAGAGCAAGAACGAGTTAAACGGGGAAAGGCAAGCCCCGGTGTCGCGGAGAAGAGAGACTCTGGCTTTGGTGATATAGGCAGCATTACCACAGGCTTCTGTAAAGACAATACCATGGTAGCTGGGGTCCGGCTGACTGAGTCCGGGGAACTTGCCGTTGTTCCAGTCGAATTTTCCTGAGTCAACAATTACTCCTCCAATGGAAGTACCGTGTCCGCCAATGAATTTAGTAGCAGAATGCACTACGATGTCCGCTCCGAACTCAATAGGCCGGCATAAATAGGGGGAAGCGAAAGTATTGTCAACAATAAGCGGAAGACCGTTTTCGTGAGCAATACGGGCAATTTCCTCCAGGTCGGCAACATTGATGAGTGGATTTCCGATGGTTTCTGTGTATAAAGCTTTGGTATTTTCCGTGATTTTAGAACGGAATTCTTCCGGTTTATCAACATCAACGAAGTGGACTTTGATGCCAAGCTTAGCGAATGTATAGGCGAATAATGTGAAAGTGCCGCCGTAAAGAGAGCTGGAAGCCACAATTTCATCCCCGGCTTGGGCGATGTTTAAAAGAGCATAGGTTATGGCGGCTTGGCCGGAGGCAGTGGCAAGTGCTCCGATCCCCCCTTCGAGCAGGGCGATACGCTGCTCAAAAACGTCTTGGGTAGGATTCATGATCCGGGTGTAGATATTGCCTGGTTCTTTTAAGCCGAATAAATTGGCAGCATGATCTGTGTCGTTGAAGACGAAGGAGGATGTCTGGTAGATGGGAACGGCGCGTGAATTTGTGGCGAGATCCGGGCTTTGCCCTCCATGCAGGGAAATAGTTTCGATACCTGGTTGTCGTGTGTTAGTCATGATAAATCCTCCTAGTTTTTTTTAGTTGAGATACTGCTTGGGAAAACCGATGAGCCGGATCAAGGATGAAAAAGGTTTAAATAAAAACGACTGCTTCAAGAGAAGCAGTCGTCATGTTATTTAACGCGCTACTCTCATCTCTCAGAACCTGGGGTTCTGCTGGAATTAGCACCTCATAGCTTACGCTATCGGTTGCCGGGCATCATAGGGCCAGTCCCTCCGCCGCTCTTGATAAGAGAAAATTTGATATTCTATTGTTTTACTTGGAATATAGCTTACTATAAAACAAATTTCTATCGATGTCAACGTGAAATTCCTGCTAAATTCTGGGTGTGACAGGGGGCGAAATTTAGAGTAAATGAGCTGAATATACCCCAGGAAAACCCTACAATGATGCTGATAAGGATATTGTCTGGAAAAATGGGGAAGATTGTAAGGAATAGGACGTTGTAGAATCCCAGGAAAAGCAGTATCATTATACAAACTATGTTTGTTAAGAGATCCTAAATGAGGTGTAATCTGTGATTATAAATGATCCTTTAAAAATCTTTGTTACCATTGTTGAAAATAAGAATTCTTCTGATGCTGCAGAGGAACTTTACCTATCCCATCCTGATGTCAGTTTACAAATCCAAGGCTTAGAAGAAGAACTTGGCACAAAGTTGATTGATAACTCGTCAAACCATTTGGAGCTCACCCAATCGGGTGAGATATATTATGAATACGCTAAGCAAATTTTGCAATTGCAAGATAAGGCTAAACAGGAAATTAAGAGAATCTCAAATGTGGTCACAGGAAATTTGAGAGTGGGGGCCAGCTATACAATTGGAGAATACATTTTGCCCTTTGTAGTGGCCGAATTTGCTGCTCAATATCCGAAAGTGGAAATTGAAACCTCGATTGCTAATACGAGAGAGATAATTCGAGGGGTACAGGCTAATCACTTAGACATTGCCCTTGTGGAAGGAGAAGTTGATCATTCGGACATCCTTGTCCGCCCTTTAATGGAGGATGAAATTATTTTATTAGTACCAAATCAACATCCTTTAGCAAGACTTCCGATTGTTACGTCTGAGCACCTTCAAGACCAAGTATGGATTCTCAGAGAAAGCGGTTCCGGAACTCGTGCGTTTAGTGACAAGCTTTTCAAAGAATGGGGTATTCATGTCAGAAAGTCTTATATCTTTGGAAGTGGCCAAGCCATTAAGCAGGCTGTTACGGCTGGGTTAGGAATTGCCCTTGTCTCACGTTGGATTGTACGAAAGGAGCTCAATGCGAAAGAATTTAAGACGATCAGAATTAAGGGAAATCCCCTTACGCGTTCTTTTTACTTAATAGGACCGAAAAACCAGGAAACGTCCGAGGCCAGGGAAGTTTTTACGGAACAACTCTTAACCTTGGAGTCTGCTACATGGAGAAAGCTGAGCAAAAAGGGAATCGCAATTTAGTAGCTGGAGTTAACCAACCGTTGTAACTTGTCTTGTGAAAGGGAGACTGTTTGTGGGGAAGAGGAATAACAGTTTATCCATGATCCCCACTAGAATTATTTAAACATCAATATCTTGTATATCAACAGCATCATTACTTATTACCACTAATCCCGTCTCCCCTGTGAGCTCAGGATCATGAATTACCGTGTAGGATTTTTTCATTTTTCGGGCGAGTTTAAGGTACTTATCGGTAAACTGAGGGCTTAAGCTGCCATTTATAAGCATTCTTGAGCTTTCCCTATGACTTAAGGCTTTTTCTATTTCGGGATAGATGGATTTCTCAGCAACTTGTTTTTTGGTTAAACGCCGGATTATGCGTTCGCGGAATTCTCCAAGATAGTTGATTTTTTCGTCGCGCTTTAATTCAGGTATACCGTGGATGCCAACAGCTACTCTTTGCATAGATGGATCCATATTGGCTAAAGTATCCGTTTTATGATCGGATTTCATAAAAGACCTCCCTTTGGGTTTACTAATGACTATTTATATAATTTACCGTTATTTTAAGGATATGTATTGCGTAGACTAAGTCATTGGTTATCATAGGCAATGGCGATCTATTTCAGGCTAGAACGAGAGACATAAAGAGCCGCGCTATCTAGTATCTGGCGCGGCTCTTTATGTATTCATCTGACCTTCAGAGTCTTAAGGTGGCCTGGAGACGTTTGGTCTCCAGGAGTAAACCGAAGGCATCTTCTATCTTATGAACAACTAGATCAGCGGATAGAAGAGCTTGGGTGGAGGCACCCTCGGAGCCGATGACTGCAATGCCTAAGCGCGCATGCTGAAGCATTAATTGATCATTTGCTCCGTTTCCTATAGCTGCAACGTCTTGAGTTCCGAACTGTAAAATATAATCTGTTTTTTCCTTAACATGGTCTGTGCTTTCTAATACATGTACCTTAACGGGTAAGCCTTCACATTGCTTTACCACGCTGCCGTAAGTATCGGCAGTAAGAATATGGATTTCCAGAAAAGGAGATAAACGCTTGATATGATCCTTAACAGGTTCAAGCAGTTGCCCGTCTAAGGCTAAGGTTCCGTTGTAATCTAGGACCAGCACTTCAAGGTTCATAATTCCGCGGCCTGGAATAGCGGCTTGAATCACTGCGAGTTCCTCCTTAAATTATGTGATTTGTATATGAGAAATCATATCACTGTTGGCTGTGTATGTGTAGCCGTCCATCATTTATTGCGAAACAGAGATTTTAGCGGGTATAATTCCTGGTCCGTGGCCGGGAATTGTAGTTTGCTGTCTCTGCCTGCCCGGAGAAAAGGATAAGAATAGTTTAAGCATTATCTCAGGAGGGGAGGCCGCCGTCTGGTTTCTGTTCAAATTCGGAATCGATTCCGAATTTGAACTGCCGTGGTTGGGGCCGGGCCGCAAAAAATCAACGGCCATCGGCGGGCGGGGCATTTCCCGTCCGGCGGGCTTTAATACAGGGCGCGGATCATATAAATCGGTGGTTGTTGAATCCGATCAATTCACCGTCCCCTGACGAAATGATAGCCATTCATAATTTTCCCTTGGTTTGGATTTTGGCTGGATTTTGACTGGCCAAGCCTTGGCCGGTCTTTGTATCTTATGCATCTTGTCCGGCAGGGGTTACCCTTATTCGGGATACTTGTGACAAAATAAGGGCAAGGCTGCGAAGTGCCTATGCTCTGTCTGATGCTCTTTACGGTCTTACCCTTATTTTGTCACAAGTGAGGGCTTGAACACATAGGCTATGAGTAAGATTGTTCAAATCCGTCTTGTTTTATGGGAGCTTTTCCTCCGGAAAAGCTTATGAATAAACAGAGGAGCTCGAAAATCATGGCCAACGGATTAACTGAGCGGAGGCCGCAGATTATCGAGGCCAAATTAACAGTATTAAAGATCAGACCGGCGGAAGGCTGCTTTACAGCTCAGTCGAGACGGGACGGAGTCTGACGGAGGCTAAATCCATGGTCAATCATGGAGAATGGGGAAAGCGGCTGGACAAGCTGACCGTCGCCCAGGGCGGTTCAAATTCGGAATCGATTCCGAATTTGAGCTACACCCAGGTGATTATCTTCCTGGGAATTCCCGAAAAGGGACGGGAGTCATTTATATGCATTGTAATGACTGAAAAGCCTAAAGCCAAAAAATGATTATTTAGAAATCTTGGTAATTCGGTGACAATATGGAATTAAAGAGGTAGAATATAGGGAGCAATTCAAGCTAGCAGAACTGGAGGAAGTCATGGAGCTTATTCTTATCATCATCGGAATCAATGTAGTCTATGTGTCTCTGTATACTTTGCGTATGATTCTGGTCATAAAAGGCCAGAGAATTTTGGCAGCGATCCTTTCTTTAGGTGAAGTGCTTATTTACATTATAGGATTGGGAATTGTTTTGAAAAATCTCGATAACCCCTGGAATGTCGCAGCATATTGCATCGGTTATGGCTTAGGGGTGTATATCGGTAGTCGAATTGAGGAATATTTAGCTTTAGGTTATGTAACGGTTCAAGTGACTGTGGATTGTGTCGAAAAAGAATTGCCTTCCAAACTACGTGGTTATGGGTATGGTGTCACTTCCTGGTTAGCCGATGGTAAAGATGGGCCGCGCCTAATGATGCAGGTTTTGGCTAAGAGGAGTAATGAACGTAAGTTAAATGACATCCTTAATAAGCTTTGTCCAAAGGCTTTTGTTGTCTCCTATGAGCCGAAAAATTTCAAAGGTGGATTTTGGATCAACCGAATTCCGCCTTTTAAATGATGTCCAACGAAGCTCATACGACAGCTTTGGTATACTGCCGGAGCAATTCACAGTTGATTGGCCAAGGCCTTTAAATGCCTCAAAGTATGTCCGGAAATGGCACGCCTTCACCTTTTGAAAAGGAGGCGGTCGCCATGGTTTGTCCTGTATTAGATGACGGCCCCACTCTCTTGTGGAGCCGTTCTTTATATAGCAGGCTCAACGAGATGGATATTGCAAAGGGAGGAGTTGAATACAGGAGACTAAACTGCCTATTGAGATAAGGTTTGGCTCCACGAAGCCATGGCTTCAGAATTATTAAAAGAGTTTAATAAGAACTTTTAAAAAGTATTTATAAATAAAGAAGGATTCAAATAAGAGGGCGGAGAATATATGAAATTATAGATTGAGAAGTAATCTGATGGGAGTTGAGTTTATGTTTAAAAAAATTTTGGTAGCAACAGACGCCTCGGAGTATTCTCGTCGAGCACTAAGAACCGCTTTAGAAATAGCACGGACATTTAATGCTGAGGTGGAACTTCTATTCGTTACGTATTTAAGGGAAGCATATTGGGGCTATAATGCTGTGTATGGTATTTTAGTTCCTCAGGAACAAATTGATGAAGCCGGAGAACTCGCCTTAGAAGCGACACTTGAGGGAATCGATTTAAGTGGTATTTCCTTGACCAAGAAAAAGGAACAGGGATATCCTGCAAGTGTGATTTTAGAAGTAATTGATAAGGAAAACATAGATTTAGTTGTCATGGGGAGCCATGGTTACGGGCCTATCGCCGGTTCAGTGCTGGGAAGTGTGAGTCAGCGCGTCGTTCAGCGGGCGAAGTGCCCTGTTCTTATCGTGAAGTGAAATAGACCTTGAATAGATAAAATTAATAGTAACAATTTAGATATGAATTGACTTCATAAAGGTAAAATGCTAATCTTCAGCCATAGGCAGTTATAACCAATTTTTACAATCATTCGCCGGCGGATTTTCTAAGGCAGCGAAACTCACCGGCAGACAGACTATAGGAGTCCAATGATCTGAAAAAGTAGAGGAGGGTGAAGCATGTTTAAAAAGATATTAGTGGCAACGGATGCTTCGGAGTACTCACGTCGAGCGTTAGAAACTGCTTTAGACCTGGCCCGGAAGTTTCAAGCTAAAATTGAACTTTTGTTTGTTGCATATACTCCGGATGCGTATTGGGGCTATAACTCAGCTTATACAATAGAAGTTACCTTAGAACAAATTGAAGAAAGAGGGCAGCTTACGTTAGAACAAACCCTAAAAGGAATCGATGTTAAAGATGTCCCCTTAGAGAGAAAAATCATGCAGGGACACCCATCGACCGTAATTTTAGAAGAAATTATTAATGAGAATATTGATTTAGTGGTCATGGGAAGTCATGGCTACGGGCCAATAGCTGGAGCAGTGTTGGGCAGTGTGAGCCAGCGAGTCCTTCGCAAAGCAAAGTGCCCCGTGCTTATCGTGAAGTGAGCAAAATAATTTAGCTAAACGCAGAAATGGCTGTTGAACAAAATGTTCAACAGCCATTTCGTTGTATTGCCACCCTGAAAAAGAAGACTTCCGTTTCATCCTCTGCTGGTGCTGCGGCAGCGGCATGAAAGGCTACTCTACTATGAAAAAGCCTTCTGGGTTAGACAGGAGGTCGGTTCTACTGCCTGGCTCTGGGGCGGAGCGCTTGTCTGCACGCGTCTGCGAGTTCCGCCGCTGGCTCGCTGGACGGTTCGCGAGCGCGTCCGAACCTCTGGGTATTTCTGCATGTGAACCTGCGGCGCGCTACGGGGACGCGAACCGTCTGCGCTCGCCTTAGCGCGGCTCCACTGACGCATCCGCTTAGCAGACAAGCGCTCCTTCAGCCAGTTTGTTGGGAATGTAAGCAGAACTTTGGGGGGGGGCTGGTAAGGCTTCGTGGAATCTTTTTCATCTTCTGATGGTGCTGCGTCAGCGGCATGGGCGGCTACCCTGAAAAAAGACCCGCAAGCAGGGCAGCTTCGTCCACAGAAGCGAACCCATTGCATGGAGAGGCGGTAAAAGCCCACAAGACGGTGCGGGGAAACGGAGCCACGGGTTCACATCAGGTATTACCCGGAGGTTTGGCACGAAAGTGTCCGGTGGACAGTTTCGCCGAAGCGGCCATCTCCAAAGAAGACTTATCCGCTGAAGGTAGCTCCCGCACCGGCGAGTGGGCGAGGCTCGGAATGCTGCGGTACACGAAGACACTGTCTTCGCACGGATTACCCTTCTCGCAGACACTGTCTTCGCACGAATTAACTAATCTTGCACGGATGTGGCGAAGCTGTCCGACCCGAACGGCTCCGTTTTCATCCTCTGCTGGTGCTGTACCAGCGCTAAAACGGAAGGCCTATTCTTCGAATCAGGGCAAACCCTGCTCGTTTCGCGAGAGGAAGAAGTACTTTGCGTGCCAGCGGCAGACCAACACGCCGGGCGAGAGGAATTCCTACTTTGCGGGCCAAAGGAGGGCCAACTTGTTGCGCAATAGGAAGCCCTACTTTGCGGGCCAGGAGAGGTCCAAATTGATTCATGAGAGAAGGACCGTATTGTTTTATGAGAAGTTCAGCTTGTTGCTGCCAGGGATTAGGAGGCACTGTCTTTACAGAAGAGGGTGGAAGTTGAGGTAAAGCAGTTTGCTGCTGATTAGACGATGCGGGCTGATTTACCGGTTGGGCTATAGGTTGAGCTATAGGCTGAACTACCGGCTTAGGCATTGATTGAGAAGCCGGTCCGGAATGTTGCTGTTGCCGTACAGGTTTAGTTTCCTGGCGCTGAATTGGCGAGAACCTGTTATATTGAGTCGGGGAGTAACCCCGTTGTCCCATCAACGATTTCATGGGCAAGCCCCCTTATATAAATGTGAGTATCATTGGTTCATAATACACGGTATGCACCATATGGATTAATGTTCCACATAAGGATATAAATAACATTAATCCATTGGTCTGCCTTTTGTTTCTTCGCCAAGGATGATCACATTTAGGCTTGTCAGGACTAATACAGATGCAAACATAAGGAAAACAGCTTGAGAGGATAACTGATAAGTCCCTATCATCACCCCGACAACGACTGGGGCCAGAATACCGCCGATCCTTCCAAATCCGGCAGCCCAACCGGATCCGGTGGCCCGGGCATGTGTTGGATAAAGTTCAGGGGTATAAGTATAGACAAGACCCCAAGCACCAAGGTTAAAGAAAGACATTAGAGAACCTAATACTAAGATGCTCTGAACATCCGTGCTTTGTCCGAAGAAATACGCGGAAATTGCTGTGCCCATAAGATAGACAGCCAGCGTCGGCTTTCGGCCAATCTTGTCAACTAAATATGCCGCACTAAAATATCCGGGGATTTGAGCTAGCGTCATGGTCATAACATACTGAAAGCTCTTAGTTAAAGTAAATCCCTTCAGAGCTAATAGAGAAGGAAGCCAAGTGAAGATTCCATAATAGGAGAAAACTATACCGAACCAGAGGAGCCAGAGAAAAACCGTTCTTTTGATAAATTTGCTTGAAAAGAGTTCCGTTACCGCTATTTTAGACGGAGATTCCAAAGCCGGCTGCGAGCCTTGCTTGTCAGCGGCAGGTTGGACACCTGACTGAAGTTCAATATTACGGACAATCGCTTCTGCTTGAGCTGATTGGCCTTTTGAGGCTAAATAACGAGGTGATTCCGGAATAGCTTTCCATAGATAAAATACATAGAGGGCAGGAAGAGCACCTATGTAGAAGGCAGATTGCCATCCTAACCAGGGAATGACGAGATACGAGACCAGAGCAGCCAATAGCCAGCCAATAGCCCAAAAGCTTTCCAAAAGAACGAGAAATTTGCCGCGGTGTTTGGCCGGAGAAAACTCACTTACCAGCGTTACGGCAACAGGAAGCTGACCGCCTAAACCGAAGCCAACTAAAAAACGAAAGACTAAGAGAGATTCAAAGCTCCAAGACAGGCCACACAACCCGGTGGACAAACTATAAATAATGAGTGTCGAGGCAAAAACCTTTTTGCGGCCGATAAGGTCCGCGATAGTCCCTGAGAGAATGGCTCCCAGCGCCATGCCGACAAGCCCGATACTTCCTATGGTGCCGACTTGTTCCGGACTGAGGTTCCAAGCCTTCATTAATACAGGAAGAACAAAGGAAATAATACCAGTGTCCATGGAGTCAAACATCCAACCTAATCCGGCTGACATCAGCAATAGATAATGGAATTTGGATACCGGTAATGTTTCTAAGCGTTCTGTTAAAGTCATCTCATTCGCGACCTTTCTCCAACGATAAACAAATTGCCCGCTCTGCTTGGGGGTTATCTCAGAAATATTGTAATATAATGTCTATTCGGCGTGCAAATTGAAATCCCTCTTAAGATAATGGATATAATTAACTTTTTGAGTTTTATGGTTAAAAAAGCAGAGTACATAGTGTAGATCCTCTAATTCAAATAAAAGGTTCTTAAAATCTTGGCGATTTTAAGAACCTTTTATTGATGTCTTAAGAGTATGTTCGATTATTCGGCGAGAGCAATTGCTTCAATTTCGATAATAGCATCTTTAGGCAAACGCGCAACTTGTACAGCCGAACGGGCTGGCGGATTACTTGAGAAATATGTGGCGTAGACCGCATTCATTGCCGCAAAGTCATTCATGTCTCTCAGAAAAACCACGGTTTTAACGACTTTGTCTATAGAAGAACCCGCAGATTCCAGGATTGCTTTAACGTTATCCAAGGATTGCTTGGTAGCTCCTTCGATGTCGGCAGCTAATTCTCCACTTTGAGTGTTGATGGGAAGCTGTCCTGACGTGAAAATTAGGTTTCCTACTTTAACCCCTTGGGAATAAGGTCCAATGGCCGCAGGTGCATTTTGGGTACTGATCGTTTGTTTACTCATGAGATTACCTCCTCGAATTGTTATGCATTGGCGCTGGTATTACGCTGCCATGACAAAACTAAACTTAAGTATACCTGATTTAGCTTAAATAAACCAAGCAAGATATTGGAATTCGGCGTACGAGCGTACAAGATTATTCTGCTCTGATTAAGCAGTTTTTATCAATTGCTTAAGGATTTTACCAGTATTTTAGGTCTATAAAAGGTGAATCCTAATTCTTGACTCAAAGATTTGAGAGGATTTTGCGGGGGTTTTTATGAGGTCACTATCTTTATATCGGACCCGTTTGGTTTATAATCTCCTTTTTGACAGTTGAAAAATATAAAAAGCTTGAAAGTCCTGTATTTGCAAGGTGTTCAAGCTTTTTGGCATTCTAAAAAAGTGAGTAATCTTTTATTTCTTAGTCATGTTAAAAATTTTTTTCATTTGTGTTCTCTTAATAATCTCGTAATCTGTTCGAAAACCAAAAGTCTCATGCAGCGCATCTGTAAAATCAGTTCTTGTGTAGGTCGGTATATATCCCTCACCCTTGATCTCATAGAAATTCATTTCTCTCAATCCGTTGATGACTTCACTGCATGTAAACTTATTCCCTAGTTTCTTTTCCAATAATCGATAAATGATAAGGGACATAAAGCAGGTAGTAAAATGTGCTTTAATTCTATCCTCGCGACTTAAATATACCGGTCGCGCTTTAAACTCACTTTTCATGATCCGGAAACATTCTTCAATCTCCCAGCGCCGCTGGTTAATCCGGATGATTTCCTGAGCACTACCTTCGAGGTTCGTACAAACGGCATAAAATCCGTCATAGGCTTGTTCGGCAACGATGGTTTCGTTATTTAAGGCATAGAGTTCATTTTCAGCTATTTCGCCATCAGACGTACAGCTGGTTTTCTTAATAAAACGTTTATAGTCGTTCTGATGGCTTTTTGAAAGTTTCGTCGGATTCGAATCGAGTAATTTCTGAGCACGTTCGATTTGTGAATGACGAATTTGGCGTTGATAATTTTTGTACTTGATGGAGTAAGTGACAATAAGTTTTTGTTCCAGGCCGTTTTCTTTAATCCAGCGTTCTTTGAAGAAGCATTTGTCTTTATAAGTTTCCTCGTCAAGCTTGGTGATATCATAAGTTTTATCATGATCTGCAAGATGCCAGCCTTTTGAGTCAAGAGACCATTCTTTTAAATGCTTTTTTAGTTTTTTAATCGATTGGGTCGTGATAAATGCGCGTTCACCTTCGTTGTTAAACTTTCTGTTCTTTTCAGAAGCCAGACCGGCATCTGTACAGACAACAAACTTGGAAAGTTTAAAATCGGAAAGTATTTTTTGCTCTAAGGGTTTAAGTGTAATCTGTTCATTCGTGTTGCCACTGTTGAGGTTAAAAGCAAGAGGAATGCCGTCTCCATCCATGAACAGCCCCATTTGGATGATAGGGTTCGGTCGATGCTCTTTTGAAGCGCCATACTGTTTAAGGCCGTCTTCTTGTTCGATTTCAAAGAAATAATTGGTGCAGTCATAATAAAGAATACCCGTGTTTCTCTTTGAAATTTTGAGGCTGTTAGTATAAAGAGAAGACTGGATGAAGTCCATTTCTTTGGAAATAACTTCTAGTGCTCTGTACACATGCTGCAATTCAAAGTCAGTTTGTTCAATGAACTTTGAAGAATGCTTGTAGGTAGCGAGTTTGGAGGAAGGAAAAAGGATCCGTCCGTAAAGGAGCCGAGACAGTATAGCATTCAGGTCAAAAGAGAACTTATATTTTTTCGATATATCAGCGGAAACCTTATGAAGGTTAAGATCGTGATAGATTTGCTGAAGAAAAAGATAACCGCCGTTAAAGAAACGTTGTTGATCTTTGGAAATGACTTTGGATGGCGAATATTTAAGGATGACTTCACGTGATTGCTCTTTCTCTTTTTGGTTAAGTTCTTCTATGTATGATTTAGCCCATTCAATAGGGTCACGCCCATTTAATTTTTGTTGTAATTCAGCAAGCGTTCCTAACTTTTCAACAACTTTTGTGGAACGCCTGCCATTCTCGAAAACAGATTGTATGACATAAAATGAAGTAGCATTTTTAGACTTGGATATACTAAGTCGCATAGTACGATCTCCTCCAATCCCTTATATTATAACACATTACGATAAATTACTCACTACCTATTGGGGGGAATTTGACATTTTTTCAATGAAAAAAGCCCTGTTTTCAAGGCTTGTAGAATTTTCTATATTAAAGGCAAGTGTCAAAGACCCGGGGGGTTTTTATGAGGTCACTATCTTTATATCGGACCCGTTTGGTTTATAATTATATTGGGATAAGTTAAGAGGTGCTATTTTAGCATATTAAGCAATAATCAATTATCATATAAGACTTAATCAGGCCAAAAGGAAGTGTATATCATGGGTTTGGTTTATTCCATATTTGTTCCCCATCCGCCCCTGCTAATTCCGGAGGTAGGCAGGGGAGAGGAGCGGAAATGTCAAGCGAGTGCAGATGCTTATGGGGAAGTTGCACGGAGAATAGCTCAAGCACAGGTTGAAACGGTCATCTTGGTTTCGCCTCATGCGCCTCTCATCAAGAAGGGCATGACTCTTGCAGTGGATAACACTCTTCAAGGAAACTTTGCTCAGTTTAGAGCGCCTCAGGTTAATTTGTCCTTTGAAAGTGATCCTGTGGTTATCGCACAATTTCAAAATCTCTCGGGGATTGTTACGATACAGGGCTCTATCGATCATGGTGCCTTTGTACCCCTCTATTTTTTGCAAAAAGCAGGGTGGAAAGGCAAGGTTGTTCTATTAGGGATGCCCCTGGAGCGTCCTGAGGATTATGGAGAGAGTTTAGGACAGATTCTTGAAGATTTACCTGGACGCTATGCCCTTGTGGCCAGCGGAGATCTCTCCCATCGCCTGAAGGAGGACGGACCGTATGGCTTCGATTCTGCAGGACCGGAATTTGATCAATTTGTGGTGAAAACCCTGCAGAGGGATACAAAAAGAATCTCGGATTTGCCGGCTGACCTTGTCGAAAAAGCAGGGGAATGCGGGTACCGAAGTCTTCGCCTGGCGCTGGCGGCTAAAGAGGGAGCACCTGAAGTGCTTTCCTATGAAGGGCCATTTGGCGTAGGCTACCTGGTAGCGGATTTATACCATTCCTCACCCTTGCCCCAGTGGGCGCGGCGATGCCTGACAACCTATTTAGAAAAGGGAGAGCGGGGTTTGCTGGATCTGCCTGCCATGTCTGCCTCTGAATTCGCCGTGCGGAGGGGATGTTTTGTCACCCTAAAACAAGATGGGAATTTACGCGGGTGTATAGGAACAACCGAACCCTGGCAGGATAATTTAGCCTTGGAAATCCGGCATAATGCGATTGCGGCAGGAACACAGGATCCACGTTTTCGCCCGGTTCGTGCCGAGGAATTAGATTCTATAAGCTTCACGGTGGATGTCCTTGGGGAACTCGAGAAGATTTCCGGACCTGAAGAGCTGGATCCTTGGCGGTATGGGGTTGTGGTTCGGCAAAGGGGAAGAAGCGGACTTTTACTCCCTCATCTGGAAGGGGTGGATACCGTAGCGGAACAAATCAGCATCGCAAAACAAAAGGCAGGTATCTTCGAGGGCGAAACAGAACTTTGGCGTTTTGAGGTTAAGAGACACTATGAATAGATGGGGGACGGTTCTTTTGTCTGAAAAGTCCTATATGGCCAGTTGTTTACTTTGTCCCCAACATTGTCAATTGCGGCATGGGCAGGCAGGTCGGTGTCAGGCCCGGGAAAACCGTGAGGGAGAGGTTGTATCCCGAACCTATGGTGAAGCGGCGGCTTGGAATATAGACCCAATCGAGAAGAAGCCTTTGTATCATTTCTATCCCGGCTCTTGGATATTCTCCGTGGGAGGCTTTGGCTGCAATCTTAGCTGTTCTTTTTGTCAAAATTATGAGATATCCCAGCAACATCAAGTCGGAAGAAAAGTCACGCCCGCCGAGCTTGGAAAGCTTGCCGGGCGTGAGCAGGAATCCATTGGGCTGTGTTTTACCTATTCAGAGCCGAGTGTGTGGTTTGAGATGATCCGAGATACTGCTCCTCTTGTGCGAGCTCAAGGGGGGCAGGTGGTTTTAGTGAGTAACGGAACGATTTCACCCCACTTTCTTGAGGAGCTGATTCCGTGGCTGGATGCGGTCAATATTGATATTAAAGCCTTCTCGGAGGAATTTTATCAACACTACTGCGGAAGCAAACTGGCTTGGGTTTTAGATAGTGTGGAGCGTTTGGCAGGGCGGGTTCATCTGGAAGTGACGACCCTTGTTATTCAAGGGGTTAATGATGATCCCCAAGAGATTACGGAGCTGGCGCGCTGGTTACGGCAGCTTAATGTTCCGCTGGCCTGGCATTTGAGTGCCTATCATCCGGCTTATCGGCTTGCCGTTCCGCCTACGGAGCGAAAGACGTTGGAACGGGCTTGGGATATAGCCAAAGAGTATTTGCCCTACGTGTATTTAGGGAATGTCAGGGGTGGAAGTACAACCTTTTGTCCTCAGTGCGGTGCAGCGGTGATTGAACGTGAACCTGTCCTGGTTAACCGCCTGGACCAAGGGTGCTGCCCTAAATGCGGAGAGGGTATTTTCGGTGTTGGGATGAGAAAGATTACAACAAGTACATTGTAGCCAGCACACCTGTAAGAGACATAACAATGGTATAAGGCAGAGCCAGTTTCACCATTTCCAGGTAAGACAGGCGAATCAGCGGAGCAAGCGCGGAGGTCAGCAGGAACAGGAACGCCGCCTGACCGTTTGGTGTAGCAACGGAAGGAGCGTTTGTCCCCATGTTGATTGCAACTGCCATCTTGTTGTAATGCTCCAGCGCAATGCCTCCGGCTTCAAAGGCTTTCTGGGTTTCGGACATATATACGGTAGCCACAAATACATTGTCACTGATTGCAGAAAGGACACCGTTTGCCGCAAAGAAAGCCACAAGCTGATTCTGGCCTTCCAGGCGCAGTACCCATTGAATGATCGGCGTGAACAGGTGCTGGTCATGAATAACCGCGACGATGGCGAAAAATACGATAAGCAGTGCAGTAAACGGCAGTGCCTCTTCAAAGGCATGACCGATGCGCCCTTCTTCAATAACCCCGTTGAAAGAGGTAAGCAGGATGATAATCATCAGACCAATAATACCGACTTCCGCCAGGTGCAACGCCAGGGAGAAGATCAGCAGAACGCCGCATACAGCCATAATAATCAGGCGTACACGCCCGCGAGTATCCAGCGCAGCATCTTTGGCTTTGGTGTCGTCTTCCATGACTTTTCGAACAGAATCAGGAAGCTGATAGCCGTATCCCCAAAACTTGGTGACTTCAAGGGTGATGGCGGTCAGAAGACCGGCGATCAGTACCGGGATAGACACAGGTGCGCTGTTTAAAAAGAAATCAACGAAGTCCCATTTCATAATAGAGCCGATCAGCAGGTTCTGAGGCTCACCAACCAGTGTTGTTGCTCCGCCCAGGGCGGTACCCACGGCACCATGCATCATAAGATTGCGCAGAAAGCCACGAAACTGATTTAAATCCTCCTGATATATGTCATCAACAATATGGTCGTGATTGATGTCATAGGTTTCGTATACTTTTTCGCTGGAAGCAAATTTGTGGAAAATGTTATAGAATCCATAGGCCACGGCAATAATCACTGCCGTTACGGTCAGCGCATCCAGAAAAGCGGAGAGAACCGCCCCCAGTATAGAGAACAGGAAGGCAAGGGCGACTTTAGAGCGTACTTTGGTAAGGATCTTGGTAAACAGGTACACAAGACCTTCTTTCATAAAATAAATCCCGGCAACCATGAACATCAGAAGCAGAATAACCGGCAGGTTCAGTTCAACTTCGTGATAGATCGAATGCGGGTTAGTAAGCCCGATCACAACGGCTTCGATCGCCAAAAGTCCGCCTGCAGGGAGCGGATAACATTTCAGCGCCATGGCCAGGGTAAAAATAAATTCGACAATCAGAACCCACCCGGTAACGTACTTACCGAGAGTCAACATCAAAATAGGGTTCAACACCAGGAAGGCAAGAATGGTTGTTTTGTACCAGTTGGGAGCGTGGCCCAGGAAATTTGCTCTGAATGCCTGTCCGATGCCCATCTGTTTCACTTGTCCGGTACCCGTCTGTTTCATATGACACTCCTCCAAATTAGAAATTTTATTGTTGCTTAACAACATTGCGAATAGTCACAGGTCAGTCGCTTACTGTAGCATTCTGCCGGGTTGCCAGTTGACCGGCAATGGGGATGATTATAGGAACAATTAATAAAACGGTCGTGACGTTACCAAGACTGCAATGATTGACCTAGGGATTTTCTCTGTGATGATAAAAGAAAATAGCTGAATGAAAAGATAACGGCTAAGACAATAAGCATTTAATACACCTCCATATGATAGTTTAACATTCCCAAAATAAAGGGAGAGCAGTCTTAAGATGACTACTCTCCCTGAGAAGTTCCTGCTTGTAATCTGGCGATCCTAGCCTAATTCCAATATGAATTAGCAGCCTTAGACCCATGATTTTAGCGTCCTTCGCTTTCGCGAAGTTTACCCCAACCGATTTTAAGAGTATTTAGTTGTACAATACTATTCAGGCTTACAACAGGTACATTGTAGCCAGCACACCTGTAAGAGACATAACGATGGTATAAGGCAGAGCCAGTTTCACCATTTCCAGGTAAGACAGGCGAATCAGCGGAGCAAGCGCGGAGGTCAGCAGGAACAGGAATGCTGCCTGACCGTTTGGTGTAGCAACGGAAGGGATGTTTGTACCCATGTTGATTGCAACTGCCATCTTGTTGTAATGCTCCAGCGCAATGCCTCCGGCTTCAAAGGCTTTCTGGGTTTCGGTCATATATACGGTAGCCACAAATACGTTGTCACTGATTGCGGAAAGGACACCGTTTGCCGCAAAAAAAGCCACAAGCTGATCCTGTCCTTCCAGCTGTAATACCCAATGAACAATCGGAGTGAACAGATGCTGGTCATGAATAACCGCAACGATGGAGAAAAATACGATAAGCAGTGCGGTAAACGGCATTGCTTCTTCAAAGGCATGACCGATGCGCCCTTCTTCAATAACCCCGTTGAAAGAGGTAAGCAGGATGATAATCATCAGACCAATAATACCGACTTCCGCCAGGTGCAACGCCAGGGAAAAGATCAGCAGAACGCCGCATACAGCCATAATAATCAGGCGTATACGTCCGCGAGTATCCAGCGCGGCATCTTTGGCTTTGGTGTCGTCTTCCATGACCTTTCGAACAGAATCAGGAAGCTGATAGCCGTACCCCCAAAACTTGGTGACTTCAAGGGTGATGGCGGTCAGAAGACCGGCGATCAGCACCGGGATAGACACAGGTGCGCTGTTTAAAAAGAAATCAACGAAGTCCCATTTCATAATAGAGCCGATCAGCAGGTTCTGAGGCTCACCAACCAGTGTTGTTGCTCCGCCCAGGGCGGTACCCACGGCACCATGCATCATAAGATTGCGCAGAAAGCCACGAAACTGATTGAGATCTTCCTGATATATGTCATCAACAATATGGTCGTGATTGATGTCATAGGTTTCGTATACTTTTTCGCTGGAAGCAAATTTGTGGAAAATGTTATAGAATCCATAGGCCACGGCAATAATCACTGCCGTTACGGTCAGCGCATCCAGAAAAGCGGAGAGAACCGCCCCCAGTATAGAGAACAGGAAGGCAAGGGCGACTTTAGAGCGTACTTTGGTAAGGATCTTGGTAAACAGGTACACAAGACCTTCTTTCATAAAATAAATCCCGGCAACCATGAACATCAGAAGCAGAATAACCGGCAGGTTCAGTTCAACTTCGTGATAGATCGAATGCGGGTTAGTAAGCCCGATCACAACGGCTTCGATCGCCAAAAGTCCGCCTGCAGGGAGCGGATAACATTTCAGCGCCATGGCCAGGGTAAAAATAAATTCGACAATCAGAACCCACCCGGTAACGTACTTACCGAGAGTCAACATCAAAATAGGGTTCAACACCAGAAAAGCAAGAATGGTTGTTTTGTACCAGTTGGGAGCCTGGCCCAAAAAATTTGCTCTGAATGCCTGTCCGATGCCTATCTGTTTCACTTGTCCGGTACCCGTCTGTTTCATAAACACCCCTCCAGAATGAGAAATTTTATTGTTGCTTAACAACATTGTGAATAGTCACAGGTCAGTCGCTTACTGTAGCATTCTGCCGCGTTGCCATTGTTGTATTCAAGTACTGTTACTTAAACCTGCGTACGCTCCAGGCGAGCGTAGCCGGAAAAACTTGTTTGGATTAAAACTAAAAGTGTCGATTGATGGTTCCTAATGAGTAACCACCAGTAAAGACAACAATCCTGCTCCGCAAGAGCAGCTACTACGCAATGTAAGAATAAGTCCGCAGGTCAGTTTTAGATCCACGGTGACCATCAGCCTGATCAAGATGTCCAAGAGTGTTCTAATTTGATGAATGGCAGTTTCTTGATCAAGAACTTCTAAGATAAGTAATAGTGATGTGCCGTAAACTGTAATCAATGCGCGGGAAAATTTCTCCCTAATATGAAGAAATAACTAAGTTAATTAGAAAGATGCCGATAGAAAACCAGATTTGTATTAATACACCTCCGACAATTTAATTTTAATATCCTTCCCAAAACAAAAAGAGAGTAACCTAAAAAGACTGCTCTCCCCTGAGAAGTTCTTTGCTTGTAGCCTGGCGATCATAGCAAATTCGAAGTGCGTTGACAGCTTCCAATAGCCTTAGACCCATGACTTTAGCGCCCTTTGCTTTTACAAAGTTTACACCAACCGAACTTGAGTTATTTAAATTCTTACTCAATTAGAAAACTCACTCGAAATCATTGGTAGTATATCAATTAGGGGTAAAATCGTCAAGTATAATTGATAGTATTTAATGAAATTGTTACGATAACAAAATTTTCTTAATTAAAAAAACTTATTATGGTGGATAAAAAGTAATTATTAATCAGATAATAGCGTTTGAAAGTGTGTTTTAAACTCATTTTACTACTATATAAATAATAGGAGGTTTTAGAGTGTTTAAACATATTAAAGATATGGAATATACTGTTCATGTTGATCAGCCGGATCCCCGATTTGCTGTTCTCTTACTGGAACAATTTGGCGGCGGTAATGGTGAACTTAAAGCAGCCATGCAATATTTCTCTCAAAGTTTAGGATGTAATGATCCGAGGATTAGAGATTTATTGCAAGACATTGCAGCCGAAGAGTTAAGCCATTTAGAAATGGTGGGAGAGTGTCTCGGTATGCTGATTGGTCCGGTCGATAGCATTCCTAAAGACTTCGCTGCCAATCATATGGCTCTGCTCGGGGGCGGACCACTTTTAATTAATTCTGGTGGAGAGCCTTGGACTGCCAACTACGTAAATTCAACCGGAGACTTATATACGGATCTTTCCTCCAATGCCGGAGCAGAACTTCGGGCTAAGCTGATTTATGAGCGGCTTCTCCAACAAACGGATGATGCCGGGGTCAAAGACATGATTCGTTTCCTCCTCAGTCGTGAAGAATCACATAACTTCTCCTTTATGCAAGCCATTAATACTCTCCAGGGCAGCGGAGTCAATAAAGACTTCCGTGATTCGGACTTCTCTAAGAAATACATGAATATGTCCACAGGTCAGGGAGATAGCAGGGGGCCTTGGAACCAGGGAAATGGGTTCACCTATGAGGAAAACCCCAACGAAAAGTATGGCGGGCCTGCACAGTATGGCAAAGATCCTCAACCCGCAGGTGCCAGGGAGGTACAACCAGGATATAATGACCATACACGAAACAATCCACAGTATTCACAGCCGCAGCCACAACCAACGCCAGGTTCTACTCCCAACCAACACTAACTAATTGCCAAAGGTTTATAATAAAGAGATAGAGACTGCTGCGTAAATAATATCGCATCAGTCTCTATCTCTTTATTAGTAGAGGGTTTATTGTAATTACATGATCCATTTGTCTGATACTCACTCCTTCGAGTGAGAGCGGACCCCGCTTTAGACCTCCGTCACCGAAGTCCTGATGTTCAGCTTAAGCAATTTGTTAATGTGCATCGAGCGGTCATGAAGGAATCTAATCTAATCGTTATGACTATGCAAGTGCCTGGTATGTCTATGGGCATGATCATGATCATGGCTGGTCTGATTATCATCATGAGAAGTATGGTGGTGATGGTTGTGGCCATGGTCGTGGTCGTGGGGAAGCCCAAGGGCATGGGCCACTATATGTTTACTTTCAGGAAGAGCGTCTAACCAGCCATTATTAGCGTCCTCTTTGCTGTCGAGGAAATGCATATAGGGCTTTATGTCAAGTAAGGGAGTCCCATTATAGGCATCAATTCCTGAAATGACAAGTTCATTGCCGCGGATTTCTTTAATCTGAACAATACTAAGGCCAATGGGGTTGGGCCTTTTAGAAGAACGGCTGGCAAAGAGCCCGATTTCCTTTTCAGGAGCCCAGGGAGATCTTGTAAGAAGTTCTATTGGCTGGGTCACTTCACTCAAATGATAAAGGACATAAATATAGTTGAAGGTGTTTAAGGTTTCCAGAGCACCTGCATACTCAGAATCCAATGTAATCCAAAAGTCACCAGGCGCATTAGGTATCGGTTGATGAGGGGTATTTAAGTCAAAATAGGGTGTGTGGATTGTTCCGATTGATTGAAACGTAATAGACATATAATAGCCCCCTTCGTACAGTTACTTATGGATTTTTTCCAAGACAATACGGTGATTGAGAAGAGTCATGTCTTTGATCTTAGCTTGAATAAATTTCTGCATTCCAAAAATATCAATGAGCTTCAGGCCGTTTTCATAAGGTTCAATGATATCAACTGACTCCATGAACATTTCTTCGGTTTCTCCCTCTCTTAGATAGGCATTTGCTTCACACATATAGTTTGCTCCTTCTTTATTGTACTGAAAAAGGCCATAGAGATACCCTTATTTTTTCGGGGTAGACCTCCATGGCCTTTTTATGCACTATTATTTTGGAAAAATCACTGCTAACCCTAAATCTATAGATAGGATAGTTAGTTATTCGACACCCGAAAAAGTTTTCCTGCATAGTTGAAAAAAACATTAGACATCTTCACCATCATGAGCAGATGCCATTTTAAAGTTTTTGCAATCATGGCAATAACCATAGATCTCAAGCTTATGTCCTGTAATATCAAAATCTATTTTTCGTTTAAGCATTTGCTGCAGCTCGCCAATAGGACAGTCTTCAATCAATATTAACTTGTGGCAGCCTACGCATAAAAGATGGTGCTTATGCTCGTGGTGGTTGAATTCATATAGAGCTTTGCCATCATCGACTCGATTGGATTTAATGACTAAGTTCTTTGAGGCAAAGGTATCAAGAGTCCGATAGACAGTAGACATATCTATTGAAGAAGTTTTATCTTTTAAGGACATAAATATTTGTTCCGCTGTTTTTGGTGAGTCGGACTCTTCGAGGATTTCGAGAATAGCGGTCCTGTGCTTAGTATTCTTTATACCTTCTCTTTTAAGCAGTTCTTTATAGTTTATAGTTTTTTCCAACAAGATCATTCCTTAATTCTTTAATATCCTGATTATGTTCATTTTAATCCTTTTTAATATTTTAGCAATATTTCAGGGTGCTTATTTGTTGTGCTTTCTCTCAAAAAAGGTATCTAAAGCAAGCCTTTTTTGAGGGATTAAGAAGTAAATTAATGGTTTACAATTAGTAATAAACGAGTATAATTTACATAAGATGCAAATGCAAGGCAGTTGCAATTAGAAAAGGGGATAGTTCTATGCGTTCAAAGTCATTAAAGGTTCTTTGCTTGATGTTATTTAGTTTGCTGATATTAACCGGCTGCGGAGCAAACAACGAGTCTAAGACCACTGTTAGTCAGGCCGCAGATTCCCAGACCGGACGGACCGTCAATATAGCCACTTCCTTCTACCCGATGTATATTTTCACCTTAAATATTGCCAAGGATATCCCTAACGTTAATGTTGTGAACTTGACAAAGCCAACCACCGGATGCCTGCATGACTATGCCCCTACACCTGACGATATGAAGAATTTAGAGGGTGCTCAAATCCTGGTTATTAATGGCGCGGGAATGGAATCCTTTATGGATAAAATTACGAGTCAAATGCCGGATCTGAAAATCCTTGAGTCCAGCAAAGGAATAGAGTTAATCAAAGGAGACGGGGATGAAGGAGATAACCCTCATGTTTGGTTGAGTATAACGGATGCCATTACTCAAGTACAGACCATCGGAGATCAACTCGCGGTCCTTGATCCGGATAATGCCCTCAAATATCAGGAAAATACCCAAACCTATATTGAAAAACTCGCGGCCTTAAGAACAAAAATGCATCAGACGCTAGATGGCGTTCAACAGCGTAATATCGTTACTTTCCATGAGGCCTTCCCCTATTTCGCTAAAGAATTCAACTTGAACATTGCAGGAGTTATTGAACGTGAACCGGGCTCTGCCCCCAATGCTAAAGAATTGGGAGAAACTATCGAGAAGATTAAGGACTTGAAAATTACAGCTCTTTTTGCAGAACCACAATATCCTGTTAAAGCTGCTGAGACGATTGCCGGCGAGACGGGGGCGAAAGTATATACTCTTGATCCAATCGTAACGGGGCCAATGGAGGCAGACGCCTATCTTAATCTTATGGAAAGTAATCTCCTAACCCTGCAAGAGGCTTTAAGATGAGAAAACATCATAAATGCGCCAATTCTGAATGCAAAACCTGCGAATGCGGTTTATGTTGTACAAAAATCAATAATTTCGGGGTAAAACGCAGCGGCATAGATATATTAAAAAATGTCAATCTCCACATTCATTGTGGAGATTTGACGGCTATTATCGGACCTAACGGAGCGGGGAAAAGCACGCTTCTTAAGGCTATTTTAGGGGAAATCTCCCATACAGGTGAACTCCAATTTCTTGATGCCCAAAATAATGGGACAACAAGACCGTCCATAGGATATGTTCCCCAAAAGCTCGATTTGGATTCCAGTTCCCCTACGAGTGTCCTGGATTTATTCGCTGCGGCACATACCAATATGCCAATCTGGTTTTCCTACCCTCAAAAGATGCGCGAACGTGTCCGGGAAAGCCTGGCGCGCACTCAAGGGGAGCATCTGATCAATAAACGGCTGGGGGAATTATCGGGCGGTGAGTTACAGAGAGTATTATTAGCACTTGCCCTGGATCCAATTCCCCATCTTTTGCTGCTGGATGAACCCGTATCGGGCATTGATCAGAAAGGATTGGAATTGTTCTATGAAACAGTTTCGACCTTGCGAAAGAACTATGATTTGTCGATTATCTTAGTTTCCCATGATCTCAGTTTAGTTGCGGAGTATGCAGACCGGATAGCCTTTGTCAATAATAAGACAATCGAATGCTGCGGGACTCCGCAGGAGGTCTTTACCAATACCAAAGTAATTCAAACATTCGGTTTAGATTGGTCTAATCGTTTCCGGCGGGATGAAAAGGATAGGGTGGATAATGCACTTATGGTATAGCTTGGTCGATATATTGCTTCCTTTTGGCTGGTTACAGCATGGCTTTATGAAGAATGCCTTATTGGGCGTTTTGTTGGTAACTCCGATTTTCGGCTTGCTGGGAACCATGATTGTCAATAACAAGATGGCTTTCTTTTCTGATTCATTAGGTCACTCAGCTTTGACCGGAATCGCCATCGGGGTTATCTTAGGTATTAAAAATCCCGTCTGGTCCATACTTTTCTTCTCTGTCTTGATTACTATTGCCATTTTAGTGGTTAAAGAGGCCAACACGGCTTCGACGGATACGATCATTGGCGTCTTTTCTTCAACCGCTGTGGCCCTGGGCCTGGTCATACTTTCCCATAATGGCGGTTTTAATAAATACTCAGGGTATCTGATCGGGGATTTGTTAAGTATTAGTTCGACGGATTTACTGACACTTGGCATAGTATTCATACTGGTTATCTTATTATGGGTCGTAATGTTCAATAAGCTTTTGCTGTCCAGTATGAACCCGTCTTTGGCTCGCAGCAGAGGGATCAAGGTTAAACTGTATGAATATCTATTTACGTTAATGATGGCGGTCATCGTAACAATTTCCATACAATGGGTAGGAATATTGATTATTAGTTCGCTGCTGATCATACCTGCCGCCGCTTCGCGGAATATCGCTAAAAATATGAGGCAATATCATGTTTACTCAGTCTTAATAGCCCTTATTTCCGGGCTGTCAGGCTTAATCTTATCCTACTTTTGGGGAACAGCCACCGGGGCAACGATCGTATTGGTTACATCAGGATTTTTCGCGCTGACCTTTATCATGAAATTAAGATTGAGGTAAGACACGCGCAAAACTTTATGGTTGACATACTTGGCTAAGATAAGATACGATAACATTAAACTAACTAAATAATGGGATAAAGGTGCGAGTACTACGGTACAGCTTAAAAGGGAAGCAGGTAAAAGTCCTGCACGGTCCCGCCACTGTAATGGGGAGATGTTTCATATCAGGCCACTGGTCCATACCGGGAAGGCGTGAAGCATTAGTGAACCAAAGTCAGAAGACCTGCCTTTATTCGGGGAACCAATAACTCTACGAGCGATAGGGGGGTTCATTACTAAGTTGTATTCAGGGATATACACGACCTCTTGGCGCTCATCGTCAAGGGGTTTTTTAATTGGCAAAAAGGGAGGCCGTAACGGATGATCACGGAAATTATTAAAAGAGACGGAAGGCTTGAACGGTTTAATTCTGAGAAGATAGTGCATGCCATTTTTAAAGCTGCCACGGCTTGCGGAGGATCGGATTATGAGCGTGCTGAGGAAATAGGCAGACAGGTTGTCGAGGCTTTACAAAGAAGTTATGGGGACAAGCAACCGGATGTAGAGTCAATCCAAGACCTTGTTGAAAAGGTGCTTATCGAAAACGGACATGCCAAAACGGCGAAAGCCTTCATCCTTTATCGTCAGAAAAGGAAAAACTCCCGTGAGATGGATGCTCTGATTGGAGCGACCATCGGCATGTTTTCCGACTACTTAGGAGACAGGGACTGGCAAATAAGTGAGAATGCCAATGCGCAAAAGAGTATTAATGGTTTAAACAATTATATACGGGAAATTTTCACGAAAAAGTATTGGCTTTACGAAATCTATCCTCAGGAAGTCCGGGAGGCGCATGAAAGCGGGGATTGTCACATCCATGACCTGGGTTTTTTCGGACCTTATTGTGCAGGCTGGGATTTGAGACAGCTCCTGCTGGATGGATTCGGAGGAGTGCCGGGCAAGGTGGAAAGCGGGCCGGCCAGGCATTTGCGATCCTTTCTTGGACAAATCGTCAATTCTACCTTTACAACCCAAGGGGAAACCGCCGGGGCCCAGGCTTGGTCAAGCTTTGACACCTTCTGTGCGCCATTTATACGGAAGGACAGGCTGACCTTTACCCAAGTCAAACAGTGTTTGCAGGAATTTGTGTTTAACATCAATGTTCCCACGCGAGTCGGGTTTCAGTGCCCCTTTTCCAACCTTACCTTTGACATCCGGGTGCCTTCAACCTTGAAAGATGAAAATGTTATTATCGGCGGGAACTATACAGAGGATAAATATGGAGATTTTCAGGAAGAGCTGGATATGTTTAACTTGGCGTTCTGTGAAGTGATGCTGGAAGGAGATTCTAAGGGAAGAGTGTTTACCTTCCCAATCCCAACCCTTAATGTCACCGAAGACTTTGAGTGGGGAAGTCCTGTAACAGATGCCTTTATGAAAATTACGTGCAAGTATGGCATTCCGTATTTCGCGAATTATGTCAACTCGGATTTGTCGCCCGAAGATGCCGTATCCATGTGCTGCCGCTTAAGGCTGGATACCGGCGAGCTTAGGAAAAGAGGCGGGGGCTTGTTTGGGAGCAATCCTCTGACCGGATCGATTGGTGTATTTACCATAAACCTCCCCAGATTAGGCTATCTGTCTAAAACAAAACAGGAATTCAAGGAACGTCTCAAGCACATGGCAGAAATCGGGCGCACAGCCTTGGAAATCAAACGAAAAATTATTGAGCAGCAGTCAGATAAGGGCTTGTATCCTTATTCATGCCATTATCTGAGGCATGCCAAGGAGCGGACCGGGAGGTATTGGCATAATCATTTCAGTACGATCGGGATCGTCGGAATGAATGAGGCATTACTGAATTTCATGGGAAAAGGAATTGAAACTGAAGAAGGCCGGGAGTTTTCGCTGAGTGTCATGAATTATTTAAGAGAGCTGCTGCTTAATTTTCAACAGGAGACGGGAAACGTCTACAATTTAGAGGCGACACCGGCAGAGGGAACCTCCTACCGTCTGGCTATGCTGGATACCAAAAAATACGACTCAATCATTACAGCGGGTGATAAGGTTCCGTATTATTCCAACTCTACCCAACTCCCGGTGGGTTATACGGAAGATATTTTCGAAGTTTTGGAACTCCAGGATGAACTGCAGTCTCTATACACCGGGGGAACAGTTCAACACCTTTATCTGGGAGAGGCAGTTGAGGACATTAATGTTTGTAAGCGGCTCATTCAAAAGACATTCACCCAATTTAAAATCCCCTACATCTCAATTACTCCGACCTTCAGTATTTGCGAATCTCACGGATACATCAGCGGGGAACATTTCAGCTGCCCCGAATGTAGCGCCGAAACTGAAGTCTGGTCCAGGGTGACAGGATATCTTAGACCGGTTAAGAACTATAATCTTGGCAAGCAGGAGGAGTACACGCAGAGGAAACAATTTGTGATTTCGGAGGCGGTGTGATGAATATTGCAGGATTTGTGAAGACGTCATTCGTTGACTATCCAGGGAAGATAGCATCTGTGGTGTTTACTCAGGGCTGTAATTTAAGATGTGGTTATTGTCACAACCTTAGTCTGCTTGATACGGATTACACTGCCAAGGGCATTCCGACCGAAGAACTATTCCAATGGCTTTCTAAACGAATAGGAATGATTGATGCAGTGGTTGTAAGTGGCGGGGAGCCGACGCTGCAAAAGGATCTTTATGGTTTTATCGAAGGCTTGAAAGCAATGGATTTGCTTGTCAAGCTTGATACGAACGGAACGAATCCGGATAGTTTGAGAAGGCTGCTGGCGGATAATCTGCTGGATTTTATCGCTCTGGACTTAAAGGCTCCCCTTAGCAACTATGAAAGAATTACAAGGACAAAAGGGCTTAAGTTATCGTCAATTATAGAAAGTGTGGAAATCATTAAACATAGCGGACTTGCTTATGAATTCAGAACAACACTTTGCCCTGAACTAGAGGTGGAGGATATATCCAGTATTATCTCGGATTTTGAGATTGCTTCTAATTATGTTGTGCAGAGTTGCAGAAGCACGGAACTTAGAAAAGCAGCGAAGAATAAGCAGAATTTCAGAAGATTAACTCTATGCTTTAACAGAAATTCGATGTTATCTTTGCGAGGCTTTGGGGTTTCGGGCAATGACCAGCCTGCCGGGATTGGGAGCAGCTATCCGCCGCTCCATAGTGACCGCCCGGACATAATGTCACTTTGAGGTGTCAGGGGAGTTGTTTTTAAATGCAGCTTGAATAAATTAGTGTAGGAGGGATCGTCATGATTACTGCCACTGCTCATAGCTTAGAAAGTGTTGTTTCCAGACTGGGGTTAGACCCGCTTAAGGTAAGTTGTTTTATGGATCAGTGGTTGCTGACTGCCCACGAGGTCTCTTTCGAAGAAGCTAATGAAATAGCTTGTATATTAAACAAAAAGAAACGAGCCACCAAGTATTACTTAGCACCGGATCCGGCACAAGAGGGTAATCAAGTCGTACTGATCGTCAGAAAAAATCGTGTAGTTACGATTCTCACTCAGATCACAAATTCGTTCTTCGGGGTTCCCGAGGCTATGACGGTGAATGGTTCACGTATGATCAGAACCCTTGGAGGCGATATGTATGAAGATAATGGCAATTGGGTCAGACAACTTAGAAGAAGACGAGAAAAGTACTTTTTTAAAAAGAAACAGAGATGTTAATAAGGTGATTCCAGCTTAAATTTTTCGTGCGGTTCTTAAAAACCATGAGGTTGATTCGGAGGGTCAACTTCATGGTTTTTTGTTTGTCATGGTTTCGGATGAAAAGCTGAGTATTGACATATAGCTCATCTGAGTATATTTTACATATAAGTTAGAATGGTAAACTATAGTCTGTTTTTATAGAAAGGTGAAACCGGTGACGAAAGATACAATAATATTAACGCCTGCCTTAGAAGATTATCTTGAAGTGATCTTGGAGTTAGATGAAACCGAAAATGAAATCAGGGTAACCGATGTTGCTGAAAAGTTGAATATTGCTAAATCGACGGTTACTATCACACTTAATAAATTAAAGGGTTTAGGGCTGGTTACTCAGGAGAGCTATGGGCCCATCCTACTGACCCGGGCCGGTAAGCTATGTGCTGTAGACGTGAAAAATCGTCACCGGGTACTTAGAAAGTTCTTAGTAGAAGTGCTGGGAGTTGATTATCAGACAGCGGATAAAGATGCATGTTTGATGGAACATGTGGTAAGTCCGGTTACCATGAAAAGAATGGCAGAATTTATTGTTAAGACTCAGGAAGCCATTGACTCCAAAAAATGATTCCAAAAACTATGTACGAAACTGTTAAATCGTATTGACATTCATTATCAATAAGGTTAGAATTAAAGCAGATCATCAAAAGAGTGGTATTGACGATGTGTTATAGGATTGAGGATATCTTTAATCAAAAAGGACTTGCTTAACAAGGATAATAAACTATAGGGTGGAAAGAGTTTGACAAAGAGATCGTAGATCTAAACCGGGGGTCGTTTAAAAAGAATAACTGATAACGATTATTAAAATCGGACAATTTGCTGATTAAGACATTAAGTTAATTCCAGTTTGGTGAACATCAGAATTGCTCTAAATATAACATAAGGAGGTCAATATGATGGCATTATCAAAAGCACGGTTAAATACCACCTATACTGTGAATAGTGTTAAGACTGATTATGATGATATTCGTGAATTCTTGTTTACGCTTGGATGTTATCCTGGGGAAAAGATAACGATTATTTCAAAATTGGCCTCTAACTATATTGTTAACATCAAAGATGCAAGGTACAGTATAGACGAGGATTTAGCAAACGCAATTATGGTATAAACTTAAGCGTGAGGCTCCCACTTCTGCAACCGGGAGTGGGAGTTCATAAGACTACTTAAAAATCATGGCTCCAGCGATAGGTGTTGCTGGAGACTTGATGTTAGTGTTAGTTGACAAAGTTCACTGGCACTACTTATAGAGAGAAACGTTAATCAAAAAGTTAGGCCAAGCTAACTTTTTTAAAGGAGGAGCATATGAAAATTGCATTAGCGGGAAACCCCAATAGTGGGAAAACAACATTGTTTAATGCTATCACAGGTAAAACCGAACATGTAGGAAACTGGGCCGGGGTTACCGTGGAGAAAAAGGAAGGTAGTGTTAGACAGAACCTTAACCCAAGGAACGAAGATCTGGTTGTAGTAGACTTACCCGGCGCGTACTCCATGTCGCCGTACACCAGTGAAGAGTCCATAACCAGAGACTTCGTGCAAAACGAAAATCCTGATGTTATCATCAATATTGTCGACTCGACCAATTTAAGCAGAAGCTTGTTCTTTACTACACAATTATTAGAACTGGGTATACCTGTTGTTGTCGCCCTCAATAAGAGTGATTTGACGGACAAAAAGGGAAACATTATTGATGTTCCGGCGTTGAGTGATGCACTTAAGTGCCCTGTTGTTCTGACTGCAGCGACAAAATCATCAGGTAACGGCCTGCTTCAGCTGATAGATGCTGTAATAACCCTTGGTAAGTCAAACAAAAAGCAAATCCCTCCGAATATTAGCGGTGCCAAGAAAGCCTCAACCAAGGAAGAATTTGAAAAAGCGGATAAGAAACGATATGCCTTTGTAAATAATGTTGTTACGGAAGTTGAGAGAAGAAAAATAAGCTCGGAAAAGCAAACCCTGCAGGACAAGGTTGATAGGGTAATAGCTCACAAATGGCTGGGGATTCCGATTTTCGCGCTAATAATCTGGCTGGTGTTTTCAATCTCCCAGTCCTGGGTTGGACCGTGGCTGGCAGATACCTTCGTCGGATGGATAGACTTGTTTTATGAAAATGTAGCCTCACTGTTAGGCGAAGACGTGAATCCGGTTATTGGTACCTTGCTTCTTGATGGCATCATCGGCGGTGTGGGTGCAGTCATTGGATTCCTGCCACTGATCATGGTACTGTTTTTCTGCCTGGCACTATTGGAAGACTGCGGATATATGGCTCGTGTTGCTGTTGTTATGGACAGATTCTTTAAGAAAGTCGGCTTATCCGGCAAATCGATTATACCGATGATTGTTGGTACCGGTTGTGGGATCCCCGGGATTATGTCAACAAGAACTATTAAAAATGAACGACAAAGACGTACCACAGCGATGCTAACCCCATTTATGCCTTGCGGTGCAAAGCTTCCCATCATTGCCCTTTTCGCGGGTGTTTTCTTCGGTGACAATGCCTGGGTCGGAACATCAATGTATTTTCTGGGAATTATTGTAATCATTATAAGCGCCTTGATTATCAGGCAAATCACAGGAGACTTTTCCAGATCCTATTTCATCATGGAACTTCCTGAATACAGAATTCCGAGTATCAAGAGAGCAGCCATCTCCATGTTAATGAGAGCAAAAGCATTCATTATTAAAGCTGGTACAATTATTCTCCTTTGTAACGCCGCAGTACAAATCTTACAAACCTTCAACTGGCAATTCCAAGTTGTTGCGGAGAATGCGCCGGAGACAAGTATCTTAGCCAGCATTGCTTCACCCTTAGCGGTATTATTTATCCCACTTGGTTTTGGTCTGTGGCAGTTCGCAGCAGCAGCCGTAACAGGATTTATTGCCAAGGAAAATGTCGTCGGAACCCTAGCTGTTTGCTTTAGTATCACGAACTTTATCGATGTCGAAGAATTATCACTTGTCGGCGGCGGTGCAGAAGTAAGTACGATCTTTGGTATTACTGCAGTAGCCGGACTTTCGTATCTGGTATTCAACCTTTTTACACCACCATGCTTTGCGGCAATAGGTGCCATGAACTCTGAAATGGAATCACGCAAATGGCTTTTCGGAGCTGTAAGTTTTCAGTTAGGTATGGGTTATACATTGGCGTTCTTTGTCTATCAGATAGGTACGCTAATAACGACCGGTTCATTAGGTTCAGGATTTATAGGGGGATTAATTGCCGTAGCTCTAATAGTAACTTATATCGGTTATCTGATGAGAAAGGGCAGTAAAGGCAGACAAATATCTGCCGGAATGCAGTCGGTGAAAGCATGAGTACAGTCGATTTTATAGTTATTGGTGTAGTAGCCGGGCTGGTTGCCCTTGCTGTATATAAAATCGTCAAGGATAAAAAAAGGGGCGTAAAGTGCACCGGATGCAGCGGATGCTCTGGATGCTCCGATAATCACCAGCAATAACAGCCCAAAACCTTCTCCGATGAGTTAATCATTGGAGAAGGTTTTTTAGTGTTCGCGTTGCTGACTACAGGATCAATGATGTAAGGGTGCCTCCTTTTTCATCCTCTGCTGGTGCCGCGGCAACGGCATGGGCGGCTTCTCTGAAAGATTAAAGACCCTAAAAGACATGCAGAAGAATCCCCAGACCCGCAAGCAGGGCAGCTTCGGCCACAGAAGCGAACCCATTGCATGGAGAGGCGGTAAAAGCCCACAAGCCGGTGCGGGGAAACGGAGCCACGGGTTCACATCAGGTATTACCCGGAGGTTTGGCACGAAAGTGTCCGGTGGACAGTTTCGCCGAAGCGGCTATCTCTAAAGAAGACTTATCCGCTGAAGGTAGCTCCCGCACCGGCGAGTGGGCGAGCCTCGGAATGCTGCGGTGCGAAGACACTGTCTTCGCACGAATTAACTAATCTTGCACGGATGTGGCGAAGCTGCCCGACCAGAGCGACCCCCTTTTCATCCTCTCATGGAGATTCTAAGTCAGTTTCTCAAGAATAATACGATGATTGAGCAAAGTCATACCTTTAATTTTGGCTGGGACGAACAGTTGCCTGCCCATTATATCCATAAGATTCAGGCCGTTTTCACAGGGCACGATAGTATCAACGGATTCCATGATCATTACTTCATTTTCACCATCTTTGAGGTAAACATTAGACTCACACATTATACGAATCCTCCTCTTAAAATGAAAAAGATCATGAAAAACCTGACCCGACTTAAATGTCACGTCAAGACCTCCATGGTCCTTTTTACATTATGAAATAATAGATTATGGTGTATATTCTACATAAACTATATAATCCCTGCAATGATTTTAAGAAAGGGTAAGAATTGTACACCCATCTGTCAGACCTTCCCATAGATTTAAGCCAAAGAATATTAAAAATGCAAACTGTATTTAAACGAAGCAGAAAAAGAAGGAATTATAAAGTTCATGTAGAAGTAGCAAATTAAGAAATAATGTAAAGATTAGACCATGGAGGTCTGGCTTCAATACGAAGCCAGCTTCGTGGTCTCTTTTTTTTAATGAGATTGAGGGAGCGGGTGTAAAGATGGAGAAACAAGTTTAAATGAACTGGGAGGGTTTATAGAGTTTCGCGGACATAGTTGTCCAGGCAGGTTAATTTACAAAGGAATGAGGAGGTATTGATGCGGATAGCAGTTATAGATGGACAGGGCGGCGGCATTGGCAAACATATTGTAGAGCAGTTACGCAAACAAATACCTGAATTAGATATCCTGGCACTGGGAACCAATGCGCTCGCTACCGGAGCAATGATGCGTGCCGGGGCGACAGAAGGTGCCTCGGGGGAGTCGGCGATTTGTCATAATGTAAATCGGGTAGATATTATTGTTGGAGCGATTTCTGTTATGATGGTCTATGGATTGCTGGGGGAAATAACTTCAGCAATAGCAACGGCTGTTTCCGCCAGTAAAGCAGAAAAAATACTTATTCCGATACAGCGTGGAAACATTCATCTTGTGGGAGTCCCGCGTATCCCTCTGCCCCATCAGATTGAGGCCCTGGTGAACGAAGTTAAGGAACGATTCAATGTGCTTTCCGCGCCGAAGGAGTAACGGAACAGTGATAGAGGTACCTTTGAGACAAATAAGATAAACTCATTTTAATCGGACAGACCCAATGATATCCTGACGGTCAGATCAGAACATCATTGGGTCTGAAAGTGATTTTGAAGGGATTTTTGAACGCCGAATTCAGTACGTTCAAATTAAATCATCCGACAGGCAAAGATACCGTTACGCACCTCCTTTTGTAAATAAAAGGACCATGGAAGTAATGCCCCAACATTGTCAGGTCAAGACCTCCATGGTCTTTATCTTTAAGATCATTTATAGTTAAATTAAGTATTCTACATAAAGCTGAATATTCCTTCTCTAAATTAAAAAAATTTCTCAATTGTTTAGAAAGGAAGGCAGGTAGTTTGTGACTAATTTATCTAAATAAATTTCTTAGGTTTGCAGGAAAATAATCAACGCCTATAGAATAGTTAATTATAGTTGGAATAATACGTATATTATAAAGCAAGACCATGAAGGTATTTGCATAAACCATGGAGGTTTGACTCATGAGGGTCAACTTTGTGGTTTTTTTTGTTGTGAGGAAGGGAGTGAGTAACCTATTTTTAGAGAAATGACAGCTCCAAAATAGATAATGTTATGAAATGCTATAATAGGAGGAGATACTTATGCATATGGCAGATGCTTTGATTTCGCCTGTAGTGGGGGGAACCATGTGGGTTGCAACCTCAGGTATTGCGGCGTATTCAATTAAGAAAATACAAACAGAGATGGATGAAAAGAAGATTCCTTTGATGGGTGTGATGGGAGCTTTTATCTTTGCATCCCAGATGATCAATTTCACCATACCGGGAACAGGCTCCAGCGGCCATCTGGGCGGCGGATTAATTCTTGCCGTATTGCTTGGACCGTATGCCGGCTTCTTGACCATGGCATCGGTCCTTACGATACAAGCCCTGTTTTTTGCCGATGGAGGTCTGCTGGCCTTAGGAAGTAATATTTTCAACATGGGCTTTTTCACCTGTTTTATTGCCTACCCATTGATCTATAAAGTGCTCATGAAAAAGGGCTATTCCACGAGGCGGATTGTCTTTGCTTCTGTACTCACGGCGGTGATCGGTCTTCAGATGGGTGCCTTCGGGGTTGTGCTGGAAACCCTCTTTTCTGGTAAGACCGAGCTGCCCTTTGGGACCTTTGTTTTATTAATGCAGCCAATTCATCTGGCAATTGGTGCAGTAGAAGGGCTTGTCACAGCCGCGGTAGTAACTTATATTTGGAACTCAAGGCCGGAAATTATCGAAAAGGCTGCCACAGGAGAAGCTATTGGTAATGTCTCGATAAAAAAGGTTGCTGCTGGAATGGTCGTCCTTGCGTTGATCACAGGGGCAGGGTTATCTTGGTTTGCCTCTTCTAATCCGGATGGTTTGGAATGGGCCATGATCAAGACAGCCGGTACAGCCGAATTGGAGGCGACAGGTACTCTGCACCAGCAATTATCGGACATACAGACTAAAACCTCCTTTTTGCCGGATTATTCCTTTAAGGCATCTGAAAATGAAATAGAGCAAGAGGCTGGAGAAGGCGGGGAAGCATGGCCGGCCGTAAGTGGAGGTACGACGACAGCCGGATTAGTTGGCGGTGGAATGACCCTTGTCCTGGCTGTTATCGTGGGGTTGGGTATCAATATGTTAAAGAAACGAAAGAAATAAGGCGATTGCCTATAACATTAAGATTTGGATTGGATGGTTGATATGTCAAACATCATGAATTCAATGTATAATATGCGGCTTCTTGATGATCTGGCCCGGCAGGAAACCGTGATACACAGACTGCATCCACTCATAAAACTATTAACCACAGTTGGTTTTTTGACTGTGGTTGTCTCCTTTAATAGATATGATATTGGCGGCTTGCTTCCTTTGTTCTTATACCCGGTGATGGTCTTTAGTTTGGCGGAACTTCCAATCAAGCCAATCCTTTTAAGGATCTTGCTTGTTTCTCCGTTCATAATTGGCATAGGAATATTAAACCCTTTCTTTGACGATCAAATATTTAGGTTGGCTGGACGGGAAATCTCCAGAGGGTGGATCACGTTTTTGGCTATTATGTTAAAAGGCGGGCTGACCGTAACCGCCGCCCTGCTGCTGATTGCTACCACGGGAATGGACCGGCTGGGCGGAGCGTTAAGAATGTTGAAAATTCCCCGTATCTTTGTGGTTCAACTCCTCTTAACCTACCGGTATATTTCCGTATTAATGGAGGAGGTAGCACGGACTTTAAGGGCGTATTCCCTGAGGGCGCCGGAACAAAAAGGGGTTCACCGCAGCGCTTGGGGATCATTAGCAGGGCAGTTGATCCTCAGGACGTTTGACAGAGCCCAGCGTATTTATGAAGCAATGTGCTTAAGGGGCTTCGCAGGGGAGTACAATACGGGAAGCTTCAAAGAACTTAAAGTTTGGGATTTGGCTTATTTAGCAGGGTGGGTGCTTTTCTTCGCTATCGCGAGGATTTACAATATCCCTATGTTAATCGGTTCATTGCTAACGGGAGTGATAAAATGAGTCATCATAAATTAGAGGTTAAGGATCTGCGTTTTAGTTACCCGGACAATCATGAGGCGGTTAAAGGGATGTCCTTTTGTATCCATCATGGAGAGTCTGTAGGTATCATTGGAGCGAACGGAGCAGGAAAATCCACGCTGTTAATGTTGTTGATGGGAGTACTTTTTCCAAGCCAGGGAGAAGTTTGTGTGGGAGATATCCATGTCACTAAAAAGACACTTCCGATGATTCGTCAAAGGTTAGGAATGGTTTTTCAGGATCCGGATGATCAGTTATTTATGAATACGGTCTATGATGATGTAGCCTTTGGGCCGCGGAACTATAAATTAGACGAAAAAGAAGTGGAAAAGCGCGTTCTTCATGCTTTGGAGGTGGTTGGAATCCCTCATTTAAAAGATCGCGCCCCTTTCAAGTTATCAGGCGGAGAAAAGCGAGCCGCAGCAATTGCCTCAGTACTTTCGATGCAGCCGGACATATTGATAATGGATGAACCTACCGCGGCTCTTGATCCAAAATCCAGACGCAGAGTTATGGAGTTGCTTAGGAGTTTTAGTCATACAAAAATTGTCACCAGTCATGATTTAGATATGATTTATGAGATGTGTGACAGGACCATTGTCATTAAAAAAGGGGAAATTGCGGCGGATGGGGTTACGTCAGAAATCCTGGTGAATGCGGAACTAATGGATGCCTGCGGCCTGGAAGTGCCCTTGGCCTTGCAGAACTGTCCTGTCTGCGGGAGCAAAAAATAATAGTTGAAATGCCCCTTGGCCTTACTTATAAATATCGGCAATGACTTTAGCAAGGGGGATGAGGAGCACTTGTCCCATAAGAGTTCCTATCAGCTTAGCACTCATCAGCATAACCACAAGAGCTTTGACATCTTCATAAGGGCGATGTCCCCTCAAAGCCTGGTCTGTAATAATCGATGATTTGGGATCGATAAAAAGCATAAAGATAATGTTGGCAACAGTGGTGATGATTCCTGCTGAGGCTGAAGTTGCCAGGTGGTGCTGGGGAGGAACAAACAAAGTGGCATAATAGGCGGACATTACCCCAATGGTATAAATCCCAGTGACAAGAGTATTGAGAAGTATCAAATTCGTAGGAATTTTAGTATAGGGCAGATGATTTACCATTTTTCTTGAAGGCAAGGTAAGACTTTCTTTAAAGCTCCGGAAGCTGCGGAATTTCAAAGCATAGATCACAACGGATGGCACTGATCCTGTCCGTTCAAGTTTATTGACTGCTCTGCTGAAGCTTCTTAAAAAAGTAGGCGTTAGTATTATGCCGAAAAATGTCCCTGCGGTTGCTGCCAAAATGACTTTACGGATGCTAAGCAGAGGATCCAGGCTCTGACTAATTGAACTATCCATCAAACCGCCAATTAAAGGTGCCTGCAAGGTATGTGCAATCAGAGATATTAAGTAGAATAGGTTAAAAAGTGTCATCGATAAGGCGAATTGCTTGCTTTTAATGAAGTTAAGCCGTACAGAGTAAGCAAATGTATCTATCATATGAATTACAAAGGTGAAAAAGAACAACTGGTATAGATTAAACGGCACCTGCCCACCCCCATCCTTAATATGACTATGTTGGATAGGGGATAGAAATACTCAATTTCTTTTGGGGTGTTTAACTTTGCCCTGGAGGAAAAATGGTATCCGTGCTTTTTAAGGAGATTTCTTGAAAATCAGGTAAAAGAAATTATTTGACTGGTTACATGTTTTTTTGTTTAAGGGGGAATTTATATAAGAGAATTTTACAAATGAATTTTGCGGAGGTGCTTTGTATGCCAACCATTAACTTTGATGGACCTGTCTTAACAATCGATCAAAAAAGAAGTTTGATTCATGGAATGAGTCAGGCTGCTTCTCAAGCTTTAGGAATTCCTATGGCCGCCTTTACCGTAACCTTAGACGAGCACGAATATAGCAATATGGGTATCGGCGGGGAAGTCTTAACTGAAACGGCTTATTGGGAGAAGTATAAAGAGAGAGATTAAGGATCAGGTTATTTACTATAATGTTACTTAGGCGACCTTTACAGGGTCGCTTTTTAGTATACAAATTTGTATAAAATTGTGATAAGATAATTCCTAATAAAGAACAAATAAAAATTAGATAAAGACTCTGATACCAGAAACTATGATGAAGAGTAAAAGAGGAGAGAAGGTGGGTCCAATGCCTGCGAAAAAAGAGGTAAAAACGGTTTTAGAGAAACGGGATTGGGGAAAACTGGGCACCTGGGCTAAAGAAAAAGAACATAAGAATGTCTATCGCCAATTTATGACAAGAATATATGTTAACGACGGCCTTGAATTCTGGAGATCCGTGGAAGCCTTGGGGGTCTTTGCCCGGGAAATGGACCAGTATGATAAGAATTTTGCTGTGAATTTGGTGCGCCGCTATTTTTGGATGCTTAACGACGAATCAGGAGGGACGGCGTGGAATGCCTCTCAGGCTATTGGAAGTCTTCTGGCTTATTGTCCAAAAACATGCGGACATTTTAATTGGATGCTCTCCGGATTGTTAATTGATGAAAGCTTAAGGGATGGTGCATTGTGGGGATTAGCTCAGCTCGCCCAAAAAGCTCCTCAATTAGTGGACCCCCTTGAAGAACGGATCAGGCCTTTCCTGGAGTCAGAGGAGCCCTTTGCTCGTGGTTTAGCAGCTCTGATCTATGCACTGATGCGGATTTCTGAGGATGAGTTTCCGCTCTATCGGGAAAATGGTCCGAAATGGAGTGTCTCAATTGAGCTTGATCAGCGACTTAAAAATGATCATGAGATAATCGAAGTGTACCAGGCGGGAGACCTGGTCAGGTATTCTGTTGGTGAACTTTGGACAGCACAAAGCCTAAGCTTTTGGACAGAACCTATTATGATCAAAGACCTAGAGGTTGAGGTTACGGTCGCCTCAACTTCGGCAGGGCTGTGTTGGTTGGGGCTTGGTCCGTCAGCTGAGGAAGAGCAAGCTTTGCAGACCTGGGTGTCACGTCAATTTCCTAAATCTTTTTTAATTCGCAAGCGCGAGCCCAATCAAGAGGTTATTCGCCAGCTGCAGGAGTATGTCAACGGCAAACGCCAGGAGTTCACGCTCCCCCTCCATCAGATCGGAACCCCTTTTCAGCTTAAAGTATGGGAGGAACTGCTGCGCATACCTTATGGGCAGACACGCAGTTATGGGGATATTGCCATGAGTGTGGGCAATCCGAAGGGACAGAGAGCAGTAGGCATGGCCAACAATCGCAATCCCATTGGGATTGTGGTTCCTTGTCATCGGGTCATTGGCAAAAGCGGCAGTTTGACAGGGTATGCCGGCGGTTTGGATATAAAACAGAGACTTTTAGAGTTGGAAGGTTTGGGCTTAAAGGAAAACAGTCAGTAAAAATTCTTTCTCTCAGTTATTTCTGAATCCAGATCACTGAATGTGGTCTGGATATTTGCATAGTTAGGATTTGCATATGGTATAATGGCTTAATTCGGGGAAAGTTTGATAAATTATGAACGAAAGTGAGCGATATAAATGGAAACGAAATCCCTTTTTACAGGAGTAGAGCATATTGGTATTAAAGCCTTGGAAATGGAAAAGGCTGTTCAGTTTTATACAGAGGTTCTTGGCTTTAAGTTTTTACATCGAATTAAACCGGGAGAGGTAGAATTGGTTTTCCTGGAATTAGAGGGAACCGTCGTTGAGCTGGTGGAAGTAGCCGATGGTCAAACCTTTGAGGATGGGGTTGTCAATCACTTGGCGATCCGGGTGTCCGATATTTTCAAAGCGATTGAGCACTTAAAAAATCATCATGTAGAATTGACGGCGTCTGAGCCCATGTCATTAGGGGAGGGACGGTATAATTTCTTTTTCAGAGGTCCGAACGGAGAAAAACTTGAGCTATATCAAGGGTGAACCAGGGATTGTCAAAAATGGAATCAGCCTTGCAATTCCTGACCTGTGTGGTAATATTATCCTGTAATGTCTTAAAGAATGGAAGCAAACTATGTCAAAAAAACGATATCATACCTTTAATGAACACTTGCGTAATCAGTTTGGGGAGAAAGTCTTTAAAGTCTCCTTGGACGCCGGTTTTACCTGCCCAAACCGGGATGGGACTCTCGGCCGGAGCGGTTGCGTTTATTGCAGCGAGCGGGGATCTGGTGATTTCGCCGGAGACCAGAAGTTATCCCTTCATGATCAGTTTGTTGAAGTGGCGGAACGGATGAAGAAAAAATGGCCCAGCGCAAAGTATCTTGCTTATTTCCAAGCCTATACTAATACTTATGCCTCAGTGGAAAGGCTGCGTGAGGTTTATGAAGAAGCTCTGGCAGAGGAGAATGTTATTGGATTGTCCATTTCAACCAGGCCGGATTGCTTGCCCGAAGATGTGCTGGATTACCTTGAGGAATTGAATCAGCGAACCTATTTATGGGTAGAGCTGGGCTTGCAAAGCAGCCATGACCGAACGATGGAATGGATCGGACGAGGGCATGATTATGCCAGGTTTCTTCAGGGTCTTAAGCAATTGCGCTCCAGAGGAATACAAGTTTGCGTTCATATAATTTTAGGGCTGCCGGGAGAATCAAGAGCAGAGATGATGGAAACTGCGCAGGCAGTCGCTGATTTGCCGATTCAAGGGATTAAACTTCACTTGCTGCATGTGTTAAGGGGAACTCCTTTGGAGGAAATTTACAGGCAGGAACCCTTTGAGCTTATGACGAAGGAAGACTATGTTGCCCTTGTTGCCGATATTCTGGAGATTTTACCACCAGAGGTGGTGATTCATCGTTTGACTGGAGATGGCCCGCCGGAAGATCTTATTGGCCCCCTTTGGAGCCGCAAAAAGTGGGAGGTTCTCAATGCCATTGACGCTGAGTTAGAAAGCCGGGATACCTGGCAAGGAAAAAGGGTAAAAAAATAGCGACCCCGAAGGATCGCAAAATGGAGAAGGAGAAGTAGTTATGGCCTAAAAATAGGCCGTGGGGACAGTGTGTGAGACATGGATGAATAATAGTTGGTTTTAGGTTTTGGCTGAGCCGCCGGAAGTTTAAGGCCGGGTGATAAATCCAAGTAACGCTTAATATCTGAATTTGTTTGAATAATCCTTTGTGCTATTTGTTCGTTATTAAGGCGTTCCTGCATGTTACACTCTCCTCCTTTTTAAGAACTTCTGTCAGGGAGTCTCGTACTGGACAAGCTTTCCTTCCCAAGTACGCAAAATGGCTTTGTTTTCATCCAGGGACATAAGGTATTGAGGTAAAATGGGTGTCTTGCCTCCGCCTTTAGGGGCATTTATAATATAGGTAGGCACCGCAAGTCCGGAAGTATGCCCGCGTAACTGTTCCATAACGGCAAGTCCTTCTTGGACCCGGGGAACAAAATGGCGTGTTCCTTTGACGTTCTTAGCATGAAAAATATAGTAAGGGCGAACCCTGATTTTAAGAAGTTCCTGATTAAGTTTCTTCATAACCTCAGGCTGATGATTTATTCCTTTGAGCAGAACCGCTTGATTGCCTAAGACTACCCCGGCTGAAATAAGTTTATCAGCCGCTTTTTTAGCGTCTTCAGTGACCTCTTTGGGGTGGTTGAACTGGGTGTTAATATAAATGGGCGGATATTTGGCCAGTACTGAACATAATTCATCTGTCACGCGCATGGGCAGAGTCACAGGAGCTCTGGTGCCAAGCCGCTTAATTTCTACGTGAGGAATAGCATGAAGTTCACTCAGCAGCCAATCTAAGGTTAGATCGCTGAGCAGTAAGGCGTCTCCTCCGGTTATTAAAACGTCACGAATTTCAGGGTTTGCCCGAATATAATCCAGTGCAGCTTTAAGCTGAGTTCGCGGCGAGTGGGTATCGGTTTCACCAATATTGCGTCTTCGCTGGCAGTGCCGGCAGTACATAGCGCACATGTTGGTGACGTTGATGATCAGGCGGTCCGGATATCTGCGGGTAATGCCGGGAGCAGGGGACGTGATTTTTTCTCCCATTGGGTCATCTTCTCCAAAGTCATCGGCCAGTTCAGCCAGTGTTGGCAAGCCTTGCAGCCGAATTGGGTCCAGAGAATCCGTATCACTCATTAAACTTAGATAATAAGGGGATACAGCCCAACGAAAGGTTTTGCCGACACGATTAATTTCTTCACATTGATCGGGGGTTAATCCGGGGAGCAGATCAATTAAGACATGAGGGTCTGTGATTCTATGGGTCATTTGCCAATGCCAATTTTCCCAGTCTTCAAGTGTTGCATTAAAATAGTTTAGAATACTTGTACGACGGGATCGGTAGACCTCCGAGAGTGACAATCCTGTCGGAATTGTTTTAGAGGCTTGTAAATATGGGGCAACCAGTTTTTTAAGATCAACTGCTCGCTTCAAGGCATATTGCCGGAAGGTATCCGCACGTTCTTGGATTTCTACTGCCATATATCCTCCTCCTTTGTTTTCAAAGAGAATTCCGCTTGATGGCTGTTCTTCTCTTGAATTGTAAAGTATGTTGAATAATTTTTGAAAACAAAAAGAACCTATCAAAACAAATGAATCGGTTCCTAAAGAATAAACGTAAAATATCACGCTAACGTGTTTCAACGCTTACGAGGTTAGCTGTCGGATTCGAGCTGAAAACTGCTCTACGCCAGTTGGCGATTCACCCCCAAAGTGGTTCCCCCGTTTTCCTTTAGGAAATTCAGCTAAGCATAATAATCACTTACGACTGACAACCTTATAATACCACCAGGGTTGTTACTTGTCAAGAGCATGATGTCACAGGGATTTGGCTATGTTATAATAGAATAGATTTTTTACGATCAAGAAGGTTTATTAATACTAGCGAATATAGATTAGGGGTTGAACACATTGGAAAAAGCTCGGTATCAGGAAATTGCCATTGATATTGCTCACGCTATCATGATGGGAGAGTATCACGAGGGGGTTAAAATTCATGGTCGTTCGACGTTAGCAGGGCGGTATAATGTTTCTCCGGAAACTATTCGCCGGGCCATTGCAGTTCTGCAGAATGTCGGTGTGGTTGTAGTAAGTCAGGGCGTAGGTATTACCGTAACCTCAAAGGCTATGGCCGAGAAATTTGTTAAATCCTTTGATCAAAAAGGAGAAATTCAGGTCTTCGTTGAAGATCTGAAAAAGCTCATGGATCAAAGGCGCGAAACGGATTTAAAGATTGAGAGCCATCTTAATAAATTCCTTGGTTATACTGAGCGCTTGATGTCCCGATGGATGGATGTGGGGGAGATTGAAATAGGAAAAACCTCTCCTGCTATTGGCAAGACGTTGAGGGAGTTAAAAGTTCGTGAGCGCACAGGAACAACGATTGTTGCAGTGGTTAGAGACGGTTTTGAACAGTTTTCTCCGGACGCAAGCCTGGTCCTGCGCGGGGAAGATGTCCTCCTGGTGGCCGGCTCTGCGGAGGGCCAAGAGAAGTTAAGGTCTATTCTGTGATTTAGATGGGGTAAGCAAAATGTATCCTGGGATTGATATTATTGAAATAGAACGAGTGGAGCAGGCCTTCAAACGTCAGCCTAAATTATTTGAGCGTCTTTTCACGATACGGGAACGGGAAGCTCTGATTGGCAAGGGTATCCAAAGTTATGCAGCACGGTTCGCCGCTAAAGAGGCCGTTCTAAAAACCTTGGGGGTAGGTTTACAGGGGTTAGCCTGGCATGATATAGAAATCCTAAGTAATCCAAAGGGTGAGCCGCTTGTTTATCTTAGCTCCAGAGCTATGGAACAAGTCCAGGCCAGAGGCGGATCTCATGTTCGAGTAAGTTTATCCCACAATCGGACTCAAGCGATGGCCTTTGCAATTTTAAGTTGAATTTTGTGGATAAATCGAGGTGGGGAAAATGCGTGTGGTCAACGCAGAACAGATGCGGCAGATTGAAGAAAAAGCCATTCATGATTATGGTATTCCCAGTTTGCTCCTTATGGAAAATGCAGCCTGGGCAGTTGTCGAAGAAATCCGGCGTTGTCTCCCCAAGATAGGGAAGGAAGGGTTAAGCGGCCGTAAAGCAGTAATCCTGGTTGGAAAAGGAAATAACGGCGGAGATGGCCTGGCTGTTGCCCGGCATTTAGTATTTCAAGGGATGGATGTTACGGTCTTAGTATTTGCTCCCCTTGAGGAGTTAAAAGGTGACGCAGCTTTAAATTTACGGCTGTTTCAAGGAACTATGGGTAAATTGTTTGTCATTAAAGGGGAAAAACAACGGCGTTTAACCCGTCTGGCCTTAGCTCAGGCAGACGTTGTTGTCGATGCACTTTTTGGAATAGGGATGCGGGGTGCTTTGCCGGGTTTGGTTGAAGAGTATGTAGATGAAGTCAACCGTACTCCGGGCTGGGTGGTGGCCATTGATATACCTAGTGGTGTTGAGGCGAATACCGGGAAAGTTTACCGAACCGCCGTTTGCGCTCAGACAACAGTAACTTTCGGTCTTCCTAAATGGGGTCTTTTTCTTGGTGAAGGACCGGAATATTGCGGACGGGTCGTCGTGGACCCGATTTCGATTCCGGAATCTTACTTAATGGATGAAGGAATTTCCACGTTTGTATTAATGGATGATGATGTGCGCGGGCTGCTTCCTGTTCGTCATCTTAAAGGGCATAAGGGAACCCATGGCAAAGGAATTCTTGTGGCAGGATCTAAAGGGATGAGCGGGGCAGCAGCATTGGCGGGCCGGGGAGCATTGCGAAGCGGGATTGGACTTTTACAAATTGTTACTCCTGAGGGGATCGCTGAAGGGGTTGATAAAAGCGTCATTGAGGCGACTGTTTGGTCCGCTCCAGGAGAGGATAGCCTGAATGAAGAAGCTTGGCCTGTGATTTTAAGGCAAGCTGAGAAGGCTCAAGCGGTTGCCGTGGGTCCGGGCTTATCCCAGAATTCACAATTCAGGGCTGTCTTAGCAGAGATACTAAAAAATCTCAGCTGCCCGGTGGTTTTGGATGCGGATGCCCTGAATTTAGCAGGATCGGAACCAAGTTTGCTAAGCTTAAGAAATGGCCGGGGTCCGCTCATTCTTACTCCCCATCCGGGTGAAATGGCCCGGCTTTGTCAATGCAGTGTCGAGACTATCGAAGGTAATCGGTTGGACATGGCTGTGGCAAAAGCAGTGGAGTGGGAAGCAGTGGTTGTTTTAAAGGGCGCGGTAACCATTATTGCGTCACCGGACGGCCGGGCCTTTTTTAACCCAACCGGAAATCCCGGACTGGGTACAGGGGGAACAGGGGATGTTCTTACGGGAAGTATTCTTGCTTGGCTGGCTCAAGGAGTCCCGCCCCTTGAAGCGGCGTGTTTAGGTGTATACCTGCATGGGAAAGCTGCGGATGAGTTGGCGGCTGAGTTTGGGTGGTCCGGATTTACGGCTGCAGAAGTCGCCGATCAGCTGCCTAAGGTTCGGCGTACCATAGAAGTAAGAGGTTAGAGATAAAGGAGGGGGAGACTATGGGGATGAGACAGGTTTGGGCTGAAGTAAATCTTCAAACCCTAAGAGAGAATTTCTTCAAGCATCAGACTTATACCCAAAGCGAAATAATGCCGATCGTTAAAGCCGATGCTTACGGTCATGGGGTGATTCCAGTGGTAAGAACCCTCATTGCCTGTGGTGCTCAGCGCTTTGGTGTTGCTCTCTTGCAGGAAGCTCTGGAAATTAAAGCAGTATTTCCTGAGGTTACAGTCATGGTTATTGGGGCTACCGGGACGGAAGATTCCGATACCTTAGTTAATGAAGAAATTATTCCCGCGGTTTTCCAATTAGCTCAGGCTCAGGCGCTCTCCGAGACGGCTGTGAGACTCAACCGGACAGCAAAAATTCATATAAAAGTGGATACAGGGATGGGACGAATCGGATATCGTGAAACTGACATTTCCGAAATTCTCCGAATTTCCCAGTTGCCAAATCTGTATATTGAAGGTATTTTTACACACTTCGCCACGGCGGACCAGAGAGATCTGGCCTTTGCCCGAAAGCAGCTGAAGTGTTTTGAAGATATCTACGAAAAGCTGAAGATGATGGGGCTGACTATTCCGATTCGCCATGTGGCTAACAGTGCTGCGATCCTCCAATTTCCGGAATCTCATTTTGAGCTGGTTCGTCTGGGAATCAGTCTCTATGGACTTACTCCGTCTTCCCAAGTTGGCGGGAATGTGGGTTTAGAGCCGGTTATGTCCTGGAAAGCGAAAGTGTCCCATGTGAAAACGATCGGTACAGGGGAAACCGTAAGTTATGGACGGACGTTTCAAGCGGCCTACCCTACCCAAGTCGCCACTGTTCCGGTGGGTTATGCGGATGGACTGCGCAGAATTCTGTCCAATCAGGGTGAAATGCTGATCCGCGGAAGACGTTCGACGATCATCGGCCGGATCTGTATGGACCAGACCATGCTTGAAGTGACCAAGATCCCCGGAGTAAAGGTTGGGGATGTTGTAACCATTTTGGGAAAAGATGGAGGGGAACGGTTGACGGCGAGTGAAATGGCTGATTGGCTGGGAACCATTAACTATGAAGTGGTTTGTGGGATTTCCAATAGAGTTCCTCGTGTCTATATTGAGGCCAAGGAGGCATAAAACCCCCGGCTGCCACATAAATAGTGGCAAGGGGGGAGTGCCATGGCTATGTTTGATCTGACCACTTGGATAAGTTATGCTTTTTTTATACTGTGCTTGGTGCTTGGTTGGGGTGCTGCCGGAGCCCTTGATTATGAGGGTATTCTGCATCGTTCCACATCCCGTTGGGGACGTTTGCTGCTCCGAATAGGTGTTACGCTGGTATTAGCCGAGGGATTTCGTCTTTTCTTAAGTTTTGTGATTGGGCCAATCCTTGATTTGGTGGTTAATAAAAGCATTAATGGCTTCAAGGCGTTTTGATAGACTATAAATCAAATAGAAAAAGCCTTTACGGGTAGTTTGTCTCGTAAAGGCTTTTCTGATTTGATGATAAGTTTTCTTCGGTTTCCGGAGGGTTTTTATTAAGATAAGTTTGTTTTATAGGATTTTTGGTTGATAATACATATAAGAATGCTACAATGGATGAGACAACGATTAAAGGAGTAAATATGAAGCGAACATGGCGTTTTTGGCTAGCCTTATGGGTGAGTAAGATAATAACTGTGGGGCTGTTAGTGACCGGGAAAAAAGGGACGACCTTACCGGGAAAGATTGCTCAGTGGATTGATCCCCAGATCATGCGCCGCTTGAGCAGGGCTTATAATGAAGGAATTATTATGGTCACCGGGACTAATGGGAAGACGACAACCGCAAATTTACTGGCAAGTATTTTACGTCAAGCCGGGAAAAACTTTGCCTTTAATCAGGCCGGGGCGAATCTGGTGACTGGAATTACAGGAGCCTTGATTCAGAATACGGGCTGGAACGGTTTAGCGCGGGCGAGGTTAGCTTTGCTGGAAGTGGATGAAGCGACAGTTCCCAAGTTTTGCGAACAAGTATCTCCCGGTTTAGCCATTGTCACTAATTTTTTTCGTGATCAGCTTGACCGGTATGGAGAATTAGATACAACCGTTCGGATGGTTAAAGAATCCCTTCCGCCGGAAACCGTCCTCGTGTTAAATGCGGATGATCCTTTGGTTGCTCAATTCGGCACCAATCATATGCAAACCATTTATTATGGGGTCGAGCGTACTCCGGACAGCCGGGAGGAGAGTCAGGAAACACGGGAAGCCAGATTTTGCCCTGAATGTGGTACGGCTCTGGATTATTCCTTGTTTCATTATGGTCAATTGGGGATTTTCAAGTGTCCGGGGTGTGGGTTTCATCGCCCTGAGCCTAAACTATTGGCGACAGATGTCCGGCCCAGCGAAGGATTGCTTCTGTTTCAGGTTGACGGGGGTCCCTTTAGCATAGCTCTGCAAGGATACTATAATCTGTATAATGCCCTGGCAGCTTTCACAGCAGCCCGCGCCCTGGATGTGAATGAAGAGGTCATTGGCAAAGGACTCCGGATGTTTATCCCCCAAGCCGGCCGCATGGAACGTTTTCGTTTGCGGGAAGGGGAAATTACCTTAACCTTAGTCAAAAATCCCACAGGGTTTAATCAAGTCATTCAGACCATGATTGGCCTTGATAAGCCCTTAGGAATTTTAATCGGAATTAATGATCTGGCCGCGGATGGAAGGGACATCTCCTGGCTTTGGGATGTAAATTTTGAACGATTAGGGGCCTGTGAGGCCCAAATACAGAAAGTGGTTTGCACAGGTTTGCGGGCAGAGGACATGGCTTTAAGGCTTAAGTATGCCGGAGTTCCGGTTGAGAAGCTTGTTTTAGAGCATAGTTTGGCCGGGGCTGTTGATCGTTTGCAAGCCAATAAGGCAGAGGATGAGGTTTGGTTTATGTTGCCGACTTATACTTTACTTTTCCCGTTTCGAGAGATCCTGGAAGACCGGCAAAGGAGTGCGGGGTTGTCAACTAGGGCAGCAAGGGATCGTGGAGAGGAGGCAAGGGCATGAAACTGACTATTTGCCATTTGTATCCGGATTTACTCGACCTTTATGGAGATAGAGGCAATATTATAGCCCTGGCAGCCCGCTGCCGGTGGCGGGGAATTGAACCGGTGATTAAACAAGCCTCCTTGGGTGAAGACTTGGATTTTATGGGTATGGATATTCTATTTATCGGCGGTGGTTCTGACCGGGAGCAAGGTCTGCTGGTTCAGGATCTGATGCGCCGGGAAAATGAACTTAGGACGGCCATTGAGAATGGGCTTGTCGTGCTTTTGATTTGCGGCGGTTATCAAATGTTAGGGAAATATTATCAAATGGCTAATGGAGAAAGAATTAATGGGTTAGGAATTTTAGATGTTTGGACGATTGCCGGAGTTGAGCGTCTGATTGGCAATGTGGTTGTGCAGCTTGATGAGAGATTATCAGGTATTGATTCCAGTAAGTTCAAGACATTGGTTGGTTTTGAGAATCATTCGGGCCAAACTCATTTGGGTGAAGGGGTCAGCCCTTTGGGTAACGTCTTATTCGGTCATGGCAACAATGGCGGGGACGGCGGAGAAGGGGTGCGTTATCTTAACGTCTTCGGAACCTATTTGCACGGACCGCTGCTGCCTAAGAATCCGCATTTTGCCGATTTATTATTAGAATTAGCTATGCAACGACGCGGCGCAGATACTTGTTTGCTGAAACTTGACGATCACTTGGAAGAAGCAGCCCATAAGGCCATGGTCAAACGATTATTAAAGCAAGCCTAAAATCTAGGCGATAATTATGCTGGAATAAAAATCAGTATATCATGAGTGATATACTGATATACTATCATTAATGAAGGATGCTTTCATTGAATTTGTCGTCACAATAACTTCTTGCCATAATTTACATGATGAAATGACCTTGTTTTCAGGGGGTTTAGGTTTATTTACCTATTGAATTCGTTGACACTTTTTTGGATTACTGTCTATAATAGAGTATAGCTTTAGCTAAATGACTTGGGGGTGCTAATGTGGCAGAAAGTAAGCGAATTATGATTAGTTTGCCTGAAAGTTTGCTTGCGGAGGTAGATGGGATCGTTACAGTTGAAAAGCGTAATCGCAGCGAATTTATTCGAGAAGCATTGAATAGCATCCTTCACGAGCGCCGGAAAAAAGGAATCCATGAGCAGATGCGTAAGGGATACCTGGAGATGGCGCAACTGAATTTATCCATAGCCAGGGAGTTGTTTTCAACGGAACAAGAGGTATTAGAGTATTATGAAGAAACGATGGTGGCATATCAGAGATGATGATAAAACGCGGGGAAATCTATTATGCAGAGCTTAACCCCGTCGTCGGCTCAGAACAGGGAGGGACTCGTCCCGTCCTCGTCATTCAAAACGACATAGGGAATCAGTTTAGCCCGACGACGATTATTGCCGCGATCACTTCACAGATTGCGAAGGCGAAATTACCGACTCATGTAGAAGTAAGAGCCAAACGAAGCGGGTTGGAACGGGATTCAGTCATCCTTACGGAGCAGATTCGGACGATTGATAAAAGTCGGCTTAAGGAAAAAGTAGCTGTTTTGGATGAAGAAGTCATGTTGAGGGTGGATCAAGCCATCGAAATCAGCCTAGGGCTTGCGGATATCTAATTTACTATATAGTTTCGGAGAGGCAGCGTAGCGGAAGAGGATAGCCGACGCTGTTTTTTTGTACTATCTGAAAGTATAAACTTGCGTTATATACTGCAAGAAGGTTTAACCCGTGCGAAGACAGTGTCTTCGTCTAAGCATAAGGGCAACCAACGGTTCGCCTCAATCGAGAGCATGCGTTTAAGGCTCGGCGAAGCCGGGTTTTCTTTATTTGGTCAAAAAAGAGAGAGACAACGATTGTAGTCTCTCTCTTTTACGGATTCATCTGCACACACGCCCGCTAACGATCAACGTTTACAAACGTGAGTTCCATAGCAGATGATGTCTCCGATTTGGTGTCGCGCCAATGCGCGATCTCAATGTCAGCTCGCCATTTAGTGTAGAACAAGTTCAGGATTTTGTCAACCCTCGCTAATCTATAGGGTATTTTTTATTATCAAAATAGAGGAATTTTTCAGAAAAGAGAGAATAAATAATACATAACTGGCAGACTCTAGGGAATATTTTTGGGAGAAAACAGAAGTTATGGAAGGAGAAGCCGCTTGATTCAATTAGAAGGGGTAAATAAACATTTTGGTCATTTGCATGTCTTGAAAGATATTAATCTAACGGTTAAGTCAGGAGAAAAATTGGTAGTCATTGGCCCTAGTGGATCAGGCAAGAGTACATTAATTCGGTGTATGAATCTTTTAGAAAAGCCGAGTTCCGGAAAGGTAACAGTGGATGGGGTAGAAATTACTGCTCATAAAGCATCAGTCGCTAAAGTTCGTCAATCCGTTGCTATGGTCTTCCAACAATTTAACCTCTATCCCCATAAAACGGTACTGGAAAATTTAACACTTGCACCTACGCTGATTAAAGGAGTATCTCAGGCGGAAGCCGCGAAAGATGGTATGGCTTTTCTGGAACGTGTAGGATTAAAAGAAAAAGCGGAAGTCTATCCGTCGCAGCTCTCCGGTGGGCAGCAACAACGTGTGGCCATTGCCCGGGCCTTGGCAATGCGCCCCAAAATCATGCTCTTTGATGAGCCAACATCCGCTTTAGATCCGGAGATGATCCAGGAAGTTCTTGATGTTATGGTCGATTTAGCTCATGAAGGAATTACCATGGTTGTTGTCACCCATGAAATGGGTTTTGCCAAAACAGTCGCTGATCGCGTTATCTTCATGGATGATGGACAAATCGTGGAAGAGAATTCTCCCAAACTATTTTTTGAAAACCCTGCACATGAACGTACCAAGTCATTCTTAAGCCGAATTTTGCGCTAATCTTTGAATTCGGTCTGCTCATATGCGGTACTTATTCCGGTAATTCCATATGGAAAGCGCAGGTAGTCTGCGACTAAAGGATTCGAAGAGGGGGATTAATTATGAAGAAGATCGGGATGATTTTGACAAGTCTATTGTTAGTAGCCGGTTTGGTAACCGGATGCGGGTCCACTCCGGCGACCCCGGACAAAAGCAGCAGCGGAGTGCCTACAGATATCCAGGCTATCAAAGACCGGGGTGTTCTGAAAGTAGGCGTTAAAGTGGATGTACCTAAGTTTGGGTATAAGGATCCTAAGACCGAGGTAGTCGACGGATTTGAAATCGATTTAGCCAAAGTTATCGCCAAAGAGATCTTGGGAGAAGAGAAAATCGAAACCACGGCCGTCACAGCAAAAACCCGCGGACCTTTGTTAGATAGCGGGGACGTAGATCTGGTTATCGCAACATTTACTGTTACAGAAGAGCGTAAACTGAGTTACAACTTCTCAGATTCATATTTCACCGATGGGGTAAAATTAATGGTTAAGAAGGATGCCGGTATAAAAAGTCTGAAAGATTTAGACGGCAAAAAGATTGGCGTAGCTCAAAGTGCGACCAGTAAGAAGGCCATTCAAGAGGCTGCAGATAAGCTTGGAGCAAAAGTCAGCTTCCTGGAGTACAGTACCTATCCGGAAATTAAGGCAGCCTTAGTTTCTGGTCGGGTTGATTGTTTTTCAGTGGATGGATCTATCCTATTTGGATATTTAGATGATTCAACGATCATCTTAGATGATAGTTTTGCTCCTCAGGATTATGGAGTCGCCTCTAAAAAAGGAAATGAGGGATTAGCTAAATTAGTTAATGAAACGGTTGCTAAGCTGAAAACATCCGGAGAACACGATAAAATGATTCAAAAGTGGGGGCTTAAATAGTGGTTAGTCCCTTTGCTTGGTTTAAATGGGAAGCACTTTTCAGTGATTGGACGGTATTTGCTGAGGGGTTTAAAACGACAATCATGGTAGCCGTCCTTTCCCTTACATTAGCCCTTATCCTTGGAATAGTGTTTGGGGTGCTAGGGACTTCTCAGTGGACACTAGCCAGGCTAGTGAGTCGCATCTATGTCGAATTCATCCAAAACACACCACTGGTAATTCAAGTATACTTCCTATATCATGGGATGCCGCATATGGGCATTATGCTGCCGGTCTTCACGGTTGGGGTTTTAGGTGTCGGCGTATATCATGGCGCTTATATTGCTGAAGTAGTCAGAGCCGGAATCGACTCGATACACAAGGGACAAATGGAAGCGGCTTTATCTCAAGGATTTAGTTTTTGGGGAGCTATGCGGCATGTTATCCTGCCGCAGGCATCCCGAGTCGTTTTGCCGCCCCTCACTAATCAAGCGGTTAACCTGATAAAAAACACATCCGTCCTGGCGATGGTCGCCGGCGGTGATCTAATGTATCGTGCGGACTCCTGGTCAAGCGAGAATATCTACTACGGACCGGCGTATGTTGCTGTCGGTCTGCTCTATCTTCTCCTTTGTTTACCGTTAGCGACTTTGACACGCCGCTTAGAAGGTAAAACGGGGGTGTCTGCATGATTCAAGAGGTCTTCAAACCTGAACTGATTCGCTTTCTGGGTCAGGGGCTTATGACGACGCTGTATATTGCAGTCATGGCTATTCTGCTTAGTTTTGTCTTTGGAACGGTCCTGGGCATTGCCCGTTACTCCAAACAACCTATTTTGGGCAGAATCGCCGCAATCTATATTGAATGTGTTCGTAACATTCCCATGCTCCTATTTATTTTAGTTTTTCGTTTTATGACTACTATGAAACCGATTAATTCCGGAATTGTCGCAATTGCAGTTTTCACTTCGGCCATTATTGCTGAAATTGTCCGAGGGGGGTTAACCTCTATTGATAATGGACAGTGGGAAGCCGCTAAATCACAGGGCTTTTCCTATCGTCAAACCTTGAGGCATATTATTCTTCCTCAAGCTATGCATAAGATGATTCCGCCGTTAGTATCTCAATTTATAACGGTTATTAAGGACACATCCTTTGTATGGGTTGTGGGTGTGGAAGATCTAACGGGTAAAGGTATGATTATCTTAGGACAATACGGCTCAACGAGTCAGTTCTTTGCGATTTTTGGAATGATCGCTTCAACGTATTTCGTATTGAATTATTCCCTTTCAATTATTGCCCGCCGACAACAATTTAAAATGGTGCATCAGAGTTTTTGACTATTGACAATAATTAATGGAGTAGTCAGTCTGACGCTAGCGTATAATGGTTTAAGGCGACCCGAATGGGGTCGCCTTTTTGTGGGTGTTAACCGTTATAGTCGTAAAATGGATAGTAATAAAAAAGGTAATAGTATTAATGTATGACAGATAAGGAAGGAATCTTGATCATAACGACGAAATCTAAAGCTGGCGGTGAAGCGTCTCAACTGTGCCGTTATTTGATACAACCTTGGTTCATGCAACAGGTGCGGTAAACTTTGCACCCGATTGAAGCCAGCTTACAAAGGTGGTTCGATGTGATTATGGAGAGTGGAAAATGGTATAATACGCTTAAGCGAACATGTTATGAGGGGGAAGATAATGTTTCAGATCACCGACAAAGAACGGGCGTATTTAAACGAAATAGCTTCAGAAATAAACTATCCCAAAGGACAGATTATTTTTTCTGCCAGTCAGAAAACCAATGAGGTCTATTATATTATCAGTGGTTTAGTTAAAATTTATCGTACAACCTCAGATGGCCGGCAGGTGTCGGTTGCGCTCCGATATCCGGGTGATTTCATTGGTTTGGCGGAAGTACTCAGCAATATTAATGAGAGAGAGTATAGTGCCGAGGCTATGGATAATGTCTCGATTTTGATTATCTGGAAGGATAGCTTTAAAAAGATGCTTGTTGAGATGCCTGAGTTTTCTGAGAGGTTAATCAAGCTGATGAGTGATCGTTTAAGGGAAGCGCAAAATACAATCTATGATTTTATTATGAATCCCACTCAAGGGAGGCTGGCTATTTTTCTGTTAAATATGGCGGAACGTGCAGGGACTAAGGGCGAAGACGGCATGATTCATGTGCGTTTGCGGGTTACTCAAGAGGAACTTGCTTGTGTTATAGGTTCGGCACGCCAGACTATTTCGTCACTGCTTAACCTGTTTAAAGAAGACGGGAGTATCCAATATGAAGGCAGAGAGATAGTTGGTGTAAACCCCAAAAAAATGAAGAAATGGATTGAAGAGTAATAATTTAATAAAAACATTAAACTATTGTAATGCAGCCGACAAAATTAAGGTCGCCTAAGATTCCTTAATTTTGTCGGCTGCATTTCTTTTGTCATAAATACGACAAATAAATGTCTCCTGGCTGGTTTTAAGCAACTATTGTTATTGTTAATATCTTCACATAAGAATGAAGGGCAGAAGGGAGAGATAACAGGTATACGGGCAAAACTCAGCGGCCCAAAGCTGAACAATTGAATCAAGGAAGATCATCAAAGAAATGAGGGGGATAAATGTCAGCACCTGCTTTTCAAGCAAAAACACTAAGTACAGATATTAAGAATCTTAAAAAAGAGTTCTCTGGATTTATTCTTGCATGGGTAGTTTTTGCGGCAATCCTAACCCTGGTTCCTACTTCGGAGAGTCTTACCGGGGGTGGCCGGGCAGCCTTGGCTGTGATGGGCTGGGCCACAATAATTTGGTTAAGCAATGGATTGCCTTTAGCGGTTTCCGGTTTAATGATACCCGTTTTATTGTCCTTAACCGGCGCAGCTGAAAAGCTGCCTGACGCTTTTAGCGGTTTTACCAGTAATGTCACGTTCCTTATTCTGGGCTGTTTTATTCTGGCTGCTGTCATGCAGACGACTGGCTTGGACAAGAGGATTGCCCTTAGTATTGTTTCAAGAGTTAAGCCCACAGTGGGGAGTGTACTAAAAGGCATTATCGGGGCTCACCTGGTGACTGCAGTACTCGTTCCTGCGACGAATGCCAGAGGAGCACTTTTCCTGCCTATTATCCAAGGCCTGAACAATTTGTTTGATAAGGCCGGCGAAGGCGCCAGAGCGAGAAAGGTCTTTACTATGGTCGGTATTGGTTTTGCCTCCCTGGCCAGCGGGACTATTTTGATGCACAGCCATATGTCCAATGTCATTGTGGCCCAAACCATTAATCAGGCAATGAAAAAGGACATAATCACTTGGGGCACTTGGGCTTGGATGAATTGGCCACTGCTCGGTATTTTAGTAATCATGTATTACTGGGTCAATTGGATCATGAAATCCAAGAATATTGAAGTCCCCGGCGGTATCACTGAAATCAAGCGCCAAAAAGATGCCATGGGTAAAATGACGGCTACTGAATGGATCGTCCTGATCACCTTTGGCATTGCCATTTCTTTATGGGCGACCGAACAAATTCATGGTTATAAAATGGCCCTGGTTGCCCTGATAGCCGTGATGGTGCTTTTTATCCCGGGACTTACAAACTTTTCCTGGAAAAAGGTGCAGTCGAATACGATCTTTGGTACCTGGCTGCTGCTCTGCGGTTCTCTGTCCCTGGTATCCGCCTTTGAGAAGACAGGAGTGGATAAGTGGATTGCTTCTCACTTAGTCGGTATAGCACCGGCTTGGGGCTGGATGGGTGTTAGTATTTTTATCTGCATCGTTATCCAGATTAGCCGCTTAGGTATTGTGAGCAATGTTGCTGCTGTAACCTTATTGGCTCCTATAATAGCGGCCATGGCCCCCATGCTTGAGCTGAACACTGTGGCCTTTACGATGATGGTTTTAAATGTGGATAGTTACGCCTTTGTGCTGCCTATCTCGGTAACGGCTTGTTTAATTGCTTATGGGACCGAGGAATTTACCTTCGGAGAATTTGTTAAAGTAGGTGCTCCTTTCACCTTAATGGTGATTATCTATATGGTCATTATCATGTTACCTTGGTATGCTTTCACCGGTTATCCCATCTGGGTGCCCACTCATTAACCACTAAAGGAGGAAGATTTAAATGGCAAGAGCATGTTTGCCGCAATCCGTTGCTAAAATTGAAGAGGTGCGTATTGATACGGATATTCTGATTATCGGAGCAGGAAATGCCGGTTGTTTTGCGGCCATCGAAGCCAAGCGGCTCAACCCTGATTTGAACGTAACCTTAATGGAGAAAGCGCACATCGACCGGAGCGGATGTCTGGCCGGCGGGATGGATGCGATTAACACTTATATTAAAAAGGGTCGTACCATAGAAGATTTCGTGCGGTGGAGCCGTTCTCAGGCCGGCGGTCTGCTTCGTGAAGATTTGACCATTTCAATGGCGGAGGTTTTAAACAAGCCTATTGAAGAATGGGAAGAGTGGGGTATGCCTATTAAATATGAAGAAGATGGGGATGAATATAAAACCAGAGGTAAATGGGATATCACAATCAGCGGCTCGGAAATGAAAGTCATTTTGGCGGAAAAAACCCGCGAAACGGGCTGCGAGATTATTAACCGGGTAGTTGCAACCAACTACTTGATGGAGGGCAATAAAGTCATTGGTGCTATTGGTTTTGGGGTGAGGGACGGCAAAGTGTATATTATCCGGGCCAAGGCTACCATCATTGCTACCGGCGGTGCAGCCGGTTTGTATAAACCCTATCAGAACGATGGTAACGACAGCCATCATCAGCTTTGGTATGCTCCTTTTAACGTAGGTACCGGTTTTGCGATCGGAATCCGTCAGGGTGCTGAAATGACAACCTTTGAAATGCGCTGGTGTGCGACTCGGACAAAAGATTTTAATGGCCCTATCGATACTATTTCAGTGGGTTATAAAACCCCCATGATTAACTGTAAGGGCGAGCAAATTCTAAAAACCCGTTACGCCCACTTAGGAGGGGATGCCGCTCCCCGTTATATCCGGGCTAACGCGCCCATGGATGAATGGCGTGAGGGCCGTGGTCCCTGCTATGTGGATACTACCCACATGACCCCCGACCAAATCCATGACATGAAATACGATTATCTGAATGAGCGCCCCAGCTACGTCTTATTTTTAGCCAGCCGTGCGCAGAATTTAAGTAAGGAACCTATCGAAATTTATGGCTCTGACCCTTACATTGTGGGTGGTCACACCGCGAGCGGTTACTGGGTGGATGTAAAAAGAGCGACCACCTTACCCGGATTGTATGCCTGTGGTGATGTGGCGGGCGGCACACCTAATAAATTTGTGGGCGGTTGTGCTGCTGAAGGGCTCTTGTCTGCCAGGGCCGCCGTTGACTATGTGGCCGGTGCAAAGCAGGGTAACCTTAACGAGGAGCAAATTTCCCGGGAGAAAGATAGAATTTTTGCACCCGGTTTCCGCCATAGTGTCGTGGGTGACGGTGTTACACCCCGGGAAATGGAAGAAAGGCTGCAACGGCTGATGGATGAATATGCCGGGGGAGTGCACCAGTTTTTCAGAATGAACAAAGAAGGTTTGGAATATGCCCTGCGCAACATCAAGATTTTGAAGGATCAGGTCAAATACCTAATCGCCACCGATCTGCATGAGTTGATGGATGCTCATGAAGTCATTGATCGCTTAGACGTTGCTGAGGTGCTGGTGCACCATTTGATGTACCGTGAAGAAACCAGATGGGCGGGCTGGCAAACCCGTGTTGATTTCCCGGAAAAGAACGATCAGCAATTTGATTGTTTTGTAAACTCTCGTTATAACCCGGAAACCAGAGAGGTAGAAATGTTTACCCGACCCTATGAACAGATTATTCCAGGTGACCGTTTAAAAGCTTAAGATAGGAGGTTGAAGAGATGCCACCAGTAGTCTATCAAGATAAATGCCAAGGGTGCGGAAAATGTGAAGAGATATGTCCGGGGGATTTAATGGAATTAAATGAGGATAAGAAAGCGTTTTGCCGGGCGAAAAGAGATTGTTGGGACTGTATGGCGTGCGTAAAAGCCTGCCGGTTCGGGGCCCTTGAAACCCGAATTCCTTATCAATTGGGGTACTATCCAGCCAGACTTATTCCCCAGGTAAGAGAAAAGGAAATTGAGTGGACCTGCATTGATATCGATGGTAAGGTCGATAAGTTTCTGGTCAGGACTTACAATAAATAGACCCGCAACAGAAGTCGCAAATTATCAATTAGATATAGCGGCCAAGAATCCTTGGAAAGCCAGTAGAACCTGGCGATTCCAAGGATTCTTATAATATTGATTAATAACAGAAATACTTCCTGACACTTAGAAATGAACTAGAAAAAGTTTTGTTTAAAGGGATCCTGATTTGAAGTAATCAGGGTCCCTTATTCATGAGAAATTCACAACTTTTTCATGAGTTAATCGTATCAGAGAGTTAGACTAAGGACATGAAGAACCGGCAAGATTAAAAGTTTTAGTGAATGAAGGAGGAATATATCATGAAACGATCCAGCAAGAGAATTATGGCAATCCTAGGAACAGCAGCCTTAGCGGTGGGGATTATGGCTTTGCCGGCCATAGCCGAAACAACCCGGCAAGGGAGCGCATGGTTTAGCGAAATGCATGGATACATGCAGAAAAACTTTTCACCGGAACAACACCAAGCGCTTATGAATTCGAGAGAAATGCAAGATCTTCATAATTCTCAGGAAATGCAAAAGGCAATGCAAACAGGGGATGTCAAAAAGATGCAAGAACTCATGAATTCAGATCCGGCGGTTAAAGCTCAAATGGGGCAGGACAACTTAGATAGAATGAACGAATTAATGAGTAATTTCGGAGGGAGCATGATGTCCAACAGTGGCGGCAGGGGAGGTTCGCATGGAATCAGAAATGCGATGGGATCTCAATTTAATAATTAAAAGGGAGAGAGCCTATGATGTTTGGTTTAATACTTTTAGCCTTTATCGCTTGTTACATGTTTAATTCATCTAGCTGCAAAGAGTCATGCCTGGACTATCAAGCTCAGACCAACACTCCACTGGATATATTAAATGAACGTTATGCACGTAGTGAGATTGATAGAGAGGAATATCTCAAACGGAAACAAGAGTTGTCAGGACAAAAGCAGCTTATATCAGTGATAAAAGGATAACCGGCCTTAATTTTTGGATGAAAAGGTTATCTAACGATGTAATTTAGCAGAAATGGGTCGAAGGAGGATTTTATATGATGGGCGGTTGGGGGAATATGATGGGTGGCTGGGGATATGGCGGCTATGGAATGATGGGTATGGCGGGAATTGGAATGAATCTCATTTTGGGAATTGCGGTCATTTTACTGGGAATCTATTTATTTCGCCGCAATACCTCGCATATTCATAACACGGTACCAGGGAAGAATCCCGCCATGGATATCCTGCGCGAACGATATGCACGCGGGGAGATGGATTCAGAGGAATATCAAGTCCGGAAACGGGATCTGGAGAGTCAATAATTACTCCGCTGCAAATTTAGACATTAAGAAAGATCGACCCGGCTCTCAATTAAGTACTGAGAGCCGGGTTTCATTAACTTCCCTACGAGTTATTAACTAATTGTAGGCCATTGATTATTTCGGTGATACGTTTACTTCTTTAGGAAGGTGAACCATAAATTCGGTCTCAAGCCCGACTTTACTCTGTACGGTGATGGTGCCTTGATGAAGAGTCGCAATCTGGCGCACTAGTGCCAGACCAATTCCGGTTCCCCCTGATTCACGGGTCCGTGATTTATCGGCACGGTAAAAACGCTCGAATATTAAGGGGAGCTCTTCTTCTGAAATGCCCGGACCAGTGTTCCAGATTTTTACCTCGGTAGAATCCAGGGTTTGGGTAAGAGTAACTGTTATCTTACCGCCTGTGTTTGAGTATCGATAGGCATTATGGAGCAAATTGTAGAAGAGCCGGGTCAGAAGGTGCTCGTCCCCGGAGGTAATCACAGGTTCTTGGGGAACGTTCCAATTTAGAGTTAATTCTTTTTCCTGGATAAGGGGATTAAGACTGTGAATGATTTTTTCAAGCAGAAGCTTTAAATCGACATAGTTAAGGCTCAGGCATAATCCGCCTATTTCAGCCACATTTAGGTCTTTAAGATCGCTGGACAAGTCAACTAAACGGTCAATTTCCTCATGAATGGATGCGAGATTTTCTTGATTAGCCGGCAGAACGTTGTCTTGGAAGGCTTCGATATAGCTTTTAATCGAGGTCAAGGGAGTCCGCAGTTCGTGGGCGATATCCGCGGTAAACTGTTTGCGCAGAGTTTCCTGCCGATCTAAATTATCAGCCATGGCGTTAAAAGCGTTTGCTAGTTGTCCTACCTCATCTTGAGAACGAATGGAAACACGTTCGTCAAGGTGGCCATGACCAATACGATCGGCAGCTTGCGTCAATCGTCTGAGCGGAGCCACGAGTTGGCGGCTTGTGAAATAACTGAGAAGAATCCCAAAAACCAGTGCTAATCCCCCGGCGAAAAGCAGAGAGCGAAAGACTGCTGATTGAAAGCGGATATCTTGGGGATTGAGAATCTTTGAGGTTGCAGGGTAGCGGACCTCTGCGGTGGCTAAAGTGCCAAGGGGTCCTGACACTGTGAACGTCTTTGTTTTCCAGCTTGCAGGGGAGTAGGACGGCATCCCCATATTCATACCCATACCCATTTCGCCTTTACCGTGCATCATATTGTCCATTGGGTTACTTAATGTGGCAATGAGCTTGCCGCTGGGATCCTGCAGAGTAACAACGGTACCCATCGGAAGGGAATGGCTCAATTCATTCAGAGACACAGGATCCCAAGTGCCTCTGGTTTGATAAAGCGAACTCAGACGAGAGGGTAACTGTTCCAAGGTCGCTTCGTTCACCTCAGTTAAGTAATCACTAAATTGTTGTTTAAAGACAAAGTTCACGGACAGCATACTAAAAGCTAAGGTTGTTAACGCGATGATCAGGGTGGAAAGAAATAATTTAGTACGCATTCTTATCCCCTCGCATTCGGATTAAACTTGTAGCCAATACCGTAAACTGTCAGGATAAGTTGAGGGTCGCCGGGGGTTGCTTCTATCTTTTGGCGGATTTTCTTAATATGGGCATCAATCACACGGTCATCTCCGCCAAAATCGTGCCCTTGGACAATTTCAACTAATTGACTTCGGGACAGCACTCGTCCGGGGTGTTTGGCCAAGGCACCGAGAATCTTAAATTCGGTAGGGGTTAATAAGATTTCCCGATCATGAAGGCGAATTTCATGCTGTATATTATCAATGGTGAGACCGTTGTCATAGGAAATGATGTCCGCAAGGGGTGCAGCTTCATTGTTAGCCCGTCGTAATACAGCCCGGACACGGGCGACCACTTCACGAGGGCTGAAGGGTTTGGTTATATAATCATCGGCACCCATACTTAATCCTTGGATGCGGTCCTCTTCTTCGACTTTAGCAGTGAGCATGATAATAGGTACGGAGGATAGTTTGCGAATCTCGCGGCAAATCTCCGTCCCTGTCATGCCGGGGAGCATTAAATCCAGGATGATTAAGTCAAAAGGGTTTTCTTTAAACATGGTTAGAGCGATAAGACCGTTAACAGCGGTGCTGACTTGAAAACCTTCCTGTTGTAAGTAAGCTTTAAGCACGTTCGTTATCTTTTTCTCATCATCAACTAGTAAGATCCTTATGGAAGACTCCTCCTCTCGGATAAGCAAAATCTGGATTGGCTAATGTGATCCAAGTCACGATAAATTAGATAAAAGTTTAGTATAATTTAAAACAAAGAATTGAAAGAATATTCTAACCGATGGATAGTTTTAATATCTAAAAGGTTCTTAGAGGTGAAAATTAATTTGAGGGGGAGTCTGTAATGGAAGGGCTAGATTTATTGATAACCTCCATTTGCTTTTCTATTCTGGGTTACGCATTATGCTACATTACTCTTTCAAGTAATCATCAACTCAAAAGGCATAACGATAACCCAAAAGAATCATTGGAGAGATGAGAATGCAGCGTTTAATAATGACTAACCTGTTTGTGTGAAGAAGTATAAACCCAACACAATAAGTAAGATACCGCTAAGAAATGTAATATAGTGACCCCATTTTTGCAAGTGAGGCAGACTTTTTAATACCGCAGTAAAGGTGCCTGCAAGAATCAAGGGCAGCCTGAGGAATGGTCTCCACGGGCTCCATGCTCCTACAGCTGGGTCACCATTCAGCATAAAACTCTAAGAAAATTGGTTTGCCGGATTTCTGAGCTTCTTGGAAAGCAGTCATTGGCTGATTGGTTTTAACATTGGCAAGAAAACCTCAACTAACACGTTTCGCAGTGTGGGTTGGGGATTAATTTTAGATAGAAGAAAGTGCTTCTAAAGGATCTAAATGTATAGCACGCCGAGCCGGAAGAAGAGTGGAGACAACTCCTATTATGACAGAAGCACTGATTACGGTCAAAGCAATCAAAGGGTGGAATTCAAAGCTCATTGATTTCTGGAAAGTGATTGGAGCAAGGAAAGCGGGAGCTAAGCCCCCCAGAAGATATCCGAAAAATCCCCCGCAGAGGCTTACGAAAAAGGCCTCGCGAATCAAAATAGAAAGGATATGCTGACGGCGAAAACCGATGGCTCGAAAGATGCCAATTTCCGTAGTCCGATCATTAATGCTGCCTGTCATTGTAACAAAGACGATCAAAGCACCGATTAGTCCCAACAAAATAGAGGTTATTAAGGAAACGTTTGAAAAGCGATCCACACTCTCTTTAGAACCTTGAACAAGCTGGGATAGTTCGGAAACTTTGGCCCCGGGCAGGAGTTCAGTCAAGAGGGCCGCGGCTTTAGTGGGTTGAGCCGTATTGAGTTCGATCATGGACCAGGAATCTATTCCCGTAATTGATCGGGCAGTCTCAAATTTAGTAAATACGCCATTGTCCTCTGAGCCCCCGGTTTCTTGCATGACCCCAACAATAGAATAACTCCGGTAATTGAGTTCCAGAGTATTCCCAATCACTAAGTTTTCTTTTCGGGCGAGGCCCGAACCGATAATGACTTCGTTCTCACCAGGCAGATTGCCATCTATATGCCACCAAGGTTTCATTTTAAGTTCACTGGTGAAATCCACTCCGATGATCAGATAAGGATCAGTCGTTCCTGCGGCGGATCCAATAAGTTTGGGGGCAATTCCGTTGAGCATAAGCTCAGGGTTATTGTTCAGTTTAGCGACACTGTCATAATCTAAATGGTTAAGTTCATAATTAACTCCGGGAACGGAAAGACCTCCATAGCTGAGCGTAAAATGTTCAGACTTGGGAGTAATCACAAGGTTGGCTCCATATTGGGCTAAACTTTTTTGTAAATCATCTTGCATGCCTTTAGCCAATGAATTTAAGGCAACAGTTATTCCTACCACTAATATAAATGTAAGCAGTAAAAAGAGAGTCCTCCCTTTTCGCCGGCGCAAATTTTGGATAGCAATGTCTGTCAGTGTCATGTTTCCCTCCTTGTGGGACGGGGGGACAGGTTTAGTGTCCCCTTTTTTCTTTTAACATAATTTTAAGTGGGTATATGAAAATACTGATTAGAATATATTTGATGTTTAAGTTTCAGCATGATTTTGAAAACAGGAAAATGGCGGTGTGGGAACTGAGACAGCGGCATCACAAATAGCGCAAGGATTCAGACGGGTCGAGCCTTGCTGCTTTCCACGCGGGATATAGACTTGCTGTCAGCCCGATTAGCAGAGAGGCCGTTACGGCATAGATCAGCAAATCAGGGTGCCAGGGAATCTGCACTTGGGCCTTCATTAGCTCTGATCCAAAGCTTACGGCCATGCTCATGCCAAAAATGTAACCTAAAAACCCGCCTAGCAGACTTAAGGAGCCTGCTTCCGTTAGGATGATTTGAATAATATGACGTTTCCGAAAACCAATCGCTCGAAAGATACCAATTTCCCGGGTGCGTTCTTCAACAGACGATTTCATAGTCAGCGTGATCACCAAACCGCTGGCCAGCAAGAGAATCAGGGATATGCTCCGGGCAAGCAAGTTGAATTTATTGACGGTATCATCCCGGGATTCTAAGGTAGACATTAGGGCGGTAACCTTAGTGCCAGGCAGTTTGTCACTTAATTGTTGGGTGATCTCTTCGATCGGACAGGTATAACACAATGCAGCGGTCTCGATAAGGCTAATGGCGCCGGGCCGATTGGCTAATTTCTGCAGTACGGCCAAATTCATAAACACAGCCTGATCATTCTCCGCAGAACCTGTAGGCTGAATGACTCCGGCAATCAGGAAGTTCTGTCCTTTGATACTGACAGTTTGATGAGGAAGAAGGCCAAGGGAAAGGGCAATTTCACTCCCCAGGATGACTTCCCCCGCCTGGGGAAGTTGGTTTTTGGCAAGACCATCGACTTTCCACCATTTTTTTAAGTTAAATTCCTGAGGGAAATCCACGCCCAGCAACAACACTTCCCGACCCTTGAGGGTAGTGTTTGTTAAAAGTTTAGGAGCAATAACAGCCAGACTTTCTTTATTCTTGATGGTTTGCATCAGTGGTATGAGGGAGATATCCAGTTCTTTGATCTGAGTCGGAGCCTCAACCGTTATACCGCCAAAGGTTAATGATTGCCCTGTGTCAGGAAGGATGAGAATATTTGAACCGAATTGATCGAGCTTATTAGCGACATCTTCTTCCATGGCTTGGGTTGTGGTATAGAGGAAGATGATTGAAGCTACTCCGATCATAACGCTAAGCATTAATAGTGCAGAGCGCATTTGGCGGCGGCGTATGTTTTGCAATGCGATAGTTGTCAGACGCATTTAATGTCCCCCTTAGAGATCTCAAGGAATTTGGGATAGAACTCCATCCCGGATGTAAACAGCACGGGTGACCCAGGCCAGATTTTCTTCATTATGTGTCACCATAATAATTGTTAAACCATCCTGGTTAAGGGCTTGGAACAATTCTAACAGTTCCTTTGCCGTTTTTGAATCCAGGCTTCCAGTAGGTTCATCCGCGAAAATTATAGAAGGGCGGTTAACGATGGCCCGAGCAATGGCCACCCGGTTTTGTTCCCCGCCGGATAATTGATTGGGGAGGCGAAGTGATTTCGAACCCAGACCGACCTTGTCCAGAACGGTCTGAGCCATATCCCGTTGTTCTTTTCCCGGACGTGAGGTTATGGTCAGAGGGAGCATGACATTTTCCAAGGCGGTGAGATAGGAAATCAGTTGATATTGCTGAAAAACAAATCCCACGTATTCATGACGAAAATCCGCTAATCGTTCGGATGTTAGAGAATAGACATCAATACCATCGACTATGAGTTTGCCGGAGGTAGGCGGGTTTAGTCCTCCCAGAATGCTAAGTAAAGTGCTTTTACCGGAACCGGAAGGGCCCATTAAAGCCAAAAACTCTCCTTCAGCAATCTCCAGATTAATCGCTGTTAAGGCTTCAACAACCCCGTCTCCGCCTTCATAGGACTTACTGACGTCGCTCACGTTTATCAAAGACATTTAGCCGTTTCCTCCTAAAATGCTTGAAGTTACTTTTAGTCTTGGTTAGAGTGAACGCACCCGTAAGAACGAGTGCGCCTGCCAAACAATTTAATGAATAGAAGTGTCTTTCCAGTACTAAACTCTGGGTTCCCAGGCGTCAAGTACAGATTGTGGAATCTCAAGGTTATCGCCATTTAAAGAGTAGGTGAGGGCTTCGGGCGGATAGGCCTGGCAACCGCCGCTAAGGCCATTGAATGTCTGCAGGTCCCAGGTGGTTCCGCAAACGTTGCAGACTATTTGGTCAGCAATGATGTGAAAGGTTTCGCCCCTACAGGGTTCACAAAAGCTGACAGCCACCATGACCTTTCCATCGGGCTGGGCAAAGGCTGTTAAAGGAATCCGTTGACCGTTTGCTTTATACTCTGTCCAGATAAACTTTTTTTCTTTCACAGTACTAAGAGTTGCAACGACGACCTTCCCATTTTCAAGTTTGCTTTCCACCTTCGTTTGTTCTAATTTTTCGGTAGGACTATAAGTTATTGTTTGTCCGATATGGGCAGCCGCGGCGACAGAAGCGTCAGGTTTATTTCTGCCGGCAACTACGAAATAGGTGCCAATCATAATTACAACGGTTATTATACCTACGATACTGTATAGTAAGGCATTATTTTTCGAGGGTTGGGTGAATTTCTGGTTTTTCCCGGCACGGTCATTAGTCATTGTATATCCTCCTTGAATGGTTTGGTTAAGTCAAAATTCACAAAAGAAAGCAATAAGCCATTATAGAATTTTTCGGCATATTTATAAAGATGAAAATTTTGGACCTACATGCGCATAGCCATTGGGAGAATAAATAGATAGATGTTAATAATCCCTAATATCAAGCTTAAAACTGCAAAGGGCATAAAGCTGGATAGTGTTTTTCCTTCAGCGCCGAAGTTATTCTTCGAGATTCTATAAGCTGTATAGATAGAACCAAAGGTTCCCAGGGCAATAAGACCAAACTGAAGCAGTTGAATGGTAGAATTGCTTAGAATAGCAGCGGATGCACCATGGGTATCAACCCCGAATAATGCCGCAAAGGTGTAAATGACAGATTTGCCCTCAGCTAATAAGTGGAACAGATTGTGAGCGATGTGACCTGCTAAGTCTAAAGGAATTAAAGCATATCCGAAGATGGCAAAATTCTGTATAGTGCTCTTTTTATTAGCTAATTTTGCAAAGTAGCTGCTGGCGAACAAAGCTAAGACTGGAATTGCCATAGCAATAATGAAGGTAATGGTAAAGGTTACAAAGTAATTCGTTGTACCTACAAAAACTTCAAGCTTCGCAAGCATTTCCTGCCATACTTCAAGCATGGTAATGTTCTGTACAAAGACGATCCCCATGATGATAATGGCTAGGAAGGATTCCTCGAATTTTGGTTTTCTGATAGACCACAAGCCTTTGGATGGAATCCGGGTTGTTAATTGAATCGAGTCATTGGGACAGGTCTTAATACAATTGGCGCACAGATTACAACTCGCCATACTTTCCATCGTTCGTGGGAATTCAAACATCGGACAGCCTGGTGTGCTTTGGTTACCTTTATAACAAGACTGGGTTTTGCATTTTGCACAGGTTTCAGGAGTAGCTCTTAACTCCAGAGAACCGGACCTGGCGTAATTCCCTGATAACCCGCCCAGGAAGCACAAATAACGGCACCATGTTCTGCGCTCAAAGAAGGACCCGCTAATAATGACTCCTGTTGTAATGATTAAGAGTAAAATACCCGAACCCCTTGGGCTTTCAATGATACCAAAGGTATGATCAGCCCAGGTGATTAAGATAAAAAAGGCATCGATCAGCCATATGCCATATTTCTTTAAAAACCTGGGAACGGGACGATTGTTTCCTACGACTTTCTGAATCCAGTCACTTACGGTTGCAAAAGGACAAATCGCACACCAGAAACGGCCAAGCAATAGGAAAATGATAGGAATAAGAGGCCACCATAAAACCCAGGTTCCAGCCGTTCCGAAATTATCATGAGCTGAACCGGGCCCAGCCATCAATTCGAAAACAATAAGTGCAAAAATAGCTAAAACCGGTAACTGAATGATTCCTGGAAACCAACGGCTTTTAAGAATGCCTTTTATAGCTTTATTTTCGAGTAAGTTTTTCGTTTGAGATTCTTTGGGCGTATCAGGATTTATCTTCTTTGCTGCTGACATCTATAGTTTCACTCCTCTACTGTTGATGGCTTATTGTTATTCATAAATTTAAGAATCCCGGCTATCCCCACCACTAAGGCGTTGATTCCTGCGAATCCCCAAACTACCGGCCGATTAACCCCTTCCGGGTCAGAAGCTCCTTCACCGTGCCCACCGCTGGTTTCACCATGGCTGCCACTGCTGCTTTGTTCGGCTTCACCATTTACTGCGTCATGTCCAGGCTGGTTAGGGTCCATGTCTGGTGTTGCTTCATGCCCTGGCTCCGAGCCGGAATGATCGGGTTCAGGGTGCAGATTTGTCATTTCTTGAGGGGTTTCATTTGATTTAGGTTCAACATGGGTTGCCGCACTCCCCCCCATGTTCATTCCTCCATGCCCGCCTGAACTATCGCCTTCGCCGGCCAAGCCAATGCTGACAGAGCTTAATAATAGGCTGATACCTATGATTCCAATGGATAATCCTTTTTTTAATGAGATCCTATTAGGCATACGTTTTTCTCACTCCTTTTAATTCGGTCATTCACTATCAAATAGCAATTTCCGTGCCAAGTCTCAGCGAACTTTGCAAAAACTTCTTAAGAGGTTTAAACTTAGGAAAGTTACTATTTTACGGTGATTTAGGTGCTAATGATATGAATGTCTTGGTTCCATTCCCCTTGTTTGGGGAGGTAAGGTTAAAGGTTCTGATACTTTAGGGCTAAAATATTGCGGGATTTCCTACACTATAGTGTGGGAAATCCCGCAGGTAAGGAGGGCAAAACTTGCGAAGGGTATTAATCGCGGATGATGAAGCAAATATGCGCTGGGTTTTAGAACGGGCCTTAAGCAAAGCGGGTTATGATGTTGAGACAGTGGAGGACGGACAACTCGCCTTAGATCGAGCCCTGGCTGAACGTCCGGATCTTGTCCTGGCGGATTTGAAAATGCCGAAGCTGGATGGGTTAAGTGTTTTAAGGATACTGAAAGAGCATTATCCGGATTTAATGATTGTCATCATGACTGCTCACGGAAGTACTGCTACAGCGGTCGAGGCTATGAAGGCCGGAGCTCATGATTATTTGATGAAACCCTTTGATATTGAAGAACTTCTTATTACAGTCGCTAAGGCTTTTGAAGTTGAAAGTCTGCGTGAACAGGTGGATTATTTAAAGGGAGAGGTCCAAAGCGGCGGATGGCAGCTGGTGGGGGATAGTGAAGCAATGCAAAGGGTTAAACACTTAGTTGAGAGAGTTGCCCTGACCCCTGCTACGGTGCTTATCCAAGGAGAATCGGGTACCGGAAAAGAATTGGTGGCCCACGCTATACATACCTTGAGCCCCCGTGTTGACGGGCCGTTTATTCGTGTAAATTGTGCTGCCTTGACGGAGACCTTGCTGGAAAGCGAATTATTCGGACATGAAAAAGGAGCGTTTACAGGGGCACATGCCCGGAAATCCGGTCGTTTCGAGTTAGCCGATGGCGGTACGCTCTTTCTCGATGAGATCGGCGAACTTTCCTTTAATGTTCAGGCTAAGTTGTTAAGGGTTCTTCAAGAGCGGACGTTTGAGCGAGTCGGCGGTGAGAAAACCATTAAAGTGGACGTGCGGATTATTGCGGCGACGAACCGGGATTTACTGAAAGAGTCCCAGGAAGGGCGTTTTCGTGAGGATCTATATTACCGGCTGAGTGTCTTTCCGATAGCGATACCTCCTTTACGGGAACGTCAGGAGGATATCCCTAACCTGACCGGCCATTTTTTAAAGAAACTTAGAAATTATGGACCCAACAAGACTATAAGCCCGGGAGCTCTTACTCAGCTCATGGCTTATGACTGGCCGGGAAACGTGCGTGAACTAGAAAATGTGGTGGAACGTATGGTTATTATTTCCCAAGGGACAGTGATTGGCTTGGATGGCTTGCCTATTTTTAACCCCTCTTCCAAAGAGGAGAAGAGTCCCTTACCCTTTGTGCTGCCTTCGGAGGGGATTTCCCTCGAAGAAGTCGAGAAATCCTTTCTTCAGCAGGCCATGGAACAAACGGGAGGGAACCAAAGTCAGGCGGCAAAACGATTAGGGCTTTCCAGGCATGCCTTTTTATATCGTTTGGAAAAGTACGGAATTGACCCTCACTGGGGGATAGGATAGGGTGATTTGAATTGCTGAATAATGAATCCCCGGCGCAAAATCATGCCAGGGCTCTCTTTGATCTTATGGTAATTGGGCTGGCTGTGGCGGGTTTGACGATCATACACTATACGAATTATCATTATAGTGTGGATTATCATATTCTCCTGCAATTCGCCTATTATCTCCCGGTGATTTATGCCGCCATGCGTTTTGGACCTGCAGGAGGAATCCTTTCGAGCTTTGTGATCACGCTGCTTTTCATACCGCTCATGACGCATTTTCAGGAGGCTTTGACACCGGCGGCTAAATACACACAGTGGGTAGAAGTCGGCTTAATTAACGTAATCGGCTGGTTAACAGGATTTTTAACAGAAGAGGAGCGGAAGGCGAAACGCAAATACCTGCTCGCTTTAACGGTACAAAAGGAATTAGTGGAGAAGTTAAAGAGAGAAGGACAGGAACGTGAACGATTAGAAGGGGAGATTCGGCAAACCGAACGGATAACCGCACTAGGGCATATGAGTGCCGGTTTGGCTCATGAAATACGCAATCCCTTGGGAATAATGAAAGTGAGTATCCAAATGCTGGCCCAGGAGAAATGTGATGATGGAGTCGTTTCGGAATATTGCCGGGTACTTCTGGAAGAATGTGAACGATTAAACCGGTTATTGAGTGAGTTTCTTTCCTTTGCCCGGCCAAAAGAACTGATGCCGGAACGGATTGAGTTGGGAAAACTCTTGGCTGAAGGAGTTTCTTTAATTCAGCCTGCCCTGCTTCAAAATCAGATTAAGTTAGAGCAAGTGCCAAGCCAGGCTGACTTGCAAGAAGTTGACGTGGACCCGGACAAACTTAAGCAGGTTATACTTAATATCTTATTGAATGCTATCGATGCCCAAGGACAAGGCGGTGTGATTAGGCTTAAGGGAATTCAGCAAGATGGCTTTGCAGGCTTCGCTGTAAGTGATGAGGGACCCGGTATTCCGCCGGAGGCCATGCCCTACATTTATGACCCGTTTTTTACGACGAAGGAAAGGGGGACTGGGTTAGGGTTATCCGTTGTACACCGCATCATTGATCTGCACGGGGGAAAGATATCCATCATGAATGGCAGCGAGAGAGGGGTTCAGGTGAAAATTCTGCTGCCTTTGGTTTAAAAACCCTTGAGCGTGGGAGTTACGATTGCATTAAGCTAAGTTTTGGGGGAATTTGGCTATAAAAGATAAGACAGCCCCTATAGCAAATTCTTTAGGCTAATTTATGACAGAATATGTTATAGGGTAAGTGAAAAAATAAATTTGAAAAAATTAAATATTAGGTTTATAGTGAGTAATATGATTTTTATCAGAAATCAGCTTCTTAATCCATAAAATTCAGAAGCACGTTCAAATCGGGCATGCTATGTTAGCAGGCTCGATTATCTTATTTTTAAATGCCCTCGTCAACATCGTCTAGAGGGTCTCATCGTTGTGATTGTATATTATCGCAATTTTCATAAAGGGGCATACTGATTAAAATTAAGTCTATAAATGTAAAGGATGGTTGATTTGGAGCAGAATGCTTATTCATTGGAGACAAATGACTGGATTAAAAGGGGCTGGGAAATACGCACAAATAATTTCCCGCCTGAGATATACTTTGATTATCCGACCAAAACAGAAAGCGTAAGTTTGACTGGTACGTCTTGTTCTCTTAATTGCGCCCATTGCGGCGGTCATTATCTTAAAGGAATGACCGATATAAAAGAGCTGAACCCCCAATCAGATACGGAGCTTGCCTTTTCCAGCGCTTTAATCAGCGGCGGATGTACAGTGGATGGCAAGGTTCCTTTTTGGAACCGCTTAGACCTTTTACATGAACTGAAGAATAGGAAGGTGCGGTTAAATTTTCACGTAGGGCTTATTGACGAGCAGGAGTCTCAACTTCTAAAAGGGCTGGCAGATGTGGTTTCGTTTGATTTTATTGGAGATGAAGATACGATTCGTGAAGTATACGGTCTCAAACATACATTAGAGGATTATATTCGAGTTTACCGGGATTTGCGTAAGCATGTGAAGCTTATTCCCCATTTAACGATTGGGTTAAAGGGAGGAATTTGGAGCGGAGAGGAAAAGGCCTTGGCTATGCTTGAGACTATTGGCTTGGATGGGCTGGTATTTAATGTGTTTATTCCAACCCCAGGCACTCGTTACTCTGACCGGACCCCCCCGGATTTAGAAGAGGTCATCCTCTTTCTTGCCAAAGCGAGGGTGCGCTTGCCAAAAACTCCTCTGGCATTGGGCTGTATGCGCCCTAAAGGGAGTTACCGCCAAAAGCTTGATGAGGCTGCGGTAGCGTTGGGAATTAACAGAATTGTGATACCTACTCCCAGAGCCCGGCAATTAGTCGAAGAAAAAGGATTGACTATCAAACGAGGAGAGGAATGTTGTGCTCTATGATTCGTTGTTCAGCAGGAACCGCTAAAGTATTGGGTCTAAATAACATAAAAACGGATGCTTTGCCAACAACGGCCTACCTGATGGTGGGAGAACATTGTAAGTTCAATTGTGCTTTTTGTGCACAAGCCCGCCAGAGCAAGTCGAGGACTGACTTGCTTTCCAGAGTGGTTTGGCCGGAATTCCATGAACATGAGGTTCTGCAGGGTTTGCAGATACCTGAAGCCCAAAGGGGCTTGCAGAGGGTTTGCTTTCAGGTTGTCCAGGACGGCAAGGCCTTAGAGGAGGCTAAAAGCTTCGTTAAAACGATCAAGAATGAGAGCCCTGATATGCCGATTTGTGTTTCTGCAGGGCCGCGAAGCCTCGCTGAGATTGAAGATTTGCTTAAGCATGGCGTTGACCGTGTAAGTTTAGCACTTGACGCTGCTACTCCCCAGGTTTTTGCCCAGGCTAAAGATGGATCATGGGAAAGTCGCTATCGATTGCTATTAGAAGCCGCGGGTAAGTTCCCCGGGCATATCGGCACCCATCTGATCGTTGGGCTGGGAGAAACGGAAGAAGACATGGTCAAAATCATACAAGATATGTATGACAAAGGAATCACTGTAGCCTTGTTTGCATTTACACCTGTCAAAGGGACTCGTATGGAAAAAGCAAAGAAACCGGATTTGGACCATTATCGCCGCGTACAGGCTGCTCATTACCTGATCCGCCAAAACTATGCACGATCAGATGAGTTCGTTTTTCGTACAGGCAAACTTGTGAGCTTTGGCCTGCCTTTCGATCAGCTTTGGGATTATCTCTCAAAGGGTGAGGCGTTCCAAACCTCAGGTTGTTCAGGATGCAACCGGCCCTATTATAATGAATCTCCCCGGGAGGAACTCTATAACTACCCGAGACCGCTTACCCCTGAAGAAGTAAAACGATGCTGGCAGGAACTCGTTGCTAGCTTAGATAAGTAGGTGAAAGAAATGAAAACATGGAGGTATTTACCTTATTCAGTTTTTACCGGCGCTGAGAATATGGCGATCGATGAAGCTATTATGGAGATTATGAAAGAAACCAAAAATAGTGAACCAGTTCTGCGTTTTTATGGTTGGCAGCCTGCCGCTCTGTCCCTGGGTTATGCTCAAAGTTATGCCAAAGAAGTGGATGCGGAGGCCTGCCTTCAAGCCAATATTGATGTTGTACGGAGGCCTACGGGCGGCAGAGCTGTGTTGCATCAGTATGAACTAACCTATAGTGTCATTGTGCCGGAGTCTGAAGAGCATGTTAAGGGAACAATCATTGAATCCTATCTAACAATAAGTCAGGCCCTGTTAAAAGGACTGAATGCGGTGGGAGTACCGGCCGAAATCGTTGCCCAGGCAAATTCCCTGCACCCCGGAACAGCAGCCTGTTTTGATGCTCCTTCGTGGTATGAACTTGTTGTAGAAGGAAAGAAGCTTGTGGGAAGTGCTCAGATGCGCAGAGAGGGAATGATCTTGCAGCACGGTTCGATTATTCTACATTTTGATTCGGAACTTCTCTTCAAACTCTTAAAACTTCCAAACGAAGAAGTCCGCCGGAGGCTGTTAAAGAACTTTAAGGCTAAGGCCTGTGCCCTGGATGAAGTGTGGACAAGACCAGTGACAATAGACGAACTGGAAGGAGAAATATGTTCAGGATTTAAAGAAATTATGGGTATAGACCTGGTTAGGTCTGTTCTGACCGAGAAAGAGAACCTTAGAGCAGAGCAGTTAGTTGGCAAATACAACTCACAGGAGTGGACAATGAAACGGTGAAAACCAACGAGGAATGAAAAAGGGCTACATAACCAAAAGACAGTCTCATTAATGCATGAGGCTGTCTTTTAGTTATGTAAAAATTAAATAATGAAATATAGTCATTAAGCCCTAAATCCTGTCCCATTCTATTTCTCTTACATAGAATAAATAGAGGCAAGCCTCAGTAAACCCACATTAAAATTTAAAATTTAGAGGAGGAAGGAAATTGGCACTTTTAAACTATAACAGAAGTATTGTGACAAACGTAGCGGATAGTTTTGGGATTGTGCTCACTGGTGATGATCAACTAATTTTACAATTTGGGTTGTTTGTTCCCCAAGGAGTAAACTTTATTGAATTGCTGTCAACGATTGGTTGGGAAGTGACGGGCGTTAGTATAGTGGAACCAGATCAACCTACGATCGCCATCTCGATTCTGCAAGATGGTGCAGTTGTCGCAACAGCCAACCAAGAATCTATCGAAGATGGAGCCGATGAAGATCTGGAGATGGTAACTACGTTCCAAGCTGTTCTTACCGATGTACCTGTTGGTCATCATGTTTATCAATTATTTGCTCGTAACACTCAGCCTGAGCAGGGGACGATAACCATTACTGGTCCCGCTAATATTTCCGGTAAAGTTATCGGTTAGTTGAAAAGCAAAGAGCAACAGCATCTGCTGTTGCTCTAACAAGATCTATTCTCTTATTAATATCTGCGTGCTCCGAGATAGCGGGAGGAATAAAAACTATCACTGAGGCTGGAGGTTTTAACACCACTGCTGGGATTACTAGCGTGAACAAAACGTCCTCCGCCAATATAAATTCCTACATGGGATGCCCCCTTAGCATAGGTTGAGAAAAAGACTAAATCACCGGATTGGAGGTTGTTTTTACTGACTGCGCTACCGGAGGCGAATTGTGCATAGGATGTACGGGGAAGGGATATCCCTGAACTCGCATAAACATACTTGGTAAACCCTGAACAGTCAAAGCCTTTTTGAGATGTTCCGCCAAAAACATAGGACGTGCCCTGTAGGCTGAGTGCTCGATTGACGAGGCCTGAAGAAGACGTGCCGCTGCTTCCGCGGGAGACGGCTGAAGCTACAGTGACCGGCTTGTTATTGGGGCCTTTAGCAATGACTTGATTGACAGGAGCTTGAACGACTTTTTCATCTAGTACCTGCTTAGTAACGTCGATTCCATTCTTTTGTACATAGGAATAGGTAACCAGTTTTGAACCGTTGCTGCCTTGTTCAACAACCTTTGTTTGCCCGGCCTTCAGACTGGTATCAGTTTTTGTGACCACATCATAAGGAATGGTTTCAGTACCCGAATAGGTACCCTCACTCACAACTGTAAGATAGGGTGTCGTCGAGACAAGCTTAATTATTTGGTCTGGCTGCAATTTTGTATCTTTATTTGTTCCTGGATTGCCGGCTAATACTTCGTCTGTCAACATATCATTTTTACGGGCAATAAGCCACCATGAATCATTAGCTTGGACGGTATAATCCTTGGTGGTTATTTTACCATCTATTAACATTTTATAGGCTTCATCCGGTTTTTTCATTTGTTCCGGCGGGACTTCTGCCAATTCAACATTGACCTTTTCGGCAAAATTAACGGAAGTCACCTTGTTTTCATCACTGGGTTTTACGAAATACTCTTCGTAGTCTTTAAGAAGCTTATCGGAATCTTCTTTGCTGGGTAAATACGCAATAATCGAGCCATCGGCCTCTACCTTATAACCTTCAAAATAAAAGGTTAATTTGCCTTTTAGCTCGTCTTCGTTCAAACTGGATTCAAGATAGACATCGTCTTTTACCCGGATACGTTTGTACGTGATTTCGTCATGGGTTTCGGCTGTAAGTCCAAAGGGTTCACCTTGCTCCTTTAAAATGGTTTCCACAAGGTTTTTGCCTGAATTAACATTTTGAACTAAACCAATTTGCTGACCGTTAACGATAACTTCCGCCGCAGAAGTTGTTGTCGTAAAATAATGGGTCAATCCTCCAGTTAAGATAATGGTTATAGATAAGCCCGCGATAACTCGGGGAGACTTCCATGAAACTTTCTGAAGAGTGCTACGAAAGGACTGGTTGAGATTGGACAGGATTGGAGACAACTGCATATTCTTATTATCACCTTTCTCAGCTTACGAGGTTAGTTGACGGATTCGGGCAAAAAGGTGTAAGCCCTACGCTTAGAATGCGATTCACCCCAATAAAAAGCTCCCCCGCTCTAGTTGACTAGATTAAGCCGTTGTTATTATATCGACATAAAGTATTCGACATAATATGCAAATCTCCTCTAATTATTTTCGGGAAATATATGCCAGCTTCACCCCGATAAACCCTGTTCAATAATTCTTCTCACTCGTTCGGGTAATTCCGCCGCTTGTTCCTTAGATAACCCGGCAGTTGGGATGGGGTCAAAAATTGAAATCTCGACATGAGCTGGCTTAATCCTAAAACCGTTTTCTTCCATTATCCTGTAAGAACCTTGAATTGCAACCGGAACAATCGGGACTCCGGCCTTTAATGCCAACTTCAGGCTTCCAGGTTTAAATTCCCCCAGAGCCTTACCTTTGCTTCGGGTACCCTCAGGGAAAATGACCATGGAATAACCATTCTTCAGATGATCCGCTGCTTGGTTAATGACTTTAAGAGATTGGCGAATATCAGAACGGTCCATAAAAACACATTTCAAATGAGTCATCCAAGTTTGAATGATCGGTAATTTTTGCAGCTCAATTTTGGCAATAAAGGCCTTTGGCTTGTCGATATAACCGATAAGAATAGGGATATCAAAATTTCCCTGGTGGTTGCTTACAAAAAGAATTGGTCCGGCAGGGATATGCTCTTCCCCTTTAGTCACAACCTTAACTCCGGCAAGCTTAACAAGAGACCGGGCCCATTTCTTGGCCGTTTGGTTAGTGAGTTCGTCGTGTTCGCTGGTTTTGCCCATCTTTTCTAATCGTTTAACTCGTATGAGTTTCGGCTGAATGGCTATAAGGTATAGCCAAAAGTATGTAAACCACAGAATTGTTCTTATCATAATGACTCTCCTCTTTTAGTTAGTTATGGGGACATTATATCAAAATTTAGGGATTACTGTGAATATATGCGCTGAGGCCTTATGATTGGATGATATCTCTTATACAATATTATTTAATAACAATATTTCTTGGATAACAATAATAACTTAGAGAACGTCAAGAGTTTGGTGTTTTGTTTAGATAAATTACCTGCTTGTTAATTGTGAACGAATTACTTGATGTGTTTGAAGGACATGAGCTGATCCGGGCCGAATCATGATGTAGTGGGGGTATGAGGTTTTTAATGCTTGATTTATAGGAGGGAAGTTAATGAGCAATGTGAAGGAAATCAGAAAGAACTTTGGACAAAGAGCTTTGGATTATAGATTAAGTTCCACTCACTCAAATCCATCGGATCTGGATAGAATGATTAAATTGCTAAAGCCTTCGGCAGACAATATTGCCTTAGATGTTGCCACAGGAGGAGGGCATACGGCTATTGCCTTGGCTAAATCCGTGAAACAGGTGGCGGCCATTGATGTTACTCCGGAAATGTTAGCGGAGGCGAAGATAGCGTCAGATCAGGAAGGGCTTAGCAACCTAACCTTTAAGGCGGAAAATGTACATAATTTAACCTTTGCAGATCATCAATTTGATATCGTTGCCTCAAGATTTGCTATTCATCATTTTGACGATGTAAAAATTGCTCTTCAAGAAATGTGCAGGGTATTAAAGCCTGGAGGGAAGCTTTATATTCTGGATTGTTCAGTTCTTGATGGGGAGGAGCCGGAGAGGGAAATCAATCGTATTGAGTTACTGAGAGATAGTTCACACCAGTATTCTTATTCGCCACGTTTATGGCAGCAGCTGTTAAAGGAACTGCCCTTGACCATAGATCAGGCTTCCCTGATAAAAGATCAGTATGAATTACCAGAGTGGTATGACAGAATGGGGACTGACCTGCATAATAGAGAAGTGATCGTTCAAATCCTCAACAATTTATCCGCAGAGAGTAAGACAGGCTATCCTTTTGGAGATGATTACATAACAGCGTACCGTTTTGAACTATTAGCAACTAAACATTAAAGGTGAGATAAGAGCACTCAATTGAAGGAGTGCTCTTGTTTTAACTATTAGAAATAGACTAGTGTCAATTACGATTAAAAATAGCTAAAAAATGAACTTATTAGCTAGGATAAGAATCATAGTAAGGGGGGTGAAGAGCTTTGGAAAACGAATCTATTCAGTTGATAAAACGAGCAAAACTGGGGGACAAAGAGGCATTAATTGAACTCATTATGCGTGAGAAACAAGATTATTATCGTCTCGCTTATATTTTCATGAAGGATAATGATGATGCATTAGATGTCATGGAAGATATGATTCTTAAAGTCTATGAGAATCTTAAAAAGCTGAAAGATGATAACGCTTTTTATAGCTGGAGCAAGTCGATCCTAGTAAATTGTTGCAGGAATAACTTAAAGAGGAGAAAGAGGGTCATCTTAATGAGGAATATTCCTGAAGGCTCTTATGAAGATATATTTCATATAACGGATGAACAGTTATATATTGAAAAACACTGGGGAAGCCTCAATCAAAAATACCAGGAAGTCCTAAAATTGAGATATTACCTTGATATGGATTATGCATCTATAGCTGCAATCTTAAAGATCCCCTTAGGTACCGTAAAATCACGAATTCACGCTGGGCTGCAAAAATTAAAGCAAAGCATGGGAGTGAGTAACGGATGAACGATATAGAGGATATTCTAAGAGTGAAAAAAACACGAATTGATCAAATTGAAGTTCCGGAAGAGTTGGAAGGACGGCTTCGCAATGCTTTAAACAAGAAAAAACACGTTACAAGGGGAAGAAGATTCAGAGTATATGGAGCTGCCGCTGCCATAGTTGCCATGCTATTATCGTTTAACTATGAGGTGATTGCCTATTATAGTAAACAACTATTAGGGTATGATCAGGTCATGAATGGTTCACTAAGGCAATTAAGTGAACTTGGCAAAGGACAACCCGTAGGTCAGAGCTTTACATTTGATAATGGCGTCACAGTGACAGTGGATTACGTAATGTTAGATGATAACCAGCTTTTGTTGTTTTATAGCATTAAAGATCCCTCAGGACACGTTGATGAGAACAAAATTTCTCCTTTTATGTACTTAACAGCCTTTTGGGGAGAGTACCATCATCAGAATTCCCAAGGAATTATTAATGAGGAAAAAACGGAAATTAAATATCTCTCCAGTTTTGAGCCGCCAAAGCCTTTTGAGAAAAGCTTAACCTTAAACTTTTCGCAGACAGATCAAGGAAGAGAGGTGCCTGCAGAGATTAACTTTACTTTAAATAGAACGACAGCCATGGGACACACTTTGAAAAAGAGTCTGAATGCAAAGATTGAAGTTGGTAAAGCTCAAATAAAGATTGAGTCGATTCTTGCATCTCCTACAAAAACTGTGATCGAAGGGTCCATCCAGAGCCTTTTCGAGTTAGTGAAAGATCAGCTTAGTGGAGAGAGGATTCGGCCAAAGGATTTTACATTAAAGCTTATTGCTAATGGAAAGGAAGTTCCGGTACAAGGAAGCGGTATGAGTACAGACTTAAATGGGATTACGTTTCACAGTGATTATGATCCTTTACCTCCGGATTTAAAGCAACTCCAACTCGAACTGGTGAGATTTGGAGCTGATCACGATGTAAATCAACGGTATAGGTTAAACAAAGCTGACGATGATAAAAAACAGGGGTTAGATATTCTAGGGCAAATAGTAGAGATCAACAAAATTGAAACCTTTCAGGGAGAAACGCATATTACCATTAGCAGCGCAGAAACCCTTATCTTAAGTCAGGTGTATTTGATAATTGATGGAAAGAAAGTTTCTCTGGAAGAAACCATTGAAAACAATTACGATAAGCTCCAGGATGGCAGCATCATTCATACTAGAACGCTGCGTTTTTTAGGCACGGGGAATGATTTAGTGATGGATGTCCAAAGGATGGCCTACTCCGAAGATTATTATGAAGTGCTTGAGATTCCTATCTTTTAAGCCAGTAACCTTAAATTCATTAACAGTAACTTGTTCGGATACTGGATTTGTGGCGAGTTTGTTATAACTTCGTTCACGTTGAGGAGAATATAGAAACCTTGCTTTAACATTAAGAAGGAATAATCAGGAAACATGTTGAAGTGTAAAGATAAGCTTTCTGAGCTGCGGATCACAGAGGATTTCTTGTCAGGTCAAACTCTTTATAGCTTCACTAAAGGCAGGTAGAAGTTGATGAATGTAAGTATTGAACAACAAGCTAAATCAGATATCATAATTATTGGGGCAGGTATTATTGGATTAAGTATTGCTTATCATCTTTTGGAGATCGAGCCTAAATTATCGATCACCGTATTGGAAAAGGAGAAAATACTGGGTCTTGGCTCCACTGGCAAGTGCACCGGAGGTATTCGCTACCAATTGAGCAGTCCTCTGCTTCGGCGTCTGAGTTTTCTAAGTAGAGAGTTTTTTCATAATTTCGAATCAGTTTTTGATGTTCCAATTTGGTATCGGGAAAAGGGTTATTTAATGCTGGCTTCAAATGAAGCTTTGTGGAACCAGCTACAAGTGACAAATGGCCAAGCCGAGGCAGAGGGCATACCTATGAGACTCTTGAACCAGGATGAGCTATTGCGAAATTACCCATTTCTCAATAAAGATCGTTTCCGGGGAGGAACATTTTGCCCATGGGATGCCTACGCAGACCCCTATGCCGTTTTGGCTGCGCTTTATGCAGCGGTACGCCGCCAAGGGGTTGATATCCATTTTGACCGGGAAGCACTCAAAATCATCATTAAGGGAGATACTATTAAAGGTGTTGAAACCACGCAAGGGACCATTTGGAGTCCTCTCATAGTCAATGCAGCTGGTCCATATGCAGCTCGATTCGCAGCAATGGGAGGGGTGACACTGCCTGTACAACCCTTCCGACGTCAGGTTTATGTCTGCACTAATCCTAAAGATGTGCCGAAAAATAGTCCTTCGATCATCGATCTGGCCTCCGGGTTTTATTTACATCAGGAGGCAAGCGGCAAGACGGTCTTGTTGGGGGGGACGGATCAAGACACATGGCCCGGCTTGGAAGAAGTGGTGGATAAATCTGTAGCTGAGGGTTTCTTTGAGGCGGCAATGGAGACAATTCCCTCTGCCATCGATATTAAATGGCTGCGCACATATACAGGGATTTGTGAACAAACGCCTGACTTTCACCCGATTATCGGAGAGGCATCAGGATTAAAAGGATTATTTTTTGCTAATGGGTTCAGCGGCAACGGCTTTATGCATGCTCCCGCGGCTGGACGAATCATGGCTGACTTGGTTCTAAAGGGCGGAACCAAGTGGATGGACGTAAGTCCATTTCATCCTGACCGATTTGCGCGAGGATGCCCTTTAGGGTCTAATAGTTAGAAATAATATGAATGGGGTTTAAAAGAGTGGTGTTTCGTGAAAAGAATATCTTTATTAATGCTGTTGAAATATCAAAAGGAATATGTAAATCGAAATTAAACCATGGGGATACAGCTGTAGATTGTACTATGGGAAATGGCAATGATACAGCATTTTTATGCGATTTAGTTGGAGATAATGGGAGAGTTTACGCTTTTGATATCCAAGATGACGCTATACGGAATACCCGTAAAAGACTTCAAGAATTAAAGTTTCATGAACGGGCGCAACTAATTCTTGACGGGCATGAAAATATCGATAAGTATATTAAAGAAAATGTCAGGTTAATCATATTTAATCTCGGGTATCTGCCTAAAGGGGACCATAATATTACGACAAAAAAAGAAACTACCATTAAGGCTGTAGAGAAATGTTTAGGTATATTAGAGCACAATGGTATTATCTTGCTGATTATCTATCCGGGGCATGAGAATGGCAGATTGGAAAAAGAGGTTTTAGAAACATTTACGTCAACGCTTAGCCAAAAAGAATACAATGTTGTTAGAATTAGCTTCGCAAATCAGGTCAATAATCCGCCTGAACTAATTTGCATTGAAAAAGTTTGTCTCAAATAGTCAACTGAAGGTCAAAGAGAAGTCTATTTTGTTTGAAGGTTCATAACTCGCTAATACTGGATATCACCACTAGAAAAGGCCGAAACCTAAACGCAGGTGATTGATTTATAAAGGTCCATAGAGTATTCCGAACTGGATAAAAATAACTAGACAAAAGGGGTTAAATGATGTATTCTAATTGAGCGCCAAAAATCCGGTCAGCTTACTAAAAAGCTAAAGGTGTTAACCTAAAACCTTTTAGGTAGGGCGAAAGCAAATTAGTCATTGACAATGTGAGTTGAAGATGCTAAGATGTGGTTCCGGCCAAAGCGAAGAGAATCGCCTTGATCAGAAAAGATACAAGGAGTTAGCTTCCAAGCCGGAGGCAAAAGGGGTATTGACAACGAAAGTTGAAAATGCTAATATGTAATTCCGGCCCTGGAGGCAAGGAAAATAAATGGTCTTTGAAAACTAAACAACAAGGACAGCCAATGAGAGAGACTCGCAAGAGTTTCAAAATAAATCATGAGTCAATCATCTTCTTCTAGAAGAAGTGAAATAACTTTTTTTGGAGAGTTTGATCCTGGCTCAGGACGAACGCTGGCGGCGTGCCTAACACATGCAAGTCGAACGGTCTAATGCTTAACACTGAGTGTTCAGTAGAGTTGGGGACAGCGAGAGCGCAAAGAATGAGCGCTCCGCGCACTTCATAAGTGCCAACACAGGTAGAGGAAGCTGAATGTTGAGTGTTAAGTATTAGATAGTGGCGGACGGGTGAGTAACGCGTGGGTAACCTACCCATAAAGCCGGGACAACCCTTGGAAACGAGGGCTAATACCGGATAATCTTAAGATGTGGCATCACGACTTAAGGAAAGATGGCCTCTGAAAATGCTATCGATTATGGATGGACCCGCGTCTGATTAGCTGGTTGGTGGGGTAAAGGCCTACCAAGGCGACGATCAGTAGCCGGCCTGAGAGGGTGAACGGCCACACTGGGACTGAGACACGGCCCAGACTCCTACGGGAGGCAGCAGTGGGGAATCTTCCGCAATGGACGAAAGTCTGACGGAGCAACGCCGCGTGTATGATGAAGGTCTTCGGATTGTAAAGTACTGTCTTTGGGGAAGAACGGTGAGGTTGAAAAGATTGATTTCACATGACGGTACCCAAGGAGGAAGCCCCGGCTAACTACGTGCCAGCAGCCGCGGTAATACGTAGGGGGCAAGCGTTGTCCGGAATTATTGGGCGTAAAGGGCGCGTAGGCGGATTTTTAAGTCTGGTGTGAAAGATCAGGGCTCAACCCTGAGAGTGCATCGGAAACTGGAGATCTTGAGGACAGGAGAGGAAAGTGGAATTCCACGTGTAGCGGTGAAATGCGTAGATATGTGGAGGAACACCAGTGGCGAAGGCGACTTTCTGGACTGTAACTGACGCTGAGGCGCGAAAGCGTGGGGAGCAAACAGGATTAGATACCCTGGTAGTCCACGCCGTAAACGATGAGTGCTAGGTGTAGAGGGTATCGACCCCTTCTGTGCCGCAGTTAACACAATAAGCACTCCGCCTGGGGAGTACGGCCGCAAGGTTGAAACTCAAAGGAATTGACGGGGGCCCGCACAGGCGGTGGAGCATGTGGTTTAATTCGACGCAACGCGAAGAACCTTACCAAGGCTTGGACATCCTCTGAACCCTGTGGAAACATGGGGGTGCCCTTCGGGGAGCAGAGAGACAGGTGGTGCATGGTTGTCGTCAGCTCGTGTCGTGAGATGTTGGGTTAAGTCCCGCAACGAGCGCAACCCCTGTATTTAGTTGCTAACAAGTGAAGTTGAGCACTCTAGATAGACTGCCGGTGATAAACCGGAGGAAGGTGGGGATGACGTCAAATCATCATGCCCCTTATGTCTTGGGCTACACACGTGCTACAATGGCCGGTACAGACGGAAGCGAAGCCGCGAGGTGAAGCCAATCCGAGAAAGCCGGTCTCAGTTCGGATTGCAGGCTGCAACTCGCCTGCATGAAGTCGGAATCGCTAGTAATCGCAGGTCAGCATACTGCGGTGAATACGTTCCCGGGCCTTGTACACACCGCCCGTCACACCACGAAAGTCTGCAACACCCGAAGCCGGTGAGGTAACCCGAAAGGGAGCTAGCCGTCGAAGGTGGGGCCGATAATTGGGGTGAAGTCGTAACAAGGTAGCCGTATCGGAAGGTGCGGCTGGATCACCTCCTTTCTAAGGAGAACGGTTTAGAGCTAAGGCTTTAGACGAACATCCTATTGGTCGGTTCTTTCGGAGAGCAAGGTTGAGAAACTAAGTTTGACGAGAGATCAATACGAGTCGCAAGACTCAAGCCGAGGGATCGGCAACTCATTGGAGAGAGCTGTTGTTTAGTTTTGAGAGACCAGGTAATCGAGGTCTGAAATCCGATGCCCGACGTCCGAAAGGATAGGGGAAACCGGGTAAACGAAGTTGGTTATATGGAAACTCACTCACAAAGGATTGAGTAGGAAAAGCAGACATGCTTGACTGACGGTCCTAATATTTTTGACTGGTGAAGCACTGCGGAACCTAGTTCTAACGCAGCCTAAACCAGACTGTTCTTTGAAAACTGCATAGAGAAGAAAACTAGTAAAGTCAAAGAATTCACATCAAGACGCAAGTTTTGAGTAAACCTAGACGTAGATGATCAATAGGTCAAGCTACTAAGGGCGTACGGTGGATGCCTAGGCGCTAAGAGTCGAAGAAGGGCGCGGTTAACAGCGAAATGCCACGGGGAATCGTAAGCAGGTCTTGATCCGTGGATACCCGAATGGGGCAACCCAACCGGAGTCATGTCCGGTTATCTTTAGCTGAATCCATAGGTTAAAGAAGACAACCCGGGGAACTGAAACATCTAAGTACCCGGAGGAAAGAAGAATCATCGATTCCCTGAGTAGCGGCGAGCGAAACGGGAAGAGCCCAAACCGAATCCTTCGGGATTCGGGGGTTGTAGGACCCTCTTTTAAGAATGGATTTCTAGTCGAACCGATCTGGAAAGGTCGAGCAAAGAAGGTAACACTCCTGTAGACGAAAGAAAACCAAACTGTGAGGGAATCCTGAGTACCGCGGGACACGTGAAACCCCGTGGGAAGCAGGGAGGACCACCTCCCAAGGCTAAATACTACTTAGCGACCGATAGCGAACCAGTACCGTGAGGGAAAGGTGAAAAGCACCTCGGAAGAGGAGTGAAAAAGAACCTGAAACCGTGCGCTTACAAGCAGTCACAGCACCTTTATGGTGTAGTGGCGTGCCTTTTGTAGAATGAACCGGCGAGTTACGGTATGCAGCGAGGTTAAGGCGGGAAGCCGGAGCCGAAGCGAAAGCGAGTCTGAAGAGGGCGAAAGTTGCATGCTGTAGACCCGAAACCGTGTGATCTACCCATGGCCAGGGTGAAGGTGGGGTAAAACCCACTGGAGGCCCGAACTCACTGTCGTTGAAAAGGCAGGGGATGAGCTGTGGGTAGGGGTGAAATGCCAATCGAACACGGAGATAGCTGGTTCTCCCCGAAATAGCTTTAGGGCTAGCCTCAATCGATGAGCGATGGCGGTAGAGCACTGAATAGGCTAGGGGCCTTACCAGGTTACCGAACCTTATCAAACTCCGAATGCCATTGGATTTAGATTGGGAGTCAGACTGTGGGGGATAAGCTTCATAGTCGAAAGGGAAACAGCCCAGACCATCAGCTAAGGTCCCCAAGTATACACTAAGTGGGAAAGGATGTGGAATTGCACAGACAACCAGGATGTTGGCTCAGAAGCAGCCACCATTTAAAGAGTGCGTAATAGCTCACTGGTCGAGTGGTTCTGCGCCGAAAATGTAACGGGGCTCAAGTGTATCACCGAAGCTATGGCTTGCGCTTCATGCGCAGGGGTAGGGGAGCGTTCTATCAGCAGAGAAGTCAAACTGTAAGGTTTGGTGGAGTGGATAGAAGTGAGAATGCCGGTATGAGTATGCGAAAAGGAAGGTGAGAATCCTTCCCGCCGAAAATCTAAGGTTTCCTGGGGAAGGCTCGTCCGCCCAGGGTAAGTCGGGACCTAAGCCGAGGCCGAAAGGCGTAGGTGATGGACAACTGGCTGAAATTCCAGTACCACCTGGAAATGGTTGAGCAATGGGGTGACACAGAAGGATAGGTTAAGCGTGCCGTTGGTCGAGCACGCCCAAGCGAGTAGGAGGTAGGGTAGGCAAATCCGCCCTGCGAGACTCTGAGACGTGATGGGGAGCGAACATAAGTAGCGAAGTAACCGACTCCAGGCTGTCAAGAAAAACCTCTAGTGAGTGACCAGGTGCCCGTACCGTAAACCGACACAGGTAGATGGGGTGAGAATCCTAAGGCGCGCGAGAAAACCCTCGTTAAGGAACTCGGCAAAATAGCCCCGTAACTTCGGGAGAAGGGGCGCTCACTGAAGAGTGAGCCGCAGAGAAATGGTCCAGGCGACTGTTTAACAAAACACAGGTCCCTGCGAATCCGAAAGGAGAAGTATAGGGGCTGACACCTGCCCGGTGCTGGAAGGTTAAGAGGAGAGGTTAGGGGCAACCCGAAGCTTTGAATTGAAGCCCCAGTAAACGGCGGCCGTAACTATAACGGTCCTAAGGTAGCGAAATTCCTTGTCAGGTAAGTTCTGACCCGCACGAAAGGTGTAACGATCTGGACACTGTCTCAACGAGGGACTCGGCGAAATTGTAATACCCGTGAAGATGCGGGTTACCTGCGACAGGACAGAAAGACCCCATGGAGCTTTACTGCAGCTTGACATTGGATTTTGGTATAAAATGTACAGGATAGGTGGGAGACGGAGAAGCTAGGGCGCCAGCCTTGGTGGAGTCAACGGTGGGATACCACTCTTTTTGTACTGAAGTTCTAACCTGGGCCCCTGAAGCGGGGTTGGGGACAGTATCAGGTGGGCAGTTTGACTGGGGCGGTCGCCTCCTAAAGAGTAACGGAGGCGCCCAAAGGTTCCCTCAGCGCGGTTGGAAATCGCGCGAAGAGTGTAAGGCAAAGGGAGCTTGACTGCGAGACCAACAAGTCGGGCAGGTACGAAAGTAGGGCTTAGTGATCCGGTGGTACCGAGTGGAAGGGCCATCGCTCAACGGATAAAAGCTACCCTGGGGATAACAGGCTTATCTCCCCCAAGAGTCCATATCGACGGGGAGGTTTGGCACCTCGATGTCGGCTCATCGCATCCTGGGGCTGTAGTAGGTCCCAAGGGTTGGGCTGTTCGCCCATTAAAGCGGTACGTGAGCTGGGTTCAGAACGTCGTGAGACAGTTCGGTCCCTATCCGTCGCAGGCGCAGGAAATTTGAGAGGATCTGTCCCTAGTACGAGAGGACCGGGATGGACGAATCCCTGGTGTACCAGTTGTCTCGCCAGAGGCACAGCTGGGTAGCTATATTCGGAGCGGATAAGCGCTGAAAGCATCTAAGCGCGAAACCGGCCTCAAGATGAGATTTCCCACAGCAAAAGCTGGTAAGACCCCTGAAGGAAGATCAGGTAGATAGGCCAGGTGTGGAAGCACGGTGACGTGTGGAGCTGACTGGTACTAATCGGTCGAGGGCTTGACCTAAGGTCACAGAGGTCGGAGGTCGGAAGCCAGAGGTCAGAAATGACGGACGGCAACGATGGAGGACTCTGAGATTGCGAACAACTAGGTGAGTGGCTCAAATTCTAAGACAATACTAGATAAACGACTCTGTGCAGTTTTGAGAGAACAGCGTTCGAAAGAAAGCGGATATCTCAGAGATCTGGTGATTATGCCGGAGGGGTTCCACCCGTTCCCATACCGAACACGGAAGTTAAGACCTCCAGGGCCAAGGATACTTGGAGCATAGCTCCTGGGAAAGCAGGTCATCGCCAGGTAATAAGCGAGAGACTATCTCAAACGAGATGGTCTCTTTGTGTTTAGTGATAGTGGTATTGCATAATGAAAGCACTGGGGTCTGGGGTTTCACCCGTTTTATAGATTGACAATCTACGGTGTAAAACTGTAAAACCAAATTCACGTTAGAACACAGGGAATTTACATACGAATGCTTACCTGATATACTCAGTATGGGCAGTATCATTAGAACTGCACCTTTCATTCCAGGAATTTAAATGGTACTGCCTGTATCCGTTATGGACCGGGACAGAGGGATAAAACAGTTATGTTTGAAAAGTTCCTTCTGACTAAAGGAACTTTTTTTAATACTAATTGTTTTGTTCACCTCTCCTGAAAAGAGGAGGAGAAAGTTATGAAATCAACAAAAGACTTCTTAGAAATGAAAAGTCACAGAAAAAAAATTGTTATGGTAACGGCCTACGATTATCCGTCGGCCAAGCAAGCTGAGCAAGCTGATGTGGACATCATTCTTGTTGGTGATTCTCTTGGTAATGTTGTACTTGGCTATGATTCAACCATTTATGTGACGATGGAAGATATGATTCATCACGCCAAGGCGGTTAAACGTGGGGCTTGCAACACTTTCATAGTAGTAGATATGCCATTTATGAGCTGCCATCTGTCAGTTAGGGATACACTTTTAAACGGAGCAAGGCTTATTCAGGAAACTGGTGCTCATGCCGTAAAAGTGGAAGGGGCTGATGGAGTGCTCTCCCATATTGAAGCGCTTGTAAAAGCAGGTATCCCTGTCGTATCTCATCTAGGTCTGACACCGCAATCAGCGGGAGTTCTTGGCGGGTTCAAAGTTCAGGGGAAAGATGCTGAAGCTGCCAGGAAAATAGTCGAGGATGCAAAACGATGCCAGGAAGTTGGAGCATTTGCAATTGTACTTGAATGTGTTCCCAAACAGCTTGCTGAGGAAATTTCATCGGTACTTTCTATTCCTACGATAGGGATTGGAGCAGGTGTCCATACGGATGGGCAAGTGCTTGTATACCATGACATTCTCACTTACGGAGTAGAACGCGTCTCGAAGTTCGTTAAACCATATGCCAATGTAAATAAGCAAATTATTGATGGCCTACAGGCGTATGCAAACGAAGTGAGAGATGGACTTTTTCCTGAAGACCGGCACAGTTTCACGATGAAGGAAGAAGAATTAAAAAGTCTTTACGGAGGTAGGGGATAACCGCTATCATCCTATATCAAAGAACATAAAAAAGAACGAATAGATATTCGACTGTAAGAGCTAAAAGTACTAGTCTGACAAAGCGTTAAAATGAAGAATGCTGATTTCCATTCAGGGGAATCGGCATTCTTCATTTATTAAGTATTTTCCTACATATAAATTATATGATTTTTTAAATTTTATCGTCTATAGTTTCAGATAAGGTATTATGCAATTAATTATAAAACATAACCAGTAGTTCATGGGATGAAACGGGAGATGACACTGGTTTTTTCATTTGATCACTTTCCGGAAGACCTTGTAAACGGGTGCGGATAGCATCCTTATTTCCAGCTCAAACTAAAAGAAATCGGGTGGTTTAAGGAGTTTACTATGTCCTTCATTATATTTGATTTAGAATTTAATCAAGACATTTCTTCTTTACAGAATTTTGATAGAGAACGATCTCCCTGTCCTTTTGAAATCATTCAAATTGGTGCCGTCAAATTAGATTTGGAATTTAACACTGTAGGCACTTTTAACCGTTATGTTAAGCCAACCTTCTACACTAGAATTAATCCATTTGTCACAGAATTGACGGGTATTACGACAGAGCAGCTTCTAACAGAAGAACCCTTTCCTGAGATTTATAAGGCGTATACAATGTTTATCGCCGAGACCGATTCTATATTTTGTACTTGGGGCATGTCTGATATAACAGAACTATTAAGAAATATCGAAGACCATCAATTAAGCCACCGGTTTTTATCGAAAAGGGTTATTAACTTACAACCCTATGTTTCCAGGCAGTTCAATCTTTCTCAAAAAAACTTATTACGTCTTCAGCATGCGGTTGAGTTACTCCATATCCCGATAACCTATCCATTTCACAACGCACTTCAAGATGCTTTTTATACGGCCGAAATATTTAAAAAGGTATATAACTCATCGATTCGACCAGAAGTTTACGAGCCATCCTGCAGGACAATGAGACCAAAACACCAAAAAAGAGTGATAGACATTGCTAAACTTCTTCAGCAATTCGAAAAAATGTATGCCCGAAAAATAACTGAAGAAGAACAAGAGATGATTAAACTTGCTTATAAAATGGGGAGAACAAATCAATTTTTGAAAGACTTATAAAGTGGTCTCCCGGGAAGGGACGAATTCAAAGGCCGCCATGAAAGGCGGCACCAAGTAATTTATTATTTATCTGCTGGAAAAAAGTCAATTGAATCACATTACCCGATAAGTTAGTAAACTTTTACTGATTTGAAGCTGCATACATATCTGCAGCTATACAAAGGTAATAGCTGAGTCCAATCTGTTGATTTTCAAAAATACTCCGATGAAAATCATCATCTATAAAAAACCTTGTTTGGGATGCAAAGGACTTGGCATCGATATTATGGCCGTGGCTATTTAGAAATGCGATATGATTTTTCAATAGCTCTTGAATACTCACGTCATTAGCCTTACGCCCACTATTTAGTGCGTCTTTCAGACAACCAATAAACTGCTGCGCTTCCATCGCTTGTTCGTTCATACTATACACTTGATCTTCTTCAACCTCCGGAATGTTATATCCGTATTTATCCTCAAGATATTGACGTTGTTCCGAAAGTGCATCCTTCCACTCTTCCTTGTTAAGCCCCTGAAACATTGATGATTTGTCCATAACTGCTCCTTTCCTACTAAGGACAACCGACTCGTTTATTGTGTTCAGCAAACAATCTAATCGCTGCTTGCGCGCAATAAGCAGTTCTTGTTGTTTAGATAAACATGCTAATCGACTTGGCTCATCCTCCAATGCCTTTTTGATATCGTTGAGGGAAAAATCAAGCTCTCGGTAGAACAATATCTGTTGCAAACGTTCGAGTTCCGTTCTCCCATAGAGTCGATAGCCGGAATTAGTTATCTTACTGGGTTGCAGAAGACCTTTTTTGTGATAATGATGAAGTGTTTTGATAGTAACTCCCGCTAATTCTGCAACTTCTTTGACCGTGTATAGCATAAATTCTTCACCTCGAAGATCATCATAAGCTCTCCTCTAAGGTAAGAGTCAAGGTTTTAGGCTTAAATTAATATCGCTATAGCTTAACACCATGAAACTGGGGCACGTTCTATGAGAAAATATCGAGGAAGAGATCGTTGGCAATCTTGTTATTATTGTCGCCACAGACGATAGGGCAGCCTGTCAATTGTTATGTTATCGCAGTAAAGACAGTTGTGAGTAGATCCCGTGGTTATCTCTGTTTTAACTTGAAATAAACGATTACTGAATTATAACTCGGTAATAATTTTCTTCGAGGAGATTTTTGAGTGTTTGTACTTGGACTGTATCGATAGTCTCTAACTCGAGCTCTACTTTGGCATAACTAATTGCTATATCTAAGGTTTCCCGACGATGGGTAACTGCAAGTACGTTTGCACCCTTGCTTGCAATCAACTGTAAGAGTTGTGCAAGAGCTCCCGGACGATCGCTTATAATTGTAGTCAGGAAACACTTGCGCCCATTTTTAACAAGTCCCTTGTCGATCGTCCGGGCAAGTATGTTGACATCAACATTTCCGCCGCTGATCACTGCAACCATCTTGCGGTTTTTATAATGTGGCAAACTATGTAGAATAGCAGCCGCGGCTGTCGCTCCCGCACCTTCGGCAACAACTTTAGCATTTTCTAAGAAAAAAAGCATTGTACTGGCTATTTCATCCTCGTCTACGGTTACGATTTCGTCGACATAGTTGTTTACAAGTTTAAACGTCAGGTCACCGGGTGTTTTGACTGCTATTCCATCGGCAATGCTAGGTGCTCCATTAATGGTTATTATGTGTTGCTGTGATATTGAATCCTGCATTGATGGGTTGTTTTTACTTTGCACACCGATCACTTTTATTTTGGGATTTAAGGCCTTTAGTGCTAAGGCAACACCTGAAATTAATCCGCCTCCGCCGATGGGTAATACGACGACTTCCACGTCCGGCAGATCGTCAAGAATTTCCAGAGCAATGGTTCCCTGACCCGCAATTACCATGGGGTCATTAAAGGGATGAATAAAGGTCGCTTTGGTTTCTAATTGTATGCGCTGAGCTTCATTGTAAGCGTCATCGTACACTTCCCCATAAAGGACAACCTCCGCGCCATATTTGCGTGTTGCCGTTACCTTAGAAAGGGGGGCATGCATAGGCATAACAATTGTTGACTTGATACCATAGATGCTAGCCGCCACAGCGACACCTTGGGCGTGGTTACCGGCGGAGGACGCAATCACGCCGCATTGCTTTTCCTTGTCAGTTAAATGAGAGATTTTATTGTAAGCTCCTCTTAGTTTAAAAGAGCCGGTGCGCTGGAGATTTTCCATCTTTACATAAACTTGATTACTACTCAGATCACTTATAGTGGGATTGTAGAGCAATGCCGTTTTATAGGAAACTCCTTGGAGTGTTGTTTTTGCTTTCATAACGTCATCTAGAGAAATGTCCATAGTTAGGCATCCTTCCTTTTAAAAATATTGTTTGGAGTATCAGTTGTGGCAGTATGTTGTTAGTTTGTTCATTTAAGATACGATCTATCAAGAAAGATTGGATTTTCAGACCGCTTTCTAGAATAACAAGGTGTGTAAAGAGATATTTATTGAGGATAATTTAAGAGTTTGGGGTTTATTTTTGCAATATGTATATAAATACCATTGACTGCACATGATAAAAGAGGTATTATAACTGAGCGCCCCAAATGAGCGCAGATCGAATAAGCGAGAGGTTAGTCAGTACCGTAGCTTATCGATTTAGGAAAAACAAATTAGCTATTGACAACGATAGTTGAAAATGCTAATATGTAATTCCGGCCCTGGGGGCAAGGAAAATAAATGGTCTTTGAAAACTAAACAACAAGGACAGCCAATGAGAGAGACTCGCAAGAGTTTCAAAAGAAATCATGAGTCAATCATCTTCTTCAAGTGAGAAGTTTGAATAACTTTTTTTGGAGAGTTTGATCCTGGCTCAGGACGAACGCTGGCGGCGTGCCTAACACATGCAAGTCGAACGGTCTAATGCTTAACACTGAGTGTTCAGTAGCGTTGAGGACAGCGAGAGCGCAAAGAATGAGCGCTCCGGGCATTTAATAAGTGTCAACGCACATATAGGAAGCTGAATGTTGAGTGTTAAGTATTAGATAGTGGCGGACGGGTGAGTAACGCGTGGGTAACCTACCCATAAAGCCGGGACAACCCTTGGAAACGAGGGCTAATACCGGATAATCTTAAGACGTGGCATCACGACTTAAGGAAAGATGGCCTCTTTATATGCTATCGATTATGGATGGACCCGCGTCTGATTAGCTGGTTGGTGGGGTAAAGGCCTACCAAGGCGACGATCAGTAGCCGGCCTGAGAGGGTGAACGGCCACACTGGGACTGAGACACGGCCCAGACTCCTACGGGAGGCAGCAGTGGGGAATCTTCCGCAATGGACGAAAGTCTGACGGAGCAACGCCGCGTGTATGATGAAGGTCTTCGGATTGTAAAGTACTGTCTTTGGGGAAGAACGGTGAGGTTGAAAAGATTGATTTCACATGACGGTACCCAAGGAGGAAGCCCCGGCTAACTACGTGCCAGCAGCCGCGGTAATACGTAGGGGGCAAGCGTTGTCCGGAATTATTGGGCGTAAAGGGCGCGTAGGCGGATTTTTAAGTCTGGTGTGAAAGATCAGGGCTCAACCCTGAGAGTGCATCGGAAACTGGAGATCTTGAGGACAGGAGAGGAAAGTGGAATTCCACGTGTAGCGGTGAAATGCGTAGATATGTGGAGGAACACCAGTGGCGAAGGCGACTTTCTGGACTGTAACTGACGCTGAGGCGCGAAAGCGTGGGGAGCAAACAGGATTAGATACCCTGGTAGTCCACGCCGTAAACGATGAGTGCTAGGTGTAGAGGGTATCGACCCCTTCTGTGCCGCAGTTAACACAATAAGCACTCCGCCTGGGGAGTACGGCCGCAAGGTTGAAACTCAAAGGAATTGACGGGGGCCCGCACAAGCGGTGGAGCATGTGGTTTAATTCGACGCAACGCGAAGAACCTTACCAAGGCTTGACATCCTCTGAACCCTGTGGAAACATGGGGGTGCCCTTCGGGGAGCAGAGAGACAGGTGGTGCATGGTTGTCGTCAGCTCGTGTCGTGAGATGTTGGGTTAAGTCCCGCAACGAGCGCAACCCCTGTATTTAGTTGCTAACAAGTGAAGTTGAGCACTCTAGATAGACTGCCGGTGATAAACCGGAGGAAGGTGGGGATGACGTCAAATCATCATGCCCCTTATGTCTTGGGCTACACACGTGCTACAATGGCCGGTACAGACGGAAGCGAAGCCGCGAGGTGAAGCCAATCCGAGAAAGCCGGTCTCAGTTCGGATTGCAGGCTGCAACTCGCCTGCATGAAGTCGGAATCGCTAGTAATCGCAGGTCAGCATACTGCGGTGAATACGTTCCCGGGCCTTGTACACACCGCCCGTCACACCACGAAAGTCTGCAACACCCGAAGCCGGTGAGGTAACCCGAAAGGGAGCTAGCCGTCGAAGGTGGGGCCGATAATTGGGGTGAAGTCGTAACAAGGTAGCCGTATCGGAAGGTGCGGCTGGATCACCTCCTTTCTAAGGAGAACGGTTTAGAGCTAAGGCTTTAGACGAACATCCTATTGGTCGGTTCTTTCGGAGAGCAAGGTTGAGAAACTAAGTTTGACGAGAGATCAATACGAGTCGCAAGACTCAAGCCGAGGGATCGGCAACTCATTGGAGAGAGCTGTTGTTTAGTTTTGAGAGACCAGGTAATCGAGGTCTGAAATCCGATGCCCGACGTCCGAAAGGATAGGGGAAACCGGGTAAACGAAGTTGGTTATATGGAAACTCACTCACAAAGGATTGAGTAGGAAAAGCAGACATGCTTGACTGACGGTCCTAATATTTTTGACTGGTGAAGCACTGCGGAACTTAGTTCTAACGCAGCCTAAACCAGACTGTTCTTTGAAAACTGCATAGAGAAGAAAACTAGTAAAGTCAAAGAATTCACATCAAAACGCAAGTTTTGAGTAAACCTAGACGTAGATGATCAATAGGTCAAGCTACTAAGGGCGTACGGTGGATGCCTAGGCGCTAAGAGTCGAAGAAGGGCGCGGTTAACAGCGAAATGCCACGGGGAATCGTAAGCAGGTCTTGATCCGTGGATACCCGAATGGGGCAACCCAACCGGAGTCATGTCCGGTTATCTTTAGCTGAATCCATAGGTTAAAGAAGACAACCCGGGGAACTGAAACATCTAAGTACCCGGAGGAAAAGAAAGAATCATCGATTCCCTGACGTAGCGGCGAGCGAAACGGGAAGAGCCCAAACCGAATCCTTCGGGATTCGGGGTTGTAGGACCCTCTTTTAGGAATGGTTCCTTAGCTGAACAGGACTGGAACGTCCGGGCAGAGAAGGTAACACCCCTGTAGACGAAAGAAACCAAACTGTGAGGGAATCCTGAGTACCGCGGGACACGTGAAACCCCGTGGGAAGCAGGGAGGACCACCTCCCAAGGCTAAATACTACTTAGCGACCGATAGCGAACCAGTACCGTGAGGGAAAGGTGAAAAGCACCTCGGAAGAGGAGTGAAAAAGAACCTGAAACCGTGCGCTTACAAGCAGTCACAGCACCGTTATGGTGTAGTGGCGTGCCTTTTGTAGAATGAACCGGCGAGTTACGGTATGCAGCGAGGTTAAGGCGGGAAGCCGGAGCCGAAGCGAAAGCGAGTCTGAAGAGGGCGAAAGTTGCATGCTGTAGACCCGAAACCGTGTGATCTACCCATGGCCAGGGTGAAGGTGGGGTAAAACCCACTGGAGGCCCGAACTCACTGTCGTTGAAAAGGCAGGGGATGAGCTGTGGGTAGGGGTGAAATGCCAATCGAACACGGAGATAGCTGGTTCTCCCCGAAATAGCTTTAGGGCTAGCCTCAATCGATGAGCGATGGCGGTAGAGCACTGAATAGGCTAGGGGCCTTACCAGGTTACCGAACCTTATCAAACTCCGAATGCCATTGGATTTAGATTGGGAGTCAGACTGTGGGGGATAAGCTTCATAGTCGAAAGGGAAACAGCCCAGACCATCAGCTAAGGTCCCCAAGTATACACTAAGTGGGAAAGGATGTGGAATTGCACAGACAACCAGGATGTTGGCTCAGAAGCAGCCACCATTTAAAGAGTGCGTAATAGCTCACTGGTCGAGTGGTTCTGCGCCGAAAATGTAACGGGGCTCAAGTGTATCACCGAAGCTATGGCTTGCGCTTGATGCGCAGGGGTAGGGGAGCGTTCTATCAGCAGAGAAGTCAAACTGTAAGGTTTGGTGGAGTGGATAGAAGTGAGAATGCCGGTATGAGTATGCGAAAAGGAAGGTGAGAATCCTTCCCGCCGAAAATCTAAGGTTTCCTGGGGAAGGCTCGTCCGCCCAGGGTAAGTCGGGACCTAAGCCGAGGCCGAAAGGCGTAGGTGATGGACAACTGGCTGAAATTCCAGTACCACCTGGAAATGGTTGAGCAATGGGGTGACACAGAAGGATAGGTTAAGCGTGCCGTTGGTCGAGCACGCCCAAGCGAGTAGGAGGTAGGGTAGGCAAATCCGCCCTGCGAGACTCTGAGACGTGATGGGGAGCGAACATAAGTAGCGAAGTAACCGACTCCAGGCTGTCAAGAAAAACCTCTAGTGAGTGACCAGGTGCCCGTACCGTAAACCGACACAGGTAGATGGGGTGAGAATCCTAAGGCGCGCGAGAAAACCCTCGTTAAGGAACTCGGCAAAATAGCCCCGTAACTTCGGGAGAAGGGGCGCTCACTGAAGAGTGAGCCGCAGAGAAATGGTCCAGGCGACTGTTTAACAAAAACACAGGTCCCTGCGAATCCGAAAGGAGAAGTATAGGGGCTGACACCTGCCCGGTGCTGGAAGGTTAAGAGGAGAGGTTAGGGGCAACCCGAAGCTTTGAATTGAAGCCCCAGTAAACGGCGGCCGTAACTATAACGGTCCTAAGGTAGCGAAATTCCTTGTCAGGTAAGTTCTGACCCGCACGAAAGGTGTAACGATCTGGACACTGTCTCAACGAGGGACTCGGCGAAATTGTAATACCCGTGAAGATGCGGGTTACCTGCGACAGGACAGAAAGACCCCATGGAGCTTTACTGCAGCTTGACATTGGATTTTGGTATAAAATGTACAGGATAGGTGGGAGACGGAGAAGCTAGGGCGCCAGCCTTGGTGGAGTCAACGGTGGGATACCACTCTTTTTGTACTGAAGTTCTAACCTGGGCCCCTGAAGCGGGGTTGGGGACAGTATCAGGTGGGCAGTTTGACTGGGGCGGTCGCCTCCTAAAGAGTAACGGAGGCGCCCAAAGGTTCCCTCAGCGCGGTTGGAAATCGCGCGAAGAGTGTAAAGGCAAAAGGGAGCTTGACTGCGAGACCAACAAGTCGGGCAGGTACGAAAGTAGGGCTTAGTGATCCGGTGGTACCGAGTGGAAGGGCCATCGCTCAACGGATAAAAGCTACCCTGGGGATAACAGGCTTATCTCCCCCAAGAGTCCATATCGACGGGGAGGTTTGGCACCTCGATGTCGGCTCATCGCATCCTGGGGCTGTAGTAGGTCCCAAGGGTTGGGCTGTTCGCCCATTAAAGCGGTACGTGAGCTGGGTTCAGAACGTCGTGAGACAGTTCGGTCCCTATCCGTCGCAGGCGCAGGAAATTTGAGAGGATCTGTCCCTAGTACGAGAGGACCGGGATGGACGAATCCCTGGTGTACCAGTTGTCTCGCCAGAGGCACAGCTGGGTAGCTATATTCGGAGCGGATAAGCGCTGAAAGCATCTAAGCGCGAAACCGGCCTCAAGATGAGATTTCCCACAGCAAAAGCTGGTAAGACCCCTGAAGGAAGATCAGGTAGATAGGCCAGGTGTGGAAGCACGGTGACGTGTGGAGCTGACTGGTACTAATCGGTCGAGGGCTTGACCTAAATCGAGGACGCTAGGTGAGTGGCTCAAATTCTAAGACGATACTAGATAAACGACTCTGTGCAGTTTTGAGAGAACAGCGTTCGAAAGAAAGCGACTATCTCAGAGATCTGGTGATTATGCCGGAGGGGTTCCACCCGTTCCCATACCGAACACGGAAGTTAAGACCTCCAGGGCCAAGGATACTTGGAGCATAGCTCCTGGGAAAGCAGGTCATCGCCAGGTAACAAGCGAAAGATCATCTCTAATGAGATGGTCTTTTTGTGTTCAATGATAGTACCCTACAGAAAATGGAATTGGTTAGCTGTCAATTGATATCCACCTGGACAGAAGCATCAGAGCAGTTTAAGCATTATCTCAGGAGGGAGGATCGCCGTCTGGTTTCTGTTCAAATTCGGAATCGATTCCGAATTTGAACTGCCATGGTTGAGCCGGGCCGGGTTTTATTTCGGGTCACGGATACCAACGGATATTCCGGCAAATCGAATAGCGTGGCTGCTGCTTTATAAAGATCCTGATCAGACACGTCCATCTTCAGTACGGAAACGCTTTTTCGCCGGGATAGCTGGGTACCGTTGACCATACCAATCTGATAACGGACAACCATCCCGGTTTCCGCCCCTGACGAAATGATAGCCATTAAAAATTTCCTCTTGTTTTGGATGTTGACTGACCAAGCTTTGGTCGGTCTTGTTATCTTATGCATCTTGTCCGGCAGGGGTTACCCTTGTCTAGGGATACTTGGAGACAAAATAAGGGCAAGACCGCAAAGTGTGATATGATAGGCTCCTTTACGGTCTTGTCCTTATTTTTGTCACAAATGAGGGCTTGAACACATAGGCTATGAGTAAGGTTGCTCAAATCCGTCTTGCCTTATGGGAGCTTTTCCTCCGGAAAAGCTTATGAATAAGAAGAGGAACTCAAAAATCATGGCGAACGGAATAACTGAGCGGACGCCGCAGATTATCGCGGTCGAAATTAATAATATTAAAGATCAGACCGCCAGAAGGCTGCTTTACAGCTCAGTCGGGATTGAACGGCACCTGACGGAGGGCAAATCATGGTCGATTATGGAGAATGGGGAAAGTGGCTGGAGAACTCGGCGAGTTATTTCCAAGGCACGGCCAACAAGCTGACGCGCCTCTTTGCAGAGTATGGGGACAAGCTGACCGCTGTCCAGAACGGCTCAAATTCGGAATCGATTCCGAATTTGAACCCCCCAGGTGATTATCCTCTTGAATCAAGTCTTATCCAACAAGCGCTTTAAAAGGGTCGGATATCTCAGCTTTAGTCAAAGATATTCGGCGAGGTAACGTGTAAACTTTGGAAGCGCCGTATACTGAACGGTACGTACGGGCTGTGGGAGGCCGGCTACTTAAATAACGGGTAGTCTCCTACCCGATTTTGCAATGCGGTATAAGATCGGTGTTCCACCTGTTCGATCCACGCATTAGGATTTTCGTCGATGTAAAACAGGGGGACAGGTTCCTTGCTTTTTACGAAACAAGGACCTGCCCCCCTGTTTTGTGGGAGGATGGATCGGCTGACCTCAATAAATTGAGAATGATACTTGACTCATTAATTTCAGTAGAGGTTTATGGTTATCCTTTATAGAGGGGGGATTAGGTTGAAACGCTGTATATTTATTGGTTGCTCAGTGCTTGAGACTGAAATTAAACAAGCACTGGATGAATTAGGCTTGCAAAACAAGATAGTTTTCATAGATGCAGGGTCGCACGTTAATTTAGATCGATTAGAACAAACCTTACGTAAAAAGCTTGATGAAGTTAATCGGGTAGGAAAGCCAATCGTTTTAGTGGGCAATAGATGTCATCCTAATATCGATAACATAGTAAAAGAATACGACGGACAAATCTCTGCAAGCAGTAATTGCTTAGAGTTACTTCTCGGCAAAGAAACGATGAATAAATTAAACAGAGAGGCAAATATTTTCTATACCACTGTGGGGTGGTTAGAAAAATGGAAGGAGATTTTTATTACCGGACTTGGTTGGGACAGTATTGACGGAAGGCAAAATTTTGGATTTTACGATAAGATACTTCTGCTTGATTTGGGTAGGCCTGTTGACGATATGGACATACTGGAATTTTATGAATTTACACAAGTCCCAATCGAACCATATCCTATTACCTTAGACAACCTAAAGAAAGAGCTTATCAGGCTCCTAGGGCGGGAACATCATTAATGGAGTCAGGCCCAGTACCTTTTTTGATATGAAAATGAATTGTTGCAGGTATGAGTGAAACTATAGAGAATATTTTGATAATATGGTTACAGCCATGGAAAATGATTAAAAGGGTGAGTGATTAGATGATTCAGATTGTCAAGGCTTCGATAACTCAAGGCCTACTGAATGGGCGGACACTTAGAATCCTCATCCCGATTTTCTTTGCCGCGCTCTGTTTTATGATTCCGGCACCAAAGGGCTTAGAAGCAGAGGCTTGGAAGTTATTTGGAATCTTTGCCGGTACTATTCTTATGCTCATGCTTCAAGGACTTCCGGAAGCAAGCGCTATTTTTGTAGGTGTATCGGCTGCCGGTCTCTTGGTCGTCCCTATTAAGGATGTTTTAGTGGGCTATACAGATACTACTGTATGGCTGATCGTAGTTGCTATCATGATGAGTCTGGGATTCAGAAAAAGTGGCCTGGCTAGGCGGATTGGTCTTATACTAATCAAGGCATTTGGCAAAAGCAGTCTCAGACTGGGTTATGTTCTTGGGGTTACCGATCTGATGCTGGCGACGACTATCCCGGGAGCTCCGGCCCGTGGGGGAGGTTTGGTATACCCCTTAGCTCAAGGAATGTTTGAGGCTGTCGGTTCCAGGCCATACGAGAATCCTCGCCGGTTAGGTGCCTATCTGACGGTTCTCCTATATATGACGGATATGGTTGCGGGAAGTTTGTTTATGACGGGTATGGGTCCTAACCTCCTTTCCATGAAATTCGCTTCGCAGATTCTGGGAGTCAGAGTAAGCTGGGATTTGTGGGTCATTGCAGCTGTCCCTGGCTTTCTTCTGTTTATACTTATCCCTTATATCGTTTATCGAATGTATCCACCTGAATTAACATCGGTTAACGAGGTTCGGGAAATGGCTCGTAAACAGCTTGAAACCTTAGGTTCAGTCACGAGACAAGAAATTATTGGCGGGGTAATCTTTTTGTTATGTTTGATTCTTTGGGCAACCAGCAGCCTAACCCAAATTGATACCACACTTGTTGCGTTCCTCGGGGTCACAATTATGCTTCTAACCAACATAATCCAATGGCAGGATATTGCTGATTCGAAGGAGACCTGGGGAATTCTGATCTGGTTTGGAGGAATTATTGGCTTGTCATCAGCCCTCGACAAACTTGGATTCTTCAGGTGGTTAACTGCCGTAATGAAAGAGGCTCTGCCACAAGGGATCGGAACCTTTACCACGTTTGTAATCATTGCCCTGTTGGCAATCATTCCACACTATGTTTTTCCGTCGCTCCTTGGTTATGTCGCTGCCTTTGCCCCGGTGATCTTCAGCTTTGTTGCAGTCACCGGGGCTCCAAAGTATCCCGCGGCGTTTTTAGTTGCCTTTCTGATGGTAATTTCATCAACACTTACCCATTATGGGAATGGATTGGGGCCTTTGCTGATGGGAACAGGTTATGTTGAAAAGATAATTTGGTGGAAGATAGGCTTTACAGTAACTGCACTGGCAACTGTCCTCTATCTTACAATCGGTTTAGGGTACTGGAAACTTATTGGTTTGTGGTAGCAAGTAAAGTGACAATTTGCCTGAGTGAGGTGTTATAATAGAGGTGTTTTGTTTCAGCAGATTTGAGGGGAAAGTGTATGTTACTTTTTAAAGAGTTGATGTGGTTCTTTAAGCAAGAAAAGAAGAGCTACGGTACCGGCATATTCGTTTTAGTCGGGGTAGCCTTGATCAATCTGTTTCCTCCTTATGCAGTTCGGGTAATCGTGGACGGTGCCAGTCAAGGAAATCTGAACCAAGAGGATTTAATTAAGTGGTCTTTGCTTCTTTTAGGTGTAGGGTTGTTGGCTTACGGTTTAAGATATATCTGGCGTTTGCTGATTTTTGGAGCAGCGAGCCGACTTGGCCGGTTGCTCAGGAAGCAACTTTTCGACCATTTTACCCGCTTGTCGCCTCAGTTTTATCAGAAGCACCGAACCGGGGATTTAATGGCCCATGCTACCAATGACGTTCAGGCGATCGAAATGACGGCCGGGATGGGGGTTTTGACATTTGTTGATTCTCTGACGACGGGGAGCTTGGTCGTTTTCTCGATGGCTTTTTTTATCAGTTGGAAACTTACTCTCATTACCTTACTGCCAATGCCGTTTATGGCTTGGGCGACCAGCGCTTATGGCACCATGCTGCATAAGAGGTTCCATAAGGCTCAGGCAGCTTTTTCAGATCTTAATAATAAGGTTCTGGAGAACATTTCCGGGGTCAGAGTGGTTAAAGCGTTCGGGAGAGAAGAAACGGAAAAAGAGGCTTTTCGAACCTTATCGGCTGATGTTGCAGAGAAGAATATTGCCGTAGCGAAAGTCGATGCGCTCTTTGATCCCACCATCCAATTGATTATTGGAATTTCATTTTTCCTGGCGATTGCCTTTGGCGCGAAAGATGTTGTGGATGGGAGACTGAGTTTTGGACAACTGACCCAGTTTACGATTTATCTGGGACAGTTTATTTGGCCGATGTTAGCCTTCGGCTGGCTCTTTAACATCCTTGAACGCGGGCGTGCCTCCTATGACCGGGTAAGCGCGTTACTTAAGGTAGAACAGGAAATCCGGGAACAAGAGAGGGCAATAGACCGGGTCCTCAGCGGACACGTGGCGTACAAGAAGGCCTCATTTGTTTATCCGGGGACACAGACCCCGGTTCTTAAAAAGATTGATGTTGAGATCGCTCAGGGGCAAACCTTGGGAATCGTCGGAAAAACGGGAAGTGGGAAGACGACCTTTTTCCGTCTTCTGTTGCGGGAGTTTGACCTTTCTGAGGGTGACATTATGATCGATGGGATCTCAATTTATCATTTAAAGCTCGGAGCTTTGCGAAAGGCGATGGGCTATGTTCCCCAGGATCATTTTCTATTTTCAACGACCATAGCGGAAAATATTGCCTTTGGCAAACCGGAAGCAACCTTGGAGGAAATCCAAGGGGTGGCAGAGATTGCCGCCATTCATGAGGATATCCTGCAATTTCCCCATAACTATGGCACTTTGGTTGGGGACCGGGGTGTAACCCTTTCGGGAGGACAAAAACAGCGAATATCGATTGCGCGAGCTCTCTTGCTTCAACCGGAAATCCTCATTTTGGATGACTCTTTATCAGCGGTGGACGCTAAAACAGAAAAGGCCATTTTACAGGCCTTAAAGGAAAAAAGGGCCCAAAAGACAACGTTGATTTCCTCACATCGTTTGAGTGCCATTGAACACGCGGACCTAATCATTGTGTTTAAAGACGGACAAATTACCGAACGTGGTTCTCATGCCGAACTCATGGCTAGCGAAGGATGGTATGCTGCTACTTACCGAAGTCAGCAATTAGAGTCACTGATTGAGGGAGGGGGTGCATGAGATGGTGATCCGGCGGTTGCTTAACTATTTAAGACCGCACTACAAGGCGTTAGGTGTCGCCTTAGTGGTTTTATTTCTGGCCACCTTTGCCGATGTCGTCGGGCCAATCCTGGTTAAAGTCTTTCTCGATCGTCATTTAATGCCTCGTTCCTTCAATTCTCAGGATTTATTACTCTTGGGAAGCGGATATTTAGGACTTCATCTGCTTTCAGTGGGACTAAACTATTATCAGCTCGTAAGCTTCAATCAGATTGCCCTGAAAGTGATTCAACAATTACGAGTTGACATCTTTAGCCATGTGCAGCGTCTCAGACTGGTGGTTTTTGACAAAACCCCGGCTGGCGCTTTGGTTTCCCGAATTACGAATGATACGGAAGCCATAAAAGAGTTATTCGTGAGTGTTTTGGCGACGTTAGTGCAGAATGTTGTCTTTCTTATCGGCATTTTTATAGCTATGTTTAGTATGGATGCTCGATTGGCTGGGTTTTGCCTGGTCTTGCTTCCGGTCCTTCTCGGCCTGATGTATATGTACCGCAGGTTGAGCACAAAGGTTTATCGGGTTATGCGCAAAGAGCTGAGTCTTCTTAATGCCAAACTGAATGAATCCATTCAAGGAATGAATCTTGTACAGGCCATGCGCCAAGAAGAGCGCTTCCGTAAAGAGTTCAATGTTATTAATACCGCCTATTATCGGGCGGCCATCAACAACATCCGTTTAGAAAGTTTGTTTGTTCGGCCGGCAGTTGATTTGATTTACACCTTTGCTTTAATTCTTGTTTTAGATTTCTTTGGCTTTCAGTCGCTAAAAGGTCCGATTCAAATTGGAGTACTCTATGCTTTTATAAATTATCTGGATCGCTTCTTCGAACCTGTCAATATGATGATGCAAAAGCTCTCTCAAATTCAGCAATCCTTAGTTGCAGCTGAACGGGTTTTTGAGATTTTGGATGATGACCGCACCACGCCGGTGACGGTCAGTGCTGCTCCGTCACCTTCGATTGTCGAAGGGCGGATTGAATTCAAAGAGGTAACTTTTTCATACGACGGTTCAGCGGATGGAGGATCAGATGTCCTGAAAAAGATTAGTTTTATCGCTTATCCAGGACAGACCGTGGCTTTGGTAGGGCACACCGGAAGTGGAAAAAGCACTGTCGCCAATCTCCTTATGCGCTTCTACCCGGTGACAAGCGGAGAAATCCTGATTGATGGGGTATCTCTATCCGAGTTTTCCGAGGATGAGTTACGATCGAGAGTCGGATTAGTGGCCCAAGATCCATTCCTATTTGTCGGTGATATAACCCAAAATATTGCCCTTTCCAGGCCAACTGTCTCTAAACAGGATGTGGAGGATGCTGCTTCATTTGTTCAAGCTGATGGATTTCTGCGCAAACTCCCCCAAGGTTTCGCAGAACCGATCGGGGAGCGGGGGGCTACTTTATCGAGTGGTCAGCGTCAACTTCTATGCTTTGCCCGAACAATGGCAGGCAATCCCAAAATTCTCGTTTTGGATGAAGCCACAGCCAGTGTCGATACGGAAACTGAAGAGGGGATTCAAACAGCGTTAGAAAAAATGCGCAAAGGCCGTACGACCATAGCGATTGCTCATCGGCTTTCGACCATTCAAGATGCCGACCTTATTTTGGTCCTGCACAATGGAATGATCGTAGAACGGGGCACTCATGCAGAGCTTTTGGTTAAAGAAGGGCTTTATCACAAAATGTTTATGATGCAGCAGGGTACGGCAGGCCAAAGCAGGTTTCCTTGCTGAGTTCAATATTTCTTAATCATTAAGTTGCATTACAAATCTGATATGGAGTAGTATAGTGAGGGGCCCGGGTTCTTCCTTTGGAATAGTTAAGCTATTTGTTAATAAACTGTTTAGAGATAATTAATAATATTAGGCTAGAATATAGGGAGAGATCTTTGAAGGTTCCATAGTGGGTTTCTGCTAAAGGGGTTGATAAAAACTGGTTTTTCAGTCTGAACCATGGTATCCGGAAGCGTAAAATACCTGATTTTTAGAATCAGGAGTTTAATAAGGAGAGATTAGAGAAAATGTTAGTGATCGAAATAATCAAGGCAATTATTCTTGGCATTGTCGAAGGCATTACCGAATGGCTGCCAATTAGCAGTACGGGGCATATGATTTTAGTTGATGAATTTATAAAACTCAATATGAGTGAAGCGTTTAAAGAAATGTTTTTTGTCGTTATTCAGCTTGGTGCAATCGCTGCAGTTGTCGTGTTGTACTGGGAGAAGTTATTGCCACTGTCTTCCAAAGGGAAGTTGGCAATCAATAACGAGACAATGTCACTTTGGTTTAAAATCTTAACAGCCTGTGTCCCAGCGGCAATCATTGGCCTGGCGTTTGATGATCAAATTGATGCACAGTTTTATAATTATCAGACCGTAGCAGTTACTTTAATTTTGTATGGTGTACTGTTTATCATTATTGAAAACCGAAATAGAAATTTAAGGCCCAGGATTAATAATCTATCACAAATTACTTATAAAACGGCAATGATCATAGGATTATTTCAGGTTTTATCATTGATTCCCGGGACATCCCGCTCAGGAGCAACCATCCTTGGTGCTATTTTAATAGGTACATCAAGAACTGTTGCAGCGGAATTCACGTTTTTCTTAGCAATTCCGGTTATGTTTGGGGCAAGCCTTATAAAAATCTTGAAATTTGGCCTTGTCTTCACTAGTTCAGAGCTAATCATTTTAATAATAGGAATGGTTGTCGCTTTTGTAGTATCGTTACTGGCAATAAAGTTTTTAGTGGGATATATCAAAACCAACGATTTCAAAGCCTTCGGTTGGTATAGAATTGGATTAGGAATTATTGTAGCCATATATTTCTTTATGCAAAGTGCCATCTAAATTGTGACCTTGCACCAGGTAAACAGGCGAAGAACTGCCTCGTCAGAGGATAGTTCTTCGCCTGTTTTGCGAGACACTTTAAGACTGAGGCCGCTTCCGTTATAGTTAATCATCCCCGCATTCTTGCTTTGAGGTATGAGCTTGCTCCCAGATATTATCGGCTACTTTCCCCCAGGCTGATGAAACATCCTGAAGTTTTTCGGTTAATTCCTCCACAGTTTCCATATCAAGAACTTGAGTGGAATGAGCGCCGGATTTATTGACCATCATTCTTAATTTATCTGGATTGTCCATAAGAGGACAGGGGCGTAAATGATTATGATTAAAAGGCTGATTTTCACGATATTGAGCAAATAAAGGGGATTTTAAAGCGTCTAATAGAGTGCAGTCTCTAATGTTGACATTTGAATAATGAATGAAGGCACAAGGTTCAACATCTCCATGGGCATTAATATGAAAATAGTTGCGTCCTCCAGCTATGCAGCCTTGAATGGATTCCCCGTCATTCCAAAAATCTAAAGCAAAGATCGGCTTGGTGTTCCTTATCTCTCTGATTCTATGATACATATGCTCTCGTTGATGAGGCAGGGCAATTAATTCAAGCGCAGCCTTTTTTCCAACTGGTACATAGGTAAAATACCAAGCGAAAAGGCATCCTTTTTCAATCATTAAGTCCACGAACTCATCAGAAGCAACAGCATCAATATTTTGGCTGTGATAACAGGAGGAATAGCCAAAGCCTGCACCTGCTTCCCTCATTAAGTCCATGGACTTAATGACTTTATCATAAGTGCCGGTGCCCCGGCGGTTATCAGTGGCTGCTCCTATGCCTTCAATGCTAAAAGCTAGTACAAAATTTCCAACCCGAACTAACTCTTGAGCAAAATTCCTATCAACCAAAGTGCCATTTGTAAAAGCCAAGAAAGCACAGTCTTGATGTTTCTCGGCTAAAGCAATTAAATCATGTTTCCTCATCAGAGGTTCTCCGCCAGAGTAGATATACATAAATATGCCTAATTTTTTACCTTGCTTAATGATATTGTCCAGTTCAGCAAAGGATAATGAGGTTTGGTGATCATATTCACTTGCCCAACATCCGGTACAGTTCAGATTACATGACGAAGTAGGATCCATCAAAATAGTCCAGGGCACATTACAATTCTGATTTTCGGCAGTTTTGAGTGCTTTTTGCCGCCCCAGCAGAGTAGCTTTCACAAAGAAGTTGGTCAGGAAGGTATTGCGGACATTAGGAGCAAGCTGCGTAAATACGTTTTGAAATAGTTTATTAAAACTGCTTGAAGAATCTGCTAAATAGGTTTGTAAATAGTTTATAGCAGTAATATGATCTTTATCACGGGCAACTTTACCGAGTAAATTTAATATGGCATTCAGTCCCTGAAGGTTATTTTTTTCGGCATAAAGCAACCCTCTCTTAAAAGCAAAGGTATAAACAATTTCCTTGATTCGTTCCATATTATATTAAATCCTCCTTCATAAATGGTCAGATAGTTATGCGAAATGTCCACTAAGACTTAGCATAGGAATTACTATTGTATATAATATGACCTTATTCAGAAGGAGTGACTTACCAGATCAGCCCGGATGGCGAAGTTTGTCATTGTGATAAGCTCTCTGAGGTTTCACCTCTGGCGATTTGGTTTTTGGGTAATGCTTTTGGGGTCGCTTGGGTCGGGCAGCTTCGCCACATCCTGTGGACGAAGCTGCCCTGCTTACGGGTCTGGGGACTTTTCTGCATGTCTTTCGGGCCTTTAATTTTTCATAGTAGCAATACCAGATTAGAAGAATATACTAGAAGGAAAATCACTGCAATATTCAGCCGTGTCATAATCTACATAGCGATATTGTGCATGTTGTCCTATAGCCTAATTCAGAAAGTTTGCTCATCGTCCGCGAATTCAACATTTTTATATAAATTACGACAATCTTTTCGCTTTATCTGTAACCCTCTTTAGGGTACAATAGAATAATCAACTTAAATATGGAATATTCAGAAAAGTTAATTAGTTCGGAGGGATGAAGTATGACAGCTCAGGAAAAGAATATTATTGAGACCATTCTGGCTGACGTTGGGTTGGAACCGTTATACGTCGGAGACAATGAATATGAGTCTAAAACCAATCAGAAAGAATGTTAAAATAGCAACGTAGAAACGAATGCCCAAGTAATTAGGTATTCGTTTCTTTGATTTTCAAATGAGTGCAGTTAGCCGGCACGCAAACCTGAAATAGCCAGGGATACGCCGCTGCGGCGTATTGAGTATCTAGCCTGAAGCCTGTTTAAAGCGAATAATATAGCGAATAATCATCACCACTCCGATGATAGCACCCCCATATAGAGTAAGTGTAGATACTATATCTAACCCACTAACCATTGCGGCAGGAAACGTTTTAAAATGGAGGTCCACTAAATTTTTAGGGATGGCCATGGCTCTGCTTAAAGCAGACATACCAATAACCATAGCCATTACCCGTTTGATTTCTAATTCCGAAACCATTTTTGTTGCGATAGCTCCTATGGATAAGCCCAGGATTGAACCCAGGTATAGGAGCAAAACCAGACGAATATCCACAAAACCTCTTAAGCCATACTGAAAGGAGCCAAAACCGCCGGAGAAAATCGCCAGGAATAATTCTGTACCCGCAGCCACCATTGCCGGGACTCCCAAGACATAGATCATGGCAGGAACCCCAATAAACCCCCCGACACCGACAGTACCTGCGAGCCATCCGGTTGATAATCCTATTATTGCTACGAACCAAAGGGATACGCGAACCTTGGCAATATTAAAATTAATCATTGGCGGAATGTTGATTTTAGCGATCTTTTCAGCCAATCCTATGGTCTTATCTGTTTTGTTTGCCGGCTTAGATCTGAAACAATCTTTGAAAATAATGAGTGAAACGCCGGATAAAAGAACGACAAAGGTTAAATTAATATACAGGTCTGAACCTGCCTTGCCCATATAATTGAAGATATGCTCATTCAAGAAGACGGCTAAATTAACCCCCAGTAAAAGAAAAATACTTATGCAAATGCCTAATCTGAAATCAACATTGCCCATTTTAGAGTGTTTCCTAGCTCCAACGATTGCCTTGCCTAATTTATGGGCAAGGTTTGAGCTTACTGCGACGAGGCCTGGAACTCCCAGAGCCATCATACCTGGTGTCATAATAAAGGCGCCCCCGCTGCCAATAAAACCACTTAACATACCGCCTAAAAATCCAAGTCCGGCAATTGAAAAGGCAATTTTAGGGGAAATAGCTATCAGGCTCATAACCTCACCAACGACAGTCGCGGTTTCGGATTCCATTAATTCACATCTCCTTTATTATCGCTATTCAAACCAAAAATACTTAAGACATGAGATATGGCTGCTTCGTACACAAAGGCGATTCCAATCACAGTGCACAGAAGACAGAGAGTAGAAATTACGGTTTTACTTAAGAAAAATTGGTTTAGCTGAACTATGTTAACAAAAACCAGAAGATACGTAAAAATGGATAAACCAACAAAGACTATAGTTTCCAATAAGCTTAATTTGAATAGTTCACGCATAACCGTGTTCTCCTTTGCCTGATTTGAATGAAACGTTAAAAAAGAAACCCTCCAATAACTATAGTTTCTCTTTTTAGCAAATTCATGCCGAAACCATACAAATCATGAATCCCGTCATTCATCAAAAATGTCAATAAGACAAAGGGGGTATAAGCTAAATTAATAAGCCTATACCCCCTCGTCTTATTGACATTTTTCATAAACCTTTGTTTAACGAAGGCTTTTGACAGCGTGCTCCGCCCATTTGGAATTATTAAGTACCGCTCTTCCTACTCCTATGAGGTCTGCTTTATCTTCAGCCAGCAATTGTTCAGCAGCCAGGATTTCGGTAATCCCACCGGTGAGAATCACTGGTATGGATACCACCTTTTTAATAGCTTCGCTGAGTGGCGCGAAAAAGCCTTGTCCGCTGAGGCCTGGCACAATATATCCACAGAAACCGCCGGAAATGTCGAGAATGTTCACGCCGGCCTTTTCAAATTCTTGGGCGGCGACTATACTATCATCAATAGTAAGTCCCCCTTCCTGATAATCTGAGGTTCCCAATCTTAAAAGAATAGGGAAATCGTCGCCAACTGCGGCACGTATTCCTTCTATAACTTGCAGGTGAAGGCGAATACGATTATGGACATTTCCACCGTATTCATCGGTACGTTTGTTGGTTAGAGGAGAGAAGAATTGATGGAGAAGATAGCCATGGGCGGCATGAATTTCAACCCCATCAAAACCAGCTTCCTTAGTACGTCTGGCCGCATTTTGAAAGGCTTGAATAATCGTCGCCATGTCCTCCCGGGTAAGTTCATCCGGTAAAACCTTTCTGCGGGGATGGGGGACAACTGAAGGGGCTAAAGGAGTGCTTCCGGTAACCTCTGAAGTCGTATTGCTTCCGGCGTGATTTATTTGCATCACGGTTTTTGAGCCATTACGGTGAATGACCTCCGCCAATTTGTTTAGGCCTTCCACCACGCTGTCGTCGGAAACGGAAAGCTGCAGATCACTTGCTTTTCCATCCAACTGGATGAAACTGTGCTCTATTATAATGAGCGAAAGGTAGCCGCCTTCAGATTTTTCTGCATAGTAGTCGAGAATAGACTGGTTTACTTTCCCATCAGGATCTGCTTTTGCGGTAGCCATCGGCGGCATTACCAAACGATTAGTCAGTGTTAATGGTCCGGCTTGTAACGGTTTAAGTAAATAGGACATAAATCCACCCTCCTTGTAGTTTACATGATATATGTTATACCTGTGGAAATTCTTTGGCAAATATAAATTAAGCCTTTGCTGACTTAGTAGCATTGTTTCGTTTTTTATCACTGCAGCATAAAAAGTAAGCTCCGAATCAGATGCGGACAAGAGGCTATCTCAATGAGACAGCCCCTGTTAAACATAGTAATACTGATTATAGTATTTATCAATTATAAACGATTGGGTATAAGAAAAAATGAAAAAGCCTTTTTGAATAAACTTATAAATTTTGGTATATTAGTGTTAGTTCGCCTGTCTGAAAGCGTCAGAGTCGGTGCCACACAAGTTTAGATATCGTAAGATTGAGGTGAATAAATTATGCCGAGACCCAGAAAATGCAGGAAAGTATGTTGTTTGCCGGAAAGTAACCGATTTGGGCCGCTTAATGTTACAATAAAACCCGAGCAATATATTGTTATGACTGTAGATGAGTACGAGACAATTCGACTCATTGATTTAGAGGAGTTTACGCAGGAAGAGTGTGCCGACCATATGAATATTGCCCGAACAACTGTTCAGCGTATTTATACGGATGCTCGAAAAAAACTTGCTCAGTCTCTGGTCAATGGGAAAGTGCTGAGAATAGAAGGCGGAGATTACAAGCTGTGTGAAGGACATGAAAAATCCTGCGGTTGCGGCGGTTGCCGCGGACTTAGATGCGGCAGAGATTTCATGAAAGATGATAACAGGGGCGATTGATTATAGTCTAAAGAAAGCAATAAAAAATGTAAGGGACATAGACCTCCGGGCAAATGCGCGAGAGGTCTTATCTTATGTTCCGCCTTGTTTCTTCTGAGTATCTGATACTAAGATGCCAATAACTTATTACATGTTTGCTGCAAAGTGATAAATCGCTGCTGGATCTTATACCCATTAACATCTAATTTTTCATGCCTGATTTAGTATCAGACAGTGTACCTGTCCCCTTGTTTTTCCCGTGCATGAAAAGTCAGGATAATTGTTACAATAGCTTTAAACGATGAGAGACCTCTCGGCTAGAAACAGCCGAGAGGTCCTTGACTAGCGGAACCTATTGTCAATTAAATTTGAAAAAACGTCCCCTTTAGGTTACAACTGTGGTATACTTATTGTAATAAGGAAAACTCAACTTTCTCGAGGAAGAAGGATGATCATGAGTGATCTGGGAAAATTTATCTTAGAACATCGAACCGCAAAAAACCTTTCCAGCCGTAAACTAGCTGAGCTAGCAAATATAAGCCATACAGAGATACATCGCCTTGAACATGGAGAACGAAAAAAGCCCTCCCCTCTTGTGCTAAAGGCCATTGCAATTCCCCTTGGAGTGACGTTTGAGGAGATAATGCATGCCTCAGGATATATGGAGAGTAGTCCTCCTTGCCCAGTTACATCACGCATAACAGATATTGACGATTTAACCGATCAAGAGATCGAAGAGGTACGCGATTTCATTGACTTTCTGCGTAGTAAAAGAAAGCGAAAACTAACCATAGAATAAAGCTATAGTCAATTATAAACGTCAGCTAGTTTTATATTGACTTAAGGAAAGGAAGGGACTAATATTTGAGTGTTCTAAGTGAAAAGTTTAAAGAGGTCATTATTGCAGTTGTTCCAATTACCCTCATAGTATTACTACTAAATTTCACAATTACTCCCCTTGAATCCCATGTAATCTTCAGGTTTTTACTCGGCGCTTCCTTAATCATTATCGGCCTTTCAATTTTTTTAATGGGTGTAGAGCTTGGTGTAACACCGATAGGTACTTTAATGGGAAGATCTCTTGTTAAGAGCAATAAAATGTGGGTTATCGGAATTGCTGGTTTATTGCTGGGCTTTTTTATTTCAATTGCAGAGCCCGATCTGCATATTCTTGCCGGTCAGGTTAGTAATGTAACATCAGGTATGATATCTAAAGTTTCTATTGTCGTTGTTGTCTCCATCGGAATTGCAGTGATGGTATCGCTGGGTTTATTGAGAATCGTTTACAATCAGTTATTACGTAAAGTGTTAACTGTACTATATTTGCTCATCTTTGGCTTAGCATTATTTACATCGTCTGAATTTTTAGCAATATCATTTGACGCATCAGGAGCTACGACCGGGGCAATGACGGTACCCTTTATATTAGCTCTTTCCTTAGGGGTATCTTCGTTGAAAAAAGGGGGTAAAGCCTCAGAAGAGGATAGTTTTGGTCTGGTTGCAATAGCATCGGCAGGTGCGATTATAGCCGTCATGATCATGAGTATTATTTCTAAAACGGATAAGATTACTGGAGGGATAGACTCTGCTAAGTTAGAATCGACCTCTGTTATAGGACCATTTGTTGAAAAGTTGCCCACCATGATGTTTGAGGTTTTTTTTGCCTTATTACCCTTGTTGATACTATTTCTGATTTTTAACAAGGTTTCATTTAAACTATTAAAAAAAGCATTTTCAAAAATACTCAAAGGGCTATTATATTCATATATTGGCTTGGTGGTCTTTTTAACAGGAGTCAATGCCGGCTTTATGGAGATTGGCTCGGTTGTAGGCTACAGGGTTGCTTCTCTTGATAATGATTGGATTCTTGTCCTTATTGGTTTTATACTTGGGCTGGTTGTAATTTTAGCTGAGCCTGCTGTATATATTCTTACCAATCAAATAGAAACTGTAACAAGTGGGCATATCAAAAAAGGTATAGTAATGCTTGCACTCTCCATTGGAGTTGCCTTTGCTGTGGCTTTGTCAATGCTAAGAATTGTTATACCGGAGATTCAATTGTGGCATTATCTTTTACCGGGCTATTTAATATCCGTTCTATTGACCTACTTTGTGCCGAACCTATTCGTTGGCATAGCGTTTGACTCTGGAGGTGTTGCTTCTGGTCCTATGACGGCAACGTTTATCTTAGCTTTTGCACATGGTGCGGCAGAAGCCATTGAAGGTGCCAATGTCTTAATTGATGGATTTGGAGTAATTGCTCTGGTAGCTTTAACTCCGCTGATTGCTTTGCAAGTTTTAGGTTTAATCTTTCAAATTAAGACTAAAAAGGGAGGATTAGATGCGGGTGGAAACCATTTGTGATATAAAACAATTTGATTTGCTTTGTGTTGTTGTAAATTATGGGGCAGGCAAAAAGGTCATTAAAGCTTCGAAAGAACTTGGAATAACCGGATTTACAGCTTTGCTGGGAAAAGGAACCGTACAGAATCATCTGTTAGACTTGCTGGGTCTCAATGAAGTTAAAAAAGAAATAATTTTGTTGATATGCGAGGCGGATTGTTCTGATCGTGCGTTCACAGAACTTAATAAAAAATTTAAGTTTGAAAAACCAAATCACGGCATAGTCTTTTCTACTTCTATTGCGAACTTATTGGGAGCTAGAAATTGCAGCTATTCTAAAGATACTGAAAGCAGAGGTGTAGAAGATATTATGTATAATGCTATCTTCACAATTGTAGATAAGGGTATGGCAGAATCGGTTATTGATGCAGCAGTTTTGGGCGGTTCCAAAGGCGGCACGATTATCAATGCCCGAGGTGCCGGTATTCATGAATACAGTAAGTTATTGGCAATGGCTATCGAGCCGGAAAAGGAAATCGTTATGATATTGTCTGAAAAAACCATTACTGAAGCTATTGTTTCTTCAATTAGAACTACTATGAAAATTGATGATCCTGGAAATGGGATACTCTTTGTTATTGATATCAATAAGGCACATGGTCTCTATTAAATAGCTGGAGATTATATCAAAGAATTTATATAAAATGACTAGCCCGCTCTTGTTTAAGGATGGGCTAGTCTTTTTTATCTGCTTGCCCGTGAGCGCTTCTCCAGAAAGAACCGGTAAACTACAGCTTCAGGCCATGTTTATTTATGCGGTATAGAAGGGTTGGACGGGAAATCCCCAGATATTTCGCGGTCTTCGTCTGGTTATAGTTATGCTTTTCTAAGGCTTTAATGATAAGACGTTTTTCCAACTCCTCCAACGAGAAACCAGCCTCGGGGAGATTGATGATCAGATCTGAAGTCTGCTTTGTACTTTCCAATAACTCCTTGGGCAGGTGTACCGGCTGAATCTCATTGCTCTGGCAAACAATAAGAGGTCTTTCAATGGCGTTTTGCAGCTCTCTTATGTTGCCGGGCCAGTCATAACAAGTCAAAATCTTCATAGCTTCAGGGGAAATTTTCTTAGTGCGGGAAGGATCAAATTTTCCCAGGAAATGATTAACCAGCAGAGGAATATCGTCCTTTCGTAATCTGAGCGGGGGCATATTGATCTGCATAACATTTAAGCGATAATACAGGTCCTCCCGGAAGGTTCCCTTGGAGATGGCTGTAGAAAGCTCTGTATTAGTGGTGGCAATGACCCTGACATCTATCTGAATGGTTTCAGTGCCTCCAACTCTCTCAAAGCACCTTTCCTGCAAAACACGCAGTAATTTTACCTGCATATTAATTGGCATATCACCAATTTCGTCTAATAAAATAGTCCCTTTATCAGCTAACTCAAAGCGGCCCTTTTTCTTGTTGGTTGCACCGGTGAAGGCTCCCTTTTCGTGGCCGAACAGTTCACTTTCTAACAGTTGTTCAGGCAGTGCCGCACAGTTGACCGCTACAAAGGGCATGTGAGCACGGTTACTGGCCTTATGTATTTCTACAGCTGCGACTTCTTTACCAGTTCCGCTTTCCCCCGTGATCAAAACAGTGGCATTTGTTTTGGCAACCTGCTGAATTAGAAGGGCAACCTCTTTCATAGCCTCACTCTGACCAATCATTTTTCCATATTTTTTACCTAATTCCAGACGCAAATAATTAACTTCATTCTCTAAATTACCTAAATGAAGGGCCTGTTTTACTTGTACTTTTAATTCATCAAGTTTAAAGGGCTTGGTAATATAATCGCTTGCTCCGATTTTCATGGCTTCAATCGCAGTTTCAATGGTCCCGTGAGCGGTAATCATAATGACAGGGATTTTTGGATTAATACCTTTTAGCCTTTTTAACACCTCAATACCATCAATATCAGGCATCTTCAAATCCAATATCACGGTAGAAGGTTCAGTTTCAAGAGCCATTTCAATGCCCTGCAAACCTTTTGTTGCTGTTACTACCTGGTATCCTTCATTACTTAGAGCTCTTTCTAATGCCCAACACATTCTCTCTTCATCGTCAATGACCAGAATTCTAGGTATCAAGAAGATCACTCTCCTTCGAACATTATGGCGAGATAGGAAGCTTAATGATAAAGGTTGTGCCACTATTGGGGGCGCTGTCCACTTCGATCATGCCACCATGTAATTTAATACTTTGATAAGAGATTGATAGTCCAAGACCGGTTCCAGCGTCTTTAGTAGTGTAGAAAGGGTCAAATATTCTGTGTAGTTCCTCTTCTGATATTCCCTCCCCGGTATCAGTTAAACTAACAATCATTAAATCATCGGATTGACTTGTTTTAATATCTAAATTACCACCAAAGGGCATGGCTTCAGCAGCGTTTACAATAATATTTACAAATACCTGTTTTAGCTTTTCGGTATCGGCAAGGATCTTGGGAAGATTATCATCCAACTCCAATTGAACCTTTACTTTTTGCTTTCTCAACATCGCTGCTGAAAATGATAAAACTCCCATTATTAGGTCATTGATAGAACACTCTTTAATAGCCACTTTGGTGGGACGTCCGAAGTCAAGCAGTTCTTGAATCACCATATCCTGTCTGTCCACTTGCTCATCAATGGCTCGTGTGTATTCCTCAATGCCGCTCATTTGGGAATACTCCTGCTTCATAAGATCGACTAAGGTCTTAATAATCCCAATGGGATTACGTAATTCATGGGCTACTCCGGTAGCTAAACGCCCAAGTGCAATAAGGTGTTCAGATTGTCTCAGCTGATCTTCCAGCCGTTCCTTTTCGGACAGGCTTTCCGCCATCCGGTTAACCGCCTGGGCGACTTGACCCAGTTCACCCGACATTTCCGGCAAAAGGTGATGCATATCATACTCCATACGATGCAAGCCGCGCTTTAAGCGGTCTACTCCGGTTGTGATCGTACGAATGGTCCGCAGAGCAGCAAACATAACCAATGCCAGTACGCCTAAGGTGAAATAACGAAGCAATTTCCGGTAGAAACTGCTTTCATAAAAGAAGGGGTTGAGCCGCTCCCCCGCCCACATCACAGCAACAACCTTGCCTTTTAAAACCACAGGAGAAATGTATTCAACGACTTGGTCGTTTAAAGACCCGGAAATTCGAACGAGGGGCTCATTACCCATCTCAGCTGCCACAAGGCTTGATTTAGTATTGGCAAATATGTCCTTCTCCCTTTGAGTTTCTTCTGCCGGGGAGAGGTTCCGATAATTATGTAAGAATCCTAATACAGTAATCTTTTCTGCCTGGGGAACGTATAATCCGAAACGAATACCTGAATTTGACGGGATGTAAGGTTCCACAACCTTTGTAAATTCGTTGTGCAGAAGCGTCGATGAGGTATCTTCCGGCTCAATTCCCAAAGACTCCAGCTTTAGCGTCAGCTCTTGATTTGTACTATTAACCAGGGCTGCTAATCTCTGTTCTTTATCGAAGAAGATAACCTGATCTGTCTGCGAAGCGAAGAAAATATCGTACATCAAGGCCAACAAAGGCACAAGCATAATAATGGCGAAGATAGTAACTAACTGATTGGCAAGACTCTTTTCTTTGAAAGATAATAGCAATTTTTTATGGACCTTCAAATCATATCCGCCTCCTACTATCGGGGGATTCATGAATTTGAATCATATAATGCATTTGAGTGTAGCAAAAGATACATATCCGTTATTCTCAGGAAAACAAGTCAAAACCTAAAAGGGATAATAAAGTGCCTAAATTATAGGGATGTCAATTTCAGGGTTTAAGCAGTAGAAGTATAGCATATGCTACACTTCTTTTTTTAATGGTGACAATAAATGCAGAGAATACTGGGCTATTCGTATTGGCACGGCAATTGCTATATAGAGAATTATATCACAAATTTGATAAGGGGGGATATTTCTTTATAAATACCTTGGGCAATCAGAAATAAAGGAGAGATGGATATGAGTAAGGCATCTGAATCGAGCTCTTTAGAGACTATCATTTTCTTGGTTTTATCTGTTTGTGCTTACCTTTTGATTTTCATGAATATCGATCACCTGAATCATTTCTTTCTAAGTAAGTCAGTGATTCCCGCGCTTTGTCTATTGGGTACAGTCATTGGCATCGCTTTTCTCTATGGGACAGCGGTATCTCATGTTTTAAGCAAACTCGGCTTAGAAAGCACTCATTAGAAAGGGGGTTAAACAATGGCAGGCGAAGCAGTAAGTCTAGTCGGAGAAGTTATGAGATTTATTGATATTACACCAAAAACAGCATTTTCCATGGCAGGATTGGGATTTTTAGGTGGTATGTTAAGTGGTTTTATTGGGAGTGGGGGCGCCTTTGTTATGACTCCGGGTATGATGGCCCTGGGAGTGCCAGGCATTGCTGCAGTAAGCTCAAACCTTGCCCACAAATTTGGCAAGGCAATCGTTGGGGCAAGAAAACATTCCAAAATGGGAAATGTGGATGTTAAGCTGGGGATTTGCATGGTTATTTTCCTATTGCTAGGGGTTAATTTAGCAGTTTACCTCAATGAATTTATCTTTAACAGCATGGGTAAAGCAGGTTCAAACTTGTATATCAGTATGGTATTCGTTATTCTTTTATCCGCTCTTTCGGTATTTATTCTCAGGGATATTTTAAATCCTGACCATAAAAAGGGTGATAAACCTAAAGGATTAGCTGAAAAACTGAGTCAAATCAACATTCCCCCGATGATTTATTTTAAAGTTGCGGATGTTCGTGTATCCCTATGGTTCGTCGCCTTAATTGCCCTGGCAACGGGGTGGTTGGCGGGTACTGTTGGCGTTGGTGGGTTTATTGGAGTTCCGGCAATGATTTACGTCCTAGGTATTCCGACGATGGTGGCGGCAGGTACTGAGTTATTTTTGGCGATATTCTCCGGGGCCTCTGGTGCCTTTCAGTATGCGCTGAGCGGTTTTGTGGATATTCGTTTGGTTTTACTGCTTTATTTAGGTTCGCTGTTGGGCTTACACATCGGTGCAAATGCCACTAAAATGGTTTCTGAATTTCAAATAAAACTAGTAATGGCGGTAGTTATCGGTATGTCTGCTCTCAGCAGAGCCTTTGCAATTCCGAGCTATTTGGTGGATCTCAAAATAGCGAATTTTTCTCAAGGAGTTGCCACGGTTCTTGATTTTGCAGCTACGGTTACACTGTATGGTGGTGCTATTCTCGGAGTATTAATGATCATTCGCTATATTATCCGGTTTAAGAAGGATAAGAAGACAGATATTCAATGTTCGGCACAAAGTACCCTAAAACAAAGTTCAGCTAAGTAAGGCACTAAACTTATTTAATAAAATATGAGGTGATTATTTAGGATGAATGAGGATTTATATAAGGTGCTGTTGTATTTTGATGGCTCACGGTATTCATTGTCTGCGGCCGTGTATACGGCCAACCTGTTCAATAGGCTATCTAACATGAGTTTAACGATTTTGCATGTTCAAGAAACTATCAAAGGGGCCAGGCCAGAGGATTATAATTTGATGGAACTATGGTCGGCCGGCCCTAACTTGGAATGGAAAAATGCTTTATTAGAAAAGGAAGAATCGGATCAATTAGACTTGTGTTCTAAACTATTTACTAAACTTAACGAAGTTTTTTGGGGGAAGGGATTGAGCATTACTCAAGAGGTTATCTTCGCTAATCCAACGATCCCTGATACCGTTGAGGCCATCATCGAATACGCCACTAAAAAGAATTTTGAATTAATCATCATGGGTACGCGAGGACCAAGTAGTTTGAAAGGGCTAATGTATGGCAGTCTGGCTCATAGCGTTCTGAACAAGTCCCATATACCAGTGCTGTTAATCAAGAAACTGCCTCAAGAGTTTATCGATCATTTTTGCGCCGACCTCTCTGAGGAATCTAAACTTGTACGAAAAGATCATTTGTATTTGGCAAAAACTATGTAATCGAATACCGCAACAAACGTCTAGGGATTCCCTAGACGTTTGTCATACCGCTCACGGGCTATTTACAATACATAGTCCGTTTTAGCTTCTTTTAAGGCAAGCCTATATGAATTTACAACCTGGTTTTTGATAATGGTGCATAGCGCAGCACTGTCTTCGATATGCATTTGTTCTGATATTGTACTATCAAAGAGAATTTGACTGGCTGAAGGTATATCCTCTTCTCCTTCCCAGAAGTGCAGAAGAATCGGAATTCTGGGAGCAAAGAAACCTTTGGCGCTTAGATCAGCCTTGCCGTTTATCAATTCAAACCCCCCTTCTCTTAAACTGCGGCGCAATATAGCTTTGTCACAACCGGAGAAAAAATCCCCTAAGGCTTCGATTGCATACTTTTTAATATGTGGATAGAAGACATTTCCACTGGGTAAATCACGGTAGGATATCCATTGACCGGAAAGAGGGATCGTTTTAGCGTAGGATAAATAATTAAGCAGGAGTAATCGTTTGTCCAGTGAATGGGAGGTTTCTGAAATAATTTGCCCTTCCGGATAGGATATTAAGATCGTCTGACCGAAGCTCTCGATACTGAAGCATTCGTTTGAAAAATCACAAAGGGAACGTTCCATAATAGTCTGCGGCATCAATCTGCACAGATTTTCTCTGCTTTTCATAAATGCAGGAGCATACCCGCCTTCGAAATGATTATTGGTCATTGCCGGCCACCTCCATAATATACCTGTCATAATCTAAGTTATTCTTGTTTTTATCGGTGTACTCCTTCTAATTAGGAAGAATTTTTAGTTTTGTTTTGAGGCTTGAGGAGGCAAAGCGTGTTGATTTTAGACGAAAACTTATGGTTGACGGAAGGGGACATTGATGATATTATAACCCTAAAGAAGATTGATAATGATTATCAATACCAACATAAACCTTACGGATAGGAATAATACAAACCTAACATAATACTTTGAACCACAATACTTTGAAGCATAATACGTATCACTTTATGCTGAACTATTTTTTAGAGGTTATTTTCCGAAGATAGGGATTCTGAAGGAATTTTTTTTAAAATTAAAGATGAGAATGGTTATCAACAAAAAGGTGCATAAAGGGTGCTTAAACAGCGGCTGCGATGGAGAAGCCCATCATAGCTTTCGGAAATACATAATAAGAGCATCCTGGCCAGCGTCAAAGAAATTTGCAAGCAAAGCAAGTATTATTACTATTCAATAAACGATCAAAGTGAATGCAGGCAGGTAGTAAAAAAATCGTAGGAGGCGGTAAGATAATGAGTATCGTATTAGTTGGTGGTCACGACAGAATGCATAGCGAATACATGGGAATTTGCTCTAAGCGCGGACATAATGTAAAAGTCTATACCCAGATGCCTACTAAGTTTGATAAGGTAATCGGATCGCCTGATGGAATTGTTTTATTCACTTCGACGGTCTCCCATAAAATGATTCACACGGCAGTTAAAGAAGCGAAGAGGAAGAAAATACCGGTATTCAGAAGTCATAGCAGCAGTGGTGCTTCCTTGGATAGACTGCTGGACGAACTTGAAGATAAGATCGTGTAGAATCAAGGGGCATAAGCTGTTATCGACGATCAGGCGGAGGAAACATCAATGTTTCAATTCATACAACGATTTTTACGACAGCAACACTTCCACGATATCATTGAGTGTTTAGCAACTGCTCTGGAAGCGAAGGATTTGTATACAAGCGGTCATTCTTCCAGGGTCGGAGATATGTCCTATGACTTGGGACGTGCCATGGGGCTTAAAGGTTTGGAACTGGAAAACATTCATATAGCTGCACATCTTCATGATATTGGCAAGATGGGTATTTCAGAAACCATTTTAAACAAAAGAGATAGACTTCTGCCTCATGAATGGGCTCAAATCCAAACCCATCCGGAGATTGGCTATAAAATTCTAGCTAAATCAAAAGGGCTCAAAGAAATCGCTGAAATCGTGCTTCACCATCATGAAAGATGGGACGGAAAAGGATATCCTAGTGGCTTGCGAGAGAATGAAATACCACTGGGTTCAAGAATTATTGGGGTTGCCGATTCTATCGACGCAATCACTTCGGCCCGGCCGTATCGCAAGGCTTTATCCTGGGAGGAATGCTGGGACGAAATACTCCTGAACAAAGGTATACAATTCGACCCTTTGGCCGTGGAAGCCACTGAAAAACTGTTGAAAAAATGGCGGGCCGGATGGCTGGGATCTCAAAATAAGGGCGTCTATAGGGAACCAAGAATGAATGGGAGCGTTGTATAACGCTCCCATTCATTCTTGATAGTTACAGGGTAGACAACTTACTTAAGTGCTTCCCCGATACTCCGGCCAAGTTCCAGACAACTGGCTTCCGCATCACTATCCGGATTCCAAGTTACTCGCAAGCCTTCATTAATAAGTTCAAATCCGCCTTTGCTTAACTCAGACGATATAAGTTTAGTATTTTCACCGCTCCAGCCATAACTGCCGAAGGCGGCCGCTTTTTTATTTTTAAACCCTAAGCCTTTAATCATTTCCAGAATCCCGGCAACTGAGAAAAGGATACCTTTATTGATAGTAGGCGAACCTACCAGAATAGCTTTTGATTTAAAGACTTCGGAAATAATATCATTTTTATCCGTATGAGTGGAATTGCAATTAAACAGCTTGACGGTGACCGAGCTGTCACTTTGCTTGATCCCGGCAGCAATCTTTTCAGCCATTTGCTTGGTGCTGTTCCACATTGTATCGTAGATAATCGTAATTTGATTTTCCTGGTAATCCTTCGCCCAGTCCATATATTTATTAACAATTTGCAGGGGATTATTACGCCAGATAACACCATGACTCGGACAAATCAAATCGACGGGCAGGTTAAAGCTTAAGATCTCGTTGATTTTATTCTCCACCATTTTACTGAAGGGAGTCAGGATATTAGCATAGTATTTAAGGGCTTCCTGATATAACTCGGCTTGGTCAACTAAGTCATTAAACATATGCTCTGACGCTAAATGCTGACCAAATCCGTCATTGCTGAAAAGAATATTATCCCCGGTCATATAAGTAAACATCGTGTCAGGCCAATGAAGCATTCTGGCCTCCACAAAAATAAACTCCTTTGAGCCAAGGCTGAGTTTATCGCCTGTTTTAACGGGGATGAAATTCCAATCCTGGTGATACTGGCCTTTTAAGGATTTAATGGCATTAGCGGTACAGTAGATAGGAGTATCTGGAATTTCCCTCATCAACTCAGGTAAAGCCCCACTATGATCAGGTTCGCCATGATTGGCAATAATGTAATCAATCGAATTCAGATCAATTTCCTGCTTTAGTTTAGAGACGAATTCCTTGGCAAAAGGAGTCCAAACAGTATCGATAAGAGCTGTTTTTTCATCACGGACAAGGTATGAGTTATAGCTGGAACCCCGATGTGTGGAGTATTCGTCACCATGGAACTTTTGCAGTTCCCAGTCTATTTTGCCAACCCATTTTACACATTTGTTAATTTCAAAACTCATAATACAACCTCCTAAAGTTTATTTAAGCGCAGGACCCCGCTTTCCCAGTTGGGAGCAGGGTCTTGTTCATCTTTAAGTCCTAACGCGCCCTACCCTGAAAGAAGAACCTAAAGACATGCAGAAGAATCCCTTGGCCCGCAAGCAGGGCAGCTTCGTCCACAGAAGCGAACCCATTGCATGGAGAGGCGGTAAAAGCCCACAAGACGGTGCGGGGATACGGAGCCACGGGTTCACATCAGGTATTACCCTGAGGTTTGGCACGAAAGTGTCCGGTGGACAGTTTCGCCGAAGCGGCTATCTCCAAAGAATACTTATCCGCTGAAGGTAGTCCCGCACCGGCGAGTGGGCGAGCCTCGGAGTACTGAGTGAACGGATGTGCGAGAAGCTGACCGACCCGAGAGCACTCCCGTTTTCATCCTCTGCTGGTGCCGCGACAGCGGCCTGAGGGTCTATTTCGAAACCTAATCTTCAACGTCAGTTGAACAAGTTCACTTGGACTACCTTAGAGAACTGTTAACCGGATAAGTCAGCTAATTTATAACGGTTGCGCCCCCCCTGTTTTGCCTGATAAAGAGCATTATCCGCAGCTTCAATTAATGTCTCCGGTTGCTTTGCGGGATCAGCATACCCAATTGCCACTCCCAGACTAATCGTAACCTTTGGAGTAATCGAGGAAAGGAGATGAGGTATTTCAAGGCCTTCCACATTAACACGCAGAGTTTCAGCAATTTTCAAGGCACCTTCGACGTCCGTGTTGGAGAGGACGGCTATAAATTCTTCCCCGCCATAACGAGCCACAAAATCCCCTTGCCGTTTGAGAGAGCTCTTTAAAGAAGCCGCCACTTTCTTAAGGCATTCATCCCCTTGCAAGTGACCATAAGTATCATTATAGGCTTTAAAAAAATCAATATCGCATAATATGAGTGCGATAGGCTCGCGAGTATAGGTCGCCTGCAGCCATAGCTGTTCAAAAAACTGGTTAAAATGACGGCGGTTGGCGATACCTGTTAAACCATCGACTGAGGAAAGAAGACTTAGTTCCTGATTTGCTTTCTCTAATTGAGACCTTTCTCTGAATAAAGTGTTTGCTAATGGCCGGAAAATATACAAACCCAGAAACACAAGGGTGAGAAGAATGGTCAAGCCGCTGCTGATCTCAACCATCCGAAGATGCTGAACCTTGGCCTCACTTTCCCGCTGATACATGGATACAATTTGATCGAGAGATTCCAAGAGGTTTTCACTGTTATGAAGCAGATAAGCAAGGTGGGGATTATCAGAATTAAGTAAGTGTTCAGGTTCATCAGCTAAAGCCAGAGCCTCAGATAGATATTGATTTATTTGTGAGTTCATATTTATAGGCGGGCTGAAATACACTTCCTGCATCTGAGGAGATAAGTTGTGGGATGCGGTCAGATTAGGATTACCTTTGACTAATGCCAGGTGATTTGTCTTTACCTGATCGATAATACTCCGCAGTTGCTTTCGAGTTCGATCACGCTCGGTTGAATCTGCAATGTAAACCAGCTCAACACTCAGAAGAGCTGCTTTCTGAGACAACCAGCGCTGACTGCCGCTTAAATTCACGAGCAGCGCACTATCCCTTTGTGTCAAGATACTTAAATACATGGTTATGAACGTTGCAAGGGTCAATAAGGCAATCAAACTTAAAGCGGTAACATAGGCGCGTGTTAATTTAGATAGGGAACGGATCGTCATAGGTATTATTCCCCCTGGCCAGGTTCCTCTCCTTAAAATAATCAATTTCTACGTTCCTGAACAATAATCCTGCATTACGAGAGAAATATTTTAAAGAAATTACAAAGTGGAAAGCAGTCTAAGAAAAGTTTGCCCTGTTGGTCTTAGATTAATTAAATCTCTGTAATATTACTGATAAGCAACTTTGAAACCAAAGCGTTTCATCAATTGAAAATTAATGGTTTATACTATAAAAGTAGGGTAGTTGGTGCATTGTCAATGCATCAACTACCCTTGCCTTATTTGAAAGGTGAGACTACTTAGCCAGTGCAGGCAGCTGTTTCTTAATCAGTTCGATTAATGTAGGATTTTTTATCTCAATCGGCTTTGTTGCCGGATCATCCTGAAGATCTTCATATTTCATTGCCCCGAAACTATGATCTCTTGTGAAGTGTCCGCGTTCATCCGTTGGGTTTTTCCACATTAGTTTATCCAGATCGAAGGTTTTTCCAGCGTGACATTTAGCGCAGTTATCGGTTGGTTTGTCCGATGGAAGGAGAGAACCATTAGCATTCGCTTTATGAGTGGTATGGCAAGTCTGGCATTGATTCAGTTGTAAACTCTGAGCATGTTTGCTTGCAAAGTAATTGCGGGTACCATAGTGGGTATTAGCGATAAAGTTGCCTTGGGCATCTTTGGATGGATTGCTTTCATGACAGGTATTGCATGATTTTCTTGCCATATCAGGACTCATTGTTCCCTTCTTATCGGTAGCACTTACGTGATTTTCACCAGGGCCGTGACAGGACTCGCAAGATATGCCATAGCTGGGAGATCCGGTTTCGACACCAGGAGAATGGCATTTTCCGCAGGTATAACTTTCAGCAGTCCAATCATTTTTGCCATCCTTATCGACATCGGCTTGCTTTGGGGATTCGACCGTCCATTTATCATTTGTTTTCGTAAGAGATCCCACACGATAATATTGCTCTTTAAATCCGGCTTCTTTAGGTATTTCAGCAACAATATAATGGTCCATCATGACTCCGTAAACTTTTGCTTTAGATAAGTCAAGAGTTGTGGAGGTTGGTTTGTCTTTATTAGCTGAATCAAAGATGGTAATTGGCTCTAAAGGTTTATCCAGAGGAAAATCAGCAAGAGGCTTAAAGGCTACGTGATGTTTCGTATGAGTGACACTTTCATAGGTCTCGCTGTGACAGGCTTTACATGAATCCTCCCCTACATAAGATACCTTTGGTGTTTCAGTTAGTTGAGGCCCAGTCGGCTGAGGAGTTGGGGTTTCATCTGCCTTGTTACATCCCATAGCCAATGCCGTCAAGAATGTAAGGGAGATAATTGAGGCTAAGAAAGGCTTTTTCCAGTTCATTGAGTCGTTCCTCCTTTAATCTATCCATTAGGTGATATGATATTGTGTTGACCAAAGCTTTAAACATTTGCTTTCATTGTGCTCTTAGTTTGCTTAGAAATTAAACGGTTAATGCTTATATATAAACAGAATTTGCATGAAATTTATGGAAAATAGTTTGTGTCAGGTTGTGTTATAATTAGTCTAAAAAGCATGGTTGAAAGAATGGATGAAATCATAAATATTTATTTTTTTCAATAAATATTGTCTAAATAGAGGTTTTATTAATATTATTATCGAAGTTACTCTAAATATTTTGTTTGAATTAATAGATATTAAGCCGAAAGAGGTGAACTATGTGCGTTCGCTAAAACATCAAATTCTTATATTTTTGTTGGGGTCGCTTATACTATTGGCATCCAGCTTTCTTGTTGTCATGGGGTTCTATATGAAAGACCGGGCTGTAGCCACGGCTATCATCAAAGTTAAAACAGATTTGGCAACCTGTGAGGAAATCCTGGATAAGACATATCCCGGCCCATGGTCGGAGCAAGCCGGAAATCTGTATAAAGGCTCCATAAAAATTAGCCTTAATAATGATATAGTAGACCATTTGGCAAATCTTACAGGGGACACAGTAACCATATTTCTAGGAGACACGCGAATCGCTACCACGGTCCGCGGCTCAAACGGGGAACGGGCGATTGGGACTAAGGTTGCTCCCAATGTGGCCCAGACAGTACTTCAGGATGGTCAGACATATGTAGGAGAGGCTAATGTCGTAGGCGAATGGTACCAAACGGGTTACATTCCATTGCGCACAGAAAACGGGAACATCATCGGGATTTTTTACGTCGGCATTTCGCACGCCTATGAGCAGGAGATTTTCACTCAATCCTTAATTAAAACGGCTGGGATTGGGTTAGTCTTAACCTGTTTGGTAGCTCTTCTTACGTGGTTTTTCCTTCAGAGAGCTATCGTTTATCCTCTGCACAATATCATGTTAGCAACCCGGGACGTAGCAACCGGTCACATTACCGAGAAAGTAAAGGTTTCCGGAGCCAAGGAAATTGGAGAGCTTGAGGATGCCTTCAACCAAATGGTGGAGCAGATTCAATCTCTGACAGAGGAAATTAGCCGTATGACCTGCAACAGCCCGGAGAATGAACCAATAGAAACCAAAAATTTGCTGACTGCGGAATGTCCGCCAATACCCATCCCAAATATTGTTGGAAGAATCGGAGAAGCGGGGTTGCCTAAGGGTTTGCATCAAGCCACTTTAGGGCAAATAACTCAATTTTTGCAAGCCAACCGGCGTCCTCTCTCTGCTGAGGAAGTTGCCGAAGGAGTTAAGCTGACAAGGGTAACTGTACGTCGTTACCTCGAGTTTTTAGAACATAGCGGGGCATTAAGATCTGAACAGAAATACGGCACAGTTGGCCGGCCTGTTAAGCTATTTATACCGTTGTAAAAAACGGCCCTCGATGAGGGCCGTTTTTTATTATGATGAGAATTGTTGTCTAAATTGACTGATTAGGCAACAAATTCACTTTTTCATAATTAATAAAATTTTCTTTACTCACAAAACGCTTATTTAAAGTACATAAACACGACAGGCAGAGAGAAGAACGTTAAACTTATGGCATAGACATTATTCTTGATTCCATTACCTTAATAGAAGACATTATATAGAAGAGAGGTGTAACTAAATAGAAGTATGTTCGTAATAAAGGAGGATTCTTATGTGTGACGCGGCTTCGCCGAATCCATTTGTCAAAAAGCTAGATGACTATATCGACAGTTTGACCCACAAAAAGGAGAATCTTATTGGGGTCCTGCATTATGCTCAAGAAATATACGGATACTTACCTGATAATGTACAGTGGCATATTGCCCAGAAGCTTGATATACCCTCCGCGACAGTCTATGGTGTTGTGAGCTTCTACTCGTTTTTTACGATGGTACCGAGAGGGGAACACGTTGTTAACGTATGTACAGGGACCGCTTGTTTTGTACGAGGGGCCGAAAAATTAAAAAATGAGCTCGAAAATCAGCTTAAGATTAAAGCTGGAGAAACCACTCCGGATAATCTCTTTACTTTAGAAACTTTGCGCTGCGTTGGAGCCTGCGGCCTCGCTCCAGTCATGATCGTCGACGGTGAAGTGCATGGACGCATGCAAAATCCCCAAGACATTAATGAGGTTCTGGCAAAATATCGCCCAGAGAGTTAAGAAGCGTGCCAAGAGTGTCAAGGGGACCGTCCCCTTGACACAGGAGTCACGACCAAAGAAGGTCACCGAAGGAAGGGAAAAGCCATATGAAACTCTTAAATATCGATGCATTAAATGCATTACGAGCCGACAATCTCAAACTTCTTGAATCCCGGCAGGCTGTCGATTCGATTAGCACAGAAAACACCCAAGCTTTAGTAAGGCATGTTATGGTCTGTGGAGGTCCTGGTTGTCACTCCTCGGGCAGTCCCAATATAGCCAAACGGCTGGAAGAGGAGCTCAAGGGATTTGGGCTGTCTGAACAGATTAAAGTCTTTCAACCAGGATGTTTTGGTTTTTGTGAAAAGGGCCCGATGATTCAGATTTTCCCCGATAATGTCACTTATTGTGAGGTTTCGGCAGATGACGTAACGACCATCATCGAAGAGCACTTTGTAAAAGGTAATATTGTAGAACACCTTCTTTTTACGGACCCAAACACCAAAGAACGGTTTGCCGCTGATATTCCTTTTTACAAAGGACAGCTTCGCATAGCGCTGCGCAACGTTGGTTACATTGCCCCGGAAAATATTCTTGAGTATATTGCCGCTGACGGTTATCAGGCTTTAGGCAAAGTTCTTTTTCAGATGACTCCTTTGGAGGTCATTGGCGTCCTGAAAGACAGTGGACTGCGGGGACGGGGCGGCGCAGGTTTTCCTACCGGCCTGAAATGGGAACTGACTCGTAAAAGCCCGGCTGATCAGCGTTATATCATATGCAACGCTGATGAGGGGGACCCAGGTGCTTTCATGGACCGCTCCGTCCTGGAAGGCGATCCTCATAGCGTTTTAGAGGCTATGATGATCGCGGGTGTAGCCATTGGAGCTTCTGAAGGTTATATTTATGTCCGGGCTGAATATCCTGCTGCGATTCACAGTTTACAAGTTGCCATTGCCCAGGCAAGAGAATACGGTTTACTTGGCAAAGATATTTTAGGCAGCGATTTTTGCTTTGATATTGAGCTTAAACTCGGAGCCGGCGCCTTTGTCTGCGGTGAGGAAACGGCACTGATCCATTCCATTGAAGGCGCCAGAGGAGAACCTTCCGTCAAACCGCCTTTTCCCGCCCAACAAGGATTGTGGGGAAAACCAACCAGTGTCAACAATGTGGAAACCTTAGCCAATATCCCCCCAATTATTTTAAAGGGAGCAGGTTGGTTTTCGGCAATTGGCACGGAAAAGAGTAAAGGCACAAAAGTGTTTGCTTTAGCTGGCAAAGTAAATAATGTCGGACTGGTGGAAGTTCCAATGGGAACAACCCTCCGGCAAATTATTTTCGACATTGGCGGAGGAATTAAGCAGCGCAAGACCTTTAAGGCGGCACAAACCGGAGGGCCCTCCGGCGGATGTATTCCAACCAGGTATTTAGATTCCCCCATTGATTATGAATCCTTAGCAGCAATTGGCTCGATGATGGGTTCCGGAGGACTCATTGTCATGGATGAAGATGATTGCATGGTCAATATAGCCAAGTTCTTCCAGGAGTTTACGATGGATGAGTCCTGTGGCCGATGCACGGCCTGTCGGGTGGGAACCAAACGCCTTTATGAAATCTTGACTAAGATTACGGAAGGCAAAGGGACTCTGGAGGATTTAGATAATTTGGAGAAATTGTGTCATATCATTAAGGACACAGCACTGTGCGGATTAGGGCAGAGTGCGCCCAATCCGATCCTGTCTACTTTAAAATATTTCCGCGAAGAATACATTGCGCATGTCGTCGATAAAACCTGTCCGGCCGGCGTTTGTAAGAGCTTGCTAAAATACGAAATCACAGAAAAGTGCGTAGGGTGCGGCCTGTGCGTAAAGAAATGTCCTATGCATTGCATCACCGGCACCACCAAGAAGCGCCACATCATCGACCAAGAACGCTGCCTGAAATGTGGGGCATGTATGGAACAATGCCGCGTCGTTGGCGCCATCATCTGCCATTAAGGTATCCCTGAAGGAGGACTCCATATGGATATTCAACTAACGATTAACGATATAGTGCTTAAAGTACCAGAAGGAACGTCCATTTTAGACGCCGCCCGGACCGTAAACATAGATATTCCAACCTTATGCTACTTAAAGCTTAATGAAATGCACTACAATAATAACATCGCTTCCTGTCGAGTTTGTGTTGTCGAAATAGAGGGCCGCCGCAATCTGGCTTCCTCCTGCTCAACTCCCGTAGCAAATGGCATGGTGGTCAGAACGGATTCGCTGCGTGCTATTCAGGCCAGACGAGCTATGGTTGAACTTCTCCTCTCTGACCACCCTAAATCTTGTCTGACCTGTGCAAAAAACCAAGATTGTGACCTTCAATCCTTAGCCTCGGAATTAGGGGTACGCCATATCTCTTATGAAGGGGAAGAATCCGAGTTTGAAATCGACCGGTCAAGTTCTTCCATTGTTCGGGATCCTAACAAATGTATTCGTTGCCGTCGTTGCGAAACCATGTGCAACGAGGTACAGACGGTTGGCGTTTACTCCGCTGTAGGACGTGGTTTTGAGACGGTAATTAAAACAGCCTTTGACCTGCCCCTTAGTCAAACCGCTTGCACGTTTTGCGGACAATGTATCGCAGTATGTCCAACTGGTGCATTGACCGAACTGGATCAGGTCGATAAAGTTTGGAAAGCTCTCAACGATCCTAATCAATTTGTCGTTGTCCAAACCGCGCCAGCCGTACGGGTCGCGCTAGGGGAGGAATTCGACTTAGAACCTGGGACGATTGTGACCGGTAAGATGGTCGCCGCTCTTCGACGACTTGGTTTTGACCGAGTCTTTGATACGGATTTTGCTGCTGACCTGACAATTATGGAGGAAGCAACAGAGCTTGTGCACCGCATAAAACATGGTGGACGTTTGCCTCTTCTCACAAGTTGTTGTCCTGCCTGGGTTAAATTCTTTGAACATCAATTTCCAGATCTCTTAGACATTCCTTCAACCTGCAAATCTCCTCATGAAATGTTAGGGGTTTTAATCAAAAGTTACTATGCGAGAACGCTGGGGATTGACCCCAAAACTATTACGGTTGTTTCCGTCATGCCTTGTGTTGCTAAAAAATACGAAGCAGCTCGTCCTGAACTTTCGCAAGGCGCGGAAACTGCGGATGTGGACATCGTCATCACTACTCGTGAACTTGCTCGCATGATTCGGGAAGCCAGCATTCATTTTGATCACCTCAAAGACCAGGAATTTGATCACCCCTTAGGGGAATCAACCGGTGCTTCCGTTATTTTTGGAGCAACCGGTGGAGTGCTCGAAGCCGCCTTGCGGACAGCTTATGAGGTGATCACTGGCGAAACCTTAGAAAAAGTGGAGTTTGAAGCCCTCCGGGGAATGGATGGGCTTAAAGAAGCTGTAATCCCAATCGCTGGACAAGATTATCGAGCTGCGGTTATCCATGGTTTAGGTAATGCTCGTAAGGTTCTTGAGAAAATACAAGCAGGGGAAAGCAATTATGACGTAATCGAGATTATGGCTTGCCCCGGAGGTTGTATCGGTGGAGGCGGACAGCCCTATCATCATGGAAACCTGGATATTCTTGCAGATCGAGCGGGAGCCTTATACCGCGAAGACCGCGCTAAGCCTTTGCGGAAGTCGCACGAAAATCCGGCCATTATAGGTCTTTATAAGGATTATCTGGGCGAACCCTATGGAGAAAGAGCCCATAAGCTGCTGCATACCAGCTATGTGCCGCGTAAGAAGATCTAATCCTGATTTGGATCTAACGTATGGACGGGTTTTATCAGCCAAATCCATCGCTTATACGCCGATTGGTATAAGTCATTGTTCCTAAATAGTTTGAAGACCGCCTTTTTGTTCATCAATTACAAAAAGGCGGTCTTCGTTCTGCCCGGCGAACGTATAAGTTACTGTCCCTATTCTTTTCTAATCCTTTAAAACAAGTTTTGGAGATCTTTCTTCAATGCCATAAAATCAGGGTGATCCGGGCAACGGGGATATGAAAACGGGACTTGAATGATTTTTCGAATGCTTCCTGGTGAAGGGTGCATGACAATGATTCTCTGACCAAGAATTAAGGCCTCATCCATGTCATGAGTGACATGGATGCAAGTTTTGTGCGTAGACTGCCATAAGTTTAATAAATCGGATTGTAATTTGGTTCGTGTTTGGGTGTCAAGAGCAGCAAACGGCTCGTCCAGCAACAAGATTTGGGGATCCGCTGCCAGAGCACGGGCGATAGCGGCTCTTTGCGCCATGCCGCCGGATAGTTGGTTAGGCATGGCCTTGGCAAAATCGCTTAACCCGACCATTTTTAATAAGTCGTGGACGATCTTGCGCAGAAGGTTTTTTTCCACTCGTCCCTTTATTCCGAAGGCGATATTCTCTGCCACTGTCAACCACGGAAAAAGGCGGGGTTCTTGAAAAACCATCCCTCTTTCCCGACCTGTAGATTCAATGAGCCGGCCCTTAAACAGGATTTGCCCGGATGTCTGCTTTTCCAAACCAGCGATAATCCTAAGTAAGGTTGTCTTTCCGCACCCGCTCGGACCGAGTAAGCAAATTAACTCGCCTGAGGCAACCTTAAAGTGAAGATTATCGAGAGCGAGAACCTGACCCTTGCCGAGGTTAAAGGATTTTGTAATGTTATTAATTTCTAAGAAATCTGCCACTTTGGCACCTCTTTAGTATCAACCTTTGTTTGCCAGGGTAATAACTTCTTTTCCAGACGGCTGAAAATAAAATCTAAGATAAGGCCGACGAGGCCAATAACGAACACCCCTACAAGCATCAAATCAGGCTGTGCCATTTCACGGCCCTCCTGAATGAGGTAGCCGATCCCCTTGGAAGCCCCGAGTAATTCTGCCGCCACTAAGGAGCGCCAACTAAAGCTTAGACCGAGTCTCATACCGACAAAGACAGAGGGAGCAGCCGATGGAAGATAGACCCGGCTCATCAGACCCCAGCGGGAAAGACCATAAGTGTAGGCTACTTCTTTCAGCTGAGGGTCCGTGCTGGCGATGCCATGTAATGTGTTAAGAAAGAGGGGGAAAAAGGCAGAATAAACAATGATAGCAATCTTGGATGCTTCGTCAATACCCAACCAGAGAATGAACATAGGAATCCAGGCAATGGCGGGAATTTGCTGCAGAAAGCTCAAGCTGGGAGACAAATAATTACGGATACCCGGTAATAAACCGAGTAAGAAACCCAAAGGAAGAGCCAGACACAGAGCCAGGCCGAACCCGAAAACTACGCGGTACAGACTGGCTCCAATATGTCTTGTTAGTTGTCCGTTACCGGCAATCGTCGAAAAACGTTCCCAAATCTGCGAGGGAGGAGGAAGAAGATAGTCATTTAACCAGCCCAAGCCACTTAAGACCTCCCATAGAACAAGAATAAAAACAGGGAGAGCTAATCCTTGCAATAATCTTAGGATCATCAATGGCTTAGTTGGTTGATAAGATTTCTCCTTTAACGTCAGCGGCTTCTTTCGTTCGCTCGCGAAAGCCTTCATAAAATCCTCCCTAAATTAGGTTGTGGGCAGGTAACTGGGATCGACTAACTCTTCCACGACGTTATTGATGTCAACATCAGGACGGATCATGCCTTCTTTTTGCAAAAAGGAGGCGGATTTGAGTAAATCACTCTTAACCTCATCAAGGCTCATTTCAAAGTTAAATATGGGATAAAGGGCTTTAACCCCGTTTATGTCCATTTGATTTTTTTGTGCGGTCATAGTTAAGGCTTCCTCCAGGTTTGCTTCGCTCCACTCGATAGAAGTCCTATGTATGTCTAAGTAGCGTTTTACTAATTCGGGATGAGTCTGTGCAAAGTCACTGCGAACAGCAATCACGGATAAGCCGGGTATTAAGCCGTCCGCTGAACGCAAAGGTTTTATCTTGCCGGTTGCAACTGCTTTAGAAAGCAAAGGTTCCGGCAGAATTGTGGCATCAACATGTCCTGCAGAAATAGCGGCGGTCGCGGCGGTTGAGTCCATATTAATCAGTTCAAGGTCTTGAGTGGTCAGATTAACCTCCGCTAAAGCACGGATTAACATCTCATGCAGCATGGTTCCTTTTTGCAAGGCGATCTTCTTTCCTTTGAGGTCAGCGACTGTGTTTACTGATCCGTCAGTTTTAACAACCAGACTTATTCCTTTAGGAAAGCGGGAATAGGAGGATACGATTTTGATGTCATTGCCATTGGCTTTAGCTAAGATAGCTGAAACGTAATTAAGACTATTGGAAATATCCAGGGATTTTGCAGCTAATGCTTCAAGTTGGTTGCTGGGAACCGGGATATCATGCCACTTAAAGGCGATACCATCCTTCTGAAACTCGTTTTCGAACATCTTTTTTTCCTGAGCGACAATTGAAGGGACGTTAATAGGCCGGGAAACGTAAGAAGCATTTATAGTTTCAGGCTTTTCCGGCAGGGGTTGATTGGACGGTTGGGAAGGTGTGCAGCCAATGAGAGTAAAGGTTACTAAAATAAGAAGGAATAACATCTTTGAGCGAAACATAATAATCACAATCCTTTATTATTGAGTTTAAACTTAAACTATATTTGCTTGTTAATAGTTTAACATAAGTAAGTCATATGAGCTACAATAATCGAAATGGAACTTGCCGGAACAATTTTTGAAAAAGATAATGGCGCATGTTCAATACTTGAACGTGCGCCATTATTTGATATAAGAAACCTACTATATGACGGAACAGGGTCTTAATGGAAGCTGAATTCCAAATATTGGCCTTAAAATAATGTATATCGAAGTTTCTCTTGTGAAAGATTAGATTTTTGAAATTCATTACCGATAACAACACTGCATTCAACAGTACTGATTTCGCATTTTGAAAAGCTTCCCAATTCAAGAAGCTCGAAGGTTGCCAGCGTTTTATTCCATACGACTTTGTAAATGATTGAGGAGATTCTGACTAAATCTCCTTCATACACTTCGATTCCATTTGAATCAGAAAAGCCGGTCCATTGCATCAATATGTATTTTCCGATGGGTTCCCATGATCGGCCAGGTACACTCACCGCAAAAGGAGCTGAACTTTGCATATCAAAACTTAAGGCCTGAGGTTTTAGCATTTTTTCCTGAATTCTGTCCCATACTCTGAATTTTTGTTCCCTCAATTGTGTTACCTCCTTTATGACTTGAAACGTCCCCTATCGTAATGTAAGATACTTCAAACTCACATAATAAGTACGTATGGGGGAAAAAGTTTAAGAGGGTAGGAAACATGATTTAATTTAAAATTTAATTGACAAACGTCTAAGTCTTGATAAAATAATTGTAAGTGAGTAATCACTCATTTGATTACAACGCCCAAAAGGTGCTTTGTTAGGAGGAGCCCATGAACTTGAATGAAAGCGAACAACGGGAAACCCGTAAAAAGAAAACAGCGGAAGAGCGGCGCCGGGATATTCTTGAAGCGGCCTTAAACATTTTTATTCAAAAAGGCTATAATGGCTCAACGACGGCGGAAATTGCCCGGGCAGCGGGTGTCGCCGAAGGAACGATTTTTCGTCATTTTGCAACCAAAAAGGAATTACTGATCGCAATCTTGGAACCGAAAATTCTTGACGGAATCATTTCCCTCGATAAGGAGCACAATGATCCCGTAGAATTTTTCCGGTGTTTTTTTAGGAACCGCCTGGAGATCATTAACGAAAATGATGGTCTTGTCCGCTTTATGTTTGCCGAAGCGCAGTTTCATGCTGAAGTCAGAGAGGCCTTGTTTAATGGGATTTTAGGGCAGGGCATAAGGATCGTGAAGCCTTGGTTTGAAAAGGGTGTCGAACAGGGAGTTTTCAAACCTGTTCCATTTCTATTTGTCATGCGCAGTTTTATGGGGATGGCTTTGTTTTATGGGATATTCAACCACGTTATACCGGAGCTGTCTCCGGAAAAAACCATTGAGGAGGCGGCTGATCAAATGCTAGAGCTTTTTCTGCATGGGTTGATGGTAAGGTAAGAGGAGCACCAATAGCCTAAGTTTATGAGCGGGAGGAGAAACCATGAGAAAAAAAGCCGGAGTCCTTGTCATTGTCCTGATGTTCATTGCCTTAACGGTCTTAGGAGATCGGTATTTGAATCGCTCTGCAGAAACAAACCTATATTCCGGAACCATCGAAGGAACTGAGCTTCCCGTCCAGCCGGAACTGGGCGGCAGAGTTGTTGAGTTGCTAATTCAAGAAGGTCAGATGATAAAAACGGGGGATATTATAGCAAAATTAGACGACAGCCAGGCTAAAATTTCCTTGGATATTGCTAAAAGCCAGCAAATCCAGGCTCAGGCCAAACTTAACGACCTTTTAGGCGGAGTGCGGGCGGAAGAACTTCGACGGCTCGAGCACTTAGTCAATCAGGCCAAGGCCAATCTATCGGCACTGGAGCCAACCCTTAAGTTCGAGGAAGAAACTTTAGCCGCTAATCAGAAACTCTATGAGAGTGGTGCCCTTAGTAAACAAGCTTTAGATGCTCAGCAAAATAAACTTGATACATTAAAAGCCCAGTATCAGGGTGCTCAAGCGAGCGCAGATGCGGCACAGGCCAGTTTGGATCAGGCTCAGGCCGGCTTTACTCAGCCGACTATTCAGGCTCAGAAAGCGGCAGTCGATATTGCCGTTCAGTCTGTCAAAACGGCAGAGTTAGGTTTGAGCAAACATACCATAAAGAGCCCTGCCAGTGGCCAAGTGCTCTATCAAAATGTTGAGTCAGGTCAAGTTGTTAATCCCGGTACAACCCTGGCAACGATTCTGAATCCCGATGATTTATGGATCAAAATCTATATTCCGGGTGCTAAGCTGGGTCAGGTGAAAATGGGGGGAGAAGTTTCTATTGCGGCGGATGCATACCCGGATAAGTCATTTAAAGGACAGATTCAATATATCAGTACTCAAGCGGAATTTACTCCGAAGAACGTTCAAACTAAGGAAGAACGAACTAAAACGGTTTACGCTGTTAAAATAAGTATTACAGAAGGTAAAGATCAGTTAAAAGCCGGTATGCCAGCAGATGTGACCCTGGAGTAAAGGAGTGGGCTGAAATGAATTTAGCAATTGATTGCCAGGGTTTAGTTAAACGCTTTGGCATGTATACAGCGGTTCGCGGGGTAAGCTTCCAACTGCCTGCCGGGGCAATTATGGGTTTCGTGGGACCGAACGGCGCGGGCAAGACAACGCTGATCCGCATGCTCTGCGGTGTTCTGGTGCCGACGGAAGGACAGGCCACTGTGCTTGGCTACGATGTTTCAACTCAGCCGGAGGAAATCAAACAGCGTATTGGCTATATGTCCCAAAAGTTTAGTCTTTATGAAGACCTGACGGTCAAGGAGAATCTGGACTTTTATGCAGGGGTTTATAGTTTGCATGGGAAAATGGCCCAAGAGCAGAAAGCTCGGGTCATAGAACGAATTGGCTTGGCTGAACGAACTACTCAGTTAGTTTCTTCCCTTTCAGGCGGCTGGAAGCAAAGAGTGGCTTTAGCCTGTGCTTTGCTGCATAGCCCCCGCTTGCTCATTCTTGATGAACCGACAGCTGGTGTAGATCCGGTTTCACGACGGGTTTTTTTAGAGTTGATCCATCAGTTAGCTAAAGAAGGAATGACGATTCTTGTCAGTACTCATTACATGGATGAAGCGGCAACCTGTGATTATTTGGGTTTTGTATTCTATGGGCGCTTAATCGCCTTTGGTTCTCCGGACGATATGAAAAAAAGAGAGGCTAAAGATAGTTTAGATGATCTCTTCATCCATTATGTTGAACATGAAGCCCCGGATGATCCGCGTAATCTTGCCCTGAAGAAAGGGGGGCGGGGCTGATGGGGAAGTTTTCCTGGGTGCGCTTTTTAGCCGTCTTGAGAAAGGAATTCCTCCATATAAGACGAGACCGTGCCAGTTTAATTATGGCTATTGTCATGCCGATCGGTATGCTCCTTTTGTTTGGTTATGCCGTCAATACGGATGTAGACCACCTGCCTACTGTGGTTTGGGATCAATCTCAGACTTCTGATAGCCGGGAGTTTATTACCTCAATACGTAATACCCAATATTTAGATCCTGATGATTATGTCCAAGGATATCATCAGATCGAAAGCTATCTGGACAGCGGTAAGGCCCGGGCAGCAGTCATTATCCCGCCTGAGTTTGGCAAGGAGTTGCAGAGGGATAATGGGCAGGCTGACATACAGGTTTTAGTTGATGGATCCGATCCCACGGTTGCCCGGGCAGCTATGTCCGCGGTTCAGATGCTTGGTCTTAATAAATCCTTAGAAATTCAAGGGGTTCGCTTAGCAGCTAAAGGCGCATCGGCGGGTACAAACATGCCTCTGAATATTGAGACCAGAGTTTGGTACAACCCGGACATGAAGTCGATGGTCTTTAACATTCCGGCCTTAATCGGTCTGATCTTACAGAACGTGATAGCCATGTTAACCTCCTTCTCGATTGTGCGCGAAAAAGAACGCGGCACCATGGAACAAGTCGTCGTAACCCCGATCCGCTCTCTTGAGTTGCTGTTGGGAAAGCTTCTGCCCTTTGTATTTATTGGTTTTGTCTCCCTGTCCTTAATTCTAGCTACCGGGATTTTTTGGTTTGGAGTCATGCCGGCAGGAAGTATTCCCCTTTTGGTGCTCTTATCCACCATCTTTTTGTTTACGATTCTAGCCATTGGACTTTTAATTTCCAGCGTCGCAAAGACACAGCTCCAAGCAATGCAAATGACGTTCATTTTGATATTGCCTTCAATCCTATTGTCAGGCTTTATCTTTCCCCGGGAAACCATGCCGACGTTCTTAAAAATTCTCGGTGGGCTATTTCCCTTGACATATTTTCTGGAAATTGTACGGGGAATCTTTCTTAAAGGGGTAGGGATGGAGTATCTTTGGCAGGATACCCTCATCCTCTGTGCTTTTGCTATTGTCTTGGTCGGAATCGCAGCTAAGAAGTTTAAGAAGAACTTGGATTAGGGGTGTGATGTTGTTCCGCCCCACTCGGGGCGGAATTTTGATGGACTTTAACGAATATCGCGTGAGATAATTATAGAATGGGGGAGATTGATTGAAAGAGGAGGTGAAAGCAACTTGAATGAAGAAGTTTATGGTACCGAACAAAAAGGCAAAAATAATAATGATGCTATTAAATCATCAATCAAAAAGGGAATATCGTTTGGTTCTTGTTTAGCTATGATTATTTCATATACTGCATGGAAGTCAATTCCCTGGGCTATTATCCATGGTTTAATGAGTTGGGTATATGTAGTTTATTATTGGGCTAATTATCAGTAGATTATAAGAATAATCGTTACTCGGTCAAATGTATTGACTATTGCAGTTAAAGGATTATGGAAGGAGTAAATCATGAAGAGATTTAAACTAGGTCTCTTATTCTTGACGTTAGCCGTGATCCTGGCAAGCATAGGCTGCGGATCCCAGGCCCCTAATTCGGCCAGCCCACAACCGGCTGCGGACAATACACAACCAAAAAACAACCTGACATCCACCGTCAAAAATAATCCGATTGTCACAATTACCATGGCCAGTGGGGAACAGATTAAAGTGGAGCTTTACCCTAATATAGCTCCCAATACAGTAAAAAGCTTTGTGGCCTTGGCTAAAAAGGGGTTCTATAACGGGTTGATCTTTCACAGAGTGATTCCGGGATTTATGATTCAAGGCGGGGATCCCAACGGAAATGGCACTGGTGGTCCCGGTTATAGCATTAAAGGAGAGTTTACGAACAATGGCTTTGTAAATAATTTAAAGCATGAACGTGGTGTGATCTCCATGGGCAGAACTCCATATGATCTTAATTCTGCCGGCTCCCAATTTTTCATCATGGTAAGTAATGTCCCAAACTTGGATAAAGATTATGCTGCCTTTGGTAAAGTTATCAGTGGTATGGAGACTGTAGACAAAATTGTAAATAGTCCGAGAGATGATGAGGATAAACCCAATCAAGATCAGGTCATGAAAAGTGTAACCGTTGACACCTTAGGGGAAGAGTATTCTGAACCGGAGGTAATAAAAAAATAAGGTATGAAAGTAAATTTATTACCAAAGATAAAAACCTGTCGTTAGGCAGACCCTAACGACAGGTTTTACATAGTTAACTACCCATTTTTGTTTTAATTCGCTCGATGGCTTTTTCCGTATTCTCCCGGGTTCCAAAGGCTGTTAAGCGGAAGTACCCTTCGCCATTAGCACCAAAGCCTGCTCCTGGGGTACCAACAACATTGGCTTCTTTCATGAGTTTATCGAAAAACTCCCAAGATCCCATATTATTGGGAGTTTTCATCCAGATATAGGGGGCATTAATTCCACCAAATACTTCATAGCCTGCCTTCGTCAGACCTTCCCGGATGATACGGGCATTTCCCATATAGTAGTCGATAGTTTCTTTAACCTGCTTTTTTCCTTCTTCAGTGTAAATCGCTGCTGCAGCAGCTTGCACCGGATAAGAGACACCATTAAACTTTGTGGTCTGTCTTCTCAGCCAAAGCTTATTTAGGTTATGAGCATTGCCCTCAGAATCATAGACCATAACTTCCTTTGGGACAACCGTATAGGCGCAACGCGTTCCGGTAAAGCCTGCTGTCTTAGAAAAGCTGCGGAACTCTACAGCAACCTCACGAGCACCTTCAACCTCATAGATTGTGCGAGGGACTTCTTCTTCGCGTATGTATGCTTCATAAGCAGAATCGTATAGGATAATCGATTTGTTTTCCCTTGCGTAGTCCACCCATTGCTTAAGCTCTGCTTTGGTTAAGGTCATTCCGGTCGGATTGTTCGGGAAACAAAGATAGATCATATCTACATGAGTTGCAGGAAAGCTGGGTTTCATTCCGTTTTCTTCAGTACACGGAAGATAAACAATACTCTCATACTGACCTTTCTCCGCATCGAAGTTTCCGGTACGTCCTGCCATCACGTTACTATCCACGTAAACCGGATAGACGGGGTCGGTGACTGCCATGATATTATTGACACCAAAGATTTCTTGAAAGTTGGCTGTATCACTCTTCGCTCCGTCGCTGATATAGACTTCGTCTAAATCAAGTTCGACTCCTCGGGGTTTGTAATCATTTTCAATGATTTTTTCGATTAGGAAGTCATACCCTTGCTCAGGGCCATACCCTCTAAAGGTTTCAGCTCTCCCCATTTCATCGACGGCTGTTTTCATTGCTTCAATAACCGCAGGAGGAAGCGGACGGGTTACATCCCCTATTCCTAAGCGAATAATATCCGCAGCGGGGTTCTCATTTTTAAATTGACTAACCCTGCGGGCAATTTCTGAAAACAGATAACTCCCAGGTAACCTTAGATAATTCTCATTCATCAGTGCCATAAATTTATGAGTCCCCCTTCTTAACTCCATTGCCTAAATTAAGTATTCTCTTATTAAACAATTTCTATAATTATAGCACATTTTACTTTATAGACCGTTTTTCTGCAATTGGGTTGAGTTAAAATATTAATTTTGCTTTATAACTGCATAATTTGCGTGGTAAAATAAGAATTAAAGGTGTGTCAAAAGGGGATATCAATGGACAATCCCTTTGACAGCCCCTTGACACCCACAGGACAGAATTGGAGTGTAAACAATGCAAATACCATCGATACGTTTGGAAGGGTTAGGAGCGTCCGTTTTTACAGAAATGGATAATTTGAAGAGGGAATTGGAAAGGGCGGGAAAGAGCCTTATTAATCTTAGTATTGGAAGTCCTGACCGTGCTCCGGATCTTGAAATTCGTAAGGTTCTTAGTCAAGGAGTTCTGGATGATAACCAATATGGTTATACCCTAACCCGGGGAACAGAAGAATTTCGCAGGGTTTGTGCAAAATGGTACCAGGAACGGTTTGGAGTCACTTTAAATCCGGAAACTGAGGTTCTGCCATTAATGGGTTCCCAGGATGGGCTGGCTCATATTTTTCTGGCCTACATTGATTCTGGTGATCTGGCTTTAATTCCCGACCCGGGATACCCCATCTATTCGGCTGGTTTAATGCTTGCCGGCGGAGAAAAAATTGCGATGCCTTTGTTGAAAGAGAATGAGTTTCTGCCTGACCTGAAACAAATTGAGCCTGATATCGCCCGCAAGGCAAAGCTTATGTTTTTAAATTATCCCAACAACCCCACTGCAGCAGTTGCCAGCCTCTCCTTTTTTGACGAGGTTGTCGAGTTCGCTAAAGAATATGATCTTCTTATCTGTCATGATGCTGCTTATTCCGAACTGGCCTTTGAGGGCTTCAGACCTGTGAGTTTCTTGCAGGCACGAGGGGCAAAAGAGGTCGGAATTGAATTCCATTCCGTATCCAAGACCTACAATTTAGCCGGAGCGAGATTAGGCTTTGTCGTCGGGAACGCTGATGTCATTGGAACTCTTTCTCAACTTAAATCAAATATCGATTATGGTGTCTTCGCTCCAGTCTTAGCCGCCGGAGCTTACGCACTTCGCAATGCACAAGATTCAATTGAAGAGAATAAGAGCGCTTATCAGAGGCGACGGGACATCTTGATCGAGGGGTGTGCTAAAGCCGGTTGGAAAATGCCGATTCCCCAGGGTTCCATGTTTATTTGGGCGCCTGTTCCGAATGAGCAGGACTCAGTATCCTTTGCGATGGACTTGGCTCGTGAGGCAGGTGTCATCGTAGTGCCGGGGATGGCCTTTGGAGAGTATGGAGAGGGATTCGTCAGGATAGCTATGGTTCAGAATGAAAGCGTGCTGCGGGAAGCGGTGCAGCGAATTCAGCAGTTCTTATAAAGAGAGATGTCACAACTCATTTAATGAAGAAATGAACCAATGAAAACGCCGGGCAATGATTTAGTGAGACCTACGGAACACTTATTTGTGTTTCGTAGGTTTTCTTTTTGGAGAGGGATCAGGTTTTAATTATAGGGGGTATAAAAATAAGAAAACCTAAGGCAGGAGGAAAATAGAATTTTTTGTCGAATAAACGGTAACACTGATTTTTCTGAACTTATTTATTTGCAAACATGTCACATGGTAAGGACGCAAAGCCACGGGTCTAAGGATAGTACTACTACAATCAGGATAGCCGGGCTGCGGAAGTGTACATTCAAAATGTCTATCTGCTGAAAGTTCGGTAGTTAGGCTTTTTTGTTTTTAGACGAATAGGGGGGATAGTTTAACTGAAATCAAGTTTGACCTATAGGCTGCTAAGCCGTATCAGCACGTAACTGATCGTTGACATATGAATGGAGCTGAAATTATGTTTAAGAGATTATTTAATGGTTCTAGTATCAGTGGTAAGACAATGGCAACTATATTACCCTTAGTATTATTAACCCTGGCGGCAATGTCCCTGGTTAGCTACAAATATTCGGAAACTGTACTAAAAAGCGAGATCCAAAATAAAATGACCGCTCAACTGAATGGGACGATCAAAGATATTGAGAAACAATTAACGGCCCATGATACGTTGCTTCAAGGCTTAGCACGTACTGTAGAATCTGTCGGAAATGGCGTAAATGCTGAGGAGTATGCGGGTTTACTAACAGAAATCATTACAGCTAATAGTGTTACATTCGGAGCAGGTGTGTGGTATGAGCCATATGCCTATAACAGTGACACCCAATACTTTGGCCCCTATGTCTACAAGGATAAAGAAGGCAACGTAGTATTTACCAATGAATTTGCTGACCCTAAATATGATTATCCCAGCCAAGGCTGGTATACAATAAGCAAAGGCATCTCAGAAAAATCAATATGGACGGATCCCTATTATGATGAGGGCACGAACGCTACCATATTAACGGATAACGTCCCGTTTTATGATAAGAGCGGAAATTTCAAGGGTACAATTACAGGTGGAATTGATTTCATAACTCTGCAAACCTTAATTAGTAATATCCAATTAGATATTAAAGCAGATATATATCTTTTGAATAAGGAAGGGAAGTACCTGGCGAATCCAAACCCGGACAAGATCATGAATATCAAGATTACCGAAGAAGAAAATTCCAGTTTAAAGGAAGCGGCAGAAAAGATGCTGACTGAAAAAACCGGTACGTTTCCCTACAATGACAAGAGTGCTGCAAGGCAAGTTTACTATGCGGAAGTTCCTCAGTTTGGCTGGATTTTAGCCATTGATGTTGAGGAGACTGATTTGCTGGCTCCTTTAAAGGATTTATTAAATCGGATGTTAATCCTGATTGTGCTGGCCGTTGCCATAACCGGCACAGTACTCATCTTGTATAGCCGATATATTGTTAAAAATATAAAACAGGTCAACCAATTTGCAGCAGCTATTGTTCAAGGAGATCTGAGCCAAACTATTGTGGTTCGTTCAAAAGATGAGTTCGGACAAATGACAGACAATCTTAACCTGATGATCAAGAATTTTAAGGGCATTATTGAAGGGATCGTTAACAGTTCTCAGCAATTAGCGGCCTCAGCAGAAGAATTGACGGCCAGTGCAGACGAAGGCAGCAGAACAACGGAACAAATTGTTTACTCCATTCAGGAAGTATCTGAAGGGGTTAGTCAAAAACTCACGGGGGTTGATGCTACGGCACAATCCGCCCAATTAGTTTCTGAGCATATGAATTCGATAACTCAAGATATTCATTTGGTTACGGCTGGCTCGCTTTCCACATCAGAAAAAGCCGCTATAGGGAATAGTGTTGTCAGAAAAGCTGTTGACGAGATGCAAGCGATTAGCAGTAAGGTCACAGAGGCGGCAGATGTTGTAAATAGCCTAGGGGTAAAATCAGGGGAAATTGGTGAAATAGTGGCATTAATAACCAACATTGCAGCTCAAACCAATCTCCTTGCTCTAAATGCAGCGATCGAAGCTGCAAGGGCGGGAGAGCAGGGAAGAGGGTTTGCAGTTGTTGCAGATGAAGTTCGTAAACTTGCCGAACAGTCCAGTGATGCAGCTGGAAAAATCAGTGGGTTAGTTGGTGAGATTCAAAAAGAAACCACGAAAGCGGTTAAGACTATGAACGATGGAACTGTTGCGGTCCAAGACGGGATTACCATGGTTAATTCGGCAGGTGAAGCGTTCCGGGATATCTTGCAGGGTGTTAACGACTTTTCAAAGCAGGCACAAGCTGTTGCTGAGGTAGTCGGGAAGGTTGGAGCAAGTACTGAGACAATCGTTTCCTCAATCATGGAGGTAGCTTGCATTCCGAAGGATATTGCCGGCAGTCTTGAAAATGTGGTTGCCGGGACAGAAGAACAGAGTGCTTCTATGGAGGAAATTCGCAGGTCGGCAGCCTCCCTTGCCCAAATGGCAGCAGATTTCCAAGGCAGTGTGACGATGTTTAAACTATAGCGGGGTAAGTATTCAACGTTAATTTGCTGATCAGGAAAGCTATGGAAAGGTACCTAAGACCTTCTCATAGCTTTTCATTTAATTTAGAAGCCTCACGTCTGAAGTTGGCGGAGTTTCCTTCGCTTAGCGAAGAATGTTATAATTAGATGTATACGTTTATCAAGTTATACAATCGGTTTTAGGGAGGATTAATCATTGGATTTCAATGAGGTTATTGCCAGGGAACTTGGTCTTAAGTTAAACCAGGTTAAAGAGGCTGTTAATTTGCTGGATGGGGGAAACACGATTCCTTTTATTGCCCGCTATCGTAAAGAAGTAACCGGGGAACTCGATGAAAATGTATTACGTGATATTGTAGAACGTTTGGATTACCTGCGGCGTTTAGAACAGCGGAAAACCGAGGTCCTGCGCCTAATAGACGAACAAGGAAAGCTTACGGAAGAACTGTCATCTCAAATCGCGGCAGCTGCGGTGCTTCAAGACGTCGAAGATCTCTACAGGCCTTATAAGCAAAAACGTCGTACGCGGGCAACGATTGCCAAGGAGAAGGGGCTTGAACCTTTAGCGGACTGGTTATTGGTTCAATATACCAGAGGAGACCCTCAAGCAGAGGCAGAAAAGTACTTAAATGCAGAGTTTGAGGTGAATTCAACAGAGGAAGCGTTAGCTGGGGCGATGGATATTATAGCGGAAACCATAGCGGATGATGCAGCCCTCCGTAAACGGATTAGGGAACAAACCATAAGAACTGCAGATGTTGTAGCGGTCGCCGCAGCTAAGAAGGCCACAGAACGATCCCCCTTTGAGATGTACTATGATTACCGTGAACCTGTACGAAAGATCCCGCCTCACAGGGTACTGGCCCTGAATCGCGGGGAGAAGGAAGAATTTTTATCTGTAAAGATTGATGTACCGCTGGAAAATTTGCAGAGAATCATTGAAATGCGCTATGTCAAAGCGGGACCGTGTGCTCCGCTGGTACAAAAAGCAGCACATGATGGGTATAAGCGATTGATTGAGCCTTCCATAGAACGGGAAGTACGGGCAGAACTTTCAGCTCAAGCGGAAGAACAAGCCATTAAAGTCTTTGCAGCTAATCTTCGTCAACTTTTATTACAGCCTCCAGTTCGTGGGAAAATGGTTCTGGGGCTTGATCCGGGATTCCGAACAGGATGTAAGTGGGCGATTGTAGATGAGACAGGAAAGCTGCATCAAGTAGGTGTAATCTATCCGCATACCGGAAAGGGCAAACGAGAAGAAGCTAAAGCAATTTTACGGAAAGCGATCCGGGAGTATGATGTCAATATTATTGCGATTGGCAATGGTACGGCCTCCAGGGAAACAGAGGAGGTCGTAGCGGAACTGATTCAGGAAGATGGAATTCCCGTCGAATTTACCCTGGTAAGTGAGGCAGGGGCTTCCGTGTATTCGGCTTCGAAGTTAGCAGGCGAGGAATTCCCGGATTTTGATCTTTCCTTGCGGAGCGCAGTATCTATCGCCAGAAGGCTGCAAGATCCCTTGGCAGAACTGGTAAAGATTGAACCAAAAGCGGTTGGGGTAGGACAATATCAGCATGATGTGCAGCCTAAACGGTTGGAAGAATCCCTGCATGGAGTAGTAGAGTCTTGTGTTAATGTGGTAGGAGTTGATCTAAATACCGCTTCTGCCTCTCTGCTTCAATACGTGGCAGGTTTGAAGCCGGCGGTAGCTAAGAATATCGTTGCTTGGCGGGATGAACATGGGAAATTTAGTAATCGTGACCAGCTTAAGAAAATACCCCGTCTCGGTGCCCAAACCTATGTACAGTGTGCCGGGTTTATCCGTTTGCCTGATGGGGCTAATCCCCTGGAAAATACGCCCGTTCACCCGGAATCTTATCAGCTTGCTGAAAACATCTTGAAAGGGATTGGGCATACCACCGGGGATTTGCGGGACCGCATCACCGAAATCCGCAATAAACTGGTCGTGCTGGATCCTAAAGAGCTTGCGGACGAGTTTGGCGCAGGCGTTCCGACAGTCCGCGATATCTTAGATGCTTTGCAAAGACCAGGCCGGGATCCCCGGGAAGATTTGCCGCGGCCATTACTCCGCAGAGATGTCACTCATTTGGAGGATCTTAGCGAAGGAATGATCCTGGAAGGTACTGTGCGTAATGTTGTGGATTTTGGAGCCTTTGTAGATATCGGGGTTAAACATGATGGTCTGGTTCATATTTCTCAGTTAAGCGATAAATTCATCAAACATCCCATGGAAGCGGTGGCTGTGGGGGATATTGTCAAAATACGAGTGATTGGAATTGATAAAGCGAGAGAGCGGGTCAGTCTATCTATGCGGGATCTTACGCCGAACGCTTCCGCTGTATAATATAAGATCTTGACATTAGAGCTTTAGGCTAAAAGAGTATTTAGATGTAAAATTGACAGTTTATAACCTTGAGTTAGATACTATTTTTAGTTCGCTTAATATAGGTACAAAGAAAACAGTCTAAAGAAGGGCATGCCTCTTTTTTAGACTGTTTTCTCTTTCGCTTTATAGTAAAAAACTATCTAAAGAAATAGCTGACCTAATTTAATCATTAGGTCAGCTAAGAAAAGGATTATTTCATAGTAGGAATCATCCAGGGGAAGACATAAGCTTGCAGCCAGACGAGGATACCCATCAGCATGGCCAGCACAACGCTGTGCCAGAAGACCTTACGGAAGATAACTCCGATATTTCTGACCCCTTCGTCGGCATCTGCATAACACGCGGCTGTCGCAACTGTAATACTCTGAGCGTCAATCATTTTACCCATAACCCCACCGGTACTGTTGGCAGTAACCATTAAGAGCGGGTCTAGATTCAGCTGTTGAGCGGTTACTAACTGAAGGTTACCAAACAGTGAGTTTGAAGCGGTGTCACTACCTGTCAGGAATACACCCAACCATCCAATCATAACTGCAAAGAAGGGATAGAGTGCACCGGTTTTAGCGAAGGCTAATGCCATGACAACGTCAGTTCCAGCATATTTTGTCATGTAGCTTAAACCGATAACTAAAGAGATAACGGAAAGAGGAATTTTCAGACGAACGATTGTAGTAACGAGAATTTCTTTCCACTGGGCAGCAGTAACTCTGAGGAACAGAATACCGGTGATGAACGCAGCAATAAGGATCCCGGTTCCTGCCATAGTAAGAAGATTGAAGCTGAATATAGCTGCTTCTCCTGTTTTTGCAACAGCTTCAGCCGTTACAGGTGCTGTTTTGAAAACTAAACCATGGAGGAAGGGAACTTGGAAACTCGGATTAAAGAGAGAATTCAACCAGGCCTTGATGCTTGGAACTCCCCATAGTCCAACAAAGATTGCCAAGAAGACCCAAGGCATCCATGCTTGTAAGAGAACCGGAAGAGGATGTTTGGGAATAGCTTTTGGTTTCCCGGGATCTCTTCCTTCTAATTTAGCATAAACCATTTCGTTCGTAATGATATTTTTAGGTTTCCATAGTTTCAAGAAGATTGCGGTGATAACAATACTCATGATACCTGATCCGATATCGACGAGCATCGTCATTTGAGCTTCAGCCATTAAGAACTGGGTAACAGCGAAGGAGGCACCTGTAACAAGGATTGCCGGCCATACTTCAAAGATTTCCTTCAATTTCCCTTTTTCCATTACGGTCATAGTAGCGACCAACCAAAAGGGGATGAGGATCGAGAAGAATGGCAATTGTCTGCCAGCCATCATAGTGATCATGCCATCTGGAATACCAGTGACTTTGGCAAGGGTCAGAACCGGAGTTCCGATTGCTCCCCAGGCAACAGGTGCTGTATTAGCGATCAAGCAAACGACAGCAGCGGTTAAGGGACGGAAACCCAGACCGACCATGATTGCACCGGCCACGGCGACAGGAGTACCAAAACCTGATGCCCCTTCGATAAAGGCTCCAAAGCTGAAGGAAACGAGCAGGGCTTGCAAGCGTCGATCCGCGGTGATTCCGGCGATCGAGTCTTTAACAATTTCGAACCTACCGGTAACAACTGTCATCGTGTAAAGGAAAATTGCACCGAAGACAATCCAGCCGATTGGGAATAAACCGCTTATGACACCATATCCAAAGGCTGCCGCAGCCGAAGATGCGGGCATCCCCATAACAAAGATACAAATTACAAAGGTCACGGCGACTGCAATAGCTGCAGCATACGGAGCATAAATACCTAAGATTTTCTCGCCATTTTTGGCTTTATGAGGGTGAAGTGCTAAGAAATAAAGCAGGGTTAAAATAGGTACCGATGCAAGGAAGACGGAAAACCAAAAGTTGCCTGTTGGATTATAATTTTGCAAGTACGTCAAATTAATAGGCCTCCTTCCAAGATTAGGGCTTTAAAAAAATAATAAGACCATGAGCTAAACCATTTATAACTTCCGGGCATCCCCCCCTTTACGTCCTCAGATTTCCTTGGAAAGATTTAAACAAAGACAGATTGTAACTTGTTAAGAATACTTACTGTCTGTTTAAGCTGGGCATTGTTTCATTATTTTCATTGTTTCAGTAACCATGTTGTTTCATTATTGATTGCCCCATTAAAGTTTTCACAACTAAGATTACTGTTATAGTCAGCTAATAAACCGAACAACGGGTGGCGTTGGATTCATATTAATGCATATTTTAAAATAATTCAATATATTACATAAAAAAAATACATTTCACAAGATTTAGTTCACGTTTGGTGAACAATTACACTTGAATTGGCAATATAATTAAAGAATTCAGTTAATATGTTTCACAAAACCCATTAGCAATTTTCCCCGATATGCAATAATATACAGGCTGCCTATAACTGGATTTTTCAACCTCGTACTGAGATAATGACATGTGTTATAACCCGACTTTTACAGTTAACATAGTAAATTAGTAAGGAACAACTAAAAAAGTTCCCCATTGACGCAGATTTCCGCGTTTTTTTGCAGACATAATTGATGTTATGCTAACGATGTGCTACTATATGTGTAGGGTGATTGTAACATGGTCAAAATAGACAAAAGAACGACGGCGGATGGAACACCTCGGACACAGGTGCGAGTGGTCGAGGGGTATCGTCCCGGCCCAGGAATGCCAACCAAACAACGAACGATCCGAGACTTCGGTTACCTTGAAGACCAAAGTGACCCCGAAGTTTTCATGGCCAAAGTCAAGGAATTTAACGCCAATTACAGAGCAGAAAACGTTCCGCTTCGAATAGAGGCACCTGGAACTGCAAGGATGTACTGCGAGGAAAACCGACGGCAGAACTACGGATATAAATTTCTGGAGGCCGTCTATGATCTGCTTGAAATCAAGTCATTTATCAAGGGCTATGAGGCATCCCACAAGTTCCGAGGGGAGTATTCGCCCAGCGACATTTTTAAATTTCTGGTGTTGTTAAGAATTCTCCGCCCGGATTCCAAGCGCGCCTCCTGCCAGATGAAGAACGGTTTCTATGGAATGCGTACGGACTTCACGCTGCCGGATGTCTACCGATCGCTTGACTATTTCGAAGAGTTCGGGGTAGAGTTGCAGCGACATTTGAATAAGCGTGTCAAGGAAACCATTGGTCGTGACCTTTCCTACGCATTCTATGACGTGACCAACTATTTCTTCGAAATAGACTGTCCCGATGGCGAGGACGACCTGCGGAAAAGGGGTGTATCGAAAGAGCACCGCACCGACCCGATTGTCGCGATGGGTCTTTTCATGGATTCGAACGGACTTCCGGTCAGCATGTCGATTTTCCCTGGCAACACAAGCGATTCCCTCACGCTTCAGCCGACCATGAAGGACGTCAAGGAATCCTACGGGCTTGGCAGGCTGGTTGTGGTCGCCGACAAAGGGCTCAATTCGTCGAAGAATATTGACGTGATCCTAAACCAGGGCGACGGTTTCGTTTTCTCACAGATACTAAAAGGGAAAAAGGGACAGCGCTACAATGAAAAACTGTTTGATAAAAACGGGTGGACGTCGAACGAGAGCGGTACCTACCGATATAAGCTGTTCACGGAAGACTATGAGGGAAAAGACAAGGACGGAAAAAAAGAACGCCGGACGAGGAACGTGCTTCTGTATTGGCGCAAGGCCGAAGCTGACAGGGCGAGGCGCAAGCGGGAGGAAAAGCTTGAAAAGGCCGCGCGCTCCGTCAAGAACAATGCCTATGGCATTAAAAAGGGCGTCGACGAATATACCAAAGAAACCCTC